>JBGAGX010000027.1:0-49004 GCA_044226515.1 Flavobacteriales bacterium | reverse complement strand
TACAAGAGCCTCAACGTCACCATCCGCAAAACGCTCGGCCTGTTCGCCAACGTGCGTCCGTGCCGCAGCTACCACCCCTTCGTGAAGACCCAGCACCCGGGGATGGACGTGGTGGTGGTGCGCGAGAACGAGGAGGACCTCTACGCCGGCATCGAGCACCGGCAGACCACCGACGTGTTCCAGTGCCTGAAGGTGCTGAGCCTGCCGGGCACCGAGAAGATCGTCCGCTACGCCTTCGAGTACGCGCATGCCAACGGCCGCAAGAAGGTGACCTGCCTGGTGAAGGACAACATCATGAAGATCACCGATGGCATGTTCGCCGACATGTTCCGCCGGGTGGGCAAGGAATATCCGGGCATCCAGCAGGAGGTGCAGATCATCGACATCGGCACCGCGCGCGTGGCCACGCAGCCCGAGCGGTACGATGTGATCGTGACCCTGAACCTGTACGGTGACATCATCAGCGATGTGACCGCGGAGCTCACCGGCAGCGTGGGCATGGCGGGCAGCGCCAACATCGGCGACCGCATCAGCATGTTCGAGGCCATCCACGGCAGCGCGCCCGACATCGCGGGTCAGGGCATCGCCAACCCCAGCGCCATGCTGAACGCCGCGTGCATGATGCTCGTGCACCTGGGCCTGCCGGAGAAGGCCGAGGCCATCCAGAACGCCTGGTTGTGCACCCTGGAGGACGGTCTTCACCCCGGCGATGTGCACCAGCAGGGCGTCTCCACCAAGCGCGTGGGCACCGCCGAGTTCGCCGACGCCGTGATCGAACGCCTGGGCCGCAAGCCCCGGCAGCTGAAGAGCGTGGAGATGAAGCACGGCACCGAGCTGAAGTTCACCTACGACCGCCCGGTGGTGAAGCGCGAGCTCTGCGGCGTGGACGTGTTCGTATGCGACCCTTCCAGCACGCCCGACGAGCTGGCCGAGAAGCTGCGACAGGCCTCGCACGGCATGCTCAAGCTGAAGCTGATCACCAACCGCGGGGTGAAGGTGTGGCCGGAGGGCTTCCCCGAGACCTTCTGCACCGATCACTGGCGGTGCCGCTTCGTGGGCCCCGATGTGGTGATCGACGACAGCAAGGCCACCTACATGCCCATCGGGCAGCGCCAGATCGTGCAGATGCTGCACCTGCTCACCGAGGCGCACGTCGACGTGATCAAGACAGAGAACCTCTACCTCTTCGACCACGTGCGCGGCTTCTCCCTCGGGCAGGGGGAGTAGGCCCTTACGCCATGTCGCTGAAGCGGTAGATCGGGTCGATCTCGGTGCCGGCCGGCATCTCGAACACCGGCTTGATGATACCGTCGCTGAGCCGGTACACCCAGCCGTGCAGGTCGGGGCCGCCGCGCTCGGCCCAGGCGCGTTGGATGATGCTGGTCTTCGCCAGGTCCATCACCTGCTCCATCACGTTGAGCTCCACCAGCCGGTCGAAGCGCTCCTCCTCCGTGGCGAGGGCGTTGATCTCCTTGCGATGCAGCCGGTAAACGTCCTTGATGTTGCGGAGCCACTTGTTGATGATGCCGAGGGACCGGTTGCTCATGGCCGCCTTCACGCCGCCGCAGCCGTAGTGGCCGCACACGATCACGTGCTTCACCTTCAGATACTCCACCGCGTACTGCAGCACGCTCAACAGGTTCAGGTCGGTGTGCACCACCATGTTGGCGATGTTGCGGTGCACGAAGATCTCACCCGGCTGCGTGCCCGTGATCTCGTTGGCCGGCACCCGGCTGTCGCTGCATCCGATCCACAGGAACTCGGGGGTCTGCAGGGCCTCAAGGCGCGAGAAGAAGGCGGGGTCGCGCTCGACCGTGTCCGCCGCCCAGATGCGGTTGTTGTTCAGGAGTCGTTCGTAGGGTTCCATGGTCCTTGTTGGTTCAGGTCGTTCCGGCGTCATTGCGCGCCGACGGGGCTTTTCGTTGCGGCGCCGTGGTCCAGGCCGGCCAGGTGGCCCTTGAAGCCGGAGAGCTCCACGCGGATGCCGCGTTGCGGGGCGGCGCTCACGAACTCGTCGATCACCTCGCGCACATCGTGGTCGATGTCCATGGTGCGCGAGGCATCGATCACCACCCGGGCGCCGTCAGGCAGCTCGGCGAACGTGCGGATGATGGCCGCCTTGTTGAGGAAGGTGACGTCCTCGCTCAGCTCCAGGTAGATCGGCATGCCGGGCTTGTAGCGATGCCGCTCCACGTGGTAAGCCGTCTTGTAGTTCTTCCACAGGATGTGCATCACGGCCACCACCATGCCCAGGAGCACGCCTTTCAGCAGGTCGGTGAACACCACGCCCACCACGGTCACCACGAAGGGGGCGAACTGCGGCCAGCCCTGCCGCCACAGGTCGGTGAACACCTTCGGCGTGGTGAGCTTGTACCCCACCATGATGAGCACCGCGGCCAGGCTGGCCAGGGGGATGAGCTCCAGCAGGTCGGGGATGAGCAGAAGGCTGTGCAGGATGAGCGCGCCGTGCGTGATGGTGCTGAGCTTGGTTCGCCCACCGCTGTGCACGTTGGCCGAGGTGCGCACGATCACCTGGGTGAGCGGGAGACCGCCGATGAGCCCGCTCAGGATGTTCCCGATACCCTGCGCCTTCAGTTCGCGGTCCGTGGGGGTGATGCGCTTCAGCGGGTCGAGCCGGTCGGCGGCCTCCACCGACAGGAGCGTTTCGAGGCTGGCCACGATGGCCAGGGTGGCCGCCGTGAGCCAGAGCTGCGGCAGCGCGAGACCGTTGAGGTCCGGGAAGTTGAACGCGGTGAGCCCCACGCGGAGGTCGGGCAGCTGCACGTAATGCTCCGCGGAGAGGCCGTGTTCGCCGAAGCCGTCCTGAAAGCCGCCCAGAACGATGCCCAGCACAACGGCGACGAGCGGACCGGGGATCAGGCTGAGCACCTTCATCCGTTTCAGCCACCGGCTCTCCCACAGGATCAGCACGAGCAGGCATGCCACGCCCACCAGCACCGCTCCGGGGGTGAAGGCGGACGAGAGGTTGAGCAGCTCGCTCAGGGTGTTCTGCCGGTCGGGCTGCAGGAAGGCCTCGTCCCCCTCGAAGTCCTTGTCGTACCCCACCGCGTGCGGCAGCTGCTTCAGGATGATGATGAGGCCGATGCCGCTGAGCATCCCCTTGATCACACTGTTGGGGAAGTAGTAGGCGATGATGCCCGCATGCGCATACCCCAATGCCACCTGCATCAGGCCGGCGACCACGACCGCGGTGAGGACGAGCTCGTACGATCCGAGGTCGTGGATCGCGGTGAGCACGATGGCGGTGAGCCCCGCGGCGGGTCCGCTCACGCCAAGGGCCGAGCCGCTCGCCGCGCCCACCACAAGGCCGCCGATGATGCCGGCGATGAGGCCGGCCAGCGGCGGCGCACCACTGGCAAGGGCGATGCCCAGGCACAGGGGCACGGCCACAAGGAATACGACCAACGATGCGGGGAGGTCCCGCTTCCACTGTGCGAACATGGCCTGAAGCTGAGTTGGCTGTCCGATGCGTCCCGATGCGGATCCCCCACGACGCTGCGCGGTGGTCCCTTCACCCTCCGGGGATGGAAGGCGCCTTCAGCTGCGGAAGGCGCCGATGCCGGTGCGTGGCGGCGGCACCGACACATCGTGCACGGGACCGTCCGGAAGATCGGCCGCTTGGGCGGCCATCATGGCCGCGTGCTTCGACCCGAGGCGATGCGCTGCGCTGCGCCACGCGATGTGGATGTCCGCGCCGCACAGGAAACCACTTGGTGTATGGACCTCCTCCTCGGCCGAAGGTTGCGCCAAGCGCGCCGGTTCCTCCGACCAGTTGGTGCTGGGCACGAGGAGGCCGATCCCCAAGGCGAGGGCCATCAACAGGAAGGTCCGGCGTGCGAGCCGCGTCAGCATCGGGGTTGAAGATACCGATCCGGTCCTTCCCCGCTAGGAGGCCGACCAGGGGTACAGCAGCACGAAGGCGGGGATGCGCACCTCGAAGGTCTCGCCCGTGTCCACACGGCGCATGCGGTAGCTGCCGTGCATGCGGCCGATCCCGCTGCGCAGATCGCAGTAGCTGCCATACGTGTAGCGTTCGCCCGGCCCGATCACGGGCGTTTCGCCCACCACGCCGGCCCCTTCCACCTCGCGCCCGGGCGCCAGGCTGTCCCAGATGTGCCAATGCCGGCGCAGCAGCTGCACGGGGTGCTCGCCGGTGTTGGTGATGGTGATGCGGTAGCTGAAGAGGAAGCGGCCGGCCTTCGGGTCGCTGTGCGCGGGCTCGAAGCGCGGCTGGGCGCTGATGCGGATGCCGTGTGTGACCGAGGTGGACATGGCAGCGGTACAAGGTTAACGCTTCACGGGGCCAGGTTGTGCACGATCGCTGTTCAAAGGTCGCTGTCCGGGTCGGTCGGCATCCGCTCCGTTCCGTCAGAGCTTTCCGCGGTCCCGTCGGAAGGTACTGGACCCGTATGCCCTCGCCCCATTAAGGTTGCACCCCATGATCCTTGGAACATCCCGCGCGCTCCTGGTCCTCGCCGCCTGGTCCCTATGCCCCTCGCTGGCGTTGAAGGCGCAGTACAGCGGACCGGAGAGCGTGGAGTACGATCCGGTGTACGACCGGTACCTGGTGAGCAATACCGGCAGTTCCAGCATCCTGCAGCGCGACCTGCTCGGCACCGTGACCTCGTTCCTCACCGCGCTCCCCGATGCGCCCTATGGCCTGGAGGTGAAGGGCGACACCCTCTTCGCGTGCATGGGCTCGGGGGTGAAGGGCTACCTGCTCGCCAATGGCCAGCAAGTGTTCGACCTTGACCTGGGCGCCAGCTTCCCCAACGGCATCACCACGGACGGCACGTACCTCTACGTGACCGATTTCGGCGGCGGCGTGGTGTACCGCGTGGACGTGGCCGCCGGTACCTTCATCTCGTGGCTCACCACCGGGGGGCAGCCGAACGGGATCGTGTACGATGCGTTCGAGGACAGGCTGCTGGTGGTGTTCTGGGGCGGCAACGCGGCGATCAAGGCCTACGACCGCGCCACCTCCAACCTGGAGGCCTCATTGAACACGGGCCTCACGAACATCGACGGGGTGGCGGTGGACTGCCTGGGCCTGGTGTACGTGGCCAGTTGGAGCCCCGACCAGGTCACGTTGATCGATCCGTTCCTATCGGGTGTCACCGGCGCCTGGATCACGGGCCTGAACAATCCGGCCGACATCGATTTCGACGAGGTGCACGGCCGGCTGTGCATCCCCAACAGCGGCAGCAACACGGTGACCCTGTCGGCGTTGCAGGAGTGCAGCGTGGGGATCCCGGAGGACAAGGGCTACACCACCATCACCGCGATCCCCAACCCCACCGACGGACTGGTGCGGCTCGACCTGCGGATCGACCGGCCGGAACCCTTCCTGGTGTACGACAGCCGCCTGCTGATGATCGCAAGCGGCACCTACACCCCCAACGGGGCCATCGACCTGTCGCCGTTGCCGACCGGCGCCTACATCATCGAGCTTGTCCGCCTGAAGCGGAAGGTGCGCGTGGTGAAGTCCTAGGCAGCGGCCTGGCGCAGCAGCCGCACGAGCTCATCCTGCTGCTTCACCCCGCTGGCGCGCCACACCACCTGTCCTTTTCGGAAGATGATGAGCGTGGGCACCCCACGGATGCCGTACCGTTCCATCACCTGGGGGTTGCGGTCCACGTCGATCTTCAGCACGTGGGCCTGCCCGCCCACCTCCGAGGCAACCCGTTCCAGGATGGGCGCCTGGTACTGGCAGGGGCCGCACCAGGTGGCGAAGAAGTCCACCAGCACGGGGGTGTCGCCGTTGATGAGCTCGTTGAAGGAGCGTGCCATGGTTCAGCGGATGTTGCGGAGGCGCGTCCAAGGCCCCGCGTTGTGCACCTGGGGGAAGCCGAGCCCGCGCAGTTGCGAGGCAGCGGCGGCGCTGCGCATGCCGCTGGCGCAGCAGGTGATCACCGCGCGGTCCTTCCGCAGCCGCTTCGCGTCCTTGGCCAGGCGGTCCAGGGGCATGTTCACCGACCCTTTCACGTGGCCGCGCGCGAACTCCTGCGGGGAGCGCACGTCCACGATCGCGGCACCGTCCTTCACGAGCTGGGCGTAGTCCACCTTGGGACCGCCACCGATGAGCTTCTTCAGCAGGGTGAGCATGGGTCAGGCTTTTTCGGTGAGGTGTTCCACATCCATCCAGGAACCACCGTTGTACACGTTGGTCCATCCTTGCTGGCGCAGGAAGCGTTCGGCCTGCCCGCTGCGGTTGCCGCTGGCGCAGCAGAGCACGAGCGGCTTGCCGAGGGCCTTCAGCTCATCCATCCGCGTCGGGACCTCCTGGAGGGGCACGTTGATCGATCCGGGCACGTGGCCCATGTGGTACTCACCCGGCGAACGCACGTCCACCACGGTGGCAAGCTCGTTCCGGAGCAGGGTCTGCAGGTCCATGTTCGTGTTCATTGTGCCGCAAAGGTCCGGCACCACCAGGCCCTGCATCCGTGACCGCGGTCACGCGGCCCGCTTACAGCAGCTCCACCTGCTGGCGGCCCATGCGCACGAGGCCGCTGCGCTCCATCTGCTTCAGCAGGCGCGAGATCACCTCACGCGAGCTGTGCAGTTCGTCCGCGAGCTCCTGGTGGGAGGCCTTCACCACCGTCCCGCCGGCCCGTGCGGCCCGGTCCTTCAAAGCCTTCAGCAGCCGGTCGTCGAGCTTGCGGAAGGCGATGCTGTCCACCACCTTCAGCAGGTCGTCGAAGCGGCGCTGGTATTGCAGCATCACGAAGGCCTTCCACGAGCGGAACCGGGTGCTCCACTCGTCCAGCAGCCGCGTAGGTACGGCGATGGCCGTGGTGTCCTCGTCGGCGATCACGCGCACGTTGCTGCGCGCATCGCCCATGCAGCAGGTGATGGCCATGGCGCAGGTCTGGCCCGGCAGCACGTGGTAGAGCAGCAGTTCGCGCCCCTCCTCGTCCTCGCGCAGCACCTTCAGGGCGCCGCTGAGCACCAGGGGGAGCTGCTTGATGTACTGGCCGATGTCCATCAGCCTGTCGCCTTCCTTCAGCTCGAGCAGCTGGCCCTCCTCCATCAGGGCCTGGCGGATCTCGGGTTCGTAGAGCTCGGGGAACAGTGCGCGCAGTTCGGTCTCCAAGGCGGCCCGTTGGGGAAGGGGGATGGTGCTCATGGCGTGGTGATGCAAGTCTACTGCTTGCGCCGCTCCATGCGCACCCGCAGCAGCTGGAGGAGCACCACGGCCACGGGCAGCAGGCCGGCCACCGCCATCCACCGGCGCTGGTCGTCGCTCATGCACGGCGGGCACGGACCTCCGGGCAGGCAGGGCTCGCAGCGGGGTTGGATGTGCACGATCCACCACGCCAGCAGCACCTCGGCCACGAGCAACGGCACGAGCAGGCTCCGCCACCGGGCCCTCATCCGCGACGGGTGTTCAGGAACTTGAGGCCCAGCAGCCGGTCGCAGCGCAGGCTGTGGTCGCGCACGTACACCAGCACCACATAGTCGTTCTCCGTCTGGAAATGCGAGCCTTCGAGCCGGGCCAGGTCGGGCACGCTGGTGCCGGGCGGCAACCAGGCGTAGCAGTAGTCCACCCAGCCCTGCTTCACCAGCGCGTTCAGTTCGTAGGCCTTCGCCTCGGCGTTCCAGGTCATGCGGAAGGCCGGATCGCAGCGCATGCCGCTGAGCCCGCCGTACACGTACACGTTGCCGGTGGTGAGCGGGGCGTCCATGTGCAGGGTGAAGCGCACATGGGTGTAGTCGGCGCCCAAGGGGTCGCCATCCACATCGTCGTTGCGCACGAAGTGCCGGCCGTTGAGGTCGGGCACATCGTAGTACAGCTTGATGCTCCGGGGTTCGTCGGGTAACAGCTGCACGCCGTACAGGTCGCCATCGTCGGTGATCCGCCCCACGCGCAGGGTGGCGTACCGCAGGTTCTTCATGTCGTAGTTGCGCCATTCGTTCCCCCCGTTGAAGAGGGTCTGCGGCGGCATGTCGTACACCAGCTCCCGGTCGCGCAGGAACTTCGGTCTGAGCCCGGTGCGCGCATCGTCCCACCGCATGTTCTGCAGCACCACCACCTGCAGGTCGTTGAAGGGGTCCTGCACGTTGATGCCGGGGTAGCGCACGGTGAGGTCGATGTGCTGCATCGCGTCCCGCAGTTCCACGTCGCGGCTGGCGAGCATGCGGGCATCGATCTGCACACGGTCCTCGAAGACCAGGAAGCGGCGCGTGAGCACCACGTCGTCCGGGTCGCCGGCGCGGTACACCACCAGGGCGAAATTGCCGCTGATGGTGGGGCGCATGAGCGCGTTGGGGAACTCGATGGTGTACTGGAGGAAGGGCTGGAAGGTGTTGAAGCTCGACGAAGGCCCGGGCACCACATCGCTCTGCGCTCCGGCGAGGTACTGCATGGGCACCAGGTCGCTCGGCCGCCAGTCGGCCCCGCAGTGCACCACCGTGTAGTTGAGGTATTCCGCGTTGGACTGCAGGTCGTCGAAGCGCAGCACCACGGGCGTGAGGTCCGTGAGGTCGATCACCGGAGGGGCCAGCTCGAAGCCCTTCTTGAAGAACTGCACCGTATGCACCGTGGGGCTGAGGATCCGGTCCTCCAGCACCGTGGCTTCATCATCCTGCGCCATGGACGGCAGGGACGCGGTGAGCAGACCGAGGACCAGGAGAAAGGGGCGGGCAGGGCGGTGCACGGCCCCGAAGGTATCCGATCGCGTGCCGGGCTCCGGCTCATCGGTACTGCGTATGTTCGTACGGATGCGCCGTTCACCGATCCACACCTTGGGGTGGCCGTTCTCCTGGGTGCTCCTCTGGTGGATGGTATTCCCGGCCGGGGCCAGCGCACAAGCGGACAGCACCGTGGTGGCCGATAGCGCGCAGGTATGGCGCGTGGAACTGATCGATGGGACCGTGCTCACCGGTGGGCTGGTGCGCGTGGACGACCGGTCCATCGTGGTGCGTTCCCGTTCGCTCGGCGAGGTGGTGGTGGACCGCACCCGGGTGCGCCGCATGGAGCGGGTGGAGGAGGGCCGCCTGCGCAGCGGCAGGTACTGGTTCCCGAACGCGCACACCTCGCGCTACCTCATGGCGCCATCGGCCATCCCGCTCCACAAGGGCGAGGGCTATTACCAGAACGCCGACCTGCTGCTGAACAGCGCCTTCTACGGGATCACCGAGCACCTGTCCGTCGGGGGCGGCTTCGAGCTGCTGAGCCTCTTCGGCGCGGGCGACCCGATCTTCTACCTCAGTGCGCGTTACAGCGGCGCCGTGGCGGAACAGGTGCACGTGGGTGGCGCGCTCTTCCACCTCAGCATCCCCGGCGATCTTTCGGACGACTCCGACAAGGACCGCACGGGGATCACCGCCGGCACGGCGATGGTGACCTTGGGCGACCGCGATGCCAACCTCACCGTGGGAACCGGCCTCGCCTATTACGACGGGGAGATCTCGCGGCATCCGGTGGTCACCGTGAGCGGCATGGTCCGCTTCTCGCCACGCACCGCGTTCGTCTCCGAGAACTGGCTGCTTCCCGACCAGGGCGATCTCTATCCCGTGTTCTCGTACGGCCTGCGTTTCGGTGGTGAGCGGATGGCGGTGGACGTGGCGTTCATCAACAACGCTGACATCGCGGAGGCCATCGTCATCGGTGTTCCGTTCGTGGACCTTGTGGTGAAGTTCTGATGGCACGGGCATCCGCAATGATCCAGGTTCGTCTTGTACCCGTGCAGCGGCGCGGTCGTCACCTCCTGGCAGGGTCCCTGGCTCTGGGCCTCGCGTTGCTCGCCGCCGGGCGCGTGCAGGCCGGGGATGGAGGACCAACGGGCTTTTCACTGCTGCCCGCCAAGCACCGCGTGGGCCAGATCCGGGGCGTGGGCGCCAACAAGCACGGGGCGCATTACCTGTTCGGGCAATCGGCCATTCCGTTGGAACGGGGGGAGGGCTTCTACAAGAACACGCTGGTATCGGTGAACGCCGCCAACTACGGCCTTACCCGTCACTTGTCGGTGGGCGCAGGCGTCGAGCTGCTCTCCATCGTTACAGGCCGCGAGGGCGGACCGGTCTTCTTCGTCGACGCCAAGGTGGCCGCCGACCTTAACGAGAACCTCCACATGGGGCTGAACGCGATGTACATCAACTACCCGTTCCCGGCCAACCTGGAGGACCCGCAGATCACCGAGAAGCGACCGGGCTTCACCGTGGTCACCGCGGCGGTGACGGTGGGCGATGCCGACATCAACATCACGTTCTCCGGCGGTGCCTCCAACGACCTTGACGCGAAGAAGGTGCGGCCCGTGGCCAATGTCTCCGGCGTGGCCCGGATCTTTCCGCGCGCGGCGCTGATCACCGAGAACTGGCTCTTCTTCGACGACCCCGACAACTACTCGGTCTACTGCTTCGGGGTGCGCTTCATCGGGCAGTCGGTGGCGGTGGACGTGGCCCTGGCCAACAACAAGCAGATCCGCGAGGAGGTCCTGCCCATCGGCCTGCCCATCATCAACGTGGCCATTGCGTTCTGATCGTGCGGAGCGGCCGCCTATCTTTGCGGCCCTTCGATCGGAGAGGTGCCAGAGTGGTCGATCGGGTCTGTCTCGAAAACAGATGTACCCGCAAGGGTACCGGGGGTTCGAATCCCTCCCTCTCCGCCGGATCGGAAGCCGTCCGCCGCATGGTGGACGGCTTCGCTCGTTCCGAGGGCCACGCGCGCGCGCTCGCGGCGGACCAAGGGATGCGCGAAGCACGATCGGCCTAGCGCCCGATGCCTCCTCCTTCGGGAGATCGATCCACAGCGCGCGTACCTCACCGCCTGACCGGGGTCCGCTCCGGGCCGCAACGGATCGCATGCGATGGGGCGATCACTGCACGCCGCCCGGCCCGGGCGTGCCGGAGGGTCCTATTTTCGGCATCCCTCTTGTCCTCGCGGCCTCACCATGCGCAGCCTCTTCGCCGGCCTTGCTCTCTGCCTGATCGGTCCGGTGAACGGCCAGGACGTGCGCAACGTGCTCCGCTCCGAGGTGGCCTTCATCAGCGAGGCGCCCATGGAGCGGATATCCGCAACCAGCACCGCATGCTCGGGCGTGATCGATGTGCAGCAGCGCACCTTCGCCATCGTGCTGCCAGTGCGCACCTTCGAAGGCTTCAACAGCCCGCTTCAGCGCGAGCACTTCAATGAGAACTACCTCGAGAGCGGCAAGTTCCCGTCCATCATCTTCGAAGGTCGGATCATCGAATCCATCGACCTCTCCAGGCCCGGCACCTACAAGGTGAGGGCCAAGGGCGAGTTCACCGTGCATGGGGTGACCCACGAACGCATCATCGAGGCGCTCTGTGTGGTCACCCCGGACGGCATCCGGGTGAACAGCCTGTTCACCGTGCTCCTGAGCGATCACGCGATCCGGGTTCCCCGCGTGGTCCAGCAGAAAGTGGCCTCCAACGTGCAGGTCCACGTGGACCTTCGGTTCGGACCCAAACGCGGTGCGGTGAAATGAGGCGGTCGCTGATCATGGGGTGGATCCTCGCGGCCTCGACGGCAGCTGCCCAGTATCCCTACGTGCGGTCGTTCGAGGTGCGGATGGGGCAGCAGCGCCCGCACATCACCGGCCTTGCGCAGGACGCCTCCGGGTTGTTGTGGCTCGCTACCGACCTGGGCCTGATGCGCACCGATGGCGAGCTCACCGAATCGGCCGTCCCTTCGGCCGGGCACACGGTGAACGCCCTGGGTGTGCGTGGGAACGAGGTGTACACGGCCTGGAACACCGGCGTGGTGACCCGTTGCCGTGGGTTGAACTGCGACACGCTCCTGTCCGACAGCACCTTGCGCCGGTATCCCGTGCGCGCGATCGAGCGCGATGGGCAGGGTGACATCTGGCTGGCCACCTACGGCGCCGGATTGCTGGTGGTGCGGAAAGGGGAGCGCACCTGGATCAACGCCTCCCGCGGCCTGAATGACGACCACGTGAACGACCTGTGCCTGGTGGACGAGGACAAGGTGGCCGTGGCCACGGACCAGGGCATCGCCATCTGCTCGAGGATGGGGGTGCTGCGCCGCATCCGCGAGCAGGAAGGACTGCCGGATAACCTGGTCCTTTCCCTTTCCCCCGCAGGAGGCCGGCGCCTGTGGGCGGGCACCGACCGGGGCGGGGTCCTCACCTTCGACCCGTACGCCACCAAGCCCCGCGTCCGCCTGCTCGACAGCGCGTGGCAGCATGGGCCCGTGAACAAGCTGCTCGCGGAACGCTCGGTGGTGTGGGCGGCCACCCCCGAGCACGGTGTGGTCGCCACGGACCTGGCGCAGGGACAAGCCACCTACCTGCCCCAGCATGCGGATGGCGACGTGGGCGCCAAGGCCACCGACCTGCTCAAGCTCGATGACGGCTCGGTGCTCTGGTGCGATGGCAGCGACAGGCTCTTCCGCGCCGATCCGAACGTGCTGCTCATCCCGCGGCACGAGAACGAGGACCTGCGGCATATCACCGCGTTGTGCGCCGATCCGGAGGGCCGCATCTGCTTCGCTTCAAGCGCCGGTGTGTTCAGGCATGGCGCCGCGTTCTCCGACGATGTGCGCCTCGAGAAGGTGCCTGTGGAAGCAGGGGTGAACACGCCCGTGGCCGCCCTTCGCGGTGATGAGCACGGACGGCTCTGGGTGGGCACCGTGGGCAGCGGCGTCCACCGGGTGGACCCGGACGGAAGGGTCGTTCATTTCACCGAGGCCGATGGGCTGGCCAACAACAACGTGCTCGCCATCCGCACCCGCGGCGAGGAAGTGTGGTTCGCCACCTTGGGCGGCGTGTGCGTGCTGCGACCCTCCGGGCGCTTCGACCGGCCCGCGCTGCCGGGCAGCGGATTCGTGTACGACGTGCTGCCGATGGAGGATGGGAGCGTGCTGGCCGCCACCGATGGGAACGGCGTGGTGCGCATCGGGGCGGATGGCCGTGTGGTGCGCCTCGCGGGCGCGCGGGATGTGGAGAGCTACTACTCGCTCACCCTGGACAGCCTGGGGAGGGCTTGGGCCTGTGGACCGGCCACCGGGTTGTGCCTGGTGGTGGGGGACAGCCTGCGGAGCGTGGTGAACGGCCGCCAGCCCTTCGATGCCACCGTGTTCGGGATCGTGGCCGAGGGCGAGCATGTAGTGGCCATGGGCAGCACCGGCATCACCTTGGTCGATCCGCGGACAGGCCGGTCGGCCGACCTGGGCGGTTCCATCGGCCTGCAGGGCATCGAAGCGGAGCTCAATACCATGGTGGTGGACCGCTCGGGCGCCATCTGGCTGGCCTGCGACCGCGGGTTGGTGCGGGTGGCCCGCGACGCACCGGTGTTGAACGACCGCGTGAGCTGCGTGATCGTCGGCCTGGAGGCCGGGGGTGAACGCATCCCCATCGACATGCCCATCGAGCTGCGGCACGACCAGAACTTCCTGCGCATCCAGTTCGCCGGACCCTTCTACGCCGCGCCCGGGAACGTGCGGTTCGAGTACCGGTTGACCGGGTATGACCCCACGGTGCAGCGCACGCGCGACCGCGAGGTCGACTTTCCACGGCTTCCTCCGGGCCGTTACACCTTCGAGGTCCGGGCCTTCCTGGAAGGCGACGATCCCCCGGAACTGTGGACCAGCATGGCCTTCGAGGTGAACGCCCCTTGGTACCGCACCCCATGGGCGGTGCTCGCCATGGCGCTACTGGTCCTCACCGTGCTCCTGCTGTTCATCCGGGCCCGCGACGCGCGTCTTCGTTTCCGCGACCGGGTGGAGAAGGAGAAGGCGAGGTTCCAGCTTGACGCGCTCCGCAGCCAGGTGAACCCGCATTTCCTCTTCAACAGCTTCAACACCCTCATCGAGCTCATCGAGGAGGACCAGGCCAAGGCCGTGGAGCACGTGGAGCAGCTCAGCGAGTTCTTCCGCAACATCCTGCAGGTGCGCGACAAGGAGCTCATCCCACTGCGTGAGGAGCTGCGCCTGCTCGACACCTACTTCTACCTCGAGCAGCGCCGGTTCGGTGAGCGCATCGCCCTGGTCACCCACATCCCCGAGGAGGTCCGGGAGCACTACCTGCCACCGCTCACCCTGCAACTGCTTGTGGAGAACGCCATCAAGCACAACGCCGCCACCGTGCGCGACCCGCTGCGGATCGAGGTGCGGGCGGTGGACGGCGCCATCGAGGTGGTGAACCCCGTCCGCGTGCGCAAGGCCGCGCTCCCCTCCACGGGCTTCGGCGTGCAGAGCATCCGCCAGCGCTATGCGGCCCTCACCGATCGCGCGGTGCAGGTGGCGAACGATGGCGCCTACTTTCGCGTCCGCATCCCCCTACTGCCCAAGCCATGAACGTATTGATCGTTGAGGATGAGCCCGCGGCCATGCGCCGCATGAGCAAGCTGCTGGCCGAGATCGATCCCACCATCATGATCGCCGGCACCGTGGACGCGATCTCCGATGCGGTGCGGTGGATCGAACAGCACGACCGGCCCGACCTGGCCTTCTTCGACGTGCAGCTGGCCGACGGGGAGAGCTTCGAGATCTTCAAGCACACCGAGGTGGCGTTCCCGGTGATCTTCACCACCGCCTATGACGAGCATGCGATCCGGGCCTTCCGCGTGAACGCCCTCGACTACCTGTTGAAGCCCGTGAAGAAGGAGGAGCTCGAGGCCGCTGTGAACAAGGCCCGCAACCTGGGCGTGGTGCGCGACCATGCCCGCATCGCCCCGAGCGCCGATGAGCCCGCGCCCGCGCCCATCAAGCGTTTCCTGATCCGCTACGGTGACCATTTCAAGGTGGTGGAGCCGAAGGACATCGCCTACATCCATTCGCTGGAGAAGAACACCTTCATCCGCACCCGGGAAGGCCGCGACCTGCCGCTGGACGAAAGCCTGGACCGGCTGGAGAAGCAGCTCGACCCGGAGAAGTTCTTCCGCCTGAACCGCCAGGTGATCGTGCAGTTCGACAGCATCAAGGAGCTCATCGCGTACAGCAAGAGCCGCGTGAAGGTGCTGATGGAACCGGCCTACGACGAGGACGCCGTGGTGAGCAGCGAACGAAGTGCCGAGTTCAAGCGTTGGCTTTCGGGGCAATGAGCGCGGCCGCTCCGTCGGTCCGCCCGCCCGCTTCGTCGGAAAGTCATGGAAGTTTGGGGGGCAGTGCCGGTAATATTGGATCATCGTAATGGACCGTGTTCCCATGGAAGTCCGAGCCCTTACCAACCGTTCAAGCGCGCGGGTGACCGTGTTGGTGCTCATCGCTTCCGTGCTTTTCATGCCTGGCTGCAAGCATGAGCCCATCCTGCCGCCAGACACCGGTTTGACGGACACCAGCAGCGGAGGTATCGAGGACCCCGGGCTCTGGATCACGCCCATCAACACGGATCCCTGCTCGCCCGATTCGGTCTACTTCCAGAACACGGTGTTCCCGATCCTGGTGTCCTATTGTGCCACGGCGAACTGCCACGACAACATCACACACGCGGAAGGCTTGCGCCTGTACGACTATACCCACATCATGTGGGACGTGGAGCCCGGCAGCCCGAACCAGAGCAACATCTGGAGCGACGGTATCGCCCAGACCGGAGGGGACCAGATGCCCCCCTCCGACCATCCGCAGCTCTCCCAAGCGCAGGAGCAGGCCATCTACCAGTGGATCCAACAGGGCGCGCCGGACAACAGCTGCAACAGCTGCGACACCACCAACGTGACCTACAACGCGGTCATCAAGCCGATCTTCCAGAACAAGTGCAACGGCTGCCATGGTGGCTTCAACCCTGGCGATGGGCTTCCTGCGGGCGGTCTTGACCTCACCCAATGGAGCAGCTGCAACACCATCGCCACGAACTCCTTGCTCGAGCGCTCGATCAAGCATCTGGGCAACGTGTCGGCCATGCCGCCCTACGTGGACGGGTCGTACCTGCCGGCCTGCGACATCTACAAGCTCATGATCTGGGTGCGCCAGGGTGCGCCGAACAACTGATGAAGAACGGCATGCGCACGGTGCTGCTGGCCATGCTGGCCTTCGTGGTGATCGCCGCGGGCAGCGGTTGTTACTACGATGTGGAGGAGGAGCTCTATCCGCCTTCGGTCAACGGC
The DNA here is from genome assembly GCA_044226515.1 of Flavobacteriales bacterium. Lineage (GTDB taxonomy): Bacteria > Bacteroidota > Bacteroidia > Flavobacteriales_F > PHOS-HE28 > PHOS-HE28. Next base: position 32,957 of record JBGAGX010000027.1, on the reverse strand, counting down.
GGGTGCGATACCACCGGCTACGCGGCGCTCACCTACCAGAACGGCATCAAACCGATATTCGATACGTACGGGCATCCTGCCCAAGGTGAACGACGGCAGCATCATGCAGCGTGCCATCGTCGACAAGGACATGCCGCCCGCGGGCATGCCGGGCTGCGACCGTGCGAAACTGAAGGCCTGGCTGGATGCCGGTGCCCCTGAGCTCTGAAGGTATGAGGAAGTGGAAGCTGATCGCCGTGGTACTTGCGCTGGTGCTCGCCGCCGGTGCGGTGGTGGCCTACCTGGAGTGGAACCGCACCCCGCCGCAGGCCGCCGGGGAGAAGGCCGCCGAGACGGTGAAGGCCGAGGACCTGTTCAAGGCCTACACCGATGATGAGGCCGCGGCGAACGCCCGCTTCAACGACAAGGTGGTGCAGGTGAACGGCACCGTGCGCGAGGTGAACGGTGGGGAGAACGGAGCCCCGGTGAACGTGCTGCTGGAGACCGGCGACCCGCTGGGCGCCGTGGTGTGCGAGTTCGGTCCCGGCACCGAGCTGACGGTCTCAGCCGGCGATGCGGTGAGCGTGAAAGGGTTCTGTGCCGGCTACAACCTGGATGTGCTGCTCCAGCGATGTGCCATCGTGGAATGATACTTGAACGGTGACCGGTACAACGCGATGACCATGAAGAACATTGGAATGACCCTGGCCCTCACCGGTCTGCTGGTGTGCGGTGGTGCCAGCGCCCAGGAGCGTTATGGCAGCCGCACGGGCAACGTTTCGTTCTTTTCCTCCACCTCCCTGGAGAACATCCAGGCGGACAATCACAAGGCCGCCAGCGTGTTCGATGCCACCACGGGCGCCTTGGAGTTCTCCGTCCTCATCAAGGCCTTCGAGTTCGAGAAGGCGCTGATGCAGGAGCACTTCAACGAGAACTACATGGAGAGCAACACCTACCCGAAGGCCGTTTTCAAGGGCAAGGTGGGTGGTGTCTCGGCGGCCGACCTGAAGAAGCCCGGCCGTCATGATGTCACCATCGACGGTGAGCTGGACATGCACGGGGTGAAGCGGAAGATCAGCGAGAAGGGGACCATCGTGGTGGAGCCCACGGGCATGGTGCATGCCGAATGCGACCTCGTGGTGAAGCCTGAGGACTACAAGATCGATATCCCGTCCGTCGTACGTAAACAGATCGCCGAAGAGATCCAGGTGAAGGTCCGGATCGATTACCAAAAAATGTAGTCGTGTTCCGGTACGGTGCGATCCGGCAACCCCCCCCGCCCGACATCTCCGGCAAGACCCCAACGACCAACGAACCATGCGCCTGAAGCTCCTCGCCCTCGCCCTCGCCGCCGCGCCCGCGTTGCCGGCGCAGGACGACCTGTTGAGCCTGCTGGGAGAGGACAGCACCACCGTGGAGTACACCACCGCGAGCTTCAAGGCCACACGGGTGATCAACGGCAACAGCATCGAGAACACCGCCCACGGCGTGCTCGACTTCCGCATCAGCCACCGCTTCGGCTACCTGAGCTCGGGCAGGGAGGAGTTCTGGGGGCTCGACCAGGCGCACATCCGACTGGGCCTCGACTACGGGCTTACGGACCGGCTGATGATCGGCCTGGGCCGCAGCAGCTACATGAAGACCGTGGACGGCTTCTTCAAGTACAAGATCCTGCGCCAGTGCGACCAGGGCTGTTCCATGCCCATCACGCTGTCCTTCGCTTCCGGGGCCTCCATCACCACCGTGGCCGACGAGAGCCTGCCCTGGTACCAGGAAGGGCGCACGCTCTACATGAGCCAGCGGATGAACTACTACTTCCAGCTCCTGGTCGGTCGCAAGTTCAACGAGGAGCTCACCCTGCAGCTGATGCCCGGGTGGGTGCACCGCAACATGGTGGCCACCTCGGAGGACAAGCACGATGTAGTGAACATCGGTGCGGCGGGCCGTTACAAGCTCACCAAGCGCCTGGCGGTGAACATGGAGTATTTCTATGTGCTGCCCGATCAGATCGTGCCTTCCACCGCGCCCGGCGCACCGACCTACCACAACTCCTTCAGCGCCGGGCTCGACATCGAGACCGGTGGCCACGTCTTTCAGTTGCACTGCACGAACAGCTTCCCCATGTACGAGCAGGGCTTCATCACGCAGACCACGGGTGATTGGCTGAACGGCGACATCAGCTTCGGCTTCAACATCTCGCGCGTGTTCACCGTGCACGACCCGAAGGCCAGGGCCGCCAGGAAGGCGAAGGACGCCGGCCAAGGAAGCTGGTAGGGCTACTGCTCCAGCACGAGCAGCGGGATGTGCGTGTGCAGCACAAGCTGCTTGCTGCTGCTGGCGTGGAACAGGGTGCCGAAGAACCCCAGGTGCCGGTGCACCATCACCACCAGGTCGGCATCGCTCTGGTCCACCAGGTCGTTCAGGGCGGTGGTCACGTTGTCGGCGCTGAGCACGTGGTGCGTATGCGGCACTGCGCCAAGGAGCTCGTCGTAGGAGGAGATGAGCGCCACGCGCTCGGGGTCCTGGCCTTCCTCCACCACGCGCACGATCATGATCTCCGCCCTGCTCCAGCGGGCGATGTCGAGGAGCAGGTCCAGGGTGGTGGACCTCACCGTGCCACCGTCGTCGGCCAGCACGATGCGGGCGGGCGGGCGGTAGGTCGATTCCTCGGGGATCGCCAGCACGGGCACGGAGGATCGACGGATCACATCGGCGGTGTTGGTGCCGAACAGGGTGGTCTTCAATCCGCTCGCGCCCTGGGTGCCCATGATGATGCACCGCGGAGATAGCTCCTCGATCAGGTCGTCGAGCACGCCGGGCAGGTTCCCCAGCCGCACCTCCGAGCGCAGCACGGTCCGTTCCAGATCGGGCAACGCAAGGGTCCCGGTGATCAGGGCCCGCATGCCCTCCTCGGCCGAGGCCCGCAGCTCCTCGTTCATGCTGGGGAGCGCCGGATCCATCATGTTCGGGTCCAGGTAGGCGTGGACCAGCACGAACACATTGCCCTCCGCACCGAACAGCCGGATGGCGTGCTCGACCGCGTTCCGCGCGTTGGCGCTGAAGTCGACGGGGAGGAGGAAGGTGGCCATGGGAAGGCCTGGGGGTCAGTGGCCGTGCCCGTCGGTCTTCGCGCCCGAGCCGTCCACCAGTGCATAGCCCGTGAAGACCAGGGCGAGGAGCACGAGGAAGCTGATGAGCCCGGTCGTGTTCGCCACCGTTTCGGTGCTGAGCAGGGAGAACTTGAACGGGATCGCGAAGGCGACCAGCCAGAGCAGGAGGCCGATGATCTTTTTGGTGTTCATGCCGCTTGAATGCCGCGGCAAGGTAAGCAAGGCCGCCGCAACCGGGATGAGCAGGGTCAGTTCCGCGCCAGGGCCTCCAGGCGGCGGGCGTCGCGGATGTGGATCTCGCGGCCCTGCAGGGCGATGAGGCCATCGTCCCGGAGGTCGCTCAGGGTGCGGATCAGCGATTCGGTGGCCGTGCCCACGATGGTGGCGAGGTCCTCCCGGCTGATCTTCAGGCCCAGGTCGCCGCTGTGCGGGGCGCTGTACCGGTCGCGCAGGCGCAGCAGGGCCTGGGACACGCGCTGGCGCACGCTCGCGTAGGCGAGGTCGAGCAGTTGTGCCTCCTTCTCGGCCACCTCCCGGGTCAACATCTTGATGAAGCGGATCGACACATCGCGGTCGCGGTACAGCAGGGCGAGCAGGTCCTCCTTGGGGATCACGGCCACCTCCGTGGGCTCCAGGGCCTCGGCGCTCTCCGTGGAACGGCCGCTTTCCAGCACCGCCATGTAGCCGATGTAATCCCCGGGCCCGTAGAGGCCGGTCACGAGCTCCTTCCCGTCGTTGTTCATCTTGTAGGTGCGCACCTTGCCGCTCTGGATGAAGAAGATGTGCCGCAGGTCATCACCTTCGTAGAACAGCGCCTCCTTGCGGGCGAAGGAACGGGCCTTGCGGTCCTTGGAGATGTCCTTGAGGCCCTCGATCCCCCGCGCCTGGTCGAGGAAGTGCTCCAGCCCCACCATGCTCTGGTCGAAGCCCTTGCGGAAGGTCTGGCTGCGGCGCAGCCGGCCTTCCACCGCGTTGAGCAGCTCGCTCTCCTCGAACGGCTTGGTGAGGTAATCGTCGGCACCGAGCTCCATGCCCCGGCGCACGTCGCTGCGTTCCGCCTTCGCACTCAGGAAGATGAAGGGGACCTCGGCGGTGGCGGGGGTCTTCGAGAGCATGTGCAGCACACCGTAACCGTCCAGCTCGGGCATCATGATGTCGCACAGGATGAGGTCCGGCGGCGCTTTCTTGGCCAGTTCCACCCCTCGCTTGCCGTTCTCGGCGCGGATCACGGTGTAATCGGCGAGCTCGAGGATCTCGGCGATGTTGTCGCGCATGTCGGCGTCGTCCTCAATGAGCAGAATGGTCTTCATGGGAAGGGTTGGTCGTCGGGGGGTGGGGGGACATCCAGGTGCCGGGGCAGGACCACGAAGAAGGTGGTGCCCTTGCCTTCGTGGCTCTCGAACGCAATGGAGCCCTGCATGAGCTCCAAGTACTTGCGCACGATGTTGAGGCCCAGTCCGGTGCCTTGCACGTTCACCACGTTGCCGGCGCGGAAGAAGCGTTCGAACAGGTGTTCCTGGTCATCGAGCGGGATGCCGATGCCCTGGTCCTGCACCTCCAGCTGCAGCATGCCATCGCGGATGCGCGTCCGGAGCTGGATGGGCGCGTTCTCGGGACTGTACTTGATGGCGTTGGTGACCAGGTTGCTGATCACGTTGGCCAGCATCTGGCGGTCCTGCGTGAGCTGGCGCTCGTCGCCCTCATGGTCGTACCCGAGCTCCTGGCCGGGCCGGGCCATCGGGCGCATCTCCTCCAGGAGGTCGATGCAGAGGTGCACGATGTCGAAGGGGGAGGGGTTCACCGTGGTGCGCCCCTGTTCCAGCTTGTCGAGCGAGAGGAAGTCGTTGAGGATGCCGGTGAGCTCGCGCACCTTCGAACGGATGCGGGCCACATGGCGCCCCACCTTGTCCTCGGGCACGGCACCGGCATGCTTGGCGATCAGGTCCACCGAGCTCATGATTGTGCTGAGCGGGGTGCGGAACTCATGCGAGGCCATGGACAGGAAGCGCGACTTGAGGGCGTTGAGCTCCCGTTCCTTCTCCAGCGCCTCCTTCACGCTCTGCCCGGCCTGCTCCAGCTCGCGGGTGCGGTCGGCCACGCGCTGCTCCAGCTCGGCGTTGATGCGGTAGAGATCGTCCTCGGCCTGCTTGCGCAGGGTCACGTCGCTCACCAGGCCCATCACGAAGCGGCTTCCAGCGAGCTCGAAATGGTTGAGGCTCACCTCCACCGGGAACACGCTGCCGTCCTTGCGCCGGCCGAAGAGCTCCCGCCCGGTGCCCATGGGCCGCTTGGCGGGGTCCTCCTGGTACTTGTTCCGCTGGGCCTGGTGTCGGCCGCGGGCCGCCTCGGGGATCAGCACTTCGATGGTGCGGCCTTCGAGCTCATCGGCACCGTAACCGAACAGCTCCTCCATCCGGGGGTTCAAGAGCACGATCTGCCCCATCCTGTCAACCACCACCAGACCCTCGGCCGCAGTGCGGAAAAGCAGCTCGCAGACATCCGAAACATCCGTCTTACCGAAGGTGGTGCGCAGCTCCTCCATGCGCAGGAAAGGTACCAACTGTTGGACGAACCATGCTCAGGTTCCGGCGGGGCCCAGGTGCGACCCACCGCTGCGCTCGTCGTACACCTTCCACTTCCTCAGCGGTCGTGCGTACAGGTTCATGGTCATCGACCGGCCGGGGAACACGTTCGTATACCGGTGGATGCTATGGCCGTTGTGCAGGTGGCTGATCTGCCCGCTGTCGAGCATGGACGTACCGATCAGCATCAGGCCGCCCTGCCCGTCGACCTCGTACCGCTCCTCACGAACGGCACCGACCACCGGTTTCACGAAAGCGCTCTCGGTGTTGTAGTCGTGGATCGAGGTGCGCTGCCCCTTCTCGAAGCAGATCAGGAGCAGCTCGTAGGCCTCGCGGTGCACGATCACATTGCGGGTGTAGTGCTTGTCGTTCCACGAGCTGAAGGGCTCCAGCTCCACGAGGGGGACCACCGCCGTGCGCATGATGTCCAGGTAGCCGGAACGCTCCTGGCATGCATCCAAGGCCCGGATCAGCTCTTCCAGCCTTCCTGTCCTGTTCCCGCCCATGGCTATTTCCGGGTCTCCATGCACCAATAGCCGGCGAACGTATCAGCCTCCTTCGGGCCGTTGCATGACTTTGGTCAACCTTTCCGGAAGGACACGATCCGCAGCTTGTGAAAGATGGAGGGATGCCCGGTCGGAACCCTATGACCCCGGTCAATCGGGGGGCTGATCTTGGTCAGCACGGGCGGATGCGACGAGGCCCGGTCCGCGACCGGGCCTCGACCACCGCTTCCACCGCTTCCACCGCTTCACCCGATCTCGATCTGCTTGCTGCGCTTCTCCACCGAGGGCTGGCGCTTGCCGATGGTGAGCTTCAGGATGCCGTCGGCGTATCGGGCCTTCACCTCCTCCTCGTTGGCATTCTCCGGGAGCTGGAAGGACCGCTCGAAGGAGCTGTAATGGAACTCGCGCCGGCTGTAATGGTCCTTCTCCTCCTTGGACTCCTCGCGCCGCTCGCTGCTCAGGTTCAGCACGCCGTTGGCCACGTTCACCTTCAGCTCTTCCCTGCGGTAGCCGGGGGCCGCCAGTTCAACCGTGTAGTGGTCACCGTTGTCCTTGATGTTCACCGCGGGCAGGTCCTTGCCGCGGTAGATCTCTTCGTTCATCAGGCGTCCGGGGAGGTCCCACACGTCGCTGTCGAAGAAATAGGGCTTTCGTTTCAAGAGGCTCATGACGTTCGGGGTATTGGTCCATCCCGAAGTAATCCTCCGGGCACGCGGGGCGCCATGACGGTGGTCCCCCTCGGACCTTGACCGCCATCATGGGTGAGCCTGGAACGGGCCATGGAAAAGGAAAGGGCCGGGAAACCCCGGCCCTTCGCGGATCCTTAGTGGTGGCTCACATCCAGCGGGTGGCCCAGCCGTAGAACTCCTGCTTCAGGTCGGCGTACAGCTTCTCGAAGGTCTCGAAACGGTCGCGCAGACCCGCGTGGTCCTTGTACAACCGGTGCTCGATGGCGATAGCGTGCTCCTTGCTCTCCTTCTCCAGGAAGTTCTCGTGCTCCTTGATGTCGTGGCGCAGTTCGTCGATCACTTCGCGCTCGCGGATGTACTGGTTCTGGAAGTGCTCCAGTTCGGCCATCACCTCGGGCTTGTTGTTGCGGCGCACGATGTCCTCCATGCGGCGCTCGAAGATGACGATCTCGTCCTTGTAGAAGCGAAGGGCGTTCAGCCACATGGAGTGGTCGAAGTGCAGCTCGTCGATATGCTTGTGGGTCTGGGGCTTGGTGGCAGTGTGGCTCATGGGATGTTCCGTATTACGAGGCAAGGTACGCCACGAAACTACGACGCCCCTTCCGGGGCGCCGCATGATGCTCGTCACCTTGTTCAGGGGCGCTTGTCCACCGCCACATAGTCCCGTTTCACGGCGCCGGTGTAGATCTGGCGGGGACGGCCGATGGGCTCCTTGTTCTCCACCATCTCCTTCCACTGGGCGATCCAGCCCGGCAGGCGGCCCAGGGCGAACATCACGGTGAACATGCGGGTGGGGATGCCGATGGCGCGGTAGATGATGCCGCTGTAGAAGTCCACGTTCGGGTACAGCTTGCGGCTTACGAAGTAGTCGTCCTTCAGGGCGATCTCCTCGAGCTGCTTGGCGATGTCGAGCACGGGGTCGTTCACGCCCATCTTCCGCAGCACGTCGTCGCAGGCTTTCTTGATGATGGTGGCGCGGGGGTCGAAGTTCTTGTACACGCGGTGACCGAAGCCGAAGAGGCGGAAGGGGTCGTTCTTGTCCTTGGCCTTGTCCACCCACTTCTGGATGTCGCCACCGTCGTTGCGGATGGTCTCCAGCATCTCGATCACCTCCTGGTTGGCGCCGCCGTGCAGCGGGCCCCACAGGGCGGCGATGCCGGCGCTCACCGCGCTGTACAGGTTCGCCTGGCTGCTGCCCACCATGCGCACGGTGCTGGCGCTGCAGTTCTGCTCGTGATCGGCGTGCAGGATCAGCAGCTTGTTCAGCGCGTCGGCCACCACGGGGTCCACCTCGAACTCCTCGGTGGGCAGGCCGAACATCATGTACAGGAAGTTCTCGATGTACCCGAGCTTGTTGTTGGGGTACATGTACGGGTGCCCCAGGTTGTTCTTGTAGCTGATGGCCGCCAGCGTGGGCATCTTGGCGATCAGGCGGAAGATGGTGCGCTCCACGTCCTTGCTCGGGCGGTGCGGGTCCTGGCTCTTGGGGTAGAAGGTGCTCAGCGAGTTCACCATCGCGCTCAGGATCCCCATGGGGTGTGCGTTGTTGGGGAAGAACTCGAAGAAGCGCTTCATGTCCTCGTGCACCAGGGAGTGGTACCGGATGTTGCCGGTGAACTCCTCCAGCTGGCGCTTGTTGGGCAGCTCGCCGAAGAGCAGCAGGTACGACACCTCCAGGAAGCTCGCCTGCTCCGCCAGCTGCTCGATGGGGTAGCCGCGGTAGTGCAGGATGCCCTCCTCCCCGTCCAGGAAGGTGATGGCGCTCTTGGTGGCGCCGGTGTTCTTGTACCCCAGGTCCAGGGTGATGTACCCCGTGTCGTCACGCAGCTTGCTGATGTCGATCGCCTTCTCGCCTTCGCTCCCCACGATGATGGGGAACTCGTAGGTCTTGCCGTCCAGGATGATCTGCGCCGTCTTGCTCATGACTTCACGGGTGCTGCGGAGAGGGTGGATTTTCGCGGGCGCTAATTTAACGGACGGCCCACCGCGCGGTTCGGCGATCCCCGAAAAAAGAACGCCTTCCCGGTCGGAAGGCGTTCCCTGTTCGGCTCGGGGCCCGGCTCATTCGTTGTGCGGACGGGCCTCGGGGCTACCGCCGGTGCCTTTGTGCCGGGCCTTCATCTCGCCCTGCTTCTGCTTGCGCAGCTCCAGCATCTTGGCGTATTGTTCCGCCGTGAGCACCTGTTTCAGCTCCTGGTCCCGGCGGTCGCGCATGCCCTTGGCCTGTTCGCGCTTGGCGTCGCGCTCGGCCGTGCTCTCCTTCACCTCGCCCAACGCGGTGGCGTAGCGCTGGTTGATGTCGGCCACCTTGGCGGTCTGGTCCGCTGAAAGCCCCAGTTCCTTCGTCATGTGCTCGGTGTGCTTCGCGGCACGCTCCTCGGGGGTGTGCTGCTCCTTCCCGGCCTTGTCCTGGGCCATTACGGACGGGGCGAGGAGAAGACCCGCCGCCAGTACCATCTGCTTGATCACGCTGTTCATGGTTCGTGGTTCTTGCTCCTTGGACATCAGGGACCGTGCCGGGTTTGATCGGCCCCCGCCGTTCATCCTTTCCGGGGCGCCGCTCCTGTGATCCGGGCGCCCCGGCAGTAACCCCCGGGCGCCTCGGGCGTCCCATGCGGTACAACACCACACCACGACCATGCGACACGCTACGATCCTTGCCCTGGCCCTCTTCACCGCGCTCGCCGGCAGCGCCCAGCCGGTGCTCACCGCGGCCTCCAACACCCCCGTGCCCGGCGCGGCCTTCGACCTGAACTTCGGGCCTTACCAGGCGCCCGGCGCCGCCGGGGCCAACGCCACCTGGGACTTCTCGGCCCTCACCACCGACAGTGTCGCCACCTTCCAGTACGTGCTGCCCTCGGCCACACCGGACGGGGCCGCCTTCCCCGGTTCCACCGTGGCCCTGGTGGGCAATACGTCCACCGTGTTCTTCGAGGCCACCGCCGGCGGCATATCGCAGGCCGGTTCGGTGAGCGATGGCCTGGTGATCCCGTACAGCGACAAGGGCCTCTACCTGCCCTTCCCCTGCACCTACCAGACCGCTTGGAACGACACCGAGGCGGCCACCTTCGATGCCGACGGTACCCCGGTGACCCGCACGGGCACCGCCGTGGGCGTGGCCGATGGCCATGGCATCCTGGTGATGCCCAACGGCGCCACGGTGCCCAACGTGCTGCGCGTGCACTGGACCGAGACCATCACCGACGCCACGCCGCTGTTCACCATCAACTACACGTTCGAATGCCACCTGTTCTACGTGGCGGGCGAGCACCGGCCCCTGCTCCAAGTGGTGAACTCCACCGTGAGCTTCCTGGGGAACACCGAGACCGTGCAGTTCACCCAATGGGTGCCGGGCATCAGCACGGGCATGCGCGACCCCAAGGTGGCCGTGCCGGGCTTCATCGGCTATCCCAACCCGGCCACCGAGCTCCTTACCCTTGAGGCGGAAGGGGTGACCTTCGCCAACGTGGTGGTGCACGATGCCGCCGGCCGTACCGTGCGCACGGTGACCCTGAGCGGCGGCCGCACCACGGTGGAGGTGGGTGATCTGTTGCCCGGGCTGTACTTCGCCGAGCTGCGCGCCGAAGGCCTCGAGCCCCGCGTGCTGCGCTTCGCCGTCCGCTGATCGATCGGGCCGATTTCAATGCCCTCTCCGGAACGCCGGGGAGGGCATCGGTCTTTTCAGGCGGGGGGCGGGTCGGTGCGCAGGCGACCGAACACGGCCGAGCCGGTGAAGCGCCCTTCCCAGTAGTAGCTCTCGCGCAGGATGCCCTCCAGCCGGAAGCCGTACCGCTCCAGCAGCTTCCGCGAGCGCTGGTTGTCGGGGTCGGTGATGGCCTCCAGGCGGTGGAAGCGGAGCCGTTCGAACGCGGCCTCCACCACGGCCGCCAAAGCTTCGCCCATGATACCCCGGCCCCACTGGTCGGCCGAGAGCACGTAGCCCACCTCGGCGCAGAAATGCTCCGGCTTCAACCGGTACAGTCCGATGGTGCCGATCACCTGGCTTTCGTCCATGGGCACGATGCCCCAGCTGATGCCGGTGTTGGCCTCCCGGTCGGCCAGGGTGCGGCGGATCAGCGCCTCGGAATCCTCCATGCCGGTGGAGCGCGGACGGCCCACGAACGCCATCACGCGGGCATCCGAGCGGATGGCATGGATAGCGGGCGCATCCTCCGGCGTGAGCGGGCGGAGCCGCAGGCGCTTGGTGACCAGGGTGGTGACGGTGGAGAGGTCGAGCTCAAGCATGCGGCAGTGACGTGAGGAAGTCGCGCACCGTGGCCTGGAACCGCGCAGGTGCCTCCAGCGGTGAAAGGTGGGCCACGTCGGGGAGCACCACCAGCCGGCTGCCGGCGATGGCCCGGTGTATGGCCTCGCTCGTGGGCAGGGGCATCAGCTCGTCCTGATCGCCGGTAACGATGAGGGTGGGCGCCTGGATGCGGTGGAGCTCCTGCATCAGGTCGGGGCGAAGGGCCATGCCGCGGGCGGCGGCGGCCACGGCATCGGGCGGCTGGCGGGCCATGAGGGCCTCCACCGCGGCCACCAGGTCCGGCCGCTCCCGCTTGGTGCGCGCGCTCAGCAATCTCGGCAGCATGCCGCGGGCGATCACGGCCACGCCGGAACGGAGCGCGGTGCGCGCGGTGGCCTCGCGTGCGTCCCTGCCCTCGGCGGTGTCGGCGATGGCGCGCGTGTTGCACAGCAGCAGGCCCTCGAGCCGTTCCGGCCAGCGCAGCGCGAAGGCCAGCGCCACGTAACCGCCCATGGAAAGACCGCCCAGCACGACCTTGTCCACCCCCCGCTCATCGAGGAGTTGCAGGATGTCCTCCGCCAGTCGGTCCATGGTCATCACCGGGGGCACCGCACGGCGGTCGGCACCGAAGCCGCGCAGGTCGGGCGCGATCACGTTGGCCACGTCGGTGAGCGCGGAGGCCGTGCCGGCCCACAGCCCGCTGTCCTGCGGGAAGCCATGGAGCAGCAGCAGGGTGGGGCGTGCGCGCATGCCACCAAGGTAGGCGTGCGATCTTTGGGCATGCGCTGCTCCATCATCACTGCCGCCGTATTCGCTGCTTTCACGGTGCACGCCGCCGAGCACGTGGTACCCGCCGGCGCGGACGTGGGGCGCTGGTTCGCCCAACTGCCCGCGGAGGCCACGGTGGTGCGCTTCAGTGCCGCGGCGGAATACAGGAGCTCGGGCGACATCGTGCTGCCGGCCGACCGCATGCTGGTGATCGACGGCGCGGGCTGCAAGCTGCTGCTGGGGCCCGATTCGCACGGCTTCACCTGCCCGGTGAGCGACCAGAAGGAGGCCGCCGGGCGCGTGGCCCGGCGCTACGTGATCCGCGACTTCGCCGAGATCCAGGGCGGGCGCAAGGCCATCGACCTGCAGGCCACCCTGGGCAGCGAGGTGCGCAACGTGAAGCTGGTGCGGCAGACCGAGGTGGCGGTGGACCTGCGCTTCTGCCTGATGGCGCGGCTGGAGCATGTGTTCGTGACCAATCCCGGCGGCAAGGGCATCGTGCTGCGCCAGGGCGACTGGCCCGGCGCCACGGGCTTCAACAGCCAGAGCAACAGCACCGTGCTGGAGCAATGCCGCGTGTACGCGTCGAAGACCACCACCATCGCCTACCAGGTGCTCAACAGCGGCGGTGTGCGCATCACCGATTGCGTGAGCGAGGGCGCCCCGGTGGACCACGACCTGTTCCTGAGCGCCACGGTGGACGGCAACGAGGAGGAGCCCGCGGGCAACACCGTGGTGAAGTCGTTCACGCTGGCCAACTTCCACGTGGAGCACGCCGCGCGCATCGCCTCGATCCACGTGAACATGCCGTCGAAGTGCGCGGTGTCGCTCAGCAACATCTATTGGAACGGCCCGCAATCGGCCCCGGTGATCCGGTACGTGATGGGCCAGCTCAACCTCAGCGACATCGGCTGGTGGAACGATGACTTCCGCATCGTCACGCGCCTCAGCGCCCCGCGCATCAACGTGGAGCGTTGCCACAGCGCGCTCGATGTGGGCGATCCCAAGGCGAAGAGCGACACCAAGGCCGGTGTGCTGGAGCTGCGCGATGCGCTGCCCGATAACACCATCCTGAAGCTGAACTACGTCCGCGTGCGCGACAAGGCGATGTGAAGTGCGGCGCTCAGCGCAGCGGAATGATGTCCACCGGTGTGCCGCTGAGGGAAGTGGCCGTCCATTGGGCCACGTTGAAGCCGCCGATGCTCTGGGATTGATAGGCTCCGTGGGCGTTGGTGTCGGTGTACACCACGATCTGGTGGCGCGAGGCCGCGGCCCCGAGCACATTACCGCTGAAGCTCGTGCTGGTCCACTGCGCGCTGTTGAGGTTGCCGGAGCTCTGGCTCTGGAAGAGCGCGTAACCGTTGGCACTGGTGTACACCACGATCAGGTTCTTGTTGGCCTCGGCGCCGAGCACGTTGCCGCTCAGCGAAGTGCTGGTCCATTGGGCATTGTTCAGCTGGTTGCCCGTGCTCTCGCTCTGGTAGAAGGCGTAAGCGTTGGTGGTGGTGTACACCACGATGGTGTTCTCGCTGGCGATCGCGCCGAGCACCGTGCCGCTGAGCGCGGTGCTGGTCCATTGGGCGTTGTTGAATCCGCTGCTGGATTCGGATTGATAGAAGCCGTAGGCGTTGGTGCCGGTGTACACCACGATGGCATTGCCGGTACGGATGGTGTTGCAGGCCGGCTGCCCCGGTGGACCTTGGGCGCCCGGAGGACCTGCAGGTCCCTGCGGTCCCACACCGCTGTTGGCCGCATGAAGCGCGTACGGCACGCTCAGCAACTGGCCGCCACCGTCGATGGTGTAGTTGGTGCCGCCCAGCGGGTCGGCCTCGGTGCGCAGGAAGTAGGGACCGTCGCTCCAGTCGATGCCGCTGAAGCTCCCGCTCACCAGCACACCACCGCCCACCTCCAAGGTGGCCAGGCCGTTGGCGTTGGTGCTCACCGCATGCGTTTCCACGTACACCGGCGTGCCTTGCAAGGAGCCCTGCACCACGCTGATGCGCATGCCCACCGGACCACTGGTGACCAGCGCATCGTTGGCGTCGCGCACCACGGCCTGGTAGCTCAACCGTTGGGGGGCCTGGGCCTGCGCGCAGCAAGCTGCGATGATCGTGGCCGTGAGCAAGAGCGTTCGTGCGAAGGTCATGGTCAATGCTTGATCAGGGTGAAACGGCCCAGCACCCGGTCGTGGTCCAACACGCTGAGCGTGTAGCTGCCTGCGGCAAGTGCCTGCAGGTCGAGCTGGTTGTCCACGCCGGTGAGGCGTTGCTGGAGCACCAAGTTCCCATCGGCGGCCACCACCTGGGCGATGGCATCGGGGGAGAGGATGGTGTTGGCGTGCACGGTGATCAGGTCGCTCGCCGGATTGGGGAAGGCGGTGAGCAGGAGCTGCCCATCGGGACCGGGGTTGAGGGCGGTGGGCAGCACCGTGTAGGCCTGCTGCACGCCTTGCTGCACCGTGCCTCCGGTACCGGCCACGGCCGTGTAAGCGGGCTGGCCCACGCTGTAGCTCACCGTTCCGCCGCCGGTGGCCTCGCCGCCGGATGCCGTGGTGTTCCGCTGCGCCAGGCATGGTGCGGCCAGGAGCAGCAGCAGCGGCAGGAAGGGAGCGCGGGTCATCGGTGTCATGGGCGGTCGCGCAAAGTAGCCCGCCGGTATCAACGCAGCACCACCCGCGTGGTGAGCGTGCGTTGCGCGTTCGCCACCTCGAGCAAGTAGGCGCCGGCGGCGAGCGAAGGCTCCACCTGCACCATGGTCCCCTCGGCACGTTCGGCGTACACGATGCGGCCCAGGCCATCGCGCAGCCGCACGGTGTTCGCGCCGCCCCCGGGCACCGCCACGGTGAACGCGCCGTCCGCCGGGTTGGGCATCACGTGCAGGCCGGCCTCCGGCGCCCGCTCCTCCACCCCCACGATGGCGGTGCCGGCCGCCACCAGATCACCGCGCGGTGAGTAGCCGTCGGAGGGGTCCATGAAGCTGTGCAGGGTGGTGAGCGTACCGCTGAGCGGGTCGATGGCGTAGACCGTGCCCTGGTAGTTGGTGCCGCCGAAGGACCCGGCGCCGTAGAGCGTGGTGCCGATGCCGGTCACGTTCCCGAAGAGGGTGCCCCCATCGAGCAGGTTGAAGGCGTGCAGCACGGTGATCGCGTCGGTGGCCGGGTCCAGGTGGTACACGTAACCACCGCCCGCAGCGCCGCCCAAGGTGACGGTGCCGTAAAGCTCGGTCCCCAGCCGCACCGGGCTGCTCCAGGGCGACTGCCCGTTGGGGCCGGTGAAGTCGATGAGC
Organism: Flavobacteriales bacterium; assembly: GCA_044226515.1. Lineage (GTDB taxonomy): Bacteria > Bacteroidota > Bacteroidia > Flavobacteriales_F > PHOS-HE28 > PHOS-HE28. Next base: position 17,792 of record JBGAGX010000027.1, on the reverse strand, counting down.
TTCACGAAGGTGTTGGTGGAGGGGGCGTACTTGAACAGGATGCCTTCGTCGTCGCTGCCGCCTTCCCAGGTGGTGCCGTAGAACCAGCCGTTGCCGCCGTCCGTGATGCCCCCGTAGGGCGTGCGGCCGTTGAGCGCCCCGTCGAATTCATACAGCAGGGTGAAGGTGTTGGTGCCCGGGTCGAAGCGGAAGAGGGTGCCGGCGTTGTTCACACCGCCCGTTCCGCCGGAACCGTACAGGAGCCCATCGTCGCCGACGGACAAGCGGTTGTTGATGGAGCCGCCTTCGGTGGCCTGGTCCAGGGGGTGGAGGATGGTGTAGGTATCGGTCGCGGGGTCGAGCCGGAAGATGCTGCCACCGCTGCCGCCACCGCCGTAGGTGGCGCCGTACAGCTTGCCATCGGGGTGCGCGATCATGCCGCCCCAGCCGAAGCCGCCGTTGCTGATGTCGAAGTCCACGAGCTTGGTGTAGGTGCTGGTGGCGAGGTCGAAGCTGAACAAGGTGCCGGCCGCGGGCGATGCGGTACCGCCCACGTTGGTGGTGCCGTACAGCTTGCCGTTGGAGGCGAGGCACAGCGTGCCCTCGGGCGCGTAGCCGTCCGCATCGCTGAAATGGTGCATCACCAGGAAGTCCGTTCCGTCGCCGTCCACCCGGAAGATGGTGCCCTTGTTGTCGGCCCCGCCCATGGGGGTCATGCCCCACAGCACCGGGAGCTGGGCGTGGGTGGTGAGCGGGAGGAGGACCAGCAGAAGGCGTAGGATGTGGTGCATGGCAGCAGGCTTGGGTCTCATGAAGGTACCCGTTCGCGGCCACCGTGCCGCACGGTCGGTCACTTCAGCCGTGGTACACCCGGCTGGCCACGATCATGCCGTCCCGGATCTCGAGCACCTCGCCCACGCGCAGGTCGGGCTCGCCCTCCACGTGGCGGATGTACTCCATGAAGACCTGTTCGTCGTCGGCGGTGAGCTTCAGCACCTCGTAGCGCAGGGTGGGCAGGCGGTCGAAGGCGTCGCGCCACCAGTCGCGCAGGGCGGCCTTGCCGCGCACCCATCCCTGTGTTTCCGGCCGACGCAGTTTCAGCTTCGGACTGTAGTGCTCGGCATTGTCGGCATACAGGGCCAGCAGGGCCTCCAGGTGGTGCGCGTTGAAGGCGTCGAACCAGCGGTGCGCGATGGCGGTGTTCGGGTGCGGCATGGATGGAACAGCGGTCGTGCGAAGATCGCACGGTGCGCTCAGGCCTTCACCAAGCGGCCCAGGAACACGCCCGCCTCCGTTCCGATGCGCAGGAGGTAGGAGCCGGCGGGCAGCGTGGACAGATCGAGCGTTCCAAGGGTGGTGGTGCGCAGCACCGTGCGACCGAGCGGATCGATCAGTTCAACGCGAAGTGGTCCGTTCCAAGGGCCGCTGATGCGCACAACGTCCGTGGCGGGGTTCGGCGCCAGGGTCCAGGTCGAGGCGGCCGCGTCCGCGATGCCGAGCGCCAGTGGCGAACCGCGCTTGTACACGACGCCGTCGCTGATGAGGAAGGCGTGGTGGTCGGGCGTGAGCTCGCCGCCCTGCGGGTACGCGAAGGTGGCCGGTGCGGTGTCCGTGATCCAGGTGGCGCCGTCATCGGGTGTCCAGGTGATGGTGCTGGCGTCGGCGGCGGCGGCCAGGCAGGCGCTTCCGCGCGCGGCGAGCACCCAGGCGTTGGCCGTACCGCTGAGCTGCCAGGTGGTGCCGCCGTCGGTGGTGCGGTGGATGTTCGGCCCTGCGCTGATGTCGGCGCTGGCGAAGCCATGCTGCGTGTCGGTGAAGGCGAAGGCCGAGGGGAGCGCACCGCTCGCCGGGCCCGCGGGCTGCGCCGTCCACGTGAGGCCACCGTCGCCGGTGCGCAGGAAGTGGTCGCCCTCCACGAGGTAGGCCGTCTGCGCGTCGGTCGCATCCACCAGCCCCCACGAGGCGAGGTCGTTGGCGATGTAGGTGAAGTTCGCCCCCCCGTTCGTGAAGCGGCGCAGGCGCCCTTCGTTGTTCATGTAGATCGCCGTGTTGCCGTCCAGCAGGTCCATGCCCATCACCAGGAAGCAGCTGTCCAGCGTATGCCCCTGCCAGCTGGCACCGCCGTTGGTGGTGCGCAGCAGGCGGACCGGCTCGCCGCCGGTGACCAAGTAGCCCGTGTCGGCGTCGAGGAAGGACAGGCGCTGCGCGTGGCTCAGGATCGGCAACAGGCTCTCGCTCCACGTGAGCCCGCCGTCGGTGGTGGTGAGCAGCACCGCGTTGTTGGTGCTGAGCACGTTGCCCACCACGTACCCGGTCTGGTCGTCGATGAACTGGATGTCCTGCCACGCGCGGTCGGGGTCGCTGTGGCTCACGGCCCATTGGGCGTGCAGCGGGTGCAGAGCGAGGAGCAGGAGGGGGGCGAGGGTGCGCATGGAGCAGGTTGCCGGGGTGAAGATGCAGCAGGAGCGCTGCTCGGTGCCTGGCCCCCTTCACCGCCCGCCATCGAAATACCGGTCCGCCCGGTCATGGACCGCATCCACCGGTCAACCAGCATCCGCGTTCCGGCTTGAGGGCGCACTAGCTTCGTGGAACCCAACCGTTCGATCCATGCAACTGCGACGCGCTATCCTGCGCTGGTCACCGAGGGCATTGGCCATCGCGTTCACGCTCTTCATCAGCCTCTTCGCGCTCGATGCCTTCGAAGGGCATGCGGGCTTCCGCGAGAAGGCCATCGCCCTGCTCATGCACCTCATCCCCACCTTCGTGTGCGTGCTCACCATCGCCCTGGCCTGGCGCCGCGAATGGGTGGGTGCGCTGCTCTTCGGCGCGCTGGCGGTGTACTACGCGGTCACCGCGTGGCACCATGTGAGCTGGGTGCTGCTCATCGCCGGCCCGCTGGTGCTGGTGGCGGTGCTGTACGGCATCGCCTGGGCGAGCCGGCGTTCGTCCAGGGCCGCCTGAGCCCGGCGTGCTACCTTTCCGGGCCCAGCATCCTGCACCATGATCCGTCCGCTGCTCACCGCCCTTCCGCTGTGCCTCGCACTGGCCGTGCACGCGCAGCACGATCCGGTACCGCCGCCCGCCCCCGCACCGGCCGTGCAGCAGCCGCTCACCCCCGTCACCATCGCCGAGGAGCACCCCCGGTATCCCGGTGGCGATGCGGGCCTCAACAAGGCCCTGGTGGCGCATCTGAAGTACCCCAAGGATGCGCTGGAGGCCGGCCTGCAGGGCACCGTGTACGTGCAGTACGTGGTGGGCGTGGACGGCTCCATCCAGGACGTGAAGGTGAAGCGCGGTGTGCATCCGCTGCTGGACAAGGCCGCGGTGAAGGCCGTGCAGGCGCTGCCGCCTTATGAGCAACCTGCTCGCACCGCCGGGCAGCCCGTGCCCTACCAGATGGTGCTGCCCGTGCGTTTCGTACCCGAGTAGGCCCCAGGCAGGCCAACCGCCCATCCCGGGACGCGCCGTGCGGACGCGTCCCGTTCGTTCAGCAACGGAACGGTTACATTTGTAACCATTACGAACGGAACGGACATGCCCGCCTCCTCCATCGGCTACTGGTGCTCCATCGCCGCCAACCGCTACTTCGAGCGGCTGCAGGGCCGGTTGGCGCGCCTCGACCTCACGCACTGGTTCTATGTGCTGCTCACCATCGAGGAGGGAGGCGGCAAGTGGAGCCAGCAGGAGCTGGCCGACCGGCTTGACCTGGACAAGGTGAGCATGACCCGCGCGCTGGACCACCTGGCGGAGCGCGGCTACGTGGAGCGCTGCGATTGCGCGGGCGACCGCCGCAAGTACCTCGTGCGGCTCACCCCCAAGGCCCGGCCGGCCGTGAAGGCCATCCGCCAGGCCTACGAGGAGCTCAACAAGGAGGCGCTGAAGGGCCTGAACAAGGCGCAGCGCGATCTGTTCATGCAGCAGCTGGGGCTGGTGGTGGACAACCTGCGCGGCGCCACGATCGCGGTGGCCGCCACCGGAAAACGAACGAACCCATGAAGTGGACCTCCCTTATCCTGCTGTCGTTCACGCTCGCCTCCTGCGGGGGGGCGGAGCAGCCCGGCGCCGCCGCCGGTGCCATGCCGCCCATGGCCGTGCAGGTGCACGTGCTGCGGCCGGTGCAGTTGGACAACACGATCACCACCACCGGCACCCTGCTCGCCAACGAGGAGGTGGACCTGGTGAGCGAGCTGGCCGGCCGCGTGCAGGCCCTCAACTTCAACGAGGGTGGTGCGGTGGCCGCCGGGCAGGTGCTGGTGCGCATCAACGACGACGAGCTGCAGGCCCAGCTGCGCAAGGCGGGGGCCAACCTGAAGCTCGCGCAGGACGATGAGGCCCGCAAGAAGCAGCTGCTCGCCGTGAAGGGCATCAGCCAGGAGCAGTACGATGCCGCCGTGACGCAGATGGCCGCCCTGCAGGCCGATGTGGACGACCTCTCGGCCCGTGTGGCCAAGTGCACCATCCGCGCGCCCTTCGCCGGCACCGTGGGCCTGCGCATGGTGAGCGAGGGCGGCTACGTGGCCCCCAACACCCGCATCGCCACGCTGCGGCAGACCGATCCCATCAAGCTCGAGTTCGCCGTGCCCGAGCGGCATGGGCGTGAACTGCGCACCGGCACCGCAGTGGACTTCTTCCTGGAGGGCGACACCGCGCACTACACCGCCGAGGTGTACGCCGTGGACCCCAGCGTGGACGCCACCACCCGCACGGTGAAGGTGCGCGCCCGCACCCACAACCGCGGCGGCCGCTTGCTGCCCGGCGCCTTCGCCAGGGTGGACGTGCGGCTGGAGCGCATGGACGATGCCCTGGTGGTGCCCGCCGAGGCGCTGGTGCCCGACATCCAGGGGCAGAAGGTGCTGCTGATGAAGGGCGGCAAGGCCGTGAGCGCCCGTGTGCGGACCGGCATCCGCACCGCCGAGGACGTGCAGCTCACCAGCGGCGTGCAGCCCGGCGATACGGTGATCGTGAGCGGCCTGCTCGCCCTGAAGGACGGCGCCCCGGTGCAGCCCATCCGCAACGCCCCCTCTCCGAACATGGCCGACAGCGCGCGATGAACATCAGCTCCGTCAGCATCAACCGCCCGGTGCTCGCATCGGTGATCTCGATCCTGATCGTGCTGTTCGGCGCCATCGGCTTCGGCTTCCTGGGCGTGCGCGAGTACCCCAGCGTGGACCCGCCGGTGATCACGGTGACCACCAACTACATCGGCGCCAACGCCGACATCATCGAGAGCCAGATCACCGAGGTGCTCGAGGAGAACATCAACGGCATCGCCGGCATCCGCTCCCTCACCAGCGTGAGCAGCGACGGCCGCAGCACCATCACCGTGGAGTTCGAGCTCGACGTGGACCTCGATGCCGCCGCCAACGACGTGCGCGACCGCGTGAGCCGCAGCCTGCGCAACCTGCCCGCGGATGTGGACCCGCCCATCGTGGCCAAGAGCGACGCCGACAGCAACCCCATCCTCAGCGTCACCATCCAGAGCGACCAGCGCAGCATGCTGGAGCTGAGCCAGATCGCCAACGACATCTTCAAGGAGCGGCTGCAGACCATCCCCGGCGTGAGCGCCATCAACATCTGGGGCGAGAAGAAGTACAGCATGAAGCTGCTGCTCGATCCCGTGCGCATGGCGGGCCTGGGCATCACGCCCACGGATGTGCGCAATGCGCTGGCCCGCGAGAACGTGGAGCTGCCCAGCGGCCGCATCGAGGGCTTCCGCACCGAGCTCAGCATCCGCACGCAGGGCCGCCTCACCACCCCCGAGCAGTTCAACGAGCTGATCCTGCGCGACGACGGCGGGCCGGTGGTGCGCCTGAAGGACGTGGGCCGCGCCGAGCTGCGGGCGGAGAACGAACGCTCCCTGCTGCGCGGCAACGGCGGCGTGCCCCAGGTGGCTGTGGCCGTCACCCCCCAGCCCGGCAGCAACTACATCGCCATCGCCGACGCGTTCCACAAGCGGGTCGAACAGATCAAGAAGGACCTGCCCGCCGACCTGCGCTACACCGTGGCGCTGGACACCACCGTGGGCATCCGCGCCGCCATCAGCGAGGTGGAGGAGACCATCCTCATCGCCTTCGGCCTGGTGGTGCTCATCATCTTCCTCTTCCTCCGCGACTGGCGCACCACGCTCATCCCCGTGCTGGCCATCCCCATCTCGCTCATCGGCTCCTTCTTCATCATGTACGTGGCGGGCTTCAGCATCAACATCCTCACCCTGCTCGCCATCGTGCTCGCCACCGGCATCGTGGTGGACGATGCCATCGTGGTGCTGGAGAACATCTACGCCAAGATCGAGGGCGGCATGGACCCGATGAAGGCCGGGCACGAGGGCTCCAAGGAGATCACCTTCGCCATCATCAGCACCACCGTCACCCTGGCGGCGGTCTTCCTGCCCATCATCTTCCTCAGCGGGCTCACGGGCCGCCTGTTCCGCGAGTTCGGCATCGTGGTGGCCGGTGCGGTGCTCATCAGCGCCGTGGTGTCGCTCACCCTTACGCCCATGATGAGCGCCCGCACGCTGAGGCACACGGCGAGGCACAGCCGCTTCTTCACCGTCACCGAGCGTTTCTTCGAGCGCCTGGGCAACGGCTACCGGCGCTCGCTGGAAGGCTTCATGCGCAGGCGCTGGCTGGTGTTCCCCATCGTCCTGGTCTGCCTGGGCCTCACCGCCGGCATCGCTTCGCAGCTGCAGACCGAGCTCGCCCCCAACGAGGACAAGAGCCGCTTCATGGTGCAGAGCACCGCGCCCGAGGGCACCAGCTACGAGCTGATGAACGCGTACATCAGCAACATCATCGGCGTGGTGGACACCATGCCCGAGCGCCAGAACATCATCGCCGTCACCGCGCCGGGCTTCGGCACCAGCAGCGCCACCAACAGCGGCTTCGTGCGCGTGACCCTGGTGCCGCCCGACCAGCGCACCAAGAGCCAGGACGAGCTGGCCCGGAGCGTGATGGGCAAGGTGCAGCGTTTCAACCTGGCGCGCAGCATCGTGCTGCAAGAGCCCACCATCGGCGGCAGCCGCTTCGTGTCGCTGCCCGTGCAGTACGTGATCCAGGCCCCCGACTTCGAGCGGCTGCGCGCCGTGATCCCCACGTTCATGGAACGGGCCGCGCAGGACAAGACCTTCCGCGTGGTGGACCTCAACCTCAAGTTCAACAAGCCCGAGCTCAACGTGGAAGTGGACCGCGACCGCGCCCGCGCCATGGGCGTGAGCATGCAGGACATCGCCGAAACGCTGCAGCTCTACTTCAGCGGCCAGCGCTACGGCTACTTCATCATGCAGGGCAAGCAGTACCAGGTGATCGGCCAGGCCGACCGCGCCGACCGCGATGCGCCCATCGACCTCAAGAGCGCCTATGTGCGCAACGACAAGGGCGAGCTGGTGCAGCTGGACAACCTGGTGCGCCTGAGCGACCGCAGCACGCCCCCGCAGCTCTTCCGCTACAACCGCTACGTGAGCGCCACCGTGAGCGCCGACGTGGCCGAGGGCTACACCATCGGCGACGGCATCGCCGCCATGGACCGCATCAAGCAGGAGGTGCTCGACGACAGCTTCAGCACCTCGCTCGCCGGGGTGAGCAAGGAGTTCGCCGAGAGCGGCAGCAGCATCTGGTTCGCCCTGGTGCTCGCCATCGTGCTCATCTTCCTCATCCTCGCCGCCCAGTTCGAGAGCTGGACGGATCCCGTGGTGGTGATCAGCACCGTGTTCCTCGCGGGCACCGGCGCCGTGCTCAGCCTGTGGATCTTCGGGCACACGCTCAACATCTTCTCCGAGATCGGCGCCATCGTGCTCATCGGCCTGGTGGTGAAGAACGGCATCCTCATCGTGGAGTTCGCCAACCAGCGCAAGGGGCAGGGCCTGCGGAAGCTGGACGCCGTGGTGGACGCCGCCGCGCAGCGCTTCCGCCCCATCCTCATGACCAGCCTCGCCACCGTGCTGGGCGCGCTGCCCATCGCGCTCGGCCTGGGCGCCGCCGCCAAGAGCCGCGTGCCCATGGGCATCGCCATCATCGGCGGGCTCATCTTCGCCCTGGTGCTCACCCTCTACGTGGTGCCCGCCCTGTACAGCTACCTCTCGCGCGAGCGCAAGGGCCCCGCCGCGCACCAAGCCGATCCGCACGCATGAGGACCCTCGCCTGCCTCTTCCTGCTCCTGCACGCGTTCACCGCCGGCGCCCAGCTCGTGCTCACCCCGGAGGAGGCCGTGCGTCTGGCCCTGGAGCACAACCACGGCATCCGCATCGCACGCCTCGATGCGCAGGTGGCCGCCACGCAGAACACCCCCGGCCAGGCCGGCATGCTGCCCACGGTGGACGCGGTGGGATCCTACGGCGTGGACGTGAGCGGCACCAAGCAGACCTTCTTCAGCGGCGATGTGCGCGAGGTGAGCAACGCCAACGCCCGCGTGCTCGATGGCGCCGTGCGCCTCAACTGGACGGTGTTCGACGGCCTGGCCATGTTCGCCAGCAAGGACCGGCTTGACGTGCTGGAACAGGCCGGTGAGCTGCAGCTGCGGCAGCAGGTGGAGGCCACCGCCTACGAGGTGCTCGCCGCGTACTACGAGCTCGTGCAGCTGCGCAAGGGCATCGCCATCGGCCGCGAGGTGCTCGGCATCTCGCGCGAACGCCTGCGCATCGTCGAGGCGGCCGAGCGCATCGGCACCGCCAGCGCCGTGGCCGTGGTGCAGGCCCGGCTGGACATGAGCGCGGACAGTGCGAACGTGATGGACCTGCTGCTGCGCGATGCCACCGGCGCCGCCCGGTTGAACCGGCTGCTCGGCATGGACCCGGCCGCACCCTTGGAGGTGATGGCCGAGATCCCCGCGCACGGCCCGCTGGACCGTGCGCAGCTGCTGCAGCAGGCGCGCCAGGCCAACAGCACCCTGCTGATCGCCCGCCAGGACCGGATCGCGGCCGACCTGTACGTGAAGGAGCTGCGCGGCGCCATGCTGCCGCGCTTCGATGTGTACGCCAACTACGGTTACACGCGGAGCAGCAGTGCGGTGGGCGTGCTGCAGAGCAACCAGAGCCTGGGGCCCGACATGGGCGCCCGCCTCAGCGTGCCCCTGTTCGACGGTGGCCGCCTGCGCAACCAGCGCGACGTGGCCGCCCTGCAGCGCATGCAGGCGGCCGAACGCACCGAGCAGGTGCGCCTCACCGTGGAGGAGAGCGTGCTGAACGCCTGGAACACGCACACCACCGCCCTGCAACGCGAAATGCTGGAGCAGGAGCAGCTGGTGGGCGTGCGCACCCAGGTGGACGTGGCGCTGGAGAGCTACCGCCTGGGCATGCTCACCGCGCTGGAACTGCGCGATGTGCAGCTGGGCTACCTGCAGGCCGAACAGCGCCTGCTGGTGGCGCGCTACGAGGCCAAGCTGAGCGAGCTGCAGCTGAAGTTGCTGGCGGGCAGCCTGCTCTGAACCGGCATTGGCCGTTGCCGCCCACCTGGGCCCGGATCAGTAGGGCAGGGACATCCAACGCTGCGTGCTCCTCCCTGTCGCGGAGAGCACGGTGACCAGGTGCAGGCCGGGCCGCGCCATGGGGACCCGGAGCGTTGTGCCGGGTGCGATGGAGCCGCTGAAGAGCAGCCTGCCCATGGCATCGAGCACCAGCAGGGTGCCCGGGGAGGTGCCGTTCCACAGCACCACGCAGCCGTCCCCCGCCGGGTCGGGTCGCAACAGCAGGGCCGGTGCCACATCGGTGGCAGGCAGGGCGGTGGTCAAGGTGCATCCGTCCAGCCGGGCCACCACCGCATCCTGGTAGGTGCTGGTGGGCATGGGGAAGCCATCCAACGCCCATGCACCGCTGGTGGTGAAGTAGCCGCCGATGGCCAGGTCGCAGCTGTCGCGAACGGTCACGCAGGTGGCCTGCATGGCGCTGGTGCCGTTGGTGGAACCATCGAGCCGCACCCATTGCACGGCGCCCGCATGGTTCACGTGGTACACCAGCATGGCCTCGGCGCCCGGTGCGGAGGCGGCGATCCCGCCGATGCTCACCGCACTGCTGTGGTAGCCGGCCACCCAGCAATCGCCCGCGGCGTTCACCCACAGGTCGTGCGCACGCCCGACGTTGTTGTCGTCCGGCAGCAGCACCCAGTTCACATCGCCCGTGCTGTCCAGGCGGGCCAGGTAATGCCAGGCGGCCGGGTTGCCGCTCACGACGTCGTTGGGGTCGATGTAGCTGCCGCCGTAGCCGACCGCATAGGTGTGCCCGGTCCCGTCGGCGCCCACGGCCTCCGGCTCGTAGCCGAGCATGGTCACCCACTGGCCCGCGCCGTTCGGTGCGTAGCGCGCCACGAAGCCGTTCGGGTTGATGGTGGGCACCGTTTGCGTAAGCCCGCCGATCTGCGCGTTGCTGCGGATGTGCCCGGTGATGGATACCGCGCCATCGGGGTGCACGGCCAGGTCGCTCAGGTTGTCCGTGTAGAAGCCCGGCCCGCCGGCTTGGTCGTACCACTGCACCGTTCCGGTCCGGTCCATGCGCACCACCACCATGTCCGCGCCCTGGTCGCCGTAGGTGGTGAGGGTGGTGGTGCCCACGGTGAAGGTGTTCTGCATGGTGTTGCAGCCCAGCACCAGGTCGCCGCTGGCGGTCTCCTCCAGCGCAACGGGCCTCAGCCCCTGGCCGATCAGGCGCACACGCACCAGGTCGCCGGTGGGGGTGAAGGTGGCCAGGAAAAGGCCGATGCCCGGGCTGGTGAGCACGGTGTCGCCCACCGTACCACTGGTGGTGATGGTGCCCACGAAGCGGATGGTGTCGTCCGCGCCCACGCACAGGGCCGATCGGCGCAGGTAGTAGGGCAGCAGCAGCGGGTCGCCCACAGGGCGCCACCAATCCACCGTGCCGCCGTTGCCCAGGCGCACCAGGTAGGATCCGCCCGGCCCCAGCGTGTCGTTGCCGAGCATCACGGTGCCTTGCAGGTGCAGGGTGGCGATAAGGGCACCCGTGCTCAGCGGGCGCAGCGCGGTGGTGGCTTCGGTCAGGGTGCCCGAGAGCGCCCACGCGTCCGTTACCAGTTGCGCGCGTGCGCCGGTGAGCGCCAGGGCGCACACCAAGCAGAGGAGGGTGTTCCGTGTCATACCCGAAGTTCGTTCCAAGGAAAGACGCAGGGACGTTGAGCGGGATGCCGGCGGCCGTCAATCCCCGCCCATGGCGGCCTGGATCATCTGCCAGGCCCCGAAGATGATCGCGCCCCAGGCCACCACGTAGCCACCGCCACCGCTGCGGCTGGCCGCCGCGTAGGTGAAGATGGTGACCAGGCAGCCTCCGCCGCACCACAGCGCACCGGTGATCATCTTCTTGCGCGCCTGCTTGCGCTTCGCCTCGCCCACCAGCTCCTCCACCTTGAACACCAGCTTGATCGCATCGCCCTTGTCCATGCCGGCGGCGGCCAGGCCATCGATCACCTGTGCGGGCCGCTTGCCGCGTGCCAGTTCACCGGCGATGCCGTTCAGCACGGCTTGTTGTTCGGGGGTGGGTTCCATGGGGGTTCGGTGTTCGGCCAAGGTAGGTGGGCCTTGCGAGGCCGCCTCAGTCGTCCTTGCGAAAGAACACGTTGCCGAAGCGCGGTGAGCGGAACGCGTAGTAGAAACTCCATTGCTGCCGGTGCAGGGTGGGGGTGTTCGCCAGGATGTGGTGCGCGGTGCTGTCGCCTTCCACCGGGAATTTCCACAGGTACGAGTACACGCCCTGGACCGGGGTGATCGAACGCGCGAAGCTGTGCCAATGGCCATGCAGGTCCTGGGAGCGCAGGACCACCGAATCCGACGCCGTGATCTCCAGCGTGAAATGATCGTGCTGCCACTCAGCCGCTGGTCCGGCGAACATGTCCCGGTCGATGTGGTAGGTGCCGATCACGTCCTGCCGCTCGACGCTCATGGGCGATGTGATCAGGTAGTGGATCCAGCCAGCGACCACCACAAGGGCCATGAAGCCTGCACCGACCGCATAAGAGAGCGCGATGAAGCGTGTGACAGCGGCACGTTTTTGCTTGCCAGCGAACAGGATCACCAGTGCCGAGATGCAAAGGCTCAGCAGCAGCAGGGGAAGGAGCAAGATCACGATCATGGCGCGATCCGGGCGTTACCTCGGGTGGAACGTGAAGGATCGCACCCTGGTCCGCCGGTCATTCACTTCAGCAGGTACTCCCGCATGAAGGCGATGGTGGCGTAGAACTGGAAGTCGGTGTTGTCCTTCTTGCGGAAGCCGTGGCCCTCGTCGCTGGCCATCAGGAACCACACGGTGCCGCCGCCCTGCTTGATGCGGTCCTTCATCTGGATGGCCTCCGAGGCGGGCACGCGCGGGTCGTTGCCGCCCTGCACGATGAAGAGGGGCTTCTTGATCTCGGCGGTGTGGTTCAAGGGCGCGATGGCGTCCTGGAAGGCGGCCATCTTCGGGTCGCGCTCATCGCCGTACTCCACGCGGCGCAGGTCGCGGCGGTAGTCCTCGGTGTTCTTCAGGAAGGTGGTGAAGTGCGAGATGCCCACCACATCGAGCGCGCAGCGGATGCGGTCGCTGTAGTGGAAGGCGCAGGCCAGGGTCATGTAGCCACCGTAGCTGCCGCCGGTCACCATCACGCGGTCGGCGTCGAGGTCGGGCTGCTTCGCGATCCAGTCCAGCAGCGCACCGATGTCCTTCACGCTATTCTCGCGCAGGTAGCCGTTGTCCAGGTCCAGGAAGGTCTTGCCGTAGCCGCTGCTGCCGCGCACGTTGGGGAAGATCAGCGCCACGCCCAGCTCGTTGAGGAAGTAGTTGTTGCGGCCCAGGAAGCCGGGGGTGAACTGCCCCTCCGGACCACCGTGGATGTTGATCACCACCGGACGCTTGCCGGTGAAGGTGGCGGGCGGCCTGTACAGGTAGCCGCTGATGGCGAGCTTGTCGAAGCTGGGCCAGGTGATGAGCTCGGGGGCGCGCAGGGCGCTGCCGTCCATGCCGCCCAGCTCGCTCTCGGTCCAGCGGGACAGCTTGCCCGTGGTGCGCTCGTAGGCGTACACGTCGCTGGTGCTGGCGTGGCTGGCGATGGTGAGGCCCAGGGTGCTGCCATCGCGCGTCCAGCGCAGGCCGCCCACCTGGCCCACGGGCAGGCCGTGCACGGGCTCGTACTTATCGGTGGCGGTGGTGAGGATGTAGGCCTTGGAAGCGCCGTTCTCGTTGGTGGTGAAGGCGAGGTGGGCGCCATCATCGGTCATCTCGGTGCCGGTCACGTCCCAGGGGATGTCGGCCGTCAGGGTCTTCAGCGTGCCGGCGGCCAGGTCATACAGGCACAGGCGGTTGAACTCGCTGCCGCTGTTGCTCAGCAGGTACAGGCCCTTGCCGTTGGTGGTGAAGGCCACGGCGCGGTAGGTGGTGCGCTCATCGGCCTTGGGCAGCAGGCGCTTCTTCACACCGGTGGCCAGGTCCAGCAGGTAAATGCGGCTCTCGTTCACGCTGAGGCCTTCGGTGAGCACCAGCTGCCGGTCGTCGGGGCTCCAGTCGGCCACGCCCCAGCCGCCGCCCGTATTCTCCGCCACCACTTTGTCGGTGGCGGGGTCCAGCGGGTCCATCACGCGGATGTCGCGGTCCTTGCCGTTGCGTGCGGTACTGGCATAGGCGATGCGGTCCTTGCTGCGGCTCCACACCATGCCCCCGTTCTGCGAGCGCTTGCCGTCGGTGAGCAGCGTCACCTTGCTCGTGGCCATGTCGAAGCGGTACAGCTGCGCGAACTCGTTGCCGCCCACGTCCTTGGTGAAAAGGAAGTAGTTGCCCTGCCTGGGCTCGTAGCTGGCGCCGCCCACCGGCTCCTCGAAAAAGGTGAGCTGCTTGCGGTCGCCGCCGGGGAACTTCACCTGGTGGAACTGGTTGCTGTTGCCGAAACGCGTGGTGATGAGCATCTCCTTGCGTAACGGGTGCCAGTCGGCCAGGCCCGCGCCCCGCGATTCCGTGTAGGCGCGCACCTCGCTCACCAGGCTCAGGGGTAGGGGCGGTATGCCCTCCACGGTGAGGTTGTCGCGCACGGGGATGGTGGCCGTTTGGGCGTGGCACAGTGCCGCGGTGCACAGCCCTGCGGACAGCAGCAGGACCTTGGTGCTCATGGAGTGATGCATGGCAGCAAGGTAGCAGCGCATCCGCTCAGGGTAACAACCGTGGAGGCAGCCCTTACCGTACTGTCATCCGGAGCCCTGAACATCCGGAGATCCGGGTAGGGTGGCTTCGAGACCCTCAGCCACCCCGGAAACTGTGCCCTGAGGCTCTCGAAGGGCAGCCACCCCGGAACACTGTGCCCTGAGCACCCTGAGGACCCTGAGGCACTCGAAGGGTCGAAGGGTCGAAGGGCAGCCACCCCATCCCGCTGACCGGCCATGCACCCATCAACCCAGCCACGCCCCGTTCCGGCGGAAGTAGAGCAGGAAGCCCACCGGGATGAAGCAGTAGAAGAAGAGCAGCACGCCCACGAAGAAGAAATAGACCGTCATGATCCACAGCAGCATCACGCCGAAGGTGGCGAGCACGTGCACGATGTTGGATACCGTGTAGATGTGGAGGCCCAGCCGCCTGCCCCCCAGCATCAACGCGGCGCCCAGCACTGCCCCCACGCAGGTAAGGATCACCACCACCATCAGGGTGTTCAGCGGTACAACGGCGCCCTGCCCCACTCGGCCGTCCTCACTGCCCACCCACAACATGCCGGCCTTGAAGAGGTTGATGATGATGAGCAGCATGTTGCCGAGGATGGTGAGGACGCACAGCGGCTTGAAGAGGCGCGGGGCCTTCTGCGTGGGCGGGGCGATCGTGCTGCCGGGTGTGTCCGTGTTCACGGTCCGGGCAAGGTAAGACCCGGACCTATGGCCGATCGGGCCGCGGGCATCCGGCCGGTGGATAGCGGTCATTGTTCCGCGGGCACCATGTGCATGCGCAGCACCACCCCGTCGGGGTCCTTGAACTCAAGGGTGCAATGCTGCGCATCCAGCGCCACCACCTTCAGCACCGCGCGCTCGCGGGTGGCCTTGTCCACCACCACCAGCTGTTTGGCGGCACCGTCGTAGCTCCAGGTGCCGTGCTGGGTGCCACCGGCCTCCACGCTCACCACGGTATGGTCCGCATGGAAGTCCATCACATCGTTCCGTTGTTCGGGTGCGGGGGCGATGCGTTCACCAGCCTCCACGTAATAGCCCAGCTTCCATTTCCGCGCCAGCAGTGCCTCCTCCGGCGCAGGCGTTTGCGCCAGCAAGGGCCATGTCAACAGGGTGAGCAGGATGCATGCGAGCCAGCGGGCCATTCGTGCGGGGGTGTTGGTCCAAGGTAGTGCGCGGCCCGCATCCGAACACGGCCGATCGGTGCGGTCGTGTGAACGGGTGCTGCCACCGCAGTAAAGGGGGCTGCCTTGGACAGTTGTCCGTTAGGAGATGTTCCGGGGCTCAGCATGACACCCTTCGACAGGCTCAGGGTGACAGTTGTGGTGGGCAGCCCGCGCATCCACAGGGTCCCGAGAACGGTGACCCTGCGGCAGACCTAGGGGTCAGCCTGTGCCATCACACGGGCACCGGCATCCTGCCAGCGGGCAGGACGTAAGCCTTGTCCCTTGGGCCTTGAAGCTCGAACAGGCCTCGACGCGCAGGCTCGGGCGGGCTCGCGGGGTGCCTGCGGTGGACCTACTCCTTCACCACGGCGAAGCGCTGCGGTGCTTCGGTGCCCACCACCAGGATGTACGCACCGCTGCTCAGGCCGCCCATGGGCACCGTGGCGGTACCGGCGGACAGGGTGCCCTGCCAGGCGAGCCGCCCGCGCGCATCCAGCAGGCGCGCGGCAGTGGGGGCCACAAGGCCGTCCACCCGCAGCGCATCCTGCACCGGTCGTGGGTACAGGTGAAGCGCAGGCCCGGTGGCTTCGGCCATGCCCACTGTGCCGTAGTACAGCGGCAGGCCCTGGCTGCTGCAGCCGTTGGCATCGGTAATGGCCACGCTGTAGTTGCCGTTCACCAGGGGTGTCCAGCTCTGGGCCGTGGCACCGGGGATGGCCTGTCCGTTCAGGTACCACTGGTAGCCGGCCGCGGCGGCGGTGGTCACCTCGGCACCGTTGATGCTCACCGTGGGGCCGGGCGGCGGCGGCTGCACCGTAAGGGTGATGGTGGTGTCGTTCGTGCAGCCCACGCCATCCGTGCCGGTCACCGTCCAGCTGAAGGTGCTGGTGGGCCAGGCGAAGACCGCGGCACCGCTGGTGCTGCTCAGGAACAGGTTGGGGCTCCATTGGTAGAGCTGCGCGCCCACGGCCACGATGTAGGCCGTATCCCCCAGGCAGATGGTGTTGTTGCCCGCGCTCGCCACCACCGTGGGCAGCGGTTGCACCGTCAGGATCATGTAGTCGCTGGCCTGGCAGCCGTTGCCATCGGTCACCAGCACGGTGTAGCTGGTGGTGCTGCTGGGCGTGGCCACGGGGGCGGCTATCGTGGCGCTGCTCAGGGCCGTGGCCGGGAACCACTGGTAGCTCACCCCACCACTGGCCTGCAGTTGTGCGCTCGCACCGGCGCACACGGTCTCATCCACCCCCGCGTTGGCGGCGGGCGGGGCATACACCGTCACATAGCCGGGCCGCACCAGGGTGTCCGGGCCGTCCGCCGTCACCACGATCAGGGTCACGTCGTAGGTGCCCGGTGCGGCGTACTGCACCACGGGGTTCTGCTGTGCGGAGGTGCCCGGCGTGCCGCCCGGGAAATGCCATTCGTAGCTGCTGGGCGTGTTGAGGCTGGCATCGGTGAAGGATACGGTGGCCCCGGGGCACACGGTGGGGTCGGGCGCGCTGAAGTTGGCCGCGTGCGCCGTGTAGCTCAGGGTGATGCCGGTGACCACCGGGTCGTTGTAGAACGTGCAGCCCACACCGGCCTGGCAGCCGTCGTTCGCATCCACGCGCGCCAGCACGCTGCCATTGCCGAAGGCGATGGCGTCGGCCAGCACCGTGCCCGCAATGGTGGCGTTCACCGTGGAGTAGGTGCATTCCACCGCGCTGCTGCCGCTGGCCACCGTTACCCAGCCACCGCTGGTGTTGAACTGCATCTCCACCGTGCTGGCCGAGAAACCGGGCTGCCAGCAGGCGAGCCATTGGAAGGTGAGCGTGCCGCCGCCCGTGGTGGGCGGGGTGGCCGGGAAGGTGAAGTTCGTCCAGTAGTTCACCCCTTGGAACTGGCCGGGAACGGTGTACGAATAGGGCGTCTGCGCCAGCAGGGCCAGCGGGAAGAAAAGGGAGGCCCACAGGTGGGCCGTACGGTGCTTCATGCGCGTGGTGGTTCCAACGGCGGGCAAGATAGGCGGCGGCCCGGCCACAACCGGGGGGCGTGCCGTTGCGCTTGACGGACGGTGAAGGCTGGTGGGTGGTGGGGCTGCCTTTGACTGGTGTCCGTTGATAGATGCTTCGTTCCTCAGCATGACAGATGTGGGGGCAGCCCCATCCAAAACTGTCATCCTGAGGCTCCGCGAAGGATCCGCCAACGCCGTGAAGAGGGCTGCCGGATGCCGGGTGGCTTGGAAAGTACCACCGGCCTCTGGCATGTGCCATCCCTTTGTAGGCCGGGCTTCGAACGAAGGCCAGTATCCCCGGCCCGGTTTGCCCAAACGAAAGCCGGTGCAGGGCCAGGCTGCCGCGATGGTGGGCCACCGCGCCCGCTTCTTTCCAATGTGAAAAGCACGTTCCATAGCGAAAGAGCCGGTGAACAGGGTGAAGGACCGGGTCCATGTTGATCATGGTCGCCCTCCATGTTGGTCATATGTGCCCTCGACCATGGTCATATGTGCCCTCGACCATGGTCATATGTGCCCTCGACCATGGTCATGTGTGCCCTCGACCATGG
>JBGAGX010000026.1:0-54297 GCA_044226515.1 Flavobacteriales bacterium | reverse complement strand
CGGCCATGCGGTGTACGTGGACGCGCGCTCGCTTTACCCGCACGTCGCAGTGGACCTGTACCCGGGCCAGGCGCTGGTGTGCGAGCTGTACCGCATCGGCGGCATCCGCTGCGTGGAGGTGGGCTCGGTGATGTTCGGCAAGTACGACGAGGCCGGCACGCTCATCCCCGCCGCCATGGACCTGGTGCGCCTGGCCATCCCGCGGCGCGTGTACACCCAGAGCCACATCGACCACGTGGTGCAGAGCTTCGAACGCGTGGTGAAGGAGCGTGACCGGGCCACGGGCTTCCGCATCACCAAGGAACCGCGCTTCCTGCGGCACTTCACCGCGCATTTCGAGCCGGTGTAGCAAGACACAAGCTCCAAGGCCCAAGTGTCAAGTGATCAAGGTCTGTCTCATGCACGCAGCTTGCTGCCTTGTGTCTTGGAACTTGTGACCTGATACTTGCTCACGTCCGCCTGTTCGCCAGCAGCACCGGCGCCTGCCCGTCGAACGGGTCGTCCATGCGGCCGATGCTCTTCGCATCCATGCCGCTGGCGCGCATCACGGTGCGGTCGCCGAAGCGCTTGCGGATCCTGTCCATGGCCTGGTAGAGGTCCATGGCCTCCTGCGTGTCGGTGAAGGCGTCCATCTGGTGCCCGCCGCCCACCAGGTGGCTGAAGCGCACGCCCACCAGGCGGATGCGCTGGCGCCGGTCGTACAGCGCGCGGAACAGGTCGTGCACCACGGGCAGGATGATGTGGTCGCACGCGGTGTAGGGGATGCGCTGCTGCCGTGTGTGCGTGTTCATGTCGGCATAGCGGATCTTCACGGCCACGCAGCTGGTGAGCTTGCCGCCCTTGCGCAGTTGGAAGGCGAGGCTTTCGGCCATGGCGGTGACCATGCCGCGCAGCTTCACCAGGTCGATGGTATCGCGCTCGAAGGTGCGCTCGGTGCTGATGCTCTTGCGCTCGTGCCAGGCGATCACGGGGCTGTTGTCGATGCCGTTGGCCTTTCGCCACAGCACGGGCCCGTGCTCGCCCAGGAGCCGTTGCAGCAGTTCGATGGGCACCTCCTGCAGGGTGTGGATGCGCATCACGCCCATGCTGCGCAGCAGGTGCGCCGTGCGTTCGCCCACGCCGGGGATGCGCTCGATGGGCATGGGGGCCAGGAAGGGCTTCTCGGTGCCCCGGGGCACCTGCAATGCCCCCGGGCCCTGCTTGGCCTCGCCGGTGGCCACCTTGCTCACCGTCTTGTTGATGCTGAGCCCGATGCTGTTGGCCAGCCCGGTCTCGTGGGCGATGCGGTCGCGCAGCTCCCCGGCCAGTTTCCACGCCCCGAAGAAGCGGTCGGTGCCCGTGAGGTCCACGTAGAACTCGTCCACGCTGCTCTTCTCGAAGAGGGGTACGTGCGCCCGGATCACCTCGGTCACCTCGTCGCTCTTCTTCAGGTAGGCCCCGCTGTCGCCCCGCAGGATGATGGCCTCGGGACACAGCTGCTTGGCCATGCGCATGGGCATGGCGCTGCGCACACCGAAGGCCCGCGCCTCGTAGCTGCAGCTGGCCACCACACCCCGGTCGCTGTCGGCCCCGATCAGCACCGGCCTGCCGATCAGCCGGGTATCGTGCAGCCGCTCCACGCTCACGAAGAAGGTGTTCAGGTCCAGGTGGAGGATGGTCCGTTCCATAGGTTCATCACAATGACGGAATACACGTCAATTTGCATCCGATAAATTAGTCATTACATTTGCCTGTCGGGAAATCGGTCGACGCAATGATGAGAACCCTGGCAATGCAACAGGGGGTCATGAAGGCGTGATCGGATACAAGCCCACCGACAACTGAACGAACGAACAACCGGTACCACCATGGCAAGCCCTGTTTTCGGAACCAACCTGAAGCTCCTCCGCCAACGCCGCGGCCGTTCCCAGGAGGAGACGGCCATCGCCCTCGACGTGAAACGCTCCAGCTACAGCGGGTATGAGAACGGCAGCGCCGAGCCTTCGTTCGACCTGCTGGTGCGCATGAGCGAGTACTTCAAGGTGAGCATCGACAAGCTGCTGAAGGATGACCTGACGGCCCTGAGCGAGAGCCAGCTGGGCATCCTGGAGCGGGGCGGCGACATCGACCTCAGCGGGCGCCGGTTGCGGGTGCTGGCCACCACGGTGGACCGGGAGGACCGCGAGAACGTGGAGCTGGTGCCCGAGAAGGCCAAGGCCGGGTACGCCCTCGGCTACGCCGATCCGGAGTACATCAGCATCCTGCCCACCTTCCAAATGCCCTTCCTGGCCCGGGACCGCAAGTACCGCACCTTCCAGATCAGCGGCGACAGCATGCCCCCGGTGGCCGACGGGTCCTGGGTGACCGGGGAGTATGTCCAGAACTGGCAGACCCTGCGCGACGGCCAGCCCTACATCGTGGTGACCAAGGACGACGGCATCGTGTTCAAGGTGGTGTATAACCAGCTGAAGGACAAGGGTACGCTCCTGCTTTGCAGCACCAACCCGCTGTACGCGCCTTACGAGGTGCCGGTGGGCAACGTGCTGGAGGTTTGGAAGTTCGTGCACTTCATCAGCAGCGAGCTGCCCGAACCGAACCTGAGCCGGGACGAGCTGGCCAAGAGCGTGGTGGAGCTGCGCAAGGAGGTGGGGCACCTGCGTCTCGCCATGGAACAGCAGGGGCGTTTGCCCCTGTGAGCGAGGTGTCTCCGCGCTCTTGAAGGCTGTGGGAAACTTCCTGTGCGCAAGGACTTTGCGCACAGAGCGATTATGTAAGTTTGACCACTCCTCAAAAAAGGGTCGGCTTGCCTGTGCCTG
Source organism: Flavobacteriales bacterium (assembly GCA_044226515.1). GTDB lineage: Bacteria > Bacteroidota > Bacteroidia > Flavobacteriales_F > PHOS-HE28 > PHOS-HE28. The sequence goes on along the minus strand of JBGAGX010000026.1, from coordinate 51,502 downwards.
CCCCCAAAATGTAGCTACATGGATCGTTCCTACTCCTTGATTCGTGCGAAGGCCGGGGCTCTGGTCGCCCTCGCCACCATCGTTTGTCCGCTGGCGTTGAAGGCCCAGTTGAACGTGTCGGCCGTCAACACCCCCTACACCATCAACTTCGATGGGACCGTGAGCGGTGTATCGAATGGCGCGTTCGCAGGCTCCGGTTTCCAGCCGACGCCCACTTCCGGCCGGCTGGATTCGGATGCTTGGGCCAGCACGGGCTGGAGCGATGGTTCCCTGGCGTTCGGTGGAACGCGGACCACGGCGAGCACGGACTATACCCGCGGGACCACGGCGCCCGGCAACCTGCCCATCGCCGTGGGCGGCATCTGGTCGTTCGGTGGAGCCGGGATCACGGGGCGTGCGCTGGGCTTCCAGCAGGCGGCCACCGATGCCAACCCGGGAACGATCACCCTGCGCGTACGGAACACGACGGGCAGCACCCTCACCGCGTTCGACATCTCCTACAACGCCTACTACCGGAACGACGAGGACCGCTCCTCCACGTTCAACCTGCGCTACTCCGATGACAACACGACCTACACGAGCGTTCCTGCGCTGGACCTGACCACCCCCGGGCCGCTCGTTGGCACGTCCTGGGTGGCCAATGCCCGCAGTACCACCATCACCGGGGTGAACGTGCCGAACAACGGCTTCTTCTACATCCGCTGGGCCCTTGGCACCGCGGGTGGCAGCGGTAACTGGGACGAGATCGCGCTGGATGACATCAGCGTCACAGGCCGCGCTTGGACCATGGTGCGCCTGACAAGCTCCAGCACCACGGCCGGCGAGAACAGTGGTACCACCTCTATAACGGCCTCCATCATCAATCCCGACCCGGTGCTCTCCACCTCGGTGGACCTCGTGCTCACCAGCGGTCCGGCCGCGCGCATCAACAACTACACCACGCAGACGCTGACCTTCCCCGGGGGCAGCCTGGCCAACCAGAGCCAGACGATCACCATCACGGACAACGGGGATTGCGACGGGGATGCGACCATCGTGCTCGGTCTTCAGAACGCCACCGGTGGCATCGGCACTGCCGGGATCGGCCGTCCGAACACCTTCACCCTGACGGTCGACGACGATGAGACCGGTCCCGGACCGGCCACGGGCCAGGCCTTCGACGGAGGGGTGAACGACAACCTGTCCATCACCACCGGTGGTGCCAACGTGAGCACCAACGCCGGCGCGGGCGATACGCCCGCCAACCAACGCATCTACAACGGAAGCTCCTCCTGGCAGGTGAGGAACGCGACCGCCACCTTGCAGCTCGCCGCCGCGGACGTTCAGGATTGGTCCAACATCATCCTTTCAGCCCGCCTGTCGAGCACCTCCAGCTCCGCGACCGGTGGCGCCGATGCGGGCGACTCGGTGGCGTTCTATGTCTCGTTGAACGGCGGTGCCTTCCCGCTGGATCCGGATGTGCGCATCAGCGGCAACAGCAATGGCCGTTGGGGTTATTCCGGCGGCACCGTGATCGCCACTGGTACCGCCGGCACGCCGGTGAACTACACCTCGAACCTTGCCGGTAACATCTACGCCCAGGTGCAGATCTCCGTTCCGAACGGAACGACCTCGGTCGAGCTGAAGGTCGTGGCCCGGAACAACGACAATACCGAGATCTGGAACATCGACGATATCCAATTGACCGGAACGCTCTGCTCGCAGGTGTATTACAGCCGGGCGAACGGCAGTGAGGCCACGGCCACCTGGAGCACGGCGCGGACAGGTTCACCCGCACCGTCCACGGTCACGTTCTCCAAGAACAAGTCGATGGTGGTTCAGAACGGCCACACGGTGACGACAGCGGGCTCAACCATCGCCGTGCGGGACCTGATGGTGGAGACCGGAGGGGCGCTCGCGCTGGGTGGCACGGCCACGGTGGACATCCACGGCAGTTCGTTCACGCTCGATGGGCCGGTGACCGCCGCCGATGATCACATCCGGATCCGGAGCACTGCGAGCTGTTCGATGAGCGGCAGCCAGACGAGCCTCTCCGTGGCCGACCTCACCGTGAACGGAGGCGGTCTGGTGGTGGGCATCGATACGGTGAACCTCACCGGCACCTTGCAGCTCACCCAGGGAGCGTTCGATGCGAACGGCAACCTCGTAGCCTTGCGCAGTGGGCCCAGCGCCACGGCGCGCCTCGGCACGGTGGGCGCATCGGCGAGCTACGTCGGCGACCTCCTGTTGGAGCGCTACATCCCGGCCGGGAACACCGATTGGCGCCTGCTTTCCTGCCCGATCCAGGGCCGAACCTTCTGGGCATGGAAGGATGATTTCTACACGGCCGGTTTCCCTGGTTCGCACTACCCGAACTTCTACCAGAACAACGTGCTGTGGCCGAGCATCCGGAAGTACGACGAAACGAACCCGGGAGGCGGGAGCGGTGCCGGGCTCATCGGCATCGGCAACATCACCGATGCGATCACCGTCGGACAAGGCTTCTCTGCATGGAGCGGCGACAACTACTTCACCACCCAGGCCTTCACCATCGATGTGAAGGGGCCTCCCCAAATAGCGAGCACGCCCTTTACGCTGCCCATGACCTGGACCAACAGCGGCCATCCCTCGGTGGATGGGCTGAACCTGGTGGGCAATCCGGTGCCTTCGCCCATCGACTTCAGCCTCGTGGCGCGCGGGGCTGACGTGGCGAACTTCTATTACATCTACGACCCCGGCAGCGGTACGAACGCCGTTTGGGACGAGGCCAACAACCTGGGCACCTTGGGGGCGAACGGCAACATCCAGAGCAGCCAGGGTTTCTGGTTGAAGGCCAATGGCCCGGCCATCACCACGACGGTAAGCGAGGCTGCCAAAGTGCTTGAGCCGATCAACGGCGGCATCTTCAGCCAGGAGCAGGAGACGCGTCCCATCGTGCGCCTTCGGTTGGCCAACACCGCCACCGCGCGTGCGGACGAGGCCATCATCCAGTTCATCAACGGCGAACCGGTGGCCGGTAGCAACGACGTGGACAAGTTCCCGTTCGTTCATCCGGAGGCCGTGACGATCGCCTCGAACACGGCTGACGGGGCGTCGATGGCCATCAATGCCTTCGGCCCGCTCACCGGTGCCGTGGACATCGAAGTGACGGTGGACGCCGAGGTGGACGGCCAGCATACCATCACAGTGAGCGACCTCTTCGACCTCGGCGGTCGCGCCTGCCTGAGCCTGGAGGACCTTCACACCGGCATCACCACGGTGCTGTCCGAAGGCGCCTCGTACACCTTCGACCTGCTTGCCGCGGACCCGGTGCAGCCGGCGCGTTTCGTGCTGCATGTGGGAGCCCCCATCGAGCAGGTGAAGCAGGATGTGACCTGCGCCGGAGCAGCGGATGGCCGCATCGAGGTGAACGGTACCGGCAACGGACCATGGGATTACACCCTGGCCGACATGTTCGGCAACGTGCTGGACCAGGTGACCACGGCTTCGACCCACACGTTCACGGACCTGGCCCCGGGCAACTACATGGTCACGGTGGACGGCGGCACCGGCTGTGGTGCGATCACCGGTCTCGTCGAGGTGCTCGAGCCCACCATCCTGGGAACGCAGGTGTCCAGCACCGCCACCTCCTGCGCCGTCGCTACCGATGGCATGCTCGAGGCCATGGTGACCGGCGGAACGGCGCCCTACATGGTGGCTTGGTCCAACGGTGGTACGGGAGCGGAGCTCACGGACCTTCCGGTGGGCAGCTATTCGGCCACGGTGACCGACGCCAAAGGTTGCACGAGCACCGTCAACGGCATCATGGTCGAAGCCGGCATGGATCCCGTGGCCGAATTCGAGGCCACGCCCGCTTCCGTGCTGACCAACGAGCCGGTCGACTTCTTCAACAGCTCCACCTACGGACTTCAGTACACCTGGGACCTCGGCGACGGCACGCAGAGCAATGAGGGAGAGCCGGTGCACAGCTACATGCAACCGGGCCTGTACACGGTGACGCTGACGGTGGAGAACGGTGATTGCAGTGCGATCGTCACCCACGACGTGGCCGTGTCCATCACCACCGCCATTGCGGAGCAGACCGCCGCCGGCATCACGGCCTGGTGCGAAGGTGGACAGTTCGTGGTCCAATGGCAGGTGGATGGTTCATCCGCGCTGCAGGCCGATGTGATCGATGCCACGGGAAAGATGGTGGTCTCGCGTCAGGCGCGCGGGTCCTCGGGTCGGTTCACCGTCGATGTTCAGGACCTTCCGGCGGGCATCTATTTCCTGCGCGCCACCTGCGGCGGCCGGCAGCGCACGTTCCGCCTGCCGATGATCCGCTGATCCCGGCGATTCCAGGTGCGAAGCGGGCCCTTCCGAGCAGGAGGGGCCCGCTTCGTTCAAGGCCGTGGGTCCCGGCTGCGTACTTTCGGACCATCAAGTCAACAGAGCCCATGCGCTTCCCGACCTATATACGCACGTGGTGGCCGGTGGCCCTGGTGCTCCTGTTCGCCGGCTGCATCACCATCGAGGAGAACTACACCTTCAAGAAGGATGGCAGCGGCACCATGGAGTATGTGATCGACCTCAGCACGTTCGCCGAGCTCATGAAGTCGATGGAAGGGCTTTCAGAAGGCAAGGGCAAGGACGGCCTTGGTGAGATGGACATGAAGGATGAGATGCAGGCCATCAAGGGGATCAAAGGCATCTCGAAGGTGAAGGTGAAGGAGGAGAAGGATGGCTACATCCAGCGATTGAGCTTCCGGTTCGCCGATGTGAACGCATTGAACGAGGCCCTGAACGTGATCATGCCGGACAGCACCGGTGCGAAGCACGCGTTCTTCACATGGGAGGGCAACACGCTCGTGCGCCGCACCAACCGGTTCGCCACCGAGCTCGGATCCGACATGGCCGGCGACGGTGGCTCGGAGGACACCACGGACATGAGCGGCGTCCTGCGCACCATGCAGTACAAGTACAGCTTCGGTTTCGCGAACGCGATCGGTGAGGTGGGCGTGGCCGATGGCGTGGTGCGCGAGGATCCCTCCCCGAAGCAGGTGAAATTGAGCACGGACTGGTCCGTGATCATGAAGGACCCGAAGGCCCTCGACCTGCGCATCACCGTCGGGCAATAAGGATCGGACATGGATGACCTGCTGGAACGCGCGATCCGACTGGCCGCCAAGGTGCACAAGGGCCAGGTGGACCGCTTCAACAAGCCGTACATCCTGCATGTGATGCGTGTGATGATGCGCGGGCATGACAAGGAGGAGCAGGTGCTGGGTGCGATCCACGATGTGCTGGAACGGAGCACCCTCACCATCGAGGACCTGGCGAAGAAGGAGTTCCCCCCGCGGGTCCTCAAGGCGCTGGAGCACATCAGCCGCCGGCCCGAAGAGGATTATGACCAGTACATCGACCGGGTGATGCAGGATACGCTGGCCATCCGGGTGAAGCTCCATGACCTGGCCGACAAGATGGACCTGCTCCACGTGGACACCTTGAGCCACGCCGACCTGAAGCGGTACAACAAGCAGCTGGCCGCCTACCACCGCATGAAGCGCGTGGTGGAGGAGGCGAGGGCCCAGATGACCATTGGCGCCCGCCGCACCAAGGCGGCCGAGTAGGGCACGGGCGTGTCGTGCGGCTGCTGCGGGCTATCTTCGCCGCTCATTCCAGAACCATGCAACGACCCCTCCTCGCCTTATTGACCCTGCCGCTGCTCTTCGCCTGCGGTGGCCCTGAAGAACCGGGAACCGGCAGTGACCGGACGGACAGCGTCGCGGTCGACACGTTCAAGTGGGAGGCCGAGCAGTTCGCCGATGTTCGCGTGCTGCGCTACCAGGTGCCCGGTTGGGAGCAACTGAGCCTGCAGCAGAAGAAGCTGGCCTACTACCTCACCATGGCGGGCCTCAGCGGGCGCGACATCATGTGGGACCAGAACTACCGGCACAACCTCAAGCTGCGACGCGCCCTGGAGAAGGTCCTGCGGAACTACAAGGGGGAACGCAGCGGCGACCAGTGGTCGGCCCTTGAATTGTACGCCAAGGAGGTGTTCTTCAGCAACGGCATCCATCACCACTATGGCATGGACAAGTTCCTGCCCGAGTGCCGCCGCTCCTACTTCGATTCCGTGATGACGGCGAGCGGTGCGACCCTTCCCAGGGAGGTTGTCGACATCCTGTTCGATCCGGCCATTGATGCCAAGAAGGTGAGCCTCGACCCCTCGAAGGACCTGGTGCTCGCCAGCGCCGTGAACTTTTACGGGGATGATGTGAACCAGAAGGAGGTGGAGGCCTACTATGCGGCCATGGAGGTGAAGGGCGACACCATGCCGCTGAGCTATGGCATCAACAGCAAGGTGGTGCGCGGTGCGAACGGCAGGCTGGAGGAGAAGGTGTGGAAGGTGGGCGGCATGTACGGTCCGGCCCTGGAACAGATGGTGATGTGGCTGGAGAAGGCCCAGGGTGTGGCGGAGAATCCGCAGCAGGCCAAGGTGCTCGGGCTCCTCATCGAGTTCTACCGCACCGGCGACCTGAAGAAGTGGGATGAGTTCAACATCGAGTGGGTGAAGGAGCAGGACGCCAGCGTGGACCTTATCCAGGGCTTCGTGGAGGTGTACAACGATCCGCTCGGCAAGAAGGGCAGCTATGAGTCGTGCGTGGAGGTGATCGACCCGCAGGCCACGAAGAACATGCGCGCCATCCAGGAGAACGCGCAGTGGTTCGAGGACCATTCCCCGCTGATGGAGCAGCACAAGAAGAAGAACGTGGTGGGCATCACCTACCGGTTCATCAATACCGTGGGTGAGGCCGGGGATGCGGCACCCTCGACCCCGATCGGGGTGAACCTGCCCAACGCCGATTGGATCCGCCGTGCGCACGGCAGCAAGAGCGTGAGCCTGGGCAACATCTCCGATGCCTATGACAAGAGCAGCGGCAAGGGTTCGCTGGAGGTCTTCTGCAATGACTCGATGGAAGTGGCCCTTGCCGTGAAGCATGGCGCGCTTGCCGGCAAGCTGCACACCGCCCTCCACGAGGTGATCGGTCATGCGAGCGGCCAGCTCGAGCCCGGCGTGAGCGGCACCGACATCACCCTGAAGAACTACGCCAGCACCCTGGAGGAAGGCCGCGCTGACCTTGTGGCGCTCTATTACATGATGGACCCCCACATGGTGGAGCTCGGTGTGATGCCCTCCTTGGAGGTGGGCAAGGCCGAGTACGATTCCTATATCCGGAACGGCCTGCTGGTACAGCTGCGCCGCCTGAAGCCCGGTGCCGACATCGAGGAGGCCCACATGCGCAACCGCCATTGGGTGAGCGCGTGGTGCTACGAGAAGGGCCTTAAGGACAGCGTGATCGTGAAGGTGGAGCGCGACGGTGCCACCTACTATGACATCCGCGACTACGAGAAACTGCGCACCCTCTTCGGCGAGCTGCTCCGGGAGGTGCAGCGCATCAAGAGCCAGGGCGATTACGAGGCCGGCAAGGCCTTGGTGGAGACCTACGGGGTGAAGGTGGACCCCGCGCTGCATGCGCAGGTGCTCGAGCGGGCCAAGAAGATCAAGGCCGCACCGTACGCCGGCTTCATCCAGCCCCGCTTGGTGCCGGTGATGGATGCCAAAGGCGAGATCACGGACATCAAGATCGAATACCCCGCGGACTTCCTCGGCCAGATGCTCGAGTTCGGAGAGAAGTTCAGTTTCCTGCCCGAAGAGAACTGACCGGTGGGCATATCTCACCGATGAAAGGCGGTCCGCGCGGACCGCCTTTCATTTTCCTGCAATGTGCAAGTGATTGACGGTCAGTAGGATATCGACGGGGCATGGAATTTCTCCGCCACGGATGAAACCCTGCCCCCCGGATCGCCCGTTCAACTGGCTGTCCAAGTAGTTCAAAGGTCAATCTGAAGAGTCACGATTCCCCCGCCCAGGGCTCAGCCCGGTGGGGGTTTCGTGCTTTCCGGCCGTTCCATCAGTGGCACAGCACGTTCGCGGCCCAGGTGGCGATGAGCAGGTCGGGTTTGGTGCCGGTCTCATAGCCTTGAGCCCTCACATAGCCTACGGCCGTGGTGTGGAGCTTGTGCGAGCCGTAGCGCGGATCGCTGTTCAGGTCCATGTCGATCCGGCTGATGCGCACGCCCCCTTCGACGGTGAGCGAGCGGGCCACCTCCAGGCTCCGCTCCACCTCACCCCAAAGCCTGGTCCAGAGGTCCCTGATGCGCTCGGTGCGTTCGCGGCGGTAGAGCACATGAGCCCCGTTCCTGTGATAGCGGAGCACCACCGTGGTGGTGTAGATGGTGTACCGTTCGCGGTTCTGGCTGTCGCAGCCCACCAGCACTTCCACGCCCGGCACCCCGTCCACGATCGCTCGCACATGTTCGAGCAGGTGGACCGGGCCGTGGTCATGCATGCGGTGGAACCCGGTCATGCCTTCGAAGTTACCCCGACGCATGGGGAGGCGGGAGCATTGCACGGATCCGATACCGCGCTATATTTGCGCCCCCGTCCAGCACGGGCACCTCTTACCGGAGTGGCGGAATTGGTAGACGCGCACGTTTCAGGGGCGTGTGACCGTAAGGTTGTAAGGGTTCGAGTCCCTTCTCCGGTACAGCGAAGCGGCGAAAGCCGCTTCGTTCGTTCTGGACCTCCGGGGCGCGCCACCCTAATTTCGAGCCCCGAATGGACCGCATGGAGTTCCACACCCGCCGTCAGTGGCACAATGTGTCCGTCTGGGCCATCAGCAGCCTGGTCTTCATCCTGCTCGGTCTGGTTATCTCGGCCCGCTCAGGGGAATGGACCATCATGATCGTCATTTGTGGGGTCGGCCTGGTGGGGCTGGTCATCACCTTTCTGCATGATCGCTCGGTCGATGCGACCTATACCGTCGGGAAGGACCGCATGGTGCTTTGGAACAAGCATGACCGGATGGAGCTGGGTCGGGAGGACATCCGCGATGCGAGCTTGATCGATCGCACCGCGGCACGCACCTACATCACCCAGAAACTGGAGCAGCTCGGGGAGGAGGGCCTTTCCAAGGAGGAGCACAGGGTCCGGTTGGAGGAGTTCATCCGCTATTGCACCGTGGACATCGGTTTGCGTTCGTTCACCTTCGGCATCGGTCGCAAGCTTGTGGACACCATGCCCAACGCGAAGCACGACCTGGTGCTGCTCAGGCTTTCGAACGGACGCGATCTGCTGTTGTCGCCGGCCTACAACCAGGAACTGATGGACAACATCAGCCGACTGCTCCGTCCCTGACCGGTTCAGCTGGTACGGAGCCGCTGCCCCACGCGCAACTTGCTCCGGGTGCTGATGCGGTTGAGCTTGCACAGCCTGGCCACGCTGGTGCCATAGCGGCGGGCGATGGCGCTCAGGGTGTCACCACGACGGACCGTGTGGTAACGGCCCTTGGCCGCTGCATCGCGGGCCTTCTCGATCTGGGCGAAGATCCCCTTGTGCAGTTCGATCTCCCGGGCCTTCAGTTCACCGTTGTTCACGTCGAAGACGAGCTGCGGGTCGATCGGTTGGTCGAGGTAGCGCACCTCGAAGTGCAGGTGATCCCCTGTGGAGCGGCCCGTGCTCCCGCCCAGGCCGAGCACTTGACCGGCCTCAACGTGGTCGCCCACCTCCACCTGGCGCTGGCTCAAGTGGGCATAGAGCGTTTCAAGCCCGTTGGCGTGCCGTACCACCACCACATGGCCGAAGGTCTTGTTGTAGCGTGAGATCCGTACCATGCCTTCGAACGCCGCCACCACAGGGTCGCCATGGTCCAGTTCCAGGTCGATGCCGTAGTGCATGCGCCCCCGCCGCGGACCGAAGGGTGAGGTGAGGTCGCCGCACACCGGCATGGTGTTGTCACACGCCGATGTGGTCAGGCACAACTTCACCGTGTCGGAGATCAAGGCCGACATCGACTGGCGTTCGAAAATGGACTCCGTGTTCCACCCGCGGTACAGTTCATACCCGGGGATCATCGCCAGCGAATCCTCCCGGTCGTGCAGAAAGGCCTCGGTCCCCAGGTCGATCGGCTCGGGCACGTCCATCTCTTCGTACGGGGCCGGTTCCTCCGCACCGCCTATGGCCAGAGAGTCCGGCCGTTCCTGGGCGAACGCACCAAGGGCCGCCGCGAAAGCGACCGAAGCACAAAGGCCGTGGAACAGGGGGCGGATCATGCGCGCGCAAAACTAGCCGCATCATTGAACTGTGCAACCCTGTGGCCCTGAATAGCTTCCACAGGTCGCTGGCGCGTTCGGCGGAGCGGCCCTGGACCTCCCGCTACACGGGGCGAACCCCAGGGTTCTCCATCTTTACAGGCCCCTGTTAAAGTTCCTGAACGGGACCTTGCGCCATGACCAAGGACCGTCGCTATAAGGGGGTGGTCCCGCCTGATGTCCCCCTGATCGATGAGCACGCTGCACCCACGGGATGAACGGGACAATGGGTTCGCGCATGGCGTGGTGCTTTACCTCGTCGCGCTCCTGCTGGCCATTCCGATCTTCCTGGTGCTCTACCCCTTCCTGCCCGAGGTGGTGCTTCCCATCGGCCGGGGTTGGCGCGTGGACCACGTGCTGCTGTTCGCCGTGGTGCTCGTCGCGTTCATCGTGCTCGTTCGCAGGTTCCAAGTGCTGGTGTACGCGCTCCTGGTGCTGGCGCTGGCGGGGATCACGGTGACCAGCCTCATGGGCCGTTATGGATTCAGGGACCTTTACCGGGACTACGGCATGTTCCTGCACACCCTGCGGGAGAGCACGCGCCCCCTTCCCATCGCCCGGCAGCTGCGACCGTTCGCGGATGCGGAGCTCTTGCGCGCGAAGGTGGACGATGCGGACCCCGTGCTGCGCACGTTCGCCGTGGCGGCAGCGGTCACCTATTTCAACGAACTGGCCCAACGGGAGGATGACCCCACCATCATCCAGTGCTTCTCGGTGTTCAAGGTGATCAACGAGCGCTGGCGCTATGTGAACGATGTGCGCGGTGGGGAGTACTTCGCCAAGGCCAGCGAAAGCGCCACGCTGCTGGCCGGCGATTGCGACGATCATGCGGTGCTCATGGGCGCGTGCATCAAGGCCATCGGCGGGCAGGCGCGTCTGGTGCGCACCAACGGGCACCTGTATCCCGAGCTCCTGGTGGGCGATGCGCGCGCGATGGAGCGTACGGCCTGGCTGATCCGGACCCGCCTCTTTCCCGAGCTCGCCGCGCACGCCACGCTCTACTACCACACCGACGACCAGGGACGGCGGTGGATCAACCTGGACTACACGCGGGCCTACCCGGGCGGGGAGGTGTTCGAGGAGGAGATCGTCGGAACGATGGAACTGTAGACCGGAAATGGAAAGCCCCGCCACTGCGGGGCTTTCGGTCGGGCCTTGGGCTCCGGTCAGGGCAATTGCTCGGTCCGGGTCGCCGTGGGAGCGCTGCCGCCGATGTTCAGCAGGATGATGTCGCGGTCGTTGCTGGTGCCGGTGTACTTCACCACGGCGTCCAGGTTGCAGTCCTCGATGCGGTACCCGGTGACCGTGAGCGTGGGAACGCTGCCGCCGATCGCCACCAGGATCGGGTCGCGGTCGTTGCTGGTGCCCGTGTACTTGAGCTGGTTGTTCCGGAAGGCATTGCCTGCCCAACTGGCCCAGTAGGTGCCCACCTGTTTCTGGGCCGCCGTGCCGTAAGTGGCCACGGATCCGGTGGTCATGTCCAGCGCCGTGGGGGTACTGCTCAGGGCCACGGTGTTCAGCGTCATCACGCCCAGGTGGTTGCGGTGGCGGAAGGCGATGAAGTAGTTGTCCGCCGACTGGGCGATGGACAGGTTGGACACGCCGTCCAGCGCCACCACATCCCCATCACGCTGCAGGAGCGCGGGCACGGCGGTGATGATCTGGGTGTTGTTGTTTTTGTTCCGCAGCTCAACGAGCACCCAGTCCACGATGGCGTTGTTGCCCGTTACGGTGAGCACCGAGCTGTTGATCGTGCCGGATACCACGTTGGTGAACCCGAGCGCCGTGAACGGTTCGGTGAGCGGGAAGGTGGCCTGTGTGCGGAGGTTGTCGTTCATCAGGCCGGTCGCGCTCACCAAGGGGCCCTCGAGATAGAGCCTGGCGCTCAACTTCACATCGGAGGCCGGCACCACATCGGTGGCGAGGCCGTCGAAGGGAGAAGCCCCGTTCGTGAGGCCTGCGAAATTCTGCAGCACCGTGAACGCCAGCGTGCTCGGGTTGAACCGGAACAAGGTGCCCGAGCTGTTCGTGCCGCCGGCCGAGGCCGTGCCGTACAGCAGGCCGTCCGTGCCTTGGATGAGGTTCGATTCCGAGAAGGAGCCCTCGGTGGCCGTGGTCAGGTCGTACTCCTGGGTATAGGTGTTGGTCGCGATGTCCCAGCTGAACAGCGTGCCGCCCAGGTTCGTGCCGCCTTCACGCGCCATGCCGTAGAGCTTTCCGTTCGAGGCCTGCAGCAGGTCGCCGCACGGGATGCCGCCCAGGAGCACGTCCATGTCCGTGAGCTTGGTGAACGTGTTGTTGGACGGATTGAAGGAGAAGAGGGCGCCCGCCCCGGCCGTGCCGTCGGCGCTGAGGGTGCCGTACAGGAGGCCATTGGAGGCCTGCATCAAGGTGCCCAACGGATCGGAGCCCGTGGTGGTGCTGAAGTGGAAGACCGGTGTGACGGTGGTGGCGCCCGGGATGTACTGCATGATGCTGCCTTTTCCGTTCGTTCCGCCCGAGGTGGTCAGCAGGTAGCAGGTGGTGCCTCCGGAAGCCTTCAACAGGCCGCCGTTCGGAATGCCCCCATCGTTGGCCTGAAGGTCCACCTTTTTCACATACGTGTTCGTGGCGATGTTGTACTCGAAGATCACGCCCAGGCCGGTGTTCCCGCCCTCGCTGCATGTGCCGTAGAGCTTGCCGCCGACCTCGAGGAGCGAGCCCAGGGGAAAGTCCCCGCTCGTGCCCGCACCGAAGGAGAAGCGTAATTGATAGGCGCTGGTGGTCGGGTCGAAGGAGAACAGCACGCCCTTATTGTTCGTTCCGCCGTTGGAGGTGACACCGTAGAAGAGGCCGTTGCTGGCCCGCAGAAGACGGCCCAAGGGAACGGACCCCGAGGAGTAGGAGAAGGAGACGAGCTCCGTGAAGGTGTTCGTGGCCACGGTGTAACGGTACAGGGCACCCGAAGAGGCCGCACCGCCATCGAGCGAGAGGCCGAAGAACACGCCGGAGCCGTCCTCCAGCAATCCGCCGAACTGCCCGGCGTAGCCACCGGCGTCGAGGTTGGCCACGTTCGCATAGGTGCTGGTGGCGGGGTTGAACGAGAAGATGACCCCGTTGTTGTTGGTCCCGCCGGCGTTGGACACCCCGTACACAAGGTTGTTCGACGCCTTGATGAGCTTGCCGAAGCAGTTGGAGCCGGTGCCCGGACCGAAGTCATAGAGCTTGGTGAAGGTGGCCGGCAGGGCCGTCGCATCGATCTTGAAGATCGTGCCCGTGCCGCTTACGCCGCCACCGGTGGAACAGGTGCCGATGAGCACGTTGTTGCTGTACTGCACCATCTCACCGAAGGGTACCGTGCCATCGGAGCTGCCGCTCGGGCCGAAGGCCTTCACCACCGAGAAGGCGAACGCGGTGGTGATCTCGTAGACCGTGCCGAACCCCTGGGCGCCACCGGCCGAGCAGGTGCCGTAGAACCGGCCGTTCTGCGCCAGGGTGAGCGTTGCCCGGGGAACCCGCCCGCTCGTGTTCGCCACCAGCCCGTCGAAGCTCTTGCGGATGGTGACCCCCGAGGTGCCGGCGGTGTACGTGTAGATCGTGCCGGTGTTGTTCGTTCCGCCTTTCGTGCTCGTTCCCCAAAGGGTGGTGCCCGATTGGACCACGAGGCCTGCGTAGGGCTCCTCGGGGCCGGTGGCGCCGCCGGCGAAGCTCACCCGGCGGGTGAAGGTGCTGGTGTTGATGTTCCACTCCCAGATGGTCCCCTTGCCGTTGGCGCCGCCGAACTGGCACACGCCGAAGATCCGCTGCGAACCGCTCACCGTCGCCTCCACCAATCCACGCACCGGACGGATACCCGGGCCCGAGGTGGTGGAGTTGAAGTGCTGCAGAACGGTGTATGCACCGGAGGCGGGGTCGTAGGAGAAGAACACACCGGCATCGTCGGTGCCGCCGAACTCCGTGGTCCCGTAATACAGACCGTTCGATGCCTTGAAAAGGTCGGCCTTCGGAGCGCGTCCGGGAATGGTGCTGAAGTCGTACCGCTTGGTGAACACGTTCCCCTCGGTGATGGAGTAGATCGTGCCCAGGTTGTTGGCCCCACCCTGGGAGGTCATGCCCCACCAGGTGGTTTGGGCGGAAAGGTGCAGCGTGGCACTGGCAAGGATGGTGAGAAGAAGGCTACGCATGGATCGGAGCAGGGTTGAACGTCCGCCCTGGTCAGGGAGGCGGAGAAGGGTCCCTAAGGTAAGGACGGAGCGTCAATGAGCACCTTGCCGGGGTGGGGCGTTCATGTGAAGTTCAGGGTCCGCGGGTGGACCATCCCGGGTACATTTGAAGGCGAGGAACGCTGCATGCGCAAGAAGCTCGTCCATCCTGCGGAACTGGCCAAGGCCAGCCACATGCGTCCGGGCGATCCGCGCATCACGCTGCTGGCCGAAGTGAGCGGGTTGAACCGGCTGGAACGGTTCTACAACGAGGTGGAGCACCAGCCTGGCGGCGACTTCATCAAGGCGCTCTTCGACCACCTGGAGCTGCAGGTCGATGTGGCGGCCGAGGACCTGGCGATGGTGCCCCGTGAGGGCGGGCTCATCTGCGTGGCCAATCATCCGTACGGTGCGATCGACGGGCTTGCCCTGTTGCACATGCTGGACCGCGTCAGGGGCGACGTGAAGGTGATGGCCAACTTCATGCTGCAGCAGCTGGAGCCCCTAAAGGACCGCTTCATCGGCGTGAACCCCTTCGAGCAGCTCAGCACGCGGAGCAGCTTCCAGGGCATGCGGCAGGCGCTCGAGCACGTGAGCCGAGGCGGCTGCCTCTGCATCTTCCCGGCCGGGGAGGTGAGCAGCTACCGCACGGACCTGAAGGCGGTGGTGGACCCCCGGTGGAAGGCGCCGGTGATCAAGCTGATCAAGCACGCGAACGTGCCGGTACTGCCCATCTGGTTCGACGGGGCCAACAGCCGCATCTTCCAGATGCTCGGCATGATCCACCCGAACCTGCGTACCCTGCAGCTGCCGCACGAGATGCTGCGGATGCGCGGCAAGCACGTGCACATGCGCATCGGCAAGCCCATCGCCGCGAAGGACATCGCCGCGTTCGGCTCGGTGGAGCAGCTGGGACGTTACCTGCGGGCGAAGACCTACGCGCTCGGCAGCGGCGTGCAGGTGAAGCGTGAGCAGTTCCGTCCGCTGCGCTTCCCCCGGAAGCCGAGGAACGTGGTGGACGAGGTGGAGCACACCGCCCTCATGCGCGAGGTGGCCGGCCTGGGCGACCTCAAGCTCAGCTCGCAGGCCGAGTTCGACCTGTACCTGGCGCCGAGCGACCGGATCCCGTTGCTGCTGCGCGAGATCGGCCGGCTGCGCGAACTCACCTTCCGCGCCGTGGGCGAGGGCACCAACAAGCGCATCGACCTCGACGAGTTCGACCTGTATTACGACCACCTCTTCCTGTGGGACCGGGAGAAGGAGCGCCTGGCGGGGGCCTACCGGATCGGCGACGGGGCCCGCATCATGGAACGCTACGGCAAGCGGGGCTTCTACACCCACACCTTGTTCCGCATGGACCGGCCCATGGAGCGCATCCTGGGCCGGAGCTTCGAGCTGGGGCGCAGCTTCATCCCGCAGGACTACCAACGGCACCGCCTTCCGCTCTACCTCCTGTGGCGCGGCCTGCTCATCCACATCCTCAACCACCCCGACCACCGCTACCTCATCGGTCCGGTGAGCATCAGCGGCTCCTACACGCGGTTGTCACGCGGGCTCATCATCGAGTTCGTGAAGCAGCACCATTACGACCACGACCTCGCGCGCTACGTGCACCCGCGCAACCGGTTCGACATCACCCGGGAGCATGCGGACAGCGAGGCGCTCGTGGCGGCGAGCGGGGAGGACCTCAAGAAACTTGATCGCCTCATCGCCGACATCGAGCCCAGCGGCGGCACGGTCCCCGTGCTGTTGAAGAAGTACCTGTTGCTCAATGCCCGCATCGTGGGCTTCAACAGCGATCCGCGGTTCAACGACGCCCTCGATGGCATGATGGTGCTGGACCTCACGAAGGTTCCCGAGCGCACCATCGAGGACCTGAAGCGCGGCATGAACGAGGCCATCGCCGCACCGGGCGCCGGCGCTCAGTAGCGCTTCTTCGCGAACTTCTTCGGGCCGTAGGGCTTCTTGTCGCCGAAGGGCTTGCGGTCGACGTAAGGCTTGCGGGGTCCGTCGTGCTCGGTGCGCGGCCGGTCGTTGGTGCGGCCCTGCGGACCCTGTGCCTCGTCCACGCGGACCTTGCGGCCGCGGTAGTTGGCGCCCTTGAAGGCCTCGAACACCTGTTCGAAGAAGGCCGGTTCGATGTCGATGAAGGAGTACACGTCCTTGATGAGCATGCGACCGATGTGCTCACCGCTGATGCCGCTGATGCCGCACACGTAGCCGAGCATGCGGCCCTTGTCCAGTCCATCGGCGCTGCCCAGGTTGATGAAGAGCTGGCGGCCGGTGCTGAAGCGCTCGCGTGAGCTGGGACGCTCCACCCGGGCGGAGTGGTCCTTCTGGCTCATGTCCACGTTCAGGTCGAAGGCCTCGCGGAACTGGTCGAGGATGCGGGCGAAGGTGACGCTCATGAAGCGCTGCAGCAGCTCCTCGCGGTCGAGGTCCTTCAGCTCCTCCTGGGCCATGGGCAGCAGCTCGGTGAGGGCCTCGTGGTCCACGTCGGCGCTCTTGATGCGGTGCAGGAAGCTCTTGAGCTGGGCCTTGCCGATGTCGGCGCCGCCGGGCACGCGCACATAGGTGAAGTGGGTCTTCAGCATGCGCTCCAGCTGGCGCACCTTGCCCACGTCGCGCGCGCCCAGGATGCTCAGGGAGATGCCCGAACGCCCGGCCCGCGCGGTGCGGCCGCTGCGGTGCGTGTAGCTCTCGGGCTCGGCGGGCAGGTCGTAGTGGATCACGTGCGTCACATCGTTCACGTCGATGCCGCGCGCGGCCACATCGGTGGCGATGAGCAGCTGCAGGGTGCGGGCGCGGTATCGGCCCATCACGTGGTCGCGCTGCGCCTGGCTCAGGTCACCGTGGATCGCGTCCGCCACGTAACCGTCCTTCACCAGCTGGCCGGCGAGGTCCTGCGTTTCGTGCTTGGTGCGGCAGAACACGATGGCGAAGAGGTCGGGGTCGGCGTCCACGAAGCGTTTCAGGGCGGCGTAGCGGTCGCGCGCATGCACCACGCAATACTGGTGGAGGATGGCGGAGGCCGTCACGTTGCGTTCGCCGATCTGCAGCTCCTCGCTCTCGCGCATGTAGCGCTTGGCGATGTTGCGCACCTCACTGCCCATGGTGGCGCTGAAGAGCCAGGTGCGCTTGTCGGGCGGGGTGGTCTGCAGGATCTCCGTCAGGTCCTCCTGGAAGCCCATGTTGAGCATCTCGTCGGCCTCGTCGAGCACCACCACCTGCACGCGTGAAAGGTCCACCGCCTCGCGGCCCAGCAGGTCGAGCAGGCGTCCCGGGGTGGCCACCACGATGTTGGCGCCGCGCTGGATGGCGCGGATCTGCTCGCGGATGTTGGCGCCGCCGTACACGGCCACGGGCTTCACCCCCTTCAGGTGGGCGCTGAAGCGCTCCAGGTCGCCGGTGATCTGCACGCACAGCTCACGGGTTGGGGCGAGCACCAGGGCCTGCACCGCCCGCACCTCGGGCTCGATGTCCTCCAGGAGCGGGAGGCCGAAGGCCGCCGTCTTGCCCGTGCCCGTCTGGGCAAGCACCACCTGGTCGTTGGGGCTGGTGAGCAGCGCGGGGATCGCGCGCTCCTGCACGGGCGTGGGCGTGGTGAAGCCCAGGTCGCTGAGGGCGTGCAGGAGCTCTGCCCGGAGGCCGAGCGTTTCGAAATCGGACATGGTCGGGGGGAAAGGGGGCCTTGGGGCCGAAGGGGCCGCGAAGGTACGGCTTTGCCGCGGGGTGGGATGCGGCTTGGTCGGGTCCGCCTACCTTCGCCGCCATGGTGCTCCTTTCCGCCATGGGAACGCTTCGGGCCATCCTGGTGCTCGTCATCATCTGGCAGGTGCTGCGGATCATCGCCCGTGCACAGGCCGAACGCCGTGCCCAAGGCTTCCGCAAGGCCCCGGACGACCAGCGCCGCCCTGGTGAGGTGCGCATCGAGCAGGCCGAACGTCCCGGCCGCCCCGGACACGGTTCCGGGAACGTGGTGGACGCCGACTTCGAAGAGATCCGTTGACACCTCCGACCGCATGAAGGACCTGAAGAAGCTGCTGCCCGTGGGGGTGGCCCTGCTCCTGTTCGTCATCCTCAGCCTGGGCTACTTCAGCCCCGTGCTCGAGGGCTACACCCTCGATCAGGGCGATATCAAGCGCTGGCAGGGCATGGCCCAGGAGATCGTGGAGTTCCGCGACAGCTATGGGTACGAGCCGCTGTGGACCAACAGCATGTTCAGCGGCATGCCCGCCTACCAGATCAGCGTGCTGTGGAGCGCGAACGTGCTGCAGTACGTGGACAGGCTCTTCCACGGCTTCCTGCCGTTGCCGGCCGGTTTCCTCTTCCTCTACCTCGTGGGCATGTACGTGCTGCTGCGGTGCCTGCGCGTGGACCCCTGGCTCGCCATCGTGGGCAGCATCGCCTTCGCCTTCTCGTCCTACTTCTTCGTCATCCTGGAGGCGGGCCACAACAGCAAGGCCAACGCCATCGGCTACATGCCGGCGGTGCTGGGCGGCCTCTATCTGCTGTACCGGGGCAGGCCGCTGGTCGGCTTCGCCGTCTTCAGCCTGTTCATGGCGCTGGAGGTGAGCATGAACCACGTGCAGGTGACCTACTACCTGGGCATGCTGATGCTGCTGTTCGTGCTGGCCGAGGCGTGGCGCAGCGTGCGCGAGAAGCAGCTGCCCCGCTTCCTGCAGGGCAGTGCCCTGGCGGCGGGAGGCGTGGTGCTGGCGCTGGCCTGCAACGCCGGCCTGCTCTGGAGCACTTACGAGTACGGGCAATACACCACGCGCGGCCCCAGCGAGCTCACCATCAACCCCGATGGCAGTTCCGCATCGGCCAACATGACCACGGGCCTCGACCGCGATTACGTGGTGCAATGGAGCTATGGGAAGCAGGAGTCCTTCACCCTGCTGGTGCCCAATGCCAAGGGGGGCGACAGCGGCTCCCTCATCCGCTCCCAGGAGGACCTCAAGGCGCTCTCCGATCCGGGGTTCAGGGCCGAGGTGCTGAAGAAATACCAGGAAGGAGGCTACGTGAACACGTATTGGGGCGATCAGATGTTCACCAGCGGGCCGGTGTACCTGGGCGCCATCGTGGTGCTGTTGATGCTGCTCGCCCTGGCGCAGGCCGAGGGACCGGGGCGTTGGTGGGTGCTCGGTTCCCTGGTGGTGATCCCCCTGCTCCTCTCGGTGAGCGCCCCCGCAGCGGCCTTCGCCATCGTGCTGGCCTACCTGCTCGCGGGCATCTTCCTGTGGCGCGATACCCTGTCGTACGCCCTGTTCGCCGCGCTCTTCCTCACCCTGGCGCTCTCGTGGGGCCGGCACTACATGCCCCTCACCGACTTCTTCCTCGACCACATCCCCGGCTACAACAAGTTCCGCGCGGTCACCATCATCCTGGTGGTGGTGGAACTGTGCGCGCCGGTGCTGGGCGTGCTCTACGTGGACCGCCTGCTGAAGGAGGGGGCCTGGGACAAGGTGCGCACGCGGGCCACGCTCATTCCGGTCGCCGGGCTGGTGGCCCTGTTGCTGGTGATGGCGGCCGTTCCCGACAGCCTGTTCGATTTCCTCAGCGATGCGGAGCGTGCCCAGTTCACCGCCCAGGTGGATGCCTCGCCCGCGGCCGAAGGCCAGGTGGCGGCCTATGTGCAAGGCTTGAAGGACGTGCGCATCGGCATCTTCCGCGAGGATGTGCTCCGAAGCCTGCTCTTCGTCCTCGCCGGTGCCGCCCTCGTGGTGCTCGCCGGCCGGCGCACCATCGGGCGTGTACCCTTCCTCGCCGGCCTGGGCCTGCTGGTGCTGGTTGACCTGTGGGCGGTGGACAAGCGGTACGTGAGCAACGAGAAGGACAAGGGGCACTACGTGCAGTGGGAGAAGAAGGACGAGAGCACCGTGCAGCGCGCCCCCGACGCGGCGGACATCGCCATCTACCAGGCCGAGGCCACACCGGCGGTGGAGGCGGAGTACAAGGAGATGCTCGCCGCCACCAAGGCGCGCAAGTCCGCGCAGGGCGGGCGGTCCAGCTTGCTGAACGAGACGGAGCAGGCCGTGGTGCGCTTCGGTGCGCTGCGCCGCCATGTGAGCTACCGCGTGGCCACCATGCGCGATCCCTTCCAGGACCCCAACGTGAGCTACCTGCACCGCAGCGTGGGCGGCTACCACGGTGCGAAGCTGAAGCGCTACCAGGAGCTCATCGAGTTCCACCTGGCCCCCGAGCTGCGCAGCCTCGCGGGCCTGTTCCAGGGCGGCACCACCCAGCGCGAGGTGGATTCCGTGATGACGGGCATGTACGCCTTCAACATGCTCAACACCCGCTACTTCATCTACGACCCGTCGAAGCCGCCCCTGCGCAACACGCACGCGTACGGAGCGGCCTGGTTCGTGGACGAAGTGCGCTGGGTGAAGAGCGCGGATGAGGAGATCACCGCGCTCCGCACCGTGGACCCGCGGCGCACCGCCCTGGTGGACGAGCGCTACCGCGCCGCCCTGGGCGATGGGGCCGTGGTGGCCGACAGCACGGCGACCATCGCGCTCACGGATTACCGCACGGACCACCTCACCTACAAGGCGCGCTCCGCGAACGGGGGTGTCGTGGTGTTCAGCGAGATCTGGTACGGCCCCGACTGGCATGCCTACATCGATGGACAGCCGGTGGAGCACGCCCGCGTGGACTATGTGCTGCGCGGCCTGCGCGTGCCCGCCGGGGAGCACACGGTGGAGTTCCGCATCGAGAGCCGGTCCTACACCACCGGAGGCCGCATCACCATGGCGGGCTCGATCGTGGTGTTGCTGCTCGCGCTCGGGGTGCTGGGCCTGGAGGTCGTACGCCGCCGCAGGGAGGAAGGCGAAGCGTCCGCATGAAGCGGCTGCTCATCATCACCTATTACTGGCCGCCCAACGGCGGGGCGGGCGTGCAGCGCTGGCTGAAGTTCGCCAAGTACCTGCCGCAGCACGGCTGGCGCCCCGTGGTGTACACGCCGTCGAACCCCGAGGTGATCATGCCCGACCCGGACCTCGAGCGTGAGGTGCCGCCCGAGGTGGAGATGTTGAAGCGGCCGATCACCGAGCCGTACGGGCTGTACAAGCGCCTTACCGGGCGCGGCAAGGATGCCCGGGTGCATACCGGCTTCCTGAGCGAGGAGCGGCAGAGCGGCTGGCGTGAGGACCTCGCCCTGTGGGTGCGGAGCAACCTCTTCATCCCCGATGCCCGCGTGTGGTGGGTGCGGCCCAGCGTGCGGTTCCTCGTGGACCACCTGAAGGAACATCCCGTGGATGCCGTGGTCACCACCGGTCCGCCTCACAGCATGCACCTGATCGGCCGCGACCTGAAGCGTCGCCTTGGTGTGCGGTGGATCGCCGACTGGCGCGACCCCTGGACCAACATCGATTTCTACCACCAGCTGAAACTCGCGGGCTGGGCCGACCGCAGGCACCGCCAGCTGGAAGCCTCGGTTCTCCGCGAGGCCGACCGCACCATCGCCGTGGGCTGGACCATGGCGGCGGAGCTCGAGGCGCTCGGTGCCCGGCAGGTGGACGTGATCACCAACGGCTACGACCCGGCCGATGTGCCCTCTCCGCCGCAGCCTTTGGACGAGGAGCTTAGCCTGGTGCATGTGGGCTCGCTCACGGCCACGCGCAATGCCCCCGGCCTGTGGAAGGCGCTGGCCCACCTATGCCAGCGTGATGCGGCCTTCGCCGCCCGGTTGAAACTGCGCTTCGTGGGGGCCATCGACCACTCCGCCCTGGCGAGCATCGCCGAAGCAGGATTGGCGGACAAGGTGGAGCGCATCGGGCCGGTGGACCATGCCGAGGCCATGCGGCACATGCAGCGCGCGCGCGTGCTGCTGCTGCTGCTCAACGACACCGCCAACGCCAGGGGCATCCTCACCAGCAAGCTGTTCGAGTACCTGAGCGTGGGCCGCCCGCTGCTCACCATCGGTCCGAAGGACGGTGACGTGGCCCGCGTGATCGGACCGGAGCGCATCATCGAGCGGGGTGCGGAGCAGGCGGCGACGGATGTGATCGCCGCGCTCTTCCTAGGGGCCTCGGGCGCAGGCGGTGCGTACACGGCCTACAGCCGACCTGCGTTGACAGAGCAGTTGGTGGCGGTGCTCAACGCACCACGGTGAACGTCCAGGATCGCCGTTCACCCGCAGCGAGCCGGAGCACGAACAGGTATTGACCGTTCGGCAGGTCGTCAACGTTGATCGTGGTGCGTTGGCCTTGGATGCGCTGGGTAGGGATGATGGTCCGGCCAAGCAGGTCGGTCACTTCCACCACGAAGGTCTCCGAAGGAACCGTCGTGAAGCCGAGCTGCAACGGTCCATCCGTCACCAGGGTGGGGTTAAGCGTTGCGTCGACCGCGTGGTCGTTCACCTGAATGCCCAATGGTGAATACGGAATGTCACAATACACCGGGTCACCGTTCTTGGTGTGCGGGAGCACGCAGATGTCATCGATATAATACTCGTTATGCACGTACGGGCAGCTGGAACAGACCGTGACCAAGGTCGTGTTCGCATCGGTGTAGAAGTTGCCGACCCCGATGTAGGCGTACGCGCTGTCCGCATAGACGGCCCCGGTAAGCGTGATCCAATTGGTGTTGTCCGTCACCACGCTGGTCGCGTGCATGTGGCTGAAGTTGTCGATCGGGAAGGATGTCGTCGTGGAGAAGCGGATGCCCAGGTTGTCCGTGGCCCCTACGGAGAGGTCCGTGTGTGACACCCGCATGCTCACGGTGTAGATCTCTCCGGGAATGAGCGGTGCGATGAGCTGGGCGTGGATGTTCTCCCGGTAATCCGTGGCGAGGGGTGAGCGTGTGGAGATGGCGGCCAGGGCTTGTCCGGTGGCCGGTTGCTGGTAACCCCAGAACCCATCCGGGGCCTGGAACGTGCCGCTGCCGCAGGTGTGGATGTAGTCGACATGGTGCGGCGCGACATTGTTCTCCAGCGACTTGAACCAATCGGTCGCAAGTTCGATCTGGTTGAATGCGGATGGGCATAGGGAATGGTCCTCGAAACTGTAGTTCGGTACCAGGTTCTGGGCATGCGTCCCATGCGCGAACAAGGCCAGAAGAAGCGAAGCGCTGAAGTTCTTCATAGGTTGAAAATAGGCCTTCAGGTACTTTCGTGCAATGGTGTATGCGTCTTCCATTGTTCGCGCTTTTCGTTCATGGATGCTTCGTCGGCGGTTCCGCCTGCATGCCTCGGTGGCCATCGGTGACGTGGCGGTGCACGGGGCCGGATTGTCGATCGGGAACAACACCTACTTCAACAGTGGTCGTATCGTTTCATTACCGGAGGTCCCTGTCCGCATCGGGAAATGGTGCGCCATCGGCTATAACGTCACGATCCTGTCGGTGACGCATGACCTGAACTTCCCCACCGGACCAGAAGGGGTACGGCCCCTGAAGAAGGGCGCGATCACCATCGGCGACGGGGTCTGGATCGGGTCCAACGCCATGGTCCTGCCCGGCGTCACCATCGGCGAGTTCGCCGTGGTCGGCGCCAACACCGTGGTGCGGTCGGATGTGCCACCTTTCGCGGTGGTGGCGGGCAACCCCGCCCAGGTGCTCCTGACCAAGGACCCGGAGCGCTGCCGGGAGCACGTTACTTTTGTCCGCCAGCATTAGCAAGTATCGTGCGCATACTCATCACCGGCGGAGCGGGCTACATCGGTTCCGTGCTCACCAACCAGGCCCTCCAACGGGGCCACGACGTGACGGCCGTGGACCTGCTGTGGTTCGACCGTCGCATCCCCACCATCCACCTCAGCGACCCGAAGTACACCTTCGTGCGCGGCGACATCGGCGACAAGGCCCTGATGGAGTCGCTGCTGGAGGGGGTCGACTTCGTGATCCATACGGCGGCCGTGGTGGGCGATCCCGCCAGCAAGCTCTTCCCCGAGCTCACGCAGCGGATCAACGAGGATGCCTCCTTGCAGCTCATCAAGCTCGCACGTCAGGCCCGCGTGAAGGGCTTCATCTTCTTCAGCACCTGCTCCAACTACGGCGTGGCCGATTCCCTGGCCACCGAGGAGAGCCCGTTGAACCCGCTCTCGCTCTATGCGCAGACCAAGGTGAACGTGGAGCGTCACCTCATGGACGAGGTGAGCGACATGGACTGGGTGATCGGGCGCCTGTCCACGATCTACGGCGCATCACCGCGCATGCGATTCGACCTCACGGTGAACGACTTCACCCTGGCCGGCTGGCGCGACAAGCTGTTGCAGATCTTCCTGCCGGAGTCGTACCGCCCTTACATCCACGTGCTCGACCTGGCGCGCATCATGATGACGGTGGTGGACCGCTTCGATGCCGTGAAGAACAACGTGTACAACATGGGCTTCCCCGGTGAGAACTACCAGAAGATCCGCATCGCCGAACTGGTCCAGCAGGAGATCCCCGGCGTGAAGGTGGAGATCCTGCGCGAAGGCGGTGACAAGCGCGATTACCAGGTCGACTTCACCAAGCTCCACAAGGCGCTCGCCGTGGAGCAGGTCTTCAACGTGGAGCGCAGCGTGAAGGAGATCCACCGCATGCTGCGTGAGGGCTTCGTGGCCGACCCCGCGGCAGCGCTGCATTACAACACCACGCCCGCCCTGTCGTGAACGCCGCCGAAGCCACCGCCATCATTCGAGGCATTTATGGCTCCGAGGGCTTCATACCCCTGCATGCGCCCGTGTTCGTGGGGAACGAGAAGGCCTACCTCGCCGAGTGCATCGACAGCACCTTCGTCTCGTACGTCGGCAAGTTCGTGGAGCGCTTCGAGCAGGCCGTGAAGGACCACACCGGGGCGAAGCACGCCGTGGCCTGCTCCAGCGGAACGGCAGCGCTGCACATGGCACTGGTGGCCGGCGGTGTGCGCCCGGGCGACCTGGTGCTGATGCCTGCGCTCACCTTCGTGGCCACGGCCAACGCGGTGCGCTACTGCCAGGCCGACCCGTTCTTCATCGACACCGACCGCCGCGACCTCGGTTTCGACCTGGACCAGCTGGCCGCGTACATGGGCTCGGGCACCGAACGCCGCGCCGATGGTGTGTATGACAAGGGCACGGGTCGCCGCATCGGGGCCTGCCTGCCGGTGCACCTGTTCGGTCATGTGGCCCGGCTGGACGAGCTCGTGGAGCTGTGCGGGAAGCACGGTGTCACCCTGATCGAGGATTCAGCCGAGGCCATGGGTTCCTTCTTCAAGGGTCGTCATGCGGGCACCTTCGGCCACATCGGCGTGCTCAGCTTCAACGGCAACAAGACCATCACCACGGGCGGTGGGGGCATGGTGATCACCGACGATGAGGCCGTCGCCAGGCGGATCCGGCACATCACCACCACGGCCAAGGTGCCGCACCGCTGGGAGTTCTACCACGACGAGCTCGGCTACAACTACCGCCTCACCAACGTGAACGCGGCCATCGGCGTGGCCCAGATGGAGGTGCTGGACCGCTACATCGACAGCAAGCGGTCCATAGCAGCGAAGTATGCGACCTCCTTCGGGGATGGGCCGTACCGCCACTTCGGCGAGCCCAAGGACTGTCGGAGCAACTACTGGCTGAACGTGCTGCTGCTGCCCGATCGGGCGGAGCGCGATGCCTTCCTGGCATACACCAACGACAACGGCGTGATGACGCGGCCGGCCTGGACGCTCATGAACAAGCTGCCGATGTACAAGGACTGCCCTTCGCTGTCGCTGGCAGGCGCACAATGGCTGGAGGACCGGCTGGTGAACATCCCCAGCACACCCATCGTGTGACATGGCGAAGCCCACGCTCATCCTGATCGGTGCCGGGGGACATTGTCGTTCCTGCATCGATGTGGTGGAATTGGAAGGTCGGTACACGATCGCGGGCATCATCGGACGCGGGGAGGAGCTTGGAACCGCCGTGCTCGGACATCCGGTGACCCACACCGATGATGACCTCCCCGCGCTGGTGAAGGAGGGCCATGCCTTCCTGGTCACCATCGGGCAGATCGGTGCACCGGGTCGGCGCAAGGAGATCTTCGAAGGGCTGAAGGCCCTAGGGGCGGTGTTCGCGACCGTGGTGTCGCCACGGTCCTACTTGTCAGGCCATGCACGGGTGGGTGTCGGTTCGATCGTGATGCACCACGCCATGGTGAACGCGGCCGCCGTGATCGGTGCCAATTGCATCATCAACTCGAAGTCGCTCGTGGAGCATGATGCCGAGGTGGGCGACCATTGCCATGTCGCCACCACGGCGGTGGTGAACGGCGGCGTGCGCATCGGGGAGGGCTCCTTCATCGGTAGCGGTGCGGTGCTGAAGGAGTACGTCACACTGCCCGCCGGCAGCTTCATCAAGGCGAACGCCATCCACAAGGGCTGAACCATGCCGATCCCCGATAAGGCCAAGCGCATCTCCGTCGCCCACGACCTCACCCTGGTGCAGGCCATGCGCCGCATGGATGAGCTGGACCGCAAGCTGCTGCTGGTGTTCCGGGATGGCGGGTTCCTCGGTCTGCTGAGCGTGGGCGACATCCAGCGAGCGATCATCCGTAATCTGCCGCTGGACACCCACGTGGCCGATGTGATGCGGGCCAACATGCGCATGGCCCGTGATACGGACGATCACGAGGAAGTGCGCCAGCTGATGCTCGATTTCCGCACCGAGTGCATGCCGGTGGTCGATGGTTCGGGCACCTTGGTGGACGTGCTCTTTTGGGAGGATGAGTTTCCGGTGACCGTGGCGCGCGATGAGCGGAAGCTCGAGGTGCCCGTGGTGATCATGGCCGGTGGGCTGGGAAGCCGCCTGAAGCCCCTCACCAACATCATTCCCAAGCCATTGGTGCCCATCGGGGAGAAGCCCATCATCCAGCTCATCATCGAGGGCTTCCGCAGGCTCGGTGTGAAGGAGTTCCACCTCACGGTGAACTACAAGCACGAGATGATCCGGTATTTCTTCGACCACCTTGAGGGGCGCGATTACTCGGTGGATTATGTGCTGGAGGACAAGCCGCTGGGCACCGCGGGCAGCCTTCAACTGCTGAAGGACCGGTTGAAGGGCCGCTTCTTCGTGTCGAACTGCGACATCCTGGTGGACCAGGACCACCGGGCCATCCACGACTACCATGTGGAGAACCGGAACGACATCACCCTGGTGGGCGTGCTGAAGAACTACCACATCCCGTACGGCACGCTGGAGACCGGCGCCGGGGGCGAGCTGCTCGGCATGCGCGAGAAGCCCGACATGACCTTCATGATCAACTCCGGCCTGTACCTCCTGGAGCGGCCTGTGATCGATGAGATCCCGGAGGGGCGGCACATGGACATCACCACCTTGATCGAGCGGGTGCGGGGAAAGGGTGGTCGTGTGGGCGTGTTCCCCGTGAGCGAGCGGTCGTGGTTCGACATCGGGGAGTGGAACGAGTACCAGACCACTTTGAAGGAGGCGGGCCGCCGGTTCGACCTCGGTTGAACCATGCGCATCCTTTTCATCGGGAACGCGGACAACCCGCTCTTGGTCGACCTTGCGCTGGAGCTTCGGCGGCTTCGTTCCGGGTTGGACATCGATATCATTTCCGAACGTGAAAGCCGTCATCCGAGGGCGCGTGAGGCCTTCGGGCGCATCCTTGCACCCGAAGGCGATGGATGGATGCGCACCACAAGAGGCTTGAAGTTCCTCTGGTACGTGGCGAAATACAGGTCCCTGCTGCGGAAGGCCGGTGGCGGCTACGATGTGATCCATGTGTTCTACCTCTCCGCCATCTGGGGGGCGCTTTCGTCCGCGCTGCGTGGTCAAGGGAAACGCCTGGTGGTCTCGCTCTTCGGAAGCGATATCTACCGCTCGAGCCGTCCGCTACGGATCTTCCAGACCAGGTTGCTTTCCGAGGCGCACCGCGTCACGGCGGCCAACGACGACACACTGAACGCGGCGGTGCGGCTCGTTGGATTGGACCGGTCGCGGACGACCATCGTACGCTTCGGTCTGCGCCCGCTCGAGCACATCGAGCGACTGCTGGATTCCGGGTCGCGTACTGACCACAAGCGCTCGCTCGGGATCGACCTGGAACGCATGGTCGTGGCCGTGGGCTACAATGCCTCTCCGAACCAGCGTCATGCGGCCATCATCCGTGCCCTGGCCAGCATGCCGGCTGAGCTGCGCGCGCGCGTCCACCTGGTGGTGCCAATGACGATCGGCGGGACCGCGGCCTACATCGCCGAGGTGGATCAGCTGCTTGTGCGCTCCGGTCTCTCGTTCCGCCTCTTCACCACCATGATGAGCGATGAGGAGCTCGCGCGCCTCCGTCTGGCCACCGACATCATGGTCCAAGTGCAGCCCACGGATCAGTTGGCGGGGGCGATGCAGGAGCACCTGGCAGCCGGCAGTGTCGTCATCACGGGGGCCTGGCTTCCTTATGGTGTGCTGCGCGACGCGGGCGTCAGATTCTGGACCGTGCCCGATCTCGATGGGTTGAGCGGGGCGTTGGTGGCCGCGCTGCGGGAGCTGCCGCAGCGCGAACGGGAATGCGCCGGCAACACCACGCCGATCATGGAACTGAGCGCCTGGTCGCGCACGGCCCCGCGCTGGTCGGCCCTGTACGATTGAACGTTCAGTACTTGGACTGTTCGCGGTGCCAGGTCTGTGTTCGGAAGAAGAAGGCGAGGTAGCCGCGCACCTTCAGCCGCCCGTCCTCGATCCACAGCTTGCAGTCGTAGACGTTGCCGCTTTCGGGGTCGAGGATCGTCCCGTCGGACCATGCCTCCCCGTCGCGCACCATGCCGCGGATGATCTCCAGCCCCACCACCTTGCGGCCGTACCGGTCGTCCTTGCGGTCGCACTTGGTGCAGGTGGGATCGGGATCCTCGCCGGCCTCGCGGAAGAGGCGTACGATCCGGCCGTACAGCTTGCCATCGCGCTCGGCGATCTCCACCACGCTGCGTGTCCTCCCGCTGGCATCGTCGATGGTGAGCCAACGCCCGGTGACGGTCTGCGCGCCCGCGAAGAGCGCGAGGTGGAGGAGCACGACCAGGATGACCGGTCGCATGGCTCAGAAGGTGCGGCCGATGCCCACCACGTAGCGGAAGGCGAAATGTTCGTCCTCGCCGGCGGGCAGTGCGCTCAGCACCAGGGGCATGTCGAACCGGATGGTGAGCGGCTTCAGGTCCACGAGCGGCCCCCAGCGCTTGATGGTGAGGGCGGCGCCGATGCCGGCGTCGGCGCGGGGCCGGGCCAGCACAAGCTGCTGCCCATCATCCGTGGTGCGTCGGTAGCCCATGCTGCCCACATCGCCGAAGAGGTAGGCATCCAGATGCACGTACCGTGAAACACCGGCCGGTCGCCAGCGCAGAAGGCCGTCAAGGTCGAGCTCCGCGCTGCCCGAAAGGCCCGTGTTGCCGGCATAGGCCAGCACCTGGTCGGAGCCCTGTCCTTCGGGAGCGAGGTAGCCCGCATAACCGCGCAGGTTCAGGCCGCCGCCCTGTTGGAAGTGGTTCACACCGGCGCCGTACCCGAGCCAGTCGTAGGGCACCAGACCGATGCTGCGCACGAACTTGTCGTCCATGTAGGCCTCGGGGTTCGAACCGGCCAGGTACAGCCGGCTTTCACGCGGGGTGCTGCCGGTGCCGTACTGGCCGAAGACCCGCGTGCGCAGCAACAGGTTGCCGAGGTTGTTGTCGTTCACCGCGGAGAGCGTGGCCTGGGCATAGGCCATGGCCGCGCCGATGGAGCTGTTGCGCACGGTGAAGGTGACGCGACCACTGCCGGCGGGGTAGCTGTAGGTGTGCTTCACACCGGTCTCCCAGCTGCTGTTTAGCGCGTCGAGCTCCCATTGGTCCGGATAGAGCAGGTAGGTGAGGTCGCTGCTGTCGCGGCGCAGGAAGAGCTTCACGCCGGTGAACAGCTCGGTGCGCTCATCGGGCAGCTGCCAGCGGAAGCCGGCGCCGTACTGCTCCAGGCCATCGAGCAGGCGTGCCTGCACGTACACGCTCGATCCCTTGAGCAGTTTCTCCGTGCCGTTCTCGTACCGGAAGTTGAAGCTGAACGGGTCGTAGCGCGTGTCGCGGTTGCCGTTCACCTGGTCGTAGCGTGCGGCCGTGTTGGAGGGCGGCAGGCTCTGGAGGAAGCCCGTGTTGATCCACGCGGTGAACCACACCTTGTGCTTGTAGCGCATGTAGTCGCCGTGGAAGTGCACGCCGAGCTTCAGGCCGTCGTAGCCGTTCCACCAGAGGTCGGGTCGACCGAAGGCCTCGTAGGTGCGGCGATCGGGCAGGTTGTACAGGTGATGGTCGAAGGTGAGGTCCACCGGCTTGCGCAGGGAGTTGTTGGGCTGGTAGCTGTCGGCCAGGCGGTAGGTGGTGTCGATGCGCACGTCGGCGATGCCGCTGGGGATGTCCACCCGCACCTTGTGGTCGCGCTGCAGCTCGTCCCAGCCGATCCACCGGGGCAGCACGGTGGCCGTGGTGGGCTTGGTGTACCAGGTGTTGGGGATGTGCAGGTCGTAGGTGCGGCCGTCGTGCGCCGTCACGCGCAGGTCCAGTGGCATCTGCATGCTGCCCTTGCGCCGCAGGTGGATCACCTGCCCGCTGTCGCGGTTGCGGTGCTTCACGCCCACCACGGCGTAGTCGATGCGCTTGTCGGTCTCGATCCACTGGTCGAAGAACCAGTTGAGGTCCACCCCGGTGAACTGGATGATGCTGTTGCGGAAGTCCTCCACGTAGGGGTGGCAGATCTTCCACTGGTCGAAGTAGTGCTGCATGGCGGCGCTGAAGAGCGGATCGCCCAGCACGTACTGCAGGTTGTAGAGCATGGTGGCCGTCTTGTAGTAGACATGGCCATAGCCGCCGCCCCGGCCCTCCACATGCGCGAACTCGTCGCTCTGGGTGTTGATGGGCGGGAGCTCGTCGCGCACCGCATCGCGCATGTAACCGTAGTACACTTCGCTCTCGCGCACCAGCTCGGGCTTGGTGTACCGTTGCCGGTAGGCGCCCTTGGGCCGTTCGGCCACGAGGGTGTCCCCGTCCACATGCTCCAGCCCCCAGCTGGTGAGGAACTGGGTGAAGCCCTCATCGAGCATGGCGCGGTAGGTCTCGTTGTTGCCCACCATGCCGAAGAACCAGTTGTGCCCCACCTCGTGCATGAAGAGCCCGCGGTAGTCGGGTTCGCGGCCGCCGTCCAGGGTGAGCATGGGGTATTCCATGCCGTCGCGGGCATCGGCCACCACCATCTTCGGGTAGGCGTACAGGCCGATCTGTTCGCTGTGCACGCGCACCACCTTGGCACAATAGTCCGCGGCGTTCTGCCAGCCGCTCGCGTGCGGTTCCTGGGCGATGGCCACGCACTTGATTCCGTTCCATTGGGCCTCCCCGATGCGGTAGGTGGGGTCGGCGGTGAAGGCGAAGTCGTGCACGTTCTCGGCGTGGTACCTCCACACCTTGCGCACGGTGCTGTCGTACGGGGTCACCACGCTGGGCCGTTCGTTCCACGGCTTGTCCTTGAAGTTCGCAAGGTCGAGGCGCTGACGGAGATCGGCGGGCATGACCTCGGAGGGGTTCTGCAACCACCCAGTGGCCTCCACCACCATGTCGTTCGGCATGTCGAGCTCCACGTCGTATGTGCCGAAGTCGCCATAGAACTCGTTGCCCAGGTGCTGCTGCGTGTCCCAGCCCATCTTGCGGTCGTACACGGCGATGCGCGGGTACCAGTGCACACCGTCGTAATGCTTGAAGCCCCAGGCGTTGAAGAGCTTCATGCGGCGGTAGATGTCCGAGGCCCAATGGGTGCGGAAGGTGCAGGTGAAGCGCACCTTGCCCCCCGGCGGGAGCGGCTCATTGAGCCAGGCCTTCAGCACCGTGTTGTCCAGTTCGGTGCGCAGGGAGGCACCGTCCACGCTCAGGTCCTGCACCGTGGTGCCGCGCTGCACGGTATCGTTGGCCGTGGCATGCCCGTTCTCCATCAGGTCGGCGTACGAACCGGCGTTGTAGGCGTTCTGGTAGAGGTGGAAGAAGACGTGGTGGAGCGTGTCGGGGCTGTTGTTCCAGTACACCAGGTCGAGCGTGCCGTCGGCGGCGTCCTTGTGCTCGTCGAGCCGGGCGGTGATGCGGTAGTGGACGTCCTGCTGCCAGTAGCCTTCGAAGGGCGGGCGGTTCTTCCAGTAATAGGGGTTGTCGGCGTTGCGGTAGGTGTTGGGCGCCCGCAGCGGGTCGTAGCGCTGGGCGGTGAGGGCGAGGGGCAGCGCCAGCAACAGCGCGCACAGGGGTCCGGAGGTCCTCATGGCAGGGCCGTGAAGATACCGGATCGGCCGGGTCCGATCAGTCCTTGCGGGCCTTGGGGCGCAGGTTCTCGCTGCTGTCGAGCCGGGCCCTGGAGATGCTCGCGTTGAGCTCGAAGCCGATCAGCAGCACGATCATGTTGAAGTAGATCCAGAGCTGGACGGCCAGGATGGCCCCGATGGAGCCATACAGCGCGTTGTAGTCGGTGATGTGGCCGAAGAAGAAGACGAGGGCCTGGCTCAGCAGCAGGGTGAGGGCCACGGCGAGGATGGCCCCGGGCGTGATGAGCCGGAACCGGCGCGCGTTGGGGTCGCCGGCGTTGTAGAGCAGGGAGATGCTCACCAGGATCATGAGCATGGTAACGCCCCACTTCACGGCCAGCAGGCCGTAATGTTCGAGCTGGCTGAGGACATAGCCGCTGTCGTTGATCAGCGAGATCGCCCAGCTGCTCAGGCTCAACAAGGCCATGGCGATCACCATCATCACCGTAAGGGCCACCAGCAGGCCGAGGCTCAGCAGGCGCTGCTTCAACGCCCCGTGCCAGCGGGTCACATGGTAGCTTGCGCTGAACCCGTCGAGGATGGCGTCCATGCTGTTGCTCGCCAGATAGAGCCCGGTGATGGTGCTCACCGAGAGCAGGGTGCTGTGCTTCTTCACCACCAGGTCGTGCAGCAGGCCTTCGATGAAGGCGTACACCTCGTTGGGCAGCATCGCCTTGAAGTTGGCCAGCAGCATGGCCTGGAAGTCGGTGATGGGGATGAAGGGGATGAGGGTGAGCAGCATGATCATCGCCGGGAAGAAGGCCAGGAAGAGCTTGAAGGCGATGGCCGATGCGCGGGTGACGATCTGCCCCTGCTGCAGGGCGAGGAAGAAGAACCGGGAGATGTGATAGAGGCTGAAGCCTTCGAAGCCCGGGAGGACGATGCGCTGCGACCAGCGGATGACCCGCCTGTTGCTGGTGGAGTACAGCATCTTCCGTCGCACCCGGTGGATCATCTCAACGCAGGGCTTTCAGGCTCAGGTCAAGGCTGCCGGCCGAGTGGGTGAGGGCGCCCACCGAGATCATGTCCACGCCGCACAGGGCGTATTCGCGTGCGTTCTCCAGGGTGATGCCACCGCTGGCCTCGGTCTCGAAGCGGCCGTCGATCCGCTTCACGGCCCTCCGCAGGTCGTCGAAGCCGAAGTTGTCGAGCATGATGCGTTGCACGCCGCCTTCGGCAAGGACCTGCTCCACCTCGGCCAGGTCGCGCGTCTCCACCTCGATGGGGAGGTCGAGCCCGTGGGCCAGGAGGTAGGCGTGTGCCGCGCGGATGGCCTGCGGGATCCCGCCGGCGAAGTCCGCATGGTTGTCCTTGATCATGATCATGTCGTACAGGCCGTGCCGGTGGTTCCTTCCACCGCCGATGCGCACGGCCCACTTCTCCACCGCGCGCAGGGTGGGCGTGGTCTTGCGCGTATCGAGCACCTGGCAGCCGGTGCCCTCCAGCGCGGTCACGAACCTCCGGGTGAGGGTGGCGATGCCGCTCATGCGCTGCATGAAATTGAGGAGCACGCGCTCCACGATGAGGATGCTGCGCGAAGGGCCGGTGAGGGTGAAGGCCACATCGCCGGGGGCCACCACGGCGCCGTCCTGGATCAGCACCCGCATCCGAAGCGCCGGGTCGAAGCGGAGGCAGATGGCCTCGGCCAGTTCCACGCCGGCCAGCACGCCGGGCGATTTCACCAGCAGCCGGGCTCCTCCGTGGGCATCCCCTGGTATGGTGGACAACGAGGTGTGGTCACCATCGCCGATGTCCTCACGGAGGGCGCGGTCGATCAGGTCCTCGATGCCTTCGGGCAGCACGTCAGAGGTCCCCTTTGGCGTTCTCGATGCGCAGCTGCTTCACCTGGAACACGCCCCCGGCCTGTTTCAGGAAGAAGGTCACGCGCATGTCGCCCCGGGCGGTGCGCAGGCGGCCGATGTAGTAGCGGTCGCCCATTTTGCTCGTGCCCTCGTGCTCGATCGTCAGGCCCTGGGGGTCGTTCTCATCGAAGAACTTGCGGAGGATCTGCTCGCTCTGGGCCTTGCTGTAAACGTCGCTGGTGGTGAGCACGGTGAGGTCCACGTTCGGCTGCAGGTGGCGGGCCAGGGCGCCGGCATTGCCGGTACCGATGGCCGATACCACCTGGTCCTTCACCTCGGCCTGGGCGTGCAGGGCCAGACCGAGGACCAGGGTGACGAACATGGAGGCGATGCGTTTCATCGGTTTCGTGCGGGTCGGTGAGCGAAATTCGCAAACATCAGGCCAAAGGGAAGGACCGCTGAAGCAGGAATTACGAACATTGCCAAGGTATGAGGATCAGGTTGTTGCTGGTGGGACGCACGGAAAAAGGACCGGTCGCCGACGGACTCGAGCACTATTTGGGAAGGGTGCGCCGTTCGGCCCCGGTGGAGGTGGTGGTGCTGCCTGAGGCGGGCACGGGCGGGGCGGCGCAACAGGCCCGCCTGGAGGAGCCCAGGATCCTGGGCGCCATCAAGCCGGGCGAACGCGTGGTGGTGCTCGATGAGCGTGGCAAGGGGCTCACCAGTCCCCTGTTCGCGGCCCAGCTCGGGGCCTGGCGCGATCAAGGGGTACGGCAGGTGGCCTTCGTCGTTGGCGGGGCCTACGGACTTACCGATGCGGTGCGTGAACGGGCCGATCTCGTCCTGTCGCTCTCCCCGATGACCTTCCCGCACCAGCTGGTGCGCCTGCTGTTCGCCGAGCAGCTGTACCGCGCCTTCACGATCCTCGAGGGCCGGCCCTACCATCATTGACCGGTCCCGCGCGGACCGAAATGCGATCTTTGGCCGAAGCGCATGTACCTCGAATACCACGGCTGGCTCACGATCGATTACTGGGAGTATGCGCTCATGTTCTTCTACCTGGTCGTCATCTACCTGTACTTCGCCCGGCGGAAGAACATGATGGTGAAGACGCGGCCCGAGTACAGGTACCTGCTGTGGGGCCTGTATTCGAAGCTGATCGGTGGGGTCGCCTTCAGCCTCATCTACTTCTATTACTACAACGGGGGCGACACCATGGGCTACTTCGCCTGCGCGTTGTCCATGAGCAAGCTGCTCGCCCATTCGCCGCTTGATTTCCTCACCGTGCTCTTCGGCGACAACTCGCTGGAGATGCGCCAGTACTTCAACCAGGACACGGGCTGGCCGTACATCTATGTGATCACGGACGGCAGGCAGTGGATGGTGGTGCGCCTGATCAGCCTCATCACGTTCATCTCCTTCAACAGCTACCTCATCACCACGGTGATCGTTTCCGGCCTCACCTACGCCGGGGTATGGCGGCTCTACCTCACCCTGCACCGCTACTTTCCGTCGCTGCACCGCGAGCTTGCCATCGCCGTGCTCTTCATGCCTTCCTGCATCCTGTGGGGGTCGGCCATCCTCAAGGATTCCTTCACCTTCTCGGCCTTCTGCTGGTTCATCTACGCCGTGGACCGCATCTTCTTCGCACGGGTGAACCAGGTTTCCGCCGTGGTGGCGTTCGTGCTCAGCACAACGATCATGCTCACCATCAAGCCGTACATCTTCATGGCGGTTTTCCCGACCGCGCTGGTGTGGGTGCTGTACAAGCGCCTCGCCGCCATCCGGAACGCCGTGGTGAAGTACATCCTGCTCCCCTTCGGCTTCGTCGCCCTGTTCGTGCTGTCCCTGGCGGTCTTCAACTGGCTCGGGGAGTCTCTGGGTAAGTTCTCGCTCGACAACGCGTTGGAGACAATCGTGACCACCCAGACCGATCTGAAGCGCACGGAGGAGTACGGGGCCAACTTCTACGATGTGGGCGAGATCGAGGCGACCTGGGGGAGCGTTCTGTCCAAGCTGCCCATCGCGTTGAACGCCACCTTGTTCAGGCCCTACCTCGTGGAATGCCACAACTTCACCATGATGATGTCGGGCCTGGAGAACCTGTGGGTGCTCATCCTCTTCGTGCGCGTGATCTGGTCCACCCGCCTGGTGCACTTCCCCACGGTCGTTTCACGCACGCCGCTGGTGCTCATGTGCCTGTCCTTCACCGTGATCTTCGGCTTCCTCACCGGCATCACCACGCCGAACTTCGGGGCCCTGGTGCGGTTCAAGATCCCGTTGCTGCCCATGTTCGTGGGCGCCATGTACATCATCCTGTATCTGATGCGGATCCGACGGTCCATGCTGCGCCAGGGCCTGAAGTTCCGGTACGAGGATTTCCGCGACGGGGAGCCGGGGTCCGATGCATGGCGGCGCGTTCGGCAGCTGGCCGATCAACGCAAGCTGGGGAAGCGATGATGCAGTGGGAGGAGCGGACCCTGGTGTTCCTGAGCTATTGGGGCACGGACGAGCCGCTCACCGCGGCCACGGTGGTGCCCACGGTGAGGATGGTGCTTCAGCGTGGCCTGGTGGACCGGGTGGTGCTCTGCACGGTGGAACGTGCGGGCCGCGCTCCGGCGCCCCCCTTCAGGATCGATGGATGCACGCACCTGCAATGGCAGGCCAGCATGTGGCGTCCGAAGGTCCTTGGTCGCGCGATCGACCTGTGGCGCACCCATCGCCGGTTGGCGCGGCTGCTGCGCCGGGAGCGACCGGTGCTGTTGATGGCCCGCGGGGTGGTGGCCGGTGGCTTCGCGCATTTCGCTGCACGCGGCGCAGGGGTCCCCTATGCCGTGGACTACTTCGAGCCGCACGCTGATTACATGGCCGATGTGGGCGAGTGGCGAAGGGGTGGAGCGCTCTACCGGGGACTTTCCTGGCTCATGGCGCTCCAGCGCAGGGGGGCACTGCGGCTGGTGACGGTGGCGAACAACTATGCGCGCATGCTCATCGCGCGTGGCATGGACCCTTCGCGCGTGCTGGTGGCCCCGTGCCCGGTGGACCTGGAGCGGATGCGCTACGATGGAGCCGCGCGTGAACGGGTCAGACGCGAAGCAGGGCTCGGCGATGGGCCGGTGGCCATTTACCTGGGCAAGT
The DNA here is from genome assembly GCA_044226515.1 of Flavobacteriales bacterium. Lineage (GTDB taxonomy): Bacteria > Bacteroidota > Bacteroidia > Flavobacteriales_F > PHOS-HE28 > PHOS-HE28. The sequence continues at coordinate 13,959 of JBGAGX010000026.1, read as the reverse complement.
TCGGCGGACTGTACCACCGCGAGCGGAGCTACCAGGCGTTCAAGGCCTTCCTGCAGGCGGCAGGGCCCGATGCACGCCTTGTGATCATGACGCCCGAACCGGCCGATAGCGTTCGCACGGGCCTGCGCCAGGAAGGCCTGGACCAGGGAAAGGTGCATGTGGGCTATGCCCGGCACGACGAAGTGCCCGGCTGGCTATCGGCGGCCGATGTGGCCTTCGCGCCCTACAGGGGCACGCCGAGCAGCGCCTGCATCAGCCCCATGAAGATCGGTGAGTACTGGGCCGCAGGCCTGCCGGTGCTGCTCACCCGTGGCGTGGGGGATGACAGCGCGATCATCGCCGGGGAACCCGAGGGAGGGGCCCTGTTCGATCCCGAAGGGGACGACATCGGCCCGGCGCTCGCGCACGTGCTCGCGCTCATCCGCCTTCCCGATCAGCGGGCACGCACCGCCGCGCTGGCCGTGAAGTACCGGTCCATGGCGATCACCGAACAGGTGTACCGGCGCATCTTCGAGGCCGCTGGCCGTTAGGCTCAACGGAACCAAGCGAGCACGGCCCGCCCAGGCCTGCCGGCATGCAGGTAGGCGCCCGACATCATGCGGCGGATGAGGTAGCGGTTGCGTCGAAGGGTGGGCTTATCGAACAACGCCGGGCGCGCCCGCAACCACTGGTGCAGGTAGTGATAGGAGCGTTCAAGGCCTTCCAACCGCGTCATGCTCGAGTGACCGGTGACGCGGTAGTGGAGCACCGGTTCCGTGGTGTGGCCGTAACGCCTTCCCTCGGCCATGGTGAGGTAGAAGAGCATGTCCTCCGCGTGGGTCACCGCCGTATCGAAGCGGCAATGCCGCACTGGTCCCCACCGGATCATCCAGGTGTTGCCGAAGAAGCAGCGGCGATCGAAACGGGCGAGCAATTGGAGCGGTTCCCCGGTGAACGCCGGCGTCCAGGTGCGGAGCACCTGCTTCAACGCGCGGTCGTGGAAGAGCACGGTGCCGTCCGCGAAGGTGAGCGTGGGGTCGGCGAGGAGCATGTCCAACCTGGCCTTCACGCTGTTCGGAGGCATCACATCGTCGGCGTCCAGGAAGCACACGAAGGATCCGCGAACGTGGTCGAGGCCGGCGTTGCGGGCCCTTCCGATGCCCCCGTTCGGCTGGTCGATCACCTGCATGCGCGGGTCGTGGAACCCGGCGAGGATGGCGCGTGTGTCGTCCGTGCTGCCATCGTTCACCACGAAGAGCTCGATCTCCGTGTACGACTGGTCCAGGGCCGATCGCACGGCCTCGGCGATGTACGGTCCCGCGTTGTAGGCCGCGATGATGATGCTCACCAGCGGTCGGTCCGGGGTCGGGGCGGGGCGCTCCATGGTGCGGTGCGCGATGGGTTCAGGCTCGTTGGGCGGGGTGTGCACCGATCAGGCCCGACACGCGCTCGAGCAGGCGGTCCATGGTGCGTTCGCCGGCGAAGGCGATGCGTTCCGCGCGGCGTTCGGCGGTGTTCAGCTCGGCGAAGCGCTCCACGGTGCGGTGGAAGGTGGCGACGAAGTCCTCGCGGTCGCGCGCCATCATCAGCAGGTGCTGGTGCGGCTCGTATTCCAGCGTCCACGACCCCATGATCACGTTGCCCGTGGAGAGGTACTCGAGCACCTTGTGGGGGTTGGCCCGCTCCAGCATCCGCTTGTCGGTCATGAAACTGAACAGGAGGATGTCGGCTTCGCGCACGATGGGCACCAGCTCGTCCTTCGTCACCAGGCCGGTGAACACCACGTTGGGCTCCCGGCGCAGCTGTTGGAACGCGTCGTCCGGGAAGTCGGGGTCGAGGTTGCCCACGTACGTGAAGTGCAGCCCGGGGTGCTGCGTGGCCACCGCGAGCAGTGCCGGCCAGTCGATGTAGGTGTTGTAGAACTGCCCGGCGTAGACCACGGTGCGCGGGGTGGCCGAACGGGGCGCCACGAGGGCCTCTGCGCCGATGGTCCAACGGCGATCAAGGGCGTGCCCCACCTTGTGCACAGCGGCTTGGGGGGCGATCTCCAAGGCGCGCTTGCTGATGATGTCGGCCGTGGTGATCACCAGGTCGGCGCTCCGCATGAGGCCGTGGCCCTGGTACAGGATGTCGTAGTCCACCAGGTGCAGCAGGCGGTACCAAGGGCCGTGGGGGAACCACTGCATCCGGCTGGTGTCGAAGCACCAGATGATGTCGAACCGCACACCGGCCGCACGCTCGATCGCGCGCACCTGGCGGCCGTAGTACCAACGGTTCACGGCCGCCGGGAGCCGGTTCACTCCCTTGAACCAATGGGGCTGGCGCACCACGCGCAGCGGTCCGTCGCCTTCAAGCTCCAGGGCCTTGGTGGTGGGCGTGGGGCGCTCCCAGAACACCACCCGGTTCCCGCGCGCCACCAACCCTTGGGATACGTGGTGCTTGCTCATGTGCAGGCCCTTCCACGGCTCCGGGGAGATCACCAGGATGTCGAGGTCCTGCAGGCGCGCGATGCTCATGCTCTCACATCCCGTCGTACAGGGCGTACATCGCGTCCATCTTCAGGCGGATGTCGATCACGCCGCGCAGGAAGTCGGTGTTGTGCCGGGCGTACCCTTCGCGTGCGGAGGTATCGGGCGCCTGGGCGAGCCAGGCGTTCACCGCCTCGGTGATCGCGTCGCTGTCCTTGAAGGGCACCATGCGCACCCCGTCGAGCTTCGATACGTCGAGGTCGTGCATGATGCCGCTGCGCGTGAACACGCACGGCACGCCGGAGATCATCGACTCCACATAGACCAGACCGAATGCCTCGGCGTGCTGGTCCTCCGGCACGTGCACGAACACATCGAACGCGGGGAAGAGGGCCACCACCTCGGGTTCGAAGTACACGGTGCGCCACGAACCCTCGGGCAGTTCCGCCAGCATGCGCTCGTAGCGCGCGGTGTGCGGGGTCTCCTTCCAGTTGAAGATGTACAGCTTCGCGTTGGGGTGCGTCCTCAACAGCTTGCCGAACGCGGGGATGGAATGGTCCAGGCCCTTCCATTCGAAGGGACGTGCGATCATGCCGATGATCGGTGCCCGGCCGTCGGTGCGGATGCCATGCTTCTCGGACAGTTCCTTCACTTTTCCGGGCTGAGCGGGCGCTACGGTGGACAGGTCGTACCCGTGGTAGATGAGCACGACCTTCTCCTTGGGCACCTTCTCCCAGCCCACCAGCACCTCCTCGGTGCTGTGGGTGATGGCGATGATGCGGTCGGCGAGCCGGTTGCACAGGCGGTCGTACATCACGCCCTTGGTGGGGTGGTACTTGTGGTTGTGCGTGCTGTGGTGGCGGGTGTACACGGTGCGGCCGATGCCGGTGAGTCGGGCCGCGATCAGGCCGAAGAAGGTGGCCTCCAGCAGGTTCAGGTGGATGATGTCCGGCCGTGAACCGCGGTAGAAGGCCATCAGCCCGCGGATGGCCTTGATCGAATCGCCTCGACCCTTGTACAGGATGGTGGTGCTGGGGTAGCCGGCCTTCCGGATGTTCCGCTGCACCGTGCAGTCCTCCACCGGGTTCAGGAACACGAACTCCAGGTCGAACCGGGAACGGTCCCAGTGCGCCACGAGCAGGTCGTACTCCGTGCTGTCGGTCACGTTGCTCACCACATACAGGACCTTCTTCCTCTTGGTCATGCGTGATGGCGGGTGGATGCGGTGCTGTTCATCGTTCTTTCATGCGAAGCCCTCCTGAACGGCTGCCGGTGGGTCGCGGGCCCATGAGCTCCGGTGGCCCAAGGTAATGACCTCGTTCGGGAACCGGGCACCCCTCCCCCGATCCTTACCGGCAGGCCTTCGAACGGTGCCATCAGATCGACGGGAAGAGGTTGCCGAGCAGCAGGAGGCGGAGGCCGGCGAAGGCCAGCGCGCACAGCCCCACGATGCCCAGGGTGCGGAAGGTGGGCCGCAGCCAGGGCGCTCCGGCCACCGAGAGCAGCCGGGCCGACAGCTGGAGGTACAGCAAGGTGTTCGCCGCCGAGAAGAGCAGCACCACCGCGCTCGTGGTGCCGAACAGGTGGATGCCCGCAAGCACGGCCCCCAGGTTCACGGCCATGCACCACGCATAGAAGCGGAACATGCTCCGTTCGCGGTCCACCACCGAGAACAGCGTCACCAGCGGCTCGCTCAGCAGGCGGAAGAAGTAGAACAGGCCCATGGCCGCGGTATAGCTGCCCGCCTGCACCCAGTCGGCCCCGAGGAAGATGCGGAACACCTCGTCGCCGAAGAAGGTGATGAAGGTGAACGGAAGCACGCCCAGCAGGGCCAGGCGCCCGTAGAGCCGCAACGTGATCGTGCCCACCGCGGCGGGGTCCTTGGCCTGGGTCTCGGCGGCCTTCTGGTAGATCACCCCGGAAAGGCTGTAACCCAGCAGCCGCAGGGGCATCAGCAGCAGCCCGCTCCCCATGGTGAACTGCCCCACGGCGGCCGGGTCGTTCAGGGTGGTGAGGCCGAACACCGGCAGCTGGGTGGAGGCCAGCGCGAGCCAGCGGCTCGGAAAGACGTAGAGCGGCTGGTTGCGGTGCTCCTGCAGGGCCTCGCGCATGCTGCGCAGGTCGTAGCCCCGGGTTAGGCAGGACAGGCCGTGGCGGTGCAGGCCGATGGCATAGGCCACCGTGCTCACGCTGCGCACCAGCAGCTCCCCGAGCATCAGGCCGTACACCGCGCCGCCCGAGAGCACCCCGAGGCTCAGGTTGGTGAGGCGCAGCGACACGTTGGTGGCCGGCCCGAGCTTCACGTTGAGGGAGAAGGCCTTCGCCCGCGCCACCCACACGTAGAACACCTGCATCACGGCCAGCACCAGCACCATGGGCGGCACCGCATAGCACCAGTGGCCGAGCACGCGCCAGCTGGGGGCCAGCGTGTAGAGCAGACCGGGCCAGAGGAAGAAGGGCAGGGTGAGCACCACCATGAGCACCGTGAGCGCCAGGGTTGCCCGGGCCAGGCCCTGGAAGCGTTCCTCCTCGCGGGGCAGGAGCAGGGCGTTGGGGTAGGAGAGCCCCGCCACCATGCTCAGGTTCATGCTGATGGAGATGAAGAGGCCGTAGATGCCGTAGGCCTCGGGGCCGTACACCCGCGCCACCAGCGGGGTGAGCAGCAGTTGGGCCAGCGTGCTCACCATGGCGTCGGACATGGAGTACAGCACGTGGCGGGCGAAGCTGCCCTTGCGCCGCGCTCCCCGCAGGTCGGACAACAGGCCGGAGGCCACGCTGCGCAGGCGGTGGATCAGGCCCATGGGCGGTGCGGCTGGCGTGCGATGGTCATCTTTGCGGCAACGACCAAGGACCATGAAGGAGCTCGTGCTGTGCAGCGGGAACCCCGGGAAGATCGCGGAGATGAAGGCCCTGTTGCCCGCGGGCATCGTGGTGCGGTCCCTGGTGGACGTCGGTCTTCCGCCCGACCTGCCCGAGACGGGCGCCACGCTGGAGGCCAACGCCGAACAGAAGGCCCGCTTCGCCTTCGAACGCTGCGGGCTGCCCTGCCTCGCGGACGACACCGGCCTGGAGGTGGACGCCCTGGGCGGAGCACCCGGGGTGCTGTCGGCGCGCTACGCCGGTGCCGCGAAGGACCCGGTGGCGAACATGGCGCTGCTGCTGGAGCGCCTGGCCCATGCCCACGACCGGCGGGCGCGGTTCCGCACCGTGCTGGCCCTGGTCGATGAGCAGGGTGTGGAGCGCTTCGAGGGCGAGGTGCAGGGCAGCATCACCGAAGCGCCGCGCGGCACGGGCGGTTTCGGCTACGACCCGGTCTTCCTGCCCGCCATGAGCGACCTCACCTTCGCGGAGCTCGACCCCGCGCGCAAGAACGCGATCAGCCACCGGGGCCGGGCCATGTGGCGGTTCGCGCAGTGGTTCCATGAGCAGGGCCTTCAGCGCTGAACCAGATCGGCGAGGAGGCCGTTCACCGCGGTGGCCACGCCGATGCCCGATACCTCGAGCATCTTGGGCAGGATGCTGGCCGGGCTGAAGCCGGGCGTGGTGTTCACCTCGATGGTGCACAGCTCCCCTTCGGTGCCCTCCCCGCCGGTCCACAGGTGGTCCACCCGCACCATGCCGCGGCAGCCGAGGGCGGTGTAGATGGTCTCGGAGCGTTGCTGCACCAGCCGGGCCACCGCATCGGGCAGCGGCGCGGGGATCAGCTCCTGCGTGTCCGTGGCGTGGTACTTCGCCTGGTAGTCGAAGAACTCATGCGAGTGGCGCACCTCGCACACCGGAAGCGCCTGCACGCGGCCGTGGAGGCGGATCACGCCGCAGGTGAGCTCGCGCCCCTTCACGAAGCCCTCCACCATCACCGTGTCGCCCTCGGCGAAGGCCTGCTCGAGGGCGGGCGCCAGCTCTTCGGGGTGTTTCACCTTGCTGATGCCGAGGCTGCTGCCGCTCTGGTCGGGCTTCACGAAACACGGCAGCCCCACCCGGTCGATCACCTGTTGGTCCGAGGGCCGGTCGGCGCGGGTGAACAGGAGCGAATCGGCCACCCGGAAGCCCAGTTGCCGCAGCAGGGTGGTGGTGCTGAACTTGCTGAAGGTGACGGCCATGTTGAGCACGCCACCGGTCTGGTAGGGGATCCCCAGCATGTCCAGCAGGCCTTGGAGGCGTCCATCCTCGCCGGGCGTACCGTGGATCACGATGAGCGCGGCGTCCAAGGGGCGGAGCCCCGCCCCGGTGTCCACCCGGAGCAGCCCGCGGTCCAGCGGCAGGGCCTTCCCCTGCGCATCCTCGGCGCTCCAGTCCGCGCGGGTGACGGTGATGTACACCGGCTCATAGCGCGTGGTATCCACGGCGTCGAGCATGCGCTTGGCGCTTTGGTGGCTGATGACCGACTCTCCGGAGTAGCCGCCGCGGAACACGGCGATCAAGGGGCGTGACATGGGCGTGCAGGATGGCCACCAAAACTGCGTTCTACCACCCGGGGAACGCCCGTGCGCGGCCCCCAAGTGTGAACCGCACCCTGTGAACACCCGCCTGCGGGCACCGGCCTATCTTCGCCGACCGCGCTGAACCACCATGCAACGCCGTCCCCTCTTTCGCTTCCTGGCCCCCATCGCCATGGCCCTCGTGCTGGTGCTGGGCGGCTGGGTGTGGTTGCGTACCTACACCCGGCACGATGTGGCCGTGGAGGTGCCCGACCTGAAAGGCATGACCCTGGCGGAGGCGAGCGCCGTGCTCACGGGCCGGGCGTTGCTCGTGGAGGTGGTGGATTCGGTGTACAACGACGAGGCCCCGAAAGGGACCGTGGTGGACCAGGACCCGCCCGCGGGCCGCAACGTGAAGCCCGACCGCCGCATCTACCTGGTGATGAACGCCAGCCAGCCCAAGATGATCAACATGCCCGCGCTGGTGAACCTGAGCAAGCGCCAGGCGATCAGCGTGATGGAGATCGTGGGCCTGAAGGTGAAGGAGATGCAGTACAAGCCCGACCCGTGCGTGGACTGTGTGATCGCGCAATTGTACAAGGGGCGGCCCATCGAGGCGGAGGCCCGCATCCGCCGCGGGGAGGCCATCACCCTGGTGCTGGGCAGCGGCGAGAGCGGTGAGCGCGTCCAGGTACCGGACCTCCAGGGACTGCCCCTGGCCGATGTGCGCATGGTGCTGAACATGAGCTCGCTGAACCTGGGCGTGGTGGTGGAATGCAAGGGCTGCAATACCAAGGCCGATTCGGCGTTCGCGAGGGTGTTCCGCCAGTCGCCGGGCGCTTCGGCCAACAACCTCATCGCCATGGGCAGCGTGATCGATGTATGGCTCGACACCGACACCACCGGACTGGCCCCGACCATCAACTGGAAGGACTCCCTCGACCAACGGACCGAATCCGATGCGGAGAACGATTGACCTGCTGACCGTCCTGGCCTTGGTGGCCGGCCTGCCCGTGCTCGCCCAACAGGTGGGGCCCGAGGAGCTCGGCCCCATCCACGCGGTGCCCCGCGGAACGCAGCTCGCCCCCGGCGCCCTGCGCAGCGGCCTCAACCAGATCTTCCACTACGAATACCTGCCGCAGGCGCTCCCCGTGGTGGACGACTTCTCCACCGACCGCACACGCCACCTCGATGCGCAGGCCGGTGATGCCGATGTGACCCTCGACGCCACCTACTACCACCTGGAGGTGGGCGGTGTGAGCAGCCCCGACCAGGCCTTCGTGCTCGACACCACCTGGCATTACACGGTGGACACCTCCGACCCCGACACCACGATCGTCGACACCGTGCCTCAGCCGGCGGTGCAGGTCACCGTCTACGACCTGACCCAGGATCCGCCCACCAGCTCCGTGATCGACGCCTGGCCGCCCTACGACATCACCGACACCATCGGTGGTGGAAGCGATTCCACCTTCTACACCTATGAACTGGTGCAGGACTCGCTCTTCATCTACACGGTGGCGGCCGATCCGCGCACCTATGACATGGAGGGCACGCTGGTGCCGCTGGTGCTCTGGCAGGACGATTACGCCTACGTGAACCGCACCTATCCCGTGGAGCCCCCCACCATCGGCGTGGCCACCTTCGATGGACTTGACCGCACGGGCTTCCCGTACGATGTGACGGTGCTGTTGCCGTACGGTGAGTGCGACCGGCTGACCTCGGTGCCCATCGATCTGCAATACCCTGCCGGCGACAGCATCTACCTCAGCTTCCTCTACCAGCCCCAGGGCCTCAGCGGTGACGCCTTCGTGCAGGAGGAGGACAGCCTGGTGCTCGATCTCTACGCCCCCGACGATGACGAGTGGGTGCAGGTGTGGAGCAGTGCGTACACCGCCGTGCAGCCCTTCCGCCAGGTCATGATCCCCATCACCGACGACCGCTTCCTGAAGACCGACTTCCAGATGCGCTGGCGCAACTACGGCACGCGCAGCGGTGCGCTCGACCAATGGCACATCGACTACGTGCGCCTGGGCCGCAACCGCAGCTTCGACGACACGGTGCTCGTGGACGTGGCCTTCACCATGCCCGAGAGCACCCTGCTGGAGACCTACACCTCGGTGCCCTTCGCCAAGTTCAGCGCTGCCCCCTCGAGCTACATGGCGCAGAACGTCACGCTCACCATGCAGAACCTCGACATCGACGACAAGTTCATCACCTGGGGTTACGAATCCGACATCGACGGGGACCCGGCGCCGCCGTTCATCGCCTGCGGCAACTACGGCAACAACATCAGCAACAACGCCGAGACCACCTTCACCTCCGTGCACCCCGTCGCGGCGGGTCCCTGCAGCTTCACCTACGACCCCACGCTCAGCACCGATGCGGCCTTCTGGCGCACCCGGTTCTGGCTGAACGCCACGCCGAACAACATCAAGTACAACGACACGCTGAGCTTCATGCAGGAGCTCAGCAACTACTACAGCTACGATGACGGCAGCGCCGAGGCCGGCTACAGCCTGAACACGCTCGGGGCGAAGGCGGCGGTGCGCTTCGACACGCAGGGCGGTGATTCGATCCGCGCCGTGCGCATGTACTTCGACCCCATCTTCAGCGAGAACGATCCCACCGACGGCAACTTCCTGCTCACCGTGTGGACCAGCCTCAACCCCGAGGTGATCCAGATGCAGAACTTCTCGTTCAGCAAGCCCACCTACCGCTACGACGGCCCGAACAAGTTCGTGGAGTTCCCGCTGGACAGCACCATCTGGGTGCAGGGCACCTTCTATGTGGGCTGGACCCAGACCGACGCGATCAAGATGAACGTCGGCTTCGACAAGAACCGCAACAACGCGGACAAGATCTACTACAAGGTGAGCGGCCCCTTCGCCAACACCAGCTTCCAGGGCTCGCTGATGCTGCGGCCCGTGATGGTGAGCGCGGTGGACCCCTGGGCATCGGTGCCCGAGCCGGTGCAGGAGAACACCCTTGACCTGTTCCCGAACCCCGCCGGTGACGTGCTCAACGTGCGGCTGCGCGATGCGTCCACCGCCTCGGTGGTGGAGCTGCTGGATGCCATGGGCCGCCTGGTCCGCCGGGAGGGCTACCGCCCGGCCCTGGCCATGGGCGTGAGCGACCTGCCCCCGGGGCTCTACGTGGTGCGCGTGATCGATGCACAGGGCATGGCCATCGGGCAGGAACGCATACTGGTACAACGCTGATGGTGGACGAGGACATCGAGACCGGCTCCGAGGAGCAGGAACTGTATGAGCACCACCGCATCGTGTGCGATGCCGGGCAGACGCTCATCCGACTGGACAAGTTCCTGTTCGACCGGCTGCCCAACACCTCGCGCAACCGCGTGGCGGTGGCGGCCAAGGCGGGCAATGTGCTGGTGAACGGCAAGGCCGAGAAGCCGAGCTACAAGGTGAAGCCGAAGGACGAGATCAGCATCGTGCTGCCCTACCCGGTGCGCGAGGTGGAGCTCATCCCCGAGGACATCCCGCTGAAGGTGCTGTACGAGGATGAGCACATCCTGATCATCGACAAGCAGGCGGGGCTGGTGGTGCACCCCGGTCATGGCAACTGGACCGGCACGCTGGTGAACGCGCTGCTCTTCCACTTCGGCAAGCTGCCTTCCTCGCCGAACCAACCCACGCCGCGCCCCGGCCTGGTGCACCGGCTGGACAAGAACACCAGCGGCGTGATGGTGATCGGCAAGACCGAGGAGGCCCTGACGCACCTCGCCCGCCAGTTCTACGACCGCACCAACGACCGCCGGTACCAGGCGCTGGTGTGGGGTGACATGGAGGAGGCCGAGGGCACGATCGAAGGGCACATCGGCCGTTCGTACAAGGACCGCACGGTGATGCAGGTGTTCCACGATGGGGCGCACGGCAAGCCGGCCATCACGCACTGGAAGGTCATCGAGCGCTTCACCTACGTGTGCCTGGTGGAGTGCAAGCTCGAGACGGGCCGCACGCACCAGATCCGCGCGCACATGGCATGGAAGGGCCACCCGCTGTTCAACGATGCGGAGTATGGCGGCGACCGCGTGCTCAAGGGCACCGTGTTCACCAAGTACAAGCAGTTCGTGGAGAACGCGTTCGCGCTGTGCCCGCGCCAGGCGCTGCACGCGTGCATGCTGGAGATCGATCATCCCGCCACCGGCAAGCGCATGCGCTTCGAGAGCCCGTTGCCGGCCGATATGCAGGCCTTGGTGGCCAAGTGGCGGGCGTACGCCAACGGGCCGTTGCAGGCCCAGCAGCCCGATTAGCGCATCACCGGCGCACCTTGCCCGAGGCCGTTCGGTCGAACGCGGTGACCGCGGTGACGCGGCGCGGCATCTCCCACGGTTCAAGCACGTCCTGCAGCAGGCCCAGCACCTCCGGTACCACCGCCTCCGCGGGCTGGTCCGTCTCGATCACCAGGCCCACGCATTCGCCCAGCTTGTCGTCGGGCCTTGCGGTGAAGTAGTGCGCGTAGGGGAGCAAGCCTGCAGTGCGCTGCTCCATGTGCTCGGGGAAGATCTTGCGGCCCCCGCTCAGGATCACGTTGTCCGAACGGCCAAGCCAGCGGAACCGACGCTCATCGAGCAGCTCCACCACGTCGTTGGTCACGTGGTCCTTGGTGCGCAGGTGGGGGGTGTGCACCACCAGGCATCCGCGTTCGTCCACCTCGAAGGTGATGTCGCCGATCGCCTCCGACCATTCCTGCCTGCGCGGACCGTTCAATCGGCGCAGGGCCACGTGCGTGAGCGTTTCGGTGCTGCCGTAGCCATGGAACACCTCCACGGCCAGGTCCTGCACGTCCTCCTCCAACGCCTTGCTCACGGGCCCGCCGCCGAGCAGGATGGTGTGGAACTGGCGCTCGAGCCGCGCCCGGTCGTCCTGCAGGGCGCGGTGCAGCTGGTTGGGCACCATGGCGGCGAAGCGGAAGCGATCGTTGGAGCGCAGGTTGTTCAGCACGCCGCCCGCCGGGTCGATGATGTGCAGGTCGAGGCCGATCACGAAGCCGCGCACCAGCATGAGCTTACCGGCGACGAAGCTGCACGGCAGGCACAGCAGCGCGCGGTCGCCCAGTTTCAGGTGGAAGGTGTGGCCGGTGAGGCGCGCGCTCGATCGCAGGTCGTTCGGGTGCAGCCTCAGCTCCTTCGGCGGACCGGTGGTGCCGCTGGTGTGCGCGGTGAGCGTGCCGTCGCCGGTGCACAGTTCGCGCAGGGTGTCGCGGAGCTCCACGGTCCACCGCGCATCGCCGTTCGATGATGCCAGCGCATCGGCCCAGCGCAGGATGGCATCGCCCTCCAGCCGCTGCCCATCGATGGTGAGGGTGGTGAAGGGCGTGGGCATCGTTGCTCAGGAATGGAAGGCCGAGAGGTCCCACTCGTCCTCGGGCCGGTAGCGCAGGAAGCCTTTCTCCGCGTGGAGCGGCGAGGCGATGTTGTTGGCGTACACACGGCCGGTGCCGAGGCCCTGCGCCAGGGTCACCTGCTGCAGCGCGGTGAACTGGGCGATGGCGTTGAGGCCGATGCTGCTCTCCAGCGCGCTGGTGATCCACCAGCCGATGCCGCGTGCCTTCGCCAGGTCGATCCACTCCTGCGTGGCCGCCCAGCCGCCCACCAGGCTCGGCTTGATCACGATGTACTGCGGACGCAGGTTGTCCAGCAGGTCCACCTTGGCGTCGTGCGTGTTGTGGCCGATGAGGTCCTCGTCCAGCGCGATGGGGATCGGCGTGTCCGCGCAGAGCTCGGCCATCACCTCGTATTGCCCGGGCGGGACCGGCTGCTCGATGCTGTGCACGTGCAGGTCGGCCAGGCGCTTCAGCACTTCCGGCGCCTGCTGTGCGGTGAAGGCGCCGTTGGCATCGACGCGCAGGGTGATGTCGGAGGGCCCGTATTCCCTGCGTACGGCCTTCAGCAGCTCCAGTTCATCGTCGATGCCGATGGCCCCGATCTTCATCTTCACGGTGGTGAAGCCGCCCTCGAGCTGCTCGCGGATGCGCTGCTTCATGGTGGCCTTGTCGCCCATCCACACCAGGCCGTTGATGGGGATGGCCTGGCGGCCGAGCGTGAAATCGGATGGGAAGAGCGTCTTGGTGCCGCCGGCCTCCAGGTCCTTCAGGCATTGTTCCACGGCGAAGCGCACGCTGGGCACATCCACCAGGTCGCCGCGCAGCCGCTTCGTCCAGTCGCCGGTCTCCATGCACAGCTCCAACAGCTTGGTGCGCACGTCGGCGGGGAACTCCTTGCTGTGGCCGGGGAAGAGCGCGGCCTCGCCGATGCCCATCACCTCGGGACGGTCGTGGTGCCACGCGATGAGGTACCACACGGTGCGCGCGGTAATGGTGCCCTTGCTGGTGCCCAGCTCGAAGCGGGGTTCCAGGGTGCGTTCGATCCAGCGGGCGCGCAGCATCACGCAAGGATAAGGCCCAGCGAGAAGAGCAGCGCGGTGAGGAAGGTGCCCATGGCCAACACCTTCAGCTGGGGATCAAGGTCGCGCGGTTCAGTGGTGGTCCACACGCGCTTCAGGTGGATGATGAAGCCGGGGGCGGCAAGCAAGGAGATCCAAAGCAATCGAGATCCATCCAACAGCCAGGAGCCGTCGAACAGGAGGATGAACGCCAGCAGGCATAAGATGGCCGTGGTGATGAGTGCGGAGTGATAGACCTTGGCGTTCGCGCTGCCCATCCGTACTACCAACGTGCGCTTCCCGCTTGCCGCGTCGTTCACGATGTCGCGCATGTTGTTCACGTTGAGCACACCGGCGCTGAGCAGGCCGAAGGTTAGGGCGGGCAGGACCACCGGCCATTCCAGCGTTCGCGTGTGCAGGTAGAACGTTCCGCACACGCCCACGATGCCGAAGAACAGGAACACGCTGATGTCACCAAGTCCGGCGTAACCATACGGGTGGCTGCCGAAGGTGTACTTCACCGCCGCACCGATCGCCGCTAGACCGAGCAGCAGGAAAAGAAGCGTCTGCAACGTGAGGCCCAATGCCACGGTGATCAATGTGCAGCCGCTAGTGAAGGCCAGCAGCCCGCAGATGATCATGGCGCGCTTCATCTGCGCAGGCGAGATGGCGCCGCTCTGTACGGCC
>JBGAGX010000025.1:0-55941 GCA_044226515.1 Flavobacteriales bacterium | reverse complement strand
GTATCGCTCATGGAACGTTTCTCCGCCCCTCTCCTGGACCGCACCGCCCGCACCCGCAACGGGCTCCTCCCTGCCCTGCTCCGCAACGGGCGCGCGCTGCTGGCGGCGGTGGGGCTCGTCGCATTCGGAACGGCGGGGGCGCAGGTCGATGTGACCGCTTCCGGAGGAACGTCGAGCGCTTCCTATTCGACCTTGAAGGGCGCGTTCGACGCGATCAACGCCGGAACACACCAAGGCACAATTGCCATCGCCATAAGCGGCAATACCACCGAGACCGCCACCGCTGCGCTGAACAGCGGGGCTGTGGCGCCTGCATCCTGGAGCACTATGTCGATCGCGCCCACCGGAGGAGCACGCACGATCACTGGAAGCATCGCAGGTGCGATCATCAAATTGAACGGAGCGGATAACGTGACCATCGACGGACGCATTGCTGGCACGGGTCGGAACCTCACCGTGTCCAATACGAGCACATCGGGATCTGCAGCAATATGGCTTGCGAGCGTGGCAGCAGGCAATGGCTGCACTGGCAACACCATCCGAAATCTGGAGATCGCCTGCGGTGTCACCCAGAATACCAGCACGACCAGCACATTCGGAATCATCATGTGCGGCACAACCATTAGCACGACCGCGAATGGTGTTGACAATGACAACAACACCTTCCAGGAGAACCGGATCATCCGCTGCCGCTATGGCATCACGACCCGGGGAACAACGACTGACCTGAACAACAATATCCAGGTTATCGACAACATCGTTGGCCCCACAGCTTTCGGCGCTGACGAGATCGGGAAAGTCGGGATCTTCATGCAGGCGGACGCAGGCAGCACGGTGCGCGGCAACACGGTGCAGTTCGTTGGCGGGGATTACACGAACACCACAGTTGGCGCCGACCGAATGGGTATTGCGATCGGCAACGAGAGCTGGTCCACTTCGCCCGGCACTATCACCTCGACGACGTATACGGTCACGCGCAACCTCATCCACGACATCGTTGAAGAGCGCACATTCTCGGCTGTCGGCTTGAATATGGCCACCACGAACGGAGGCTCGGCCACCAGCAATGTCGTGTGTAGCAATATGATCTACAACGTGAAGGCGAATGGCACAAGCGGCGATATGGCGGTCGGACTTGGCATCGCCGGCGGGCACAGTGACCAGATCGTCTACAATTCCATCCGGATGAGTGGTGACGTGGACCCGAATCCCAGTGCTACAGCCACGTCCAATTTCGGCAGCGGTATCCGCATCGGGAATACGAATGGCACCACGCACCTCAATCTCACGCTCAAGAACAACGTTGTGTACATGGACCTTTCGTCGTCCAGTACGGCTGCGGTGCGCTATTACGCGATCAGTGGACCGGTGAATACCTATTCCTTCGGCGCAGGTGGCGAGAATTACAATGATCTCTACATCAATCCCTCGAATGCGCAATGCTCGACGGGCGGATTGGGCACCACGAGCGGCAACACGTTGACAACCCAATTCGCCACCCTGGCCAATTGGAAAGCCGCTTATACCGCGGCTCAGGATGCGAACTCCATACAGGTTGACCCGGGATTCATTTCCGCCTCCGACCTGCACATCAGTTCGGGCAGCACCGCTTTGAACAACGTCGGTACGCCTGTCGGGTGCGCGATTGATTACGATAACGAGACACGCAGTGGCTCGACCCCTGATATGGGTGCCGATGAGTATGCTCCTTTGGTGTGCTCGGCTGCTGCGGGCGGAACGATAACACCTACCTCCCAATCGAGGTGCGCTGGCCAGACGGCCTCCATGAGCTCTGTCGGTGCTGAGATCGGCGCCGGGATCTCCTACCAATGGGAGGTTTCCTCCACCGGTGGTGGAGTGGGCTTTGCCGATGTGACCGGAGGCAGTGGCGCGACCACCACCAGTTACACCACCGGGGCGCTCACGGCTGGCACCTACTACTTCCGCTTGCGTGTGACCTGCGCCAATGGTCCAGTGACGGGCTACTCGAACGAACTTGTATTGACGGTCAACCCCCTCCCCACCGTCCTTGTGAACGGTGTTCTTGCCGCCACGGGAACCTATTGCAACCCCGGCGGTACGCCGCTGGCCCTCAACGCCGGTGGTGCCAGCAGCTACACCTGGAGCCCGACCAGCGGTCTTGATGCCGCGAACGTGGCCAACGTCAATGCCTCACCGGCGGCCAACACCACCTACACGGTGACAGGTACAGATGGCAATGGTTGCCAGGGCCAGGCGACCGCGGCGATCACTGTGACCGCCACACCGACCAACGTGACAGCCACTGCAACGCCTGCATCGATCTGCACGGGTGGAACCAGCAACCTGACAGCGAGCGCCGACGCACCGAACACGGCGGCGTTGACCAACACGTATGTCTTCAGCGGTTCTGCGGGCGCCTACACCGCCATCACGGGAACCACGGTGGGGGCCGGCGTTGTGGGCGATGATGTGGGCGTGGGCAACTTGCCCATCGGATTCAATTTCAACTACAACGGATCCGCTGAGACCGTCTTCGGTGTCTCCTCCAACGGATTCATCCAGTTGGGGAACACCTCGGCCTCCTTCACCGGTTTCTCCGGCAACGCACTTGCGACCACGGCCAAGGTGATCGCCGGGCTGTGGGATGACAACAACACCACAGGCGGGAACGTGCAATACCTCACCTCAGGCGCAGCACCATACCGCGTGCTGACAGTACAATGGACCGGCATGCACGTGGGTGGCACAGGCAGTTCCAGCAACCCCACGATCAACCTGCAGATCAAACTGTATGAAAGCACTGGTGCCGTTCAGATCGTGTACGGCAGCACAAGCACTTCGTTAACGAGCACCACCGCGACCATCGGTATCTCCGGGGCTTCGGGCAACTTCATCAGCATAACGCCGCTGAACCCGGCCAGCAGTTCGACCACTTCCACCTCTTCTGAGAACAGCTCCATTTCGAGCGCCGCGAACTTCCCGAGCGGCAGCACCTACACGTTCACACCTCCGAGCCTCCCACTGTCCTATGCCTGGTCGCCTGTTGTTGATGTCGTGAACCCCGGTAGCCAGAACACCATCACCAATCCCCTGGCCGTGACCACGGCGTTTACCGTGAACGCTTCCAACGGCGCGTGCAGTGCGACGGCATCGACCACGGTGTCGATCGATCCGCTGGTGGTGTCCGCGGCCACGTCCACGACGCCGAACTGCGCGGCCACCGACTTCACCGTTACGGCCAATCACACTGGTGGCGGTGCTCCATACAACTATGCCTGGAGCGATGGCGTGGGCGGTGTCTATCCCAACGCACAATCCATCACCGCCAACCTGCCCCCTGGCACCTACACCTTCACCTGCACCGTGACAGATAACTGCACGGCCACCGGCACCTCGAGCGTGACCGTGGTGGTGAACGGACTGCCCACGGTGAGCATCCCCACCGTGGTGCCACCTACTGCTGCCAACTGTGACGGGGTTGGAGTGTCCCTCACTGCAGATGGTGCCAACAGCTACGTGTGGAGCCCTGCTACCGGCCTGAACACCACCACCGGCGCAACTGTGGTGGCCACACCTGCCATCAACACGACGTACACAGTGATCGGCACCGATGGCAATGGCTGCACCGACACGGAAACGCTGCTGGTGAGCGTAGGGAATAACCCTGTGGTCTCGAGCACCACGGCCACACCCCCGGCCATCTGCGGTGCGGGCAACAGCCAACTGAACGTGGTCGCCGGCGCGGCCAGCCCCACGTTGACCGGCGGAAACGTGACGATCCCTTCTTCCGGCAATGCGTCCCCCTACCCCAGCACCATCAACGTTACCGGTCTGCCGTCCAGCGGTGTCACGGTCAGCTCCGTAGCCATCACTGGATTCAGCCATACGTTCCCGGCCGATGTCGATATCGTCCTCGTATCTCCGACCGGTACGGCAGTGATCATCATGGCGGATGCGGGTGGCACGAGTGCGGTAAGTGGCCGTGATTGGACATTCAGTGATGCAGGGGCTACCACACTGCCAGCTGGTGGAGTCTCGGGCATCTACAGATGCACCAGCCCGGACGGGCCGGATAATTTCCCGGCCCCAGGCCCCGGAAGCCTCACGCAGACTTCGCCAACCCTGACGAGCTTCACCAGTGACCCGAATGGGAACTGGAACCTCTACGTGGTGGACGACGCATCCGGCGATGCTGGCTCCTTCCTACTTGTGGTCGCCTTCGGTTTTCCTGAACGCCACCAACATAGCCAACCCCGAAGCGCAGAGCATCAACGCCACCACCACGTACACGGTGACGGCATCATCGAGCATTGGTTGCACAGCGACCGGCACCACCACCGTCACGGTCAACGCCCTCCCTGCCGTCACCTGTGGCGGCCCCTATGGCCCGATCTGCGTGGACGGCGGTCTTATCGCGTTGAGCGGCAGCCCCACTGGCGGCACGTGGAGCGGCACGGGTGTGAGCGGCACCGACTTCAACGCCGCCGCGGCCGGTGTGGGTACGCATACCCTTACCTACAGCTACACCGACGGCAACAACTGCACGAACACCTGCACTACCAGCATCACGGTGAACCCGCTGCCCGTGATGTCCTGCGGCAGCTACGGCCCTGTATGCATCGACGCGGCTGACATCACCCTCAACGGATCGCCGCTCGGCGGCACGTGGAGCGGCGTTGGTGTCACTGGCAACAGTTTCGACCCCAGCGTGGGCACGCAGACGCTCACCTACACCTACACCGACGGCAACAGCTGCACCGCCAGCTGCACCACCACCATCACGGTGAACGACCTGCCCGTGGTGACCTGCGGCAGCTACGGTCCGCTGTGCAACAACGGCTCCGCCATCGCCCTGAACGGCTCGCCCATGGGCGGAACGTGGAGCGGCACCGGCGTGGTGGGCAACAACTTCGACCCCACAGTGGCCGGTAGCGGCACGCATACGCTGACATACGGCTACACCGATGGCAACACCTGCACGAGCAGCTGCACCACCACCATCACGGTGAACACGGCCACCAGCTGGTGGATCGACGCGGACAACGATGGCTTCGGCGATGCGAGTGCGACCGCGGTGATGGCCTGCGACCAGCCTTCCGGTCACGTGGCCAACAACACCGATGGCTGCGACAACGACCCGCTGAAGACCGCGCCCGGCATCTGCGGCTGCGGCGTGAGCGACGTGGACACTGACAACGACGGCACGGCCGATTGCAATGACCAATGCCCGACCGATCCCGCCAAGGTGAACTTCGGTGCCTGCGGATGCGGCGTGGTGGACGTGCCCACCGTCTACTATGCCGACGTGGACAATGATGGCTTCGGTGATCCTTCTTCGCCCCTTGCCGGCTTCACCTGCATCGTGCCGGCCGGATACGTGACCAACAACACCGACCTCTGCCCCACCGATGGCAACAAGCAGGCCCCGGGTCTGTGCGGCTGCGGCAATGTCGACGTCGACATCAACAACAACAACATCTGCGACACCCAGGAACCCGAGCCCTTCGTGAAGCTGGGCATCGAGCATGTGCCCGGCCAGCGGAAGCTCGACCTGGTGCTGCTGCCCGACAACAGCTTCGCCGGCCTGATCAGCGGCACGGTGATCACGGTGCGCTACCCTGACCTCGCCGGCGTGAGCATCAGCGCGCCGGCCTACGTGAACCCCGACTACGTCGACGCGGCCGGTGGCATCATCCCGCTCGGCACCGTCACCAACGGCGGCTTCAAGTACACCTCCTTCGCCACCCTGGGCGTGGACGTGCTGGCCAACTATGGCATCGGCTGGAGCGCGAACGTGGAGGAGCCCTTCATCCGCGTGAACTACACGAACACCACGAACAGCTGCGTGACCTTCGAAGTGGTGAACGATGGCTACACCGCGGCCAACAACCTCGACTGGTTCATCAGCCTGAACGCCGTGGACAAGATGAACGGCTTCATCCCCGGCAAGACGAGCACCACCGCCTACCCGGCGGCGAGCTGCCAGAACGTGGCGGCCAGTGTCACCTACAGCGGCCCGGCGGCCATCACGCCAGGCCAGGTGAGCACCAGCTTCGCCGGCTGCAGCCCGATGCCTTCGCTGAGCCTCGACCAGAGCAGCTTCACCTGCGCGCAGGCCGGTGCGAACCCCGTGACGCTGACGGCCATCGACCCGCACGGCATCACCACCACCTGCAACGCCACCGTGAACGTGACCGTGGCCGACAGCGACGGCGACGGTGCCAACGATTGCGTGGACCTCTGCCCCACCGACCCGCTGAAGACCGAGCCGCTCACCTGCGGCTGCAACGTGGTGGAACAGAACGCCGACAACGACAACGTGTGCGACACGGATGAGCTGGAGCCCAACGTACAGCTGGGCCTGGTGAAGGTGCCCGGCCAGAACAAGTTGGAGGTGCGCCTGCTCCCCGACCATTTCTTCAACGACCTGGTGAGCGCCACGGTGGTCACCATCCGCTGGCAGACCACCCCGGGCGTGAGCCTGAGCGGGGCCTCCTACGTGGATCCCGCCTATGTCGACGCCACGGGCGGCCTGATCAACCTCGGAACCAGCACGAACGGCGGCTACACCTACCAGACCTACGCCACGGTCGGCATCGGCTCGCTCTACGATGCAGGCCTCAGCTGGACCGCCAACACGGAGGTGCCCTTCTTCCGCGTGAATTACACCAACACCGGCAGCGACTGCGTGACCTTCGAAGTGGTGAACGATGCCTACCAGGGCTCGAACAACCTCGCCTGGTTCATCAGCTGCAACGCCCTCGACAAGACCAACGGCTTCATCGGTGGCGAGACCAGCGTGCCGATGTACCCCGCGGCCATCTGCCAGAACGCGAGCGCCACGGTGACGTACAGCAGCAACGGCGCCATCACGCCGGCCCTGGTGAACGCCAGCTTCAACGGCTGCTCGCCCGCCGCCTCGCTGAGCCTTGACCAGAGCGTGTTCACCTGCGCCGACCTGGGCGCGAACACCGTGACGCTGACCGCCACCGACGCGTACGGCACCATCACCACCTGCAATGCAACGGTGACCGTGGTGGCCGCCGACACCGATGGCGACGGCAGCAATGACTGCGCCGACCTGTGCCCGCTCGACCCGGCCAAGCAGGCCCCCGGCATCTGCGGCTGCGGCAACGTGGACGTTGACGTGGACAACGACCTCGTGTGCGACAACGACGAGCTCGAACCCAATGTGCAGCTCGGCATCGTGGACCACCTGGATTCGCTTGAGATCCGCCTGCTGCCCGACCACTTCTTCAACGACCTGGTGAGCGGCACCGTGGTCACCATCCGCTGGCAGACCACGCCCGGTGTGACCGTGAGCGGTGCGAAGTACATCGACCCCGCGTACCTCGATGCCACGGGCGGCATCGTGAGCCTGGGCACCACCACCAACGGTGGCTACAGCTACGCCACCTTCGCCACCGTGGGCATCGGCTCGCTCTACGACGCGGGGCTGAGCTGGAGCGCCAACGCCGAGGTGCCCTTCTTCCGCGTGAACTACACGAACACCGGCAGCAGCTGCGTGACCTTCGAGGTCGTGGACGACCTCTACCAGCAGACCAACAACCTGGCCTGGTTCATCAGCTGCAACGCCCTCGACAAGACCTACGGCTACATCACCGGCGAGACCGGCGTGCTGAGCTACCCGCCGGCCCAGTGCCAGCCGGTGACCGCCACGCTGGATGTGACCGGCAACGCCTCCATCACCACGGGCCAGGTGAACGCCAGCTTCATCGGCTGCGCGCCCGTCTCCCTCAGCCTTGACCAGAGCGTCTTCACCTGCGCGGACCTCGGCGCGAACACCGTGACGCTCACCGCCATCGACCCCAAGGGCGTGACCACCACCTGCAGTGCCACGGTGACCGTGGTGGACGCGGACACCGATGGTGACGGCACCAACGATTGCGCCGACCTGTGCCCGCTCGACCCGGCCAAGCAGGCGCCCGGCATCTGCGGCTGCGGCAACGTGGACGTCGACGTGGACAACGACAACGTGTGCGACACCGACGAGCTTGAGCCCAACGTGAAGCTCGGCATCGTGGACGTGCAGGGCGACTCCCTCGAACTGCGCCTGCTGCCCGACCATTTCTTCAATGACCTGGTGAGCGGCACCGTGATGACCGTGCGCTGGCCCACCACCGCCGGTGTGAGCGTGGGCGGCGCGAAGTACGTGGACCCCGCCTACGTCGATGCGACCGGCGGTATCATCAACCTGGGCACCACCACGGACGGCGCATACAGCTACGCCACCTTCGCCACCGTAGGCATCGGCTCGCTGTACGATGCAGGGCTCAGCTGGACGGCGAACACCGAGGTGCCCTTCATCCGGGTGAACTACACCAACACGAGCGGGGCCTGCATCACCTTCGAGGTGCTCGACGACGCCTACCAGTCCTCCAACAACCTGCAGTGGTTCATCAGCTGCAACGCGCTCGACAAGACCAACGGCTACATCCCGGGCGAGACGAGCAGCATCGCCTACCCGGCCGTGAGCTGCCAGAACGTGACGGTGACGCTTGACGTGAACGGCGAGGCCACCGTAACGCCGTCCATGGTGAACACCGGGTCCTTCGCCGCCTGCGCCACCCCGACCCTCAGCCTGAGCCAGACACTCTTCGACTGCACCGACGTGGGGGTGAACCCCGTGACGCTGACCGTGGCCTACCCCGGCGGACCCACCCTCACCTGCTCGTCCAACGTCACCGTGATCAGCACGCTGAGCGCATCGAACACCGTGGGCACGATCGATTGCATCGGCGGCACCACCACGGTGACCGTGAGCGCCTCGGGCGGAACGGGTCCGTACACGGGCACCGGCACCTTCACCGTGGGCGCGGGTCCGTACAGCTTCACCGTCACCGATGCGAACGGTTGCACGGCCACCACCACCGGAACGGCCGTGGTGCTCGACAACGTGCCGCCCACCATCAGCTGCCCGGCGAACATCACCGTGGGCAGCGATGCGGGCCAGTGCGGCGCCGTGGTGACCTATACCGCGCCGATCGGCACCGACAACTGCAGCGGCGCCACCACCAACCTCACTGCCGGCCTGGCCAGCGGAAGCCTCTTCCCGCTCGGCACCACCACGGTGACCTACACCGTGACCGACCTCTTCAGCAACACGGCGAGCTGCTCCTTCACCGTGACGGTGAACGACACGGAAGCACCCGCGACCAGCGGATGCCCCAGCAACATCGTGCTGAACGCCGATGGCAGCTGTGGCGCCATCGCCACCTGGACCGCCCCCACCGCCAGCGACAACTGCAGCGGCGTGAGCATCGCCCAGACCGCCGGTCCGGCCAGCGGCAGCACCTTCCCGCTCGGCACCACCACCATCACCTACACGGCCACCGATGGTGCGGGCCTCACAAGCACCTGCAGCTTCACGGTGACGGTGAACGATGTGACACCGCCTTCCATCAGCGGATGCCCGGGCAACATCGTGCTCAATGCAAGCGCCAACTGCGATGCCATCGCCATGTGGACCGCCCCCACCGCCAGCGACAACTGCAGCGGTGTGAGCATCGTGCAGACCGGCGGCCTCGCCAGCGGCAGCGCCTTCCCGCTCGGGGTCAGCACCGTGACCTACACGGCGACCGACGGTGCGGGCCTCACCAGCACCTGCTCCTTCACGGTGACGGTGAACGATGTGACCCCGCCCAACATCATCGGCTGCCCGGGCAACATCGTGCTGAACGCCGGTGCCGGCTGTGACGCCATCGCCACCTGGACCGCCCCCACCCCCAGTGACAACTGCAGCGGCGTGAGCATCGCCCAGACCGGTGGTGCGGCCAGCGGCAGCGCCTTCCCGCTCGGCACCACCACGATCACCTATACCGCCACCGATGGTGCGGGACTCACCAGCACCTGCAGCTTCACGGTAACGGTGAACGATGTGACGCCGCCTTCCATCAGCGGATGTCCGGGCAACATCGTCCTCAACGCGAGCGCCGGCTGCGATGCCATCGCCACCTGGACCGCGCCTAACGCCAGCGACAACTGCAGCGGCGTGAGCATCGCCCAGACCGGTGGCCCCGCCAGCGGCAGCGCCTTCCCGCTCGGCACCACCACCATCACCTACACGGCCACCGATGGTGCGGGCCTCACCAGCACCTGCAGCTTCACCGTGACGGTGAATGACGTGACACCGCCTTCCATCAGCGGATGCCCGGGCAACATCGTCCTCACCGCGAGCGCCGGCTGCGATGCCATCGCCACCTGGTCCGCGCCCACCGCCAGCGACAACTGCAGCGGTGTGAGCATCGCGCAGACCGCTGGGGCCGCCAGCGGCAGTGCCTTCCCGCTCGGCACCACCACCATCACCTACACGGCCACCGATGGTGCGGGTCTCACCAGCACCTGCAGCTTCACGGTAACGGTGAACGATGTGACGCCGCCCTCCATCAGCGGGTGCCCGGCCAACATCGTGCTGAACGCGGGCGCTGGCTGCGATGCCATCGCCACGTGGACCGCCCCCACCGCCAGCGACAACTGCAGCGGCGTGAGCATCGCGCAGACCGGCGGTGCGGCCAACGGCAGCGCCTTCCCGCTCGGCACCACCACGGTGACCTACACGGCCACGGATGGCGCGGGGCTCACCAGCACCTGCAGCTTCACCGTGACGGTGAACGATGTGACACCGCCCTCCATCAGCGGATGCCCGGGCAGCATCGTGCTGAACGCCGGTGCCGGCTGTGACGCCATCGCCACCTGGACCGCGCCCACCGCCAGCGACAACTGCAGCGGCGTAAGCATCGCCCAGACCGGCGGTGCGGCCAGCGGCAGCACCTTCCCGCTCGGCACCACCACCATCACCTACACCGCCACCGATGGTGCGGGCCTCACCAGCACCTGCAGCTTCACCGTAGCAGTGAACGATGCGACGCCACCCGCCATCAGCGGATGCCCGGCCGACATCGTGCTGAGCGCAAGCGCGAACTGCGACGCCATCGCCACCTGGACCGCGCCCACCGCCAGCGACAATTGCGGCAGCTCGAGCGTGGTGCAGACCGGTGGTCCGGCCAGCGGCAGCACCTTCCCGCTCGGCACCACCACCATCACCTACACGGCCACCGATGGTGCCGGCAACACCAGCACCTGCACCTTCACCGTGTCGGTGAACGATGTGACGCCCCCCAGCATCAGCGGATGCCCGGGCAACATCAGCGTGACCACGAACAGCGGCCTGTGCAACAGCGCCGTGGTGAGCTGGACGGAACCCGCTGCCAGCGACAACTGCAGCGGCGTGAGCATCGCCCAGACCGTTGGCCCGGCCAACGGCGGCAGCTTCCCGCTGGGCACCACCACCGTCACCTACACGGCGACCGACGGAGCGGGCCTCACCAGCACGTGCAGCTTCACCGTGACGGTGACGATCGTGGACACGGACGGTGACGGTGTGTGCGACAACAACGACAGCTGTCCGTTCGTGACAGGCCAGATCGGCGATCCCTGCGATGACGGCAACCCGGCGACCTTCAACGACGTGCTGAACGGGAGCTGCGTGTGCGAAGGCCAGGCCTTCATCGCGGTGGCGGCGAAAGTGATGCTCGAAGGTCCTTACAACGTCGGCTCCGACCGCATGAACGACGACCTGCGCACGCTCGGGCTGATCCCGAACGGTCAGCCGTACACGGGCTCGCCCTTCAACTACAGCGGGACCGAGACCATCAATGCCGGCGTGCTGAGCACGAGCGGTGACGATGCGATCGTGGACTGGGTGCTGGTGGAGCTGCGCAACGACGCCACGCCCACCATGATCCAGGCACGCCGCGCGGCCCTGGTGCAGCGCGACGGCGATGTGGTGGACATGGACGGTGTGAGCGCGGTGACCTTCGCGGCCATGCCCCCGGGCAACTACCGGATCGCCATCCGCCACCGCAACCACCTCGGCGTGATGACCGGTACGAGCTTCACCCTCTCGAGCACCGCGGTAACGGTTGACCTGCGCGTGGCCTCCACCCCGACCTACGGCACCGATGCCCGCAAGACCATCGGCGCACGGCAGGTGCTGTGGGCCGGCAACGCACGTCCGGACAACCAGCTGAAGTACACCGGCGTGGCCAACGACCGCGATGCCATCCTGGTGCGCATCGGCGGATCGGTGCCCACGGCCATCGTGAACGGGTACTACGTGGAGGACGTGACCATGAACGGCCAGGTGAAGTACACCGGCAGTGGCAACGACCGCGACCCGATCCTCGTGAACCTGCCGACGACCTCGGTGCTCTCCAGCCGAACGGAACAACTGCCTTGAACGAACCTCGCGAGGCCCCCTGGAACGTGCGATCCGTGCATGTTCAAGGGGGCTTCTCCGCTTCCGAACAAGACCTGGTAGGTCATGCCGACGAGATCCTCCATCGACCTGGGGCACCCCATCCTCCGAGCCTGGTGCCGGCCAACGTTCCGGCCCTTCGCGATCCGACGAACCTCGAACCTTCATCCGCCATTCATCCTTCCCGGTCGACGGATACCCTAATTTTCAGTTCCCTCGAACCCAACGCCGCTCCCATGGCACAGATCTCCATGCTCTCCCTGTCCTCCTTCACCACCCCGTTGCTTCGCGTCTTCCAGCGGACGCTCGTCCAGAACCGGACACGGTCAGGACCCGCAGCCCGCGCCGATTCCGGTGACCCACGATCGTTCATCGCGTTGGCCTTGCCGATGGTCGCCTGCCTGCTGTTCGCAGGGGCGGCCAGGGGACAGGTGACGGTCACCAACCCGGGTAACGCCACACCGGCCCTTTCCGCGACCTACCCATCGCTGGCGGCGGCGATCACCGCGTGGAACGCAACGACCGCCGTGAGCGGCCCGGTCACCATCACCCTGAGCGGCAACGAAACGGCTCCGTCCGGCGGCTTCGCGATCACGGCCCTGCCCACCGGGGCATCGGCGACCAACAACCTGGTGGTCAGCGGCAGCGCGAGCACCATCACGGCCTACGGGGGGCAGACCTCCGGCAACCTGAACGATGCCATCTTCAAGATCATCGGCGCCGACTTCGTGACCATCCAGAACTTCACGATACAGGAGAACGCGGCGAACACGACCACCAACGCCGCATCCAACAACATGACCGAATGGGGTGTGGCCCTGTTGTACGCCAGCACCACCAACGGTGCGCAGAACTGCACGATCCAGAACAACACCATCTCGCTGAACCGGACCTACCAGAACACGTTCGGGATCTACAGCAACAGCACCCATTCCGCCACGGCACCGACCACGAGCGCCACGGCCACCACCACGGCCGGTGGCAACAGTGGGTTGAAGATCTATGGGAACGCGATCAGCAATGTGAACCAGGGCGTGGTTGTGATCGGCCCCACTGCCGCGGCCGACATGAACACCGGTATCGATATCGGAGGGTCGGGACCGAGCTCGGGCAATACGATCACCAACTTCGGCACGACAGGCACGTTCTCGTCCTACGCGAACGTTTCCGGTACGGTATACGGTATCCTGGTACGGAACTCCCCGGGCTTCAATTGCTCCTACAATTCGATCACCTCATCGAACGGCGGTGTAACGTCGGGCACCCTGCGCGGCATCTACAATGTGTCGGCAAGCAATACCCCGATCGGCACGTACACCAACAACATCAACAACAACACGATCGCGCTGACCTATGGTGTGGCGTCCGGAACGATGCAGGGCATCACCGTGGAGGCGACCAACGCCACCACCACCTCCACGGGCAACATCAACAACAACAATTTCACCGCGCTCACGGCTTCCATCGCCTCCAGCGTGACCATTACGGCGATCAGCACCGTGGCACCGCACTTTTCCGTGAACGTCAACAACAACACGTTCACCAACCTGAGCACGGTCACCACCGGGAGCTTCACGTTCATCTCCCACAGCTACTCCATCGCTGCGGGTGGTTCGTCAACGGTTTCGAACAACAGTATCGTCACGGGCTTCAACAAGACCGGGGCCGGTGGAACGGTGACCTGTACGACGACGAACGGCTCCTCGCCGAATGGCACTGTTCAGACCTACGTCGGTAACGTGTTCTCCAACATCACGGTGACCGGCGCCACCGGGATCACAGGCATCAACAACACCGATGGCGCAGGTACGAGCCCCACGAAGATCTGCACCGGTAACACCTTGAATAATTGGGTCGGCGGCACCAGTGCGTTGCTCGGCATCAACTTCGGCTATATCGGTGCCGCCACGTCCAACATTTCCGGCAACTCGCTTTCGAACTGGTCCGGTCAGTCGACCATGACCGGGATCCAGATCGGAAGTTCGTTCAGCGGAGCAACCACGTTGAACATCGCCAATAACACGGTCAACGGACTTAACTCTTCCGGAACTGGCGGAACCGTTATCGGTATCACTTGCAGCAACGCTTCGACAACGATCAACATCAACAACAACAACGTCAACACGCTCTCGTCCTCCTCCGCCGGCGTGACCGGGATCGCGGTGACCGGGTCCACGGCGAACAACGTGTTCAAGAATCTGGTACACGACCTGTCCACCGCGAATGCGACCTCCTCCGTCATCGGGATCAACCTTACAGCCGGCACAACGGGCATCTGCTCCAACAACATGGTCCGATTGGGGACGAACACCTCAACGGGCGCCTTCATCACGGGGATCAACGAGACCGGCGGCACCAACAACGTGTACCACAACAGTGTGTTCATCGGCGGAACGGCGACCGGCGGGGCGGGCAATTCCTGCGCGTTCAGCAGCCTGCTCACGGGCAGCACGCGGAACCGTGTGGACAACATTTTCGTGAACGCCCGCAGCAACAGCGGAAGCACGGGTAAGCACTATGCCACCCGCGAAGGCGGCACGACCGTCAACCCTGCCGGATTGACAAGCAACTACAACGTGCTGCGCGCCACCGGGACCGGCGGGTTCACAGGCAGCTTCAACGGCGCGGATCTCTCCACGATCGGTGCATGGCGCACGGCCACGGGACAGGACCTCAGCAGCCGCGACGAGGACCCGCAATACCTGGCACCCACAGCGGTCGTTCCGGACCTTCATATCGACCCCAGCATCGCCAGCAGTGCGGAGGCCATGGGCACTTCGATCGCAGCGGTCACCGACGACTATGACGGCCAGACGCGTTCGGGACTGACACCGGTCGATATCGGTGCGGACGCAGGCAACTTCACAGGCCTCCCGGTGTGCAATGGCACACCCGCCACTTCAACGATCACGGGCTCAAGCCCGATCTGCTCCGGTAACGGCACGACGCTCGGACTGAGCTTGGCGTACGCTGAACTTGGCATCACCTACCAGTGGCAGTCCAGCACCACGCCCGGAGGTCCGTACACGAACCTTGGAACAGCGCCGACACAGGCCACCGGGATCCTGGGCAGCACCAGGTATTTCATCGCCACGGTCACTTGCACGAACTCGGGCCAGTCGATGACCACGGCCGAGTTCACCTTGACGGTGAACCCGACCCCGACCGCCACTGCCAGCAGCAATAGTCCGGCATGCGCAGGCCAGCCCTTGAACCTGACCGGCACCTCGGACATCGGGACGTCGTTCGCATGGACCGGGCCGGGCGGATTCACAAGCGGCCTGCAGAACCCGCAGGTCTCCGCGAGCGCCACCACGGCCATGGCGGGCACCTATTCCTTCACCGCCTCGCTGAACGGCTGCACGAGCGCCCCTTCGAACACCGCGGTGTCGGTCGTCCAAGCCCCGGTCGTCACCTCAACGCCATCGAACGCCGGGCTCTGCGCAGGTGGTTCCACGGTGCTTACAGCGAGCGGCTCGGCCCAGGCGAGCCTCTCCTCCGTGCTCGCCTCGTTGAACACGAACAGCGCCACGATCCAGGCCGCCATCCCGACACCTGCCGGCTTCGCGCTCGACGGCTCGGGCGGCGTGAACGGGAACAGCATCACCGATGGTGGCTGCGACATGTACGATTCCCCGGGCAACCAGTTGAACACGAACCTCGCCAGCGGCATCCAATACTCGGACAACACCATCGTCAACAGTGCCTCCCTCGGTTCCGGCGGTCAGTACTTCACCCGCTTCATCTCCGGAGGTACCTGCACCGGGGGTACGGCCGCGCTGTTCTTCTGGGCCGGCGACATCAACGGGCTCACCTCGCTCGGCATCACCGGTGACCCTGGGGCGGACGGTTCCGGGACGCAGAACATCACCAGCTTCCCGATCACGGCGAACGGGATCACCTACACGGCCTTCATCAAGCGGCTGTTCGGAGCGGGCGACCCCTCCATCAATCACATCTTCCTGATCCCCACGCCGAACTCGGTGACCCAGACCATGGGCGCTTCGACGGCCACCTGCAACCAGACGCTGAGCAACCTTGCCGGTGTTTCGCGCTTCTACTACCTCCTCTTCGCCGGTGCGGGCGGTGCACAGTTCAACGACGCCCAGATGACCGCTGTCGCCCAGGCGTTCGCCAACGCGATCCCCAGCGGCGCACTGACCTACTTGTGGAGCCCCGGTGGTGAAACGACCGCCGCGATCACCGTCAACGCGGGTGGGACCTACACCGTGACCGGTATGGCCAACGGATGCTCGGCCCAGGCCAGCAGCGTGGTGACCGTTACGCCACCGATCACGAGCGCATCGATCACCGGTTCGCTCAGCTTCTGCACCGGCAGCAACACCACGCTCACGGCGGTCGCCGGCGACGGCGTTGGCCCATACACCTACCTCTGGAGCCCTGGTGGTGAGACGACGGCGAGCATTGCCGTAACGGCCGGGGGCAATTACAGCTGCCAGG
The DNA here is from genome assembly GCA_044226515.1 of Flavobacteriales bacterium. Taxonomy (GTDB): domain Bacteria; phylum Bacteroidota; class Bacteroidia; order Flavobacteriales_F; family PHOS-HE28; genus PHOS-HE28. Next base: position 39,221 of record JBGAGX010000025.1, on the reverse strand, counting down.
TGACCGACGCCTGCCTGGGGTCCGTGAACACCGGCAGCGTTAGCGTCACCGAGTATGCCGTGCCCACAGCGAGCGCCAGCAGCAACAGCCCGGTCTGCGAAGGCCAGCCCTTGAACCTCACGGGCACCTCGAACATCGGCACCAGCTTCAATTGGACCGGTCCGGCAGGCTTCGCGAGCACGACCCAGAGCCCGCAGGTCTCCGCAGCGGCCACCCTGGCCATGGGCGGCGTGTACACGTTCACGGCCTCCGCGAACGGGTGCACCTCCCTGCCTGCGACCACCACGGTCGTAGTGAACGCGATCCCCACCGGTGTGACCGCGAGCGCTTCGAGCCTGCTGGTGTGTCCGGGCGGCACGGTCGACCTCTCCAGCACCGGGGTCCAACCGGCTTCGGTGATCCTTACCCAGAACTTCAATGGAACGCTCACCGGTTGGACCTCCACCAACACCGGCACCGGTGGGACCATCGCCAATGCGGACTGGGGTCCGCGCGCGAACGGGTTCTCCTATTCCTCGGCTCCGCTGGGAGGCACCTTCAGCAGCAACGATGCGTCGCAGTTCTACATGACGAACAGCGATGCGCAGGGAAGCGGCAGCACCACGGCCACCACCTTGGTGAGCCCGGCGTTCAGCCTGGTGGGATACACCTCGGCCTCGGTGAACTTCTTCCACTTCTACCGTGATATCGGTGACACGGGCGACAGTGCTGTTGTGGAGGTGTCCACCAACGGCACCAGTTGGACCATCGCCCAGGCCTTCGTGGCCACGGCGGGTCTCCCCGCAGGCTTCGTCTCCGCCTCTGTACCGCTGAACGCCTACATCGGTCAGCCGTCCGTGCAGGTGCGCTTCCGCTACCGCGCCACTTGGGATTGGTACTGGTGCATCGATAACCTGACGGTGAGCGCTGCGGCGTTGCCCACCTTCTCATGGTCCTCCACCCCCTCCGGATTCACCTCGGGATCGCAGAACCCCGCCGGTGTCACCGTGGGCCAGTCCACCACTTATTCGGTGACCGTGACCACCACGGCGGGTTGCTCCGCTTCGGCGAACATTACGGTGAACATGGACAATACCGATACCGACAACGACGGCACCACGGATTGCACCGATGGCTGCCCGAACGACCCGCTGAAGATCGCGCCCGGCGCTTGCGGCTGCGGCGCGGCCGATGTACCGGCCACATGGTATGCCGATGCGGACAACGACGGGGCCGGTGACCCGAACAGCACCGTGAGCGGCTTCGTGTGCCTGGGTCCGCCCGCGGGCTACGTGGCCAACAGCACCGACCAGTGCCCTGCGGATGGCAGTAAGACCAGCCCCGGCGCTTGCGGGTGCGGTGTGGCTGATACCGATACCGACAATGACGGCACGGCCGATTGCATCGACGGCTGCCCGGCCGACCCCAACAAGATCACGCCAGGCCAGTGCGGGTGTGGTGTGGCCGATACCGATACCGACAGCGACGGCACGGCCGATTGCAATGACCTCTGCCCTGCCGACCCGAACAAGGTGGCGCCGGGTGCTTGCGGCTGCGGTGTGGCCGACACCGATACCGACGCCGACGGCACCCCGGACTGCAACGACCAGTGCCCTGCGGATCCGAACAAGACGACCCCGGGCCTGTGCGGCTGCGGTGTGGTGGACGTGGACCTCAACAACAACAACATCTGCGACAGCCAGGAGGCCGAGCCCACGGTGCAGTTGGGCATCGTGGAGAACCCCACGGAGACCTTGGAGCTCCGCCTGCTGCCGAACGGACCGTTCTATGAGCTCGTGTCCAGCACGGTGGTCACGGTGCGCTGGATCACCACGCCGGGTGTCTCCTTGAACGGAGGCGCCGCCGTGTACGCCGACCCGAACTGGGTGAACGCCCTGGGTTCCCTGCTCTACGTGGGAACGGCCACCGATGGGATCTACAGCTACGCCTCGTTCGCCACCTTCGGCGTGGACCAGTTGCAGAGCGTGGGCCTCAACTGGGCCCCGAACGTGGAGGTACCGTTCTTCCGGGTGCCCGTGGTGAACACCTCCGGGGCCTGCGTGAACTTCGAGGTCACCACCGATCCCTACCAGGTGAGCAGCAACTCGCAGTGGTACATCGCCCTCAACGGGCTCGACATGACCGATGGCTTCATCGCCGGTGAAACGAGCGCCTGTGTGGGACAGGCCGCCGTGCAGATCACGGCCAAGGCCTTCCTGGAAGGTCCCTTCGTGGTGGCCACCGGTCGCATGAGCGACGGGCTACGGACAGGCGCGCTGGCCGTGACCTATCCCCTGATCCCCTCCGCTCAACCGTACAGCATCGCCCCTTGGAACTATGCCGGAACGGAATCGGTCGCTCCGTCGGTACTGACCGTGACCGGCGACAACGCGATCGTGGATTGGGTGCTGCTCGAGGTGCGCGATGCCGTGACCTCCTCGACCATCGTGGCGCGCCGCGCCGCGCTGATCCAGCGTGACGGCGACATCGTGGACGTGGACGGCACCAGCCCCGTAACCTTCGTGGGCCTGCTGCCTGGGAACTATCACCTGGCGGTGCGCCACCGCAACCACCTGGGGGTCATGACGTTCGCCCCCATCGCCATGAACGGCGCAACGACCCTGGTCGACTTCACGCTGACCAGCACGGCCACCTATGGTACGAGTGCGCAAAAGACCATCGGCACGGTGCAAGTGATGTGGGCGGGCAACGTGGTGGCCGACAACGCGATCAAGTACACGGGCACGGGCAACGACAGGGACCCGATCCTTACGGTCATCGGCGGCTCCTTGCCGACCAACACGGTCAATGGATACCTGCGCCAGGACGTGACCCTGAACGGCCAGGTGAAGTACACGGGCACCCTGAACGACAGGGATCCGATTTTGACTAATATTGGAGGCTCCGTACCCACTTCCGTGCGGTTGGAACAATTGCCCTGAACCTTTCCACCATCTTCCGAACCCTTACCCAAACCCCATGAACCTGATGAATTACTCATCGAGGGCCGTGCGACTGATGTCGGAGGCCCTGGGGGCTGTCCTCGCGTCTCCGACGAGGGCGGTCTCCTCCGCGCAGGGCCCGTCCCGACCGCAGGGCCGGCGAGCGCTTTCCACCGGTCTTTTCGCCTTGGTCCTTGGGGCGGGGACGGTCTCCGCGCAGCTGCCCACCTCCGTGGATTTTGACCTGCAGAAGAACCCGGCCGGTGACTCACTGCGGGTCTACGCCCGTGCGAACGGTGTCACGTTCGAAGAGGTGGTGTCCGCCATCACCCTCACCATCCGGTACGATACGGTACCTGGTGTTTCCGGTCCCTTCCTGCGGACGAACTCCGGCGCCAGCGGTCGCACCCAATTCTGCGCGGCGGGCTACAGCTTCTCCGCGAACGGCGGTGGCAACCCGTACAACGCCGGCTTCAAATACAAAACCTGGACGGCCTTCGGATTCACCCAGATGGGTCTGGATGACCAGTCGTGCCCCGACCAGATCTGGCCCGCCGATACGTGGGTGCTGATCATGCGGATGAAGATCGAGAACAGCACCTCCCCGAACTGCCGCAACTTCCAGATCGTGGATGCGACCTCCGATGCGTTCGCCAACGCGAACAACATCAACATGTACGTGTCGCTGAACGGTGCGGACCGCACGGGCACCGTGGAGCCCACGCCCGCGCAGATCGGCACCTGTTCCGCCTGCGTTCCCGCATCCATCACCAGCACCAGCTCGAACAGCCCGATCTGCTCCACCGGCACCCTGAACCTGGGTGTGGTGGCCGCCGGTACGGGGCCCATCACTTACACGTGGACGGGCACCGGTACGATCACCAATGGCAACACGCAGAACGCCTCGGTCACCGGTGCCGCCACCGGGAACTACAACATCGCGGTGAGCAACGCCTGCGGCAGTGCCAACCAGGACGTGGCCGTCGTGGTAACGCCGGCCCCCAGCGCCACCATCAGCTATGCCGGTTCGCCCTACTGCAGCAACGGTGGTACCGCCAGCGTGACCCGCACGGGCACCGCCGGTGGCTCTTACAGCAGCACCGCCGGCCTGAGCATCAACAGCTCCACCGGTGCCGTTGACCTCGCCGCCAGCACCGCCGGCACCTACACCGTGACCTACACGGTGGCCGCTTCCGGTGGCTGCGCCCAGTTCCAGACCACCGCCAGCATCACCATCACCGCGGCCACGACGTACTATGCCGACACGGACGGTGACGGCTTGGGCGACCCCGCGAACAGCACCACGTCCTGCACACCGGTGGCCGGCTTCGTCACGAACAACACGGACGGCTGCCCCACGGTCTCCGGTACCGTCGGCTCCAGCTGCGATGACGGCAATGCCTGCACGATCAACGATGTGCTCCAGGCCAACTGCACCTGCGCCGGCACCTTCCAGGACACCGATGGCGACGGCATCTGCAACGCCAACGACAACTGCCCGAACCTGTTCGGTCAGATCGGTGACGCCTGCAACGACGGCAACGCCGGGACAATCAACGACGTGATCACCGCGGCCTGTGTTTGCGCCGGTACCCAGCCCAATGACTGCCTCGGTGTGCCGGGTGGTCCCGCTCAGCCGGGAACCGCTTGCGACGACAACAACGCCTGCACCATCAACGATGTGTACCAGGCCAATTGTACCTGTGCCGGCACCTTCCAGGACACGGACAGCGACGGCATCTGCGATGCCAACGACAACTGCCCGAACCTCGCCGGTGTGCAGGGTGATGCCTGCAATGACAACAACGCCTGCACGATCAACGATGTGATCACTGCGGCGTGCGTGTGCGCCGGCACCTTCCAGGACACCGACGGGGACGGCATCTGCAACGCCAACGACAACTGCCCGAACCTCGCTGGGCAGCAGGGTGATGCCTGCAACGACGGGAACGCCTGCACGATCAACGATGTGATCACCGCCGCATGCGTGTGCGCCGGCACCTTCCAGGACACCGACAGCGATGGGATCTGCGATGCCAACGACAACTGCCCCAACCTGGCCGGTGAGCAGGGTGATGCCTGCAACGACGGCAACGCCTGCACCATCAACGACGTGATCACCGCCGCATGCGTATGCGCCGGCACCTTCCAGGACACCGACAGCGATGGGATCTGCGATGCCAACGACAACTGCCCGAACCTTGCCGGTGTGCAGGGTGATGCCTGCGACGACGGCAATGCCTGCACGATCAACGATGTGATCACCGCGGCCTGCGTGTGCGCCGGTACCTTCCAGGACACCGATGGCGACGGCATCTGCAACGCCAACGACAACTGCCCGAACCTCTTCGGCCAGATCGGTGACGCCTGCGACGACGGCAACGCCGGCACCAGCAACGATGTGATCACCGCCGCCTGCGTGTGCGCCGGCACCCAGCCCAACGACTGCCTCGGTGTGCCGGGTGGTCCCGCCCAGCCGGGCACCCCCTGCGACGACGGCAGCGCCTGCACCATCAACGATGTGTACCAGGCCAACTGCACCTGCGCCGGTACCTTCCAGGACAGCGACAGCGACGGCATCTGCGATGCGAACGACAACTGCCCGAACCTGGCCGGTCAGCAAGGTGACGCCTGCGACGATGGCGATGCCTGCACGGCCAACGACGTGATCACCGCCGGCTGCGCGTGCGCCGGTACGCTGATCGACGGCGACAGCGATGGCATCTGCGACGCGATCGACAACTGCCCCACCACCGCGAACGCTTCCCAGGACGACACGGACAGTGACGGCCTCGGCGATGCCTGCGACGTGTGCCCGCTCGGCCCCAACCCCGGTGCCGCCTGCAACGACAACGACCCCGGTACGATCAACGACGTGATCCAGGCGAACTGCACCTGCGCCGGTACGCCGGTGACCTGCACCAACTGGACGCTGACGATCAACACCGACGGCAACGGCAACGAGACCACCTGGCAGATCGTGGATGCCAACAGCCCGGCCGTGGTCGGCGCCGGTGGCCCCTACCCGAACAACGCCACGATCACCGAGACCATCTGCGTACCCTTCGGCGGCTGCTTCAACCTGATCGTGAGCGATGCGGGCGGTAACGGCATCTCCGGCGGTGGCTTCGTGCTCCGCAACGACGCCGGTGAGCGCATCATCGACAACGCCAACAACGGCGGCAACTTCACCTTCACCAGCCAGGTGGCTCAGCCCTTCTGCACCCCGACGGGTACCGACCGCATGCTGACAACCCAGTGCGACGTGGAGACCTGGATCGCCGGCCAGTGGCTGATCGCGAGCGCCAACCCCGCGGTGAGCGCACAATATGGTGTGGGCGACCAGACCGACGATGGCTATGAGTTCTGGTTCTTCAACCCCAACGGTGGTTACAGCCGCCGCGTGTTCATCAGCCATGCCGCCCCGATGACGGGCGCACCGGCCGGTGCCCTCGCAGCCTCCCACCTGCGGTTCAGCAACCTGCTCACCAACCCGGTGCCCAGCTTCACGCTCCTGAACGTGCGCATCCGCACCCGTGTGAACGGCGTGAGCAGCGCCTTCGGTCCGGCGTGCCGCTTCAAGATCGATCCGGTCGCCGCTTCCTGCCCCACCACTCAGCTCGACCCCAATCCGGGTCCGAACTTCAGCTGCGGTGTAACGGGCAAGGTGGTGAACGGTGGTTCCACCGCCGCCGGACGCATCTGGGCCCTCCCCGCCACGCGCATCGTGAGCGGCCAGACCCAGGTGGCCAACCGCTACCAGTTCGAGCTCTCGATCCCTGCGGAAGGCTACCTGCGCAACATCCAGACCACCAGCTACACCCTGCTCCTGAGCGTGTGGACGCAGAACCCGCTGCTGTGCGGCACCTACACGTACAACGTGCGTGTGCGGGCCAGCTTCGACAACGGCACCACTTGGTGCCCGTGGGGCGCTACCTGCACGGTGGGCATCACCAACAACCAGCCCGCTCCGCTCTGCACCCAGCCGGGCAGCAACTTCTCCGCCGGTAACGACCGCGTGTACTTCGATGGCGATGGCGCCGTCACTGCGGTGATGAACATGTGGCCCAACCCGAACCGGGGTGAGCAGCTCTTCATCACCATCGACCAGCTGAACGCCGACGTGACCACCGCCACGGTGGACATCTTCGACCTCGTTGGCCGCAAGGTGATCAGCCGCACGATCCCGGTGAACGGCAGCAGCCTGAACACGTCGATCTCGCTGGACAGCGGATTCGGCTCCGGCATGTACCTGGTGAACGTCACCGCCGGTGAGCAGACCTTCACCCAGCGCCTGGTGATCCACTAAGCGCAGAGGACCCTTTCGAAAGCGCCCCGCCCCACCGGCGGGGCGCTTTCTTTTCCTTCCCGTACACCGATGCACCGGCCCGCACCGTTCCTAGTTTCACGCACCCTGGCCGTGTCCCGCTGCCCCATCGCGTTGATGCTGTTGCTGCTGCTCCCGATCACCTCCTGTGACCGGGCGGTCCACCCCGCCCATGTCGAACGCGCCGTATACCACTGGCGCAATACGGACGATCTCTTCGAGCCCGAGGAGCGCTTCCTCGACACCCATCAGGTGCGGACGCTTTTCTGGAAAGCGCTCGACATCGATTGGAACGAGGCCAACCACGCGCATCCCGTGAGCATCGTGCGCTCCCCCTTCATGCCCGACGATCGGGGTTATGGCGGAGGACGCAACGAACGAACGAAGGACGTGATGCTCGTGCCCGTGGTGTACATCACCGACCGCACCATGCTCCACTGCGACAGTGCGCAACTGGATGCGTTCGCCACGAAGCTGGAGCGAAAGCTCATCCAATTGTGTGGCAAGGACCAGCGCGAGGTGCAGTTCGATTGCGACTGGACGGCCCGCTCGCGCGACACCTACTTCACCTTCCTGCGCATGATGAGGGCCCGGCTGAAGTGCCGCCTGAGCGCCACCGTAAGGCTGCACCAGTTCAAGGACCCCGAAGGCACGGGCGTACCGCCTGTCGACCGCGGCATGCTCATGCTCTATAACGTGGCGGACGTGAAGCGCTACGGTCCGCACAACTCGATCTTCAACGCGGAGGCCGCGAAGCCGTATATCCAAGGTGCCGCCCGCTACCCCCTGCCCTTGGACATCGCGCTGCCCGCTTTCAGCTGGCTCGTGCACTACCGCAACGGACGCTTCGTGCGCATCGAGAACGGCGACCTGGTGGAGGAGATCGACACGCTGCCGCAGTACATGCGCGATCCCGACGGGATGTTCACCGTGATCCAGGAGACCGAGCGCTGGTGGGGCGAGGCCCTGCACCTGGGCGACCGCCTGAAGCCCGAGCGCATGGACAGCACCGCGATCATGCAGGCCGTGGAACTGGCGCGCAGCGCCGTGAACAACGACACCGTGCGCGTGGCCTTCTTCGACCTGCCCGAAGGTCCACGAAGAGGCATCACCCACTCCACCTATGAACGCAGCTGGGAGGCTTTCCGCTAGCGCGCTGCTCGTGCTCTGGCAGACCATGGCGTGCGCCTGCGGTTTCCTCGTGTACGAGGGCCAGTACAGGGTGTTCCTGCTCAGGCCGGAAGTGGCCGGCTTCCACGAGCTGAGCCCGTACTACTTCACCACGAACGCCCTCTTCGAGCATGAGCGGACCTATGCGGTGAGCATGCGGCCCGCCGAGGAACGCAACGTGCTTGAGTGGCAGGGCCATACCGGGGCGGCCATCCCGCTGGCCGACATCCGCACCGCGCTCTACGACCTGGACCCGGAGGCCTTCTGGAACGAGGAGGAACGCTTACGCACCACGAACAGCTTCGTGCGCTACCTCGCCCTGTACGATACCGCCGCGTTCGCCTACCTGCGCTATGCGCGCCGGTGCGAGCGGCTCGTGAACCACTGGGACCCCTGGGAGCTGGAGCCGATGGACGGCGATGGCATGGACCGCGCCATCGCGGACGGTGAGCGCATGTGGACACAGGCCGCGAACGCCTTCCTCAAGGGACGCATCGGCTACCAGCTCATCCGGCTCGAGTACTATCGTTACGCGCGTCCGGACACCCTGCAGGCGCTCCTCACCCACAAGGTGATGCCCTTCACCAAGGGCAGCTGGATCGAGGCCTCGGCCCGCTACTACGTGGCCGACGCGATGCCCGATCGTGCCCGACGCCTGTTCGCCCTGAGCCGCGTGTTCGACGACGGCATCGACAAGCGCTTCCGGTGCGTGTCCCTCTTCCCCGGCGACAGCCTCGACGATGTGCTGGCGCTGGCCCGGACCGACCATGAACGCGCCGTGATCCACGTGATGGCCACCATCCACCGTCGAGGCCGCGCCCTGTCCGCGCTCGAACGCATCCACAACCTCGACCCCACCAGCACCTTCCTGCCCTTCCTGCTCGTGCGCGAGGTGAACAAGGTGGAGGACTGGCTGATGACACCCGTCCTCACCGGATACCTGCCGGCCAGCCGCGAAGCCTGGTGGTCGTATGCGTGGGCGGAGGACCCGCCCCCGCCCGTATCGCGGAACGTGGACCTGGCTTATGCCCGGCAACTGCACCGTTTCGTGCACAGGGCGTTGGAACGCTGCGCGCCGGAGCAGCGCGTCATGCTCGAGCTCATCGCCGCGCACCTCTCGTTCGTGAGCGGCAACCTGGATGATGCCGATGAGCACCTGTCGCGGGCGGAGGCCCTGCCGGCGAAGCAGCGCTCGCATCTGGCGGCGCAGCTCGCCATGGAACGCGTGCTCCTGCACTTCGCCCGCGCACCGCGGCTCACCCCGGCCATCGAGGAGGCCATCCTCACCGTGGACCGCGCGTTCACCACCGGCGAGGACGCCCTGGAGGGGCGGGTGATGAGCGATCAGCTCCACCTGTACATCGCCCAGCGGCTCATCACCAGCGGTGACCTGGCGCACGGCCTGTACATGCTCAGCCGGACCGAACGCGTGCATGGCGACCGGATGTGGACCAACAAGACCGCCCTGGACATGGTGCTCGAGGTGGGAACACCGGCCGCGATCGACACCATGATCGCCCTGCTCGACAAGCCCGGCAAGAACGCGTTCGAGCGCTGGCTGACCAGCGGCACCATGTGGCAACGCACGGGGCGATGGCAGGCCGACACGGTGCCGTTCCAACGGGAGAAATTGCTGGACTACAAGAGCATGCTGCTGGTGGAGCAGGACCGCATGGAGGAAGCCCTGGCCGCGTTGGAGCGGATCCCGGACAGCTTCTGGCTAAGCTACCCGTACTCGCTCTTCGCGAAGGACGACCCGTTCCGTGTGAACGTGGGCGACCTGCACAACGGTGCGCGCCAGGACCGGCGCTTCTACAACAAGCGGGAGTTCGTCGGCGAGGTGCTGCGCCTGAAGCACGAAGCGCTGGTCGACCCGTCGAAGGCGGCGCTGGACAACTACCTGCTGGGCAACGCCTACTTCAACATGAGCTGGCACGGCAAGTACTGGATCATGTGCGACAACGCCTGGAGCAGCGACATGGAGATGTCCGGAACGGACCGGCCCGAGGCGTTCAAGCGGCACTACTTCGGTCTGGCCCGCGCGAAGCCGCACTACCTGAAGGCGATGGAGCTGGCGAAGGACCCCGCGCTGAAGGCACTGGCCTGCTACATGGCCGGCTTCTGCGACCATCCCATGGACCCGCAGGAAGCGCATCGACGGAACAGGCTGCGCCCCCGGCTGCGGGGCGATGCGGAGCGTGAGGCCTATGAGGGCATCGTGGAATGCACGCAGTACGCCGACTTCATCGGGCGCTACCGATAGTGCTCACTTCGTCTGCTGCTCCGCCGCCTTCGCCTGCTGCTTGAAATATCGGCGGAAGAACCAGTTCTCCTGCAACGCCCGCAGGTCCTCGTTGAGCAGCAGGGTGCTGGTGTCGAGCCGGGACACCATGCGGCGCACATCGTTGGCCATGGTGCTATCGCGCACCACGGCGTGCGCGAGGCCCGGTCCCTGGTCCAGGGAACGCGAGAAGTCGTTGATGCGACCGATGGCGAGGCCGAGGGTGTCCGAGGCTGAGCGAAGGTCGGCGAGCATCCGGCGCATGTCCTGCTCGGCATCAGGATCGCTGATCAGCACACCGAGCGCGCCACGCCCGTGCTGAGCGTCGAGCACCAGGCTGTTCACGCCGGAGGTGAGGGCATAGGCGTTTCCCGCGCTGGCCTGCAGGTCGTACACGGCGCTGCGCAAGGACATGGCCAGCGAAGTGTCGGCCAGCATGCCGATCACGTTGCCCGGATCGTTCAGGCGCCCACTGAGCTGCCGCAGGTCGTCGGTGATGGCCGCGAGGTTGTCGTTGGTGCGCCCCAAGGTGCGCATCATCAGGTCCGTGTCCAGCGCCTCGCGGGTGCCCAGCACCGTGCCGTCCACCACCGGCGATCCGCCCTGGGCGGCTCCCGCATCGATGCTCACGAGCTTGTTGCCCATGAGCCCGTCGGACCCGATGGAGGCCATGGCGGTGGTGAGGATGTGCCCGGCCTCCTCGCTCCGTACGGCCATCTCCACCATCACGGCGGTGTCGTTAAGGATGGTGATGCGCTCCACCGTGCCCACGTCGATCCCGGCATAACGCACGTTGTTGCCCGGCCGAAGGCCGCCCACCCCGTGGAATTGCGCACTGACGTGCACCGTGCTGCTGAACAGGTTGCGCTTGCTGCCCAGCAGGTAAAGCCCCACGATGAGCACCGCGGTGCCCGCCAGCACGAAAAGGCCCAGCCGTGTGTAGTTGCCCGTCTCCTTGCCCATGTCACATGAAGATGAAGAACTGCCGCACCTTGGGGTCCTTGCTGGCGTAAAGTTCGTCGTAAGTACCGACCGCGTGATCGCGCCCGTCCACCAGCACGATGATGCGGTTGGCGGCGAGCTTGGCCACGTTGAGGTCGTGCGAGATGATGATGCTGCTGGTGTTGTAGGTGCGCTGCAGCTTGAGGATCAGCTCCACGATCTCCTTCCCGGTGATGGGGTCGAGGCCGGTGGTGGGCTCATCGTACAGCACGATCTCGGGCTTGAGGATGAGCGTGCGCGCCAGGCCGATGCGCCGGCGCATGCCCCCGCTGAGCTCGCTCGGATACAGGTTGCGCGTGTGGGGCAGGCCGACCGCCTCAAGCACCTCCTCCACCAGTGCGTCCACCCTGGCGCGTTCGCGCACCACCGCATGGCGCCGCAGCGGGAACTCCAGGTTCTCCTGCACCGACATGCTGTCGTACAGCGCGCTGCTCTGGAAGAGGAAGCCGATCTTCACCCGCAGGCGGTCGAGCGCCTCCTGTCCGAGGCCCAGCACGTTCTCCCCAAGCACCGAGATCCTCCCTGCATCGGGCTCCAGCAGCCCCACGATGCACTTGATCAGCACGCTCTTGCCGCTGCCGCTCTTGCCCAGCACCATCAGGTTCTCCCCGCGATGCAGGTCCAGGTTGAAGTCCTCCAGCACGCGGTTGCTGCCGAAGGCCTTCACCAGGTGGCGCACCTCGATCACATGCTCCTTGGTGATGCGCAGCGCGTCCATCAGTTGAGGCCGAGGATGTCGGTGATCTGCACGGCCACGAGGTCGATGAGGAAGATGAGCAGGGAGCTCACCACCACGGCGCTGTGCGCGCTCAGCCCCACGCCCTCGGTGCCCTTCTCGGTGTGCCAGCCCTTGTAGCAGCCCACCACACCGATCGCGAAGCCGAAGAAGTAGGTCTTGACGAAGGCGGGCACGAAATCGCTGAACTCGAGGCTCTCGAACACCTGCCGGTAGAACAGGGGCCAGCTCACCGTGTCCTTGATGTTCACCCCGATGTACGAGGCGTAGATGGCGATGCCATCGGCGAGCACCACCAGCAACGGCACCATGAGGGTGGTGCTCCACACGCGGGTCACCACCAGGTACTTGAACGGGTTGGTGCCGCTCACCTCCATGGCGTCGATCTGCTCGGTCACCTTCATGCTGCCCAGCTCGGCGCCCATGCTGCTGCCGATCTTGCCCGCGCAGATGAGGGCCGTGATCACCGGGGCGATCTCGCGCACCACGCTGATGGCCACCATGGCCGGCAGCATGCTCTCCGCCCCGAAGCTCTCCAGGGTGGGCCGGCTCTGCACGGTGAGCACCAGGCCCATGATGAAGGCCGTGATGGCCACGAGCGTGAGGGAGCGATATCCGTTGAGGTAGCACTGGCGCAGCAGCTCGCTCCACTCGAACCGCGAGCGGAAAGCCTGCGCGAAGAACCGACCGGTGAACACCGAGATGGCACCGGCCTCCTCCACGGTGTCACGGAACGCCCCCTTCACGGTCATGCCGCAAAGTAGCCCGGCCGCACCAAAGCCCGGCTGAGGCCCATCAGCCCGCCGCCATCACGGGCTGCTGCCGTCCATCCGGATCCGCGCCGGCCAACACCACCGAACCTGATCTTCGCGGTGACCGGACCCCGATGGGAACCTACCTGATCCGCTCCGCACGGAACCCGCGCGGCCTTCACTTGGAGAACGCCGAGGGCGCGCGCCTGGGCACCCTCAAATACCCCCTGTGGTGGTCGATGGAGGCCGAAGGCGACGTGGATGGACGGCCCTTGCGGTTGCGGCCGCAGGGCACGTGGAGGCGGAACTACACCGTGGAGCTGGCCGACCGGTCCGTGGGCCTCATCCGCACCGGACGGTGGGGCCGCCTGCACATCGAACTGCTGCGGAACGGCGGTCCGCCCACCGCGCTCGTGCTCACCCACCAGAGCTTCTGGCGCCGCACCTACGCCCTGAAGGTGGAGGAAGGGCCGGCCTTGGTGACCCTGGAGCCGGTGTTCAACTGGCGTGCCTTTGCGCCCGACCTGCGCGTGACCGTGGTCGGCACCGGGATCCCCGCGGACCAGCTGCACCTGCTCCTGCTGCTCGCCGGCTTCGGCGTGCGGCTGATCGGCTCCCGCCAGGCCGCCGCCGCCTGATCCGCCCGATCGACCAACTTCGCGGGTCCATGGGCGCCCTGGCCTACTACCTGCTCCTTCCCCTTCTGTACGGCATCAGCCTGCTGCCCTTCCCGCTGCTGTACGCGGTGAGCGACGTGGCCTTCGTGCTGGTGTACCACGTGGCCCGGTACCGGCGCGGGGTGGTGCGCACCAACCTGCGGAACAGCTTCCCCGGGAAGAGCCCGTCCGAGCTGGCCCGCATCGAGCGCGATTTCTACCGGTGGTTCTGCGACCTGCTGCTCGAGACGCTGAAGACCCTCACCATCAGCCCGAAAGCGGTGGTGGCCCGGGTGCACGTGGAGGGCGAGCAGGTGCTGCGGAAGTACTTCGACCAGGGCCGTAGCGTGATCCTCGTGATGGGGCACTGGGGCAACTGGGAGCTCGGCGGAGCGCGCTTCAGCCAGTTGGGCGTGCACCGCTTGAACGTGATCTATCACCCCCTGCACAACGCGCACTTCAACCGGCTCATCGTGCGCATGCGCACCCGCCTGGGCAACGGGCTCTACCCCATGGCCGAAACGATGAAGTGCATGGTGCGCGACCGCGGCAAGGTCACATGCACCGCGTTCATCGCCGACCAGACCCCGCCGCCCGAGCGCGCCTACTGGACCACCTTCCTGGACCAGGATACACCGGTGTTCTGGGGCACCGAGAAGATCGCCGCCAAGCTGGGGTACCCGATCGTGTACGTGGGCATCGACCGGCCCCGCCGCGGGCACTACCTCATGCGTTTCGAGGAGCTCGTGGCGGACCCCGGCAGCCTGCCGGAGGGCGCGATCAGCGAGCTGCACACCCGGCGCCTGGAGGCGGATATCCGCCGCCACCCGGGGATCTGGCTGTGGAGCCACCGCCGGTGGAAGCATAAGCGACCATTGTCATGAACCGATCCGTGCGCTGAACGTTATTTTTACGGCCCCGGTCCGAAAAGGGGCGGTTGGATACCATGCTCGAAGGAAAAGACCTCATCCTCGCCACCCGCAAATACGCGGTGGAGATCCGTTGGAAAAGCTGGTGGCACGTGCTCAGCACGATGGTGGTGCTGGGCGGCGCCTACACCCTGGCCTTCGTGCCCGACCAGTGGTGGCTGCGGATCCTGGGCAGCGTGCTCATCGCCCTCACCCTGGGCCGCATGTTCGTGATCTACCACGACTACCTGCACCACAGCATCCTGCAGCACTCCAAGCCCGCCCGCTGGTGGTTCGCCGTGTTCGGCCTCTTCATGCTCGCCCCCATCAGCATCTGGGAGCGCAGCCACAACTACCACCACGCCCACAACAGCAAGCTGTACACCAGCAGCATCGGCTCCTACCCCATCGTCACCAAGGAGAAGTACCTCTCCAGCAGCTGGGGCGAGCGCACCCTCTACCTCTTCGTGCGGCATCCGTTCACCATCTTCTTCGGGTACATCTTCATGTTCCTGTACGGCATGTGCATCCGGTCCATCATCAGCAGCACCAACCGCCACTGGGACAGCATCGTGGCCCTGGTGTTCCATGCGGGCATCGGGGTGGCCATCTACTTCCTGGCCGGCGGCAGCGGCCTGTTCTTCGGCTTCCTGCTCCCCTTCGTACTGGTGCTGGCCCTGGGCTCCTACCTCTTCTACGCCCAGCACAACTTCCCCGGCGTGGTGTTCGCTGAAAAGGACGGCTGGACCTACAGCGGCGCAGCGCTCGAGAGCAGCAGCCACATGAAGATGAGCCCGGTGATGCGTTGGTTCCTGGCCAACATCGGCTATCACCACATCCACCACCTCAACCCCCGCATCCCCTTCTACCGGTTGCCCGAGGTGTACCGGGAGATCCCCGAGCTGCAGCACGCCAAGACCACCAGCCTGTGGCCGTGGGATGTGGTGAAGTGCCTCCGCCTGAAGGTGTGGGACCCCGTGCAGCAGCGCATGATCGGGCGGCGCGAGATCTACGCCTGAGGGATCAAACCCTGGCGTTCGCGGGAGGTCTGACCCGAAGACCCACCCGCATGCGATACCTCATCCCGGCCCTCCTCCTGTTCCAGGCCCTTCCGGCCGCGGCCCAGAACACCGACGGCGACTGGCTCTTCGGAGCGCCCGGCATCAAGGAGGTCCACCTCGACTTCGACGAGCCCGCTTACTGGGACTCGCTCACCGCCTATTACGGCACCGACATCGACCTGCCCGCCCACCTTACCATCGACGGCACCGACCACGACGTGGTGGGCGTGCAGTTCAAGGGGAACAGCAGCTACAACGCCCCGGGCGACAAGAAGCCCTTCTCGATCGACATCAACGCCTACGTGGACAGCAACCGCGTGGACGGCGAGAAGAAGTTCGTGCTGAACAACGGCTTCAAGGACCCGAGCTTCCTGCGGGAGAAGCTGGCGCTCGACCTCATGAACGCCACCGGCATCAACGCCCCGCGCTGCACCTACGCCAGGGTGTACCTCAACGGCAGCTACTGGGGCCTTTACACGCTGGTGGAGGCGGTGGACAAGACCTTCCTGGACGACCGCTTCGACGACAACGAGGGGAACCTCTTCAAGGGCGATCCCAGCGGCGACCTGCGGTGGTACGGCAGTGCGCCCTCGGGCTACTACACCCATTACGAGCTGCACACCAATGAGACGGCGAACGACTGGAGCGACCTGGTGCATGCCATCGACGTGATCAACAACACCCCGGCGGCGCTCCTGGCCGATTCGCTCCACGCCCGCTTCAAGCTGCAGAGCCTGCTGCGCGCGTGGGCCGCCAACAACCTGCTGGTGAACCTCGATTCGTACCTCGGCAGCGGGCACAACTACTACCTCTACCACGACAGCGCCTCCACCGAATGGCGCTGGATCACCTGGGACGTGAACGAGGCCTTCGGCAACTTCCAGCAGGGGCTCACGCTCCAGCAGCTCCGCGGCCTGACCTTGGACCATGTGGGCGGCCCGCCGGGCGGGCGGCCCTTGTACCAGCGCATCCTCAACGACCCCACGCTCCGCTCGGAGTACGTGGCCCAACTGTGCGACCTGGTGCGCAACGGGGTGGATACCGTGGCCATCCGCATCAAGGCCGATAGCCTGCGGTCGGTGATCGATCAGGCGGTGCTGACGGACACCCACAAGTTCTACACCTACCAGCAGTTCCAGCAGAACCGCGAGCAGGACCTCACCCTCGGGCCCTTCACCATCCCCGGTGTGCTGAGCTTCCTGCGCGATCGCGTGGACGTGCTCGACGCAGCGCTAACGGCCGAGGGCTGCATCACCGCCGTGCCCGAGCTGTCCGGAACGACCGGTGCGGAGGTATGGCCCGTGCCCGCCTCGGATGCCGTGAACGTGCGCAGCGGGGAGCCGCTCTCCATCGAAGTGCTCGACCTGCAGGGCCGCACCGTGCTCGCCCCCCAGGGCCGCAGCACGCTCCTCTCCCTGGACCTTCACGCCATCCCCGACGGCACCTACGTGCTGCTGCTGCGCGATGCTGCCGGCCTGGTGAAGGCCCAGCGGCGCCTGCCGGTGGTGCACTGATCACGCGAGCGGCGACCACCGATGACCGGCGGCGCCCCCCGCGCCGAACGGACGGATACCTTCGTCCCGTTCCCCCGCTTCCATGCTCACCTGTTCCAACATCGTGAAACGCTACGGCGCCTTCACCGCGCTGAACGGCGTATCGATCGAGGTGCCCGCCGGCAAGGTCTTCGGCCTCCTGGGCCCGAACGGCGCCGGCAAGACCACGCTCATCCGCATCATCACGCGCATCACCGGCCCGGACGAGGGACAGGTGCTGTTCGAGGGCCGGCCCATGACCGACGCCGACGTGGCCAAGCTGGGCTACCTGCCCGAGGAGCGGGGCCTTTACAAGAAGATGAAGGTGGGCGAGCAGGCCGTGTACCTCGCCCGGCTCAAGGGCCTGTCAAAGGCCGATGCCACCAAGCGCTTGAAGGACTGGTTCGAGCGGTGGGAGATCGACGGCTGGTGGAACAAGAAGGTGGAGGAGCTGAGCAAGGGCATGGCCCAGAAGGTGCAGTTCATCACCACCGTGCTGCACGGCCCGCGCCTGCTCATCCTCGACGAGCCCTTCAGCGGCTTCGACCCCATCAACGCCGAGCTGGTGCGCGGCGAGATCCTGCGCCTGCGCGATGAAGGCACCAC
Source organism: Flavobacteriales bacterium (assembly GCA_044226515.1). GTDB lineage: Bacteria > Bacteroidota > Bacteroidia > Flavobacteriales_F > PHOS-HE28 > PHOS-HE28. The sequence continues at coordinate 21,269 of JBGAGX010000025.1, read as the reverse complement.
CATCATGCTCAGCACGCACAGCATGGCCAGCGTGGAGGAGCTGTGCGACCACATCGCCCTCATCAACAACGCCACGGTGATGCTCCACGGCGAAGTGAAACGCATCAGGCGCCAGTACGCCACCAGCACCTACCGCGTGGAGTTCAAGGGCACCCGGGTGGCCCTCGCCAACGGGCTCGGCTTCAGCGGTGAGCTCGTTGACCTGGCCGAAGGCGCGGACCAGAGCGTGGCCCGCATCCGCCTCGCCAAGGACGCCACGCCCAACACCGTCCTGCGCCAGCTCGTGGCCAGCGTGGAGGTGCACGGCGTGCAGGAGGAAGTGCCCCGCATGCACGACATCTTCATCCGCGTGGTGAGCGAGAACGAGCCCGCGCATGTCACCGCCGGAATGACCGAGTGACCCGGAACCCTCGCACTCCTCCACCTCCCCACCCTCGCACTTCTCCACCTCTCCACCCTTCCCCAGCCGAAGGCCCCATGGACAAGATCAAGCTCATCATCTGGCGCGAGTTCATCACCCGCGTGCGCAAGCCGTCCTTCCTCATCATGACCATCCTGGGCCCGCTGCTCATCGCCGCAGGCGTGGGCGCGGTGGTCTTCCTGGGCATGCAGGAGAACGGGCCCCAGAACGTGCTGGTGATCGACAAGGCCCACCTCATCACCGACCGGCTGAAGGAGGGCAAGGACCTGCACTACACCTACAGTTACCAGGACTGGAGCGATTCGGCCTTCAAGTCCAGCCCGTTCACCCTCATGGTGTTCGTGAACGAGCAGGTCACCAAGAACAACACCGTGCAGTTCTTCTTCAAGAAGCACCCGAGCCAGACCACGCAGAACATCGTGAGCAGTGACCTGGAGCGGGTGATCGAGCAGGCCAAGCTGGCGGAGAACGACCTCGACCCCGAGACCTACAAGCGCATCAACACCGCGCTCACCGTGCAGCTCTTCGACATCGAGAAGGGCGGCAAGCGCAGCTACGACCAGATCAAGGCCGCCATCGGCTTCGGCATGGGGTACATCATGTTCTTCTTCATCTTCATGTACGGTGTGCAGGTGATGCGCGGCGTGATGGAGGAGAAGCAGAGCCGCATCGTGGAGGTGCTCATGAGCTCCGTGAAGCCCTTCCAGCTCATGATGGGCAAGATCATCGGCATCGCCTTCGTGGGACTCATCCAGTTCATCCTGTGGATCGTCCTCAGCTCCACGCTCACCGGGGGCATCATGGCCGCGGCGAAGGACCGCATCGCCCGGGAGGCCACGGCCGGGATCGGGGGCGACCAGGCCATGACCGCCGAGGCCCGCGCACAGCTCACCCAGGAGCTCGGCTTCGACCCCATGTCGGGCGGGGAGCAGGGCTCGTCCACCAGCGAGGGCTTCTCCATGATGAAGCAGATCATCGAGGAAACACCGATCACCCTCGTGATCCTGCTCTTCCTGTTCTACTTCCTGGTGGGCTACCTGCTGTACAGCGCCCTGTTCGCCAGCATCGGCAGTGCGGTGGACAACGAGACGGACACGCAGCAGTTCATGTTCCCCGTGATGCTGCCCATGCTCGCCGGCATCTTCATCGCCCAGAGCGCGCTCATCAACCCCGACGGCCCCGCCGTGTTCTGGTGCTCGATCATCCCGTTCACCTCGCCGATCGTGATGATGGTGCGCGTGGCCATGGGCAACGCCTTCGAGCACCCGTGGGAGCTGGTGCTGAGCATGGTGCTGCTGGTGGGCACCTTCATCGCCATGACCTGGCTGGCCGGTCGCATCTACCGCACCGGCATCCTCATGTACGGCAAGAAGGTGACGTGGAAGGAGCTGGGCAAGTGGCTCTTCTACAAGGGCTGAGCCCATGCGCATCGCCGTCATCGACCTCGGCACCAACACCTTCAACCTGCTGGTGGCGGAGCGCGACGGCGAGGGCCGGCTGCACGTGGTGCACAGCGAGGAGCAGCCCGTATTCCTGGGCCGCGGCGGCATCGAGCGGGGCGTGATCGCCGAGGATGCCTTCCAGCGCGGGCTGGATGCCCTGGAGCGTTATGCTGCTAAGGCCCGAACGCTCGGCGCGGCCCGCATCGCCGGCTTCGGCACCTCGGCCCTGCGCAACGCCCGCAACGCGGCCGACTTCGTGCACGAGGCCGATCGCCGCTTCGGCATCCCCATCACCGTGGTGCCCGGCGGGGAGGAGGCCGGCCTGATCCTGGACGGCGTGCGGCAGGCCGTCGCCTTCGGCACCAAGCCCATGCTGGTGATGGACATCGGCGGCGGCAGCATCGAGTTCATCCTCGCCACCGACAAGGCGCTCATGTGGAAGCAGAGCTTCGAGCTTGGCGTGACCCGCCTGCGGGAGCGTTTCCCCGCCGGCGACCCCATGCCCCTGGAGGACCAGCTGCGCATCGGCGGGCACCTGGACCACCATCTGGAGCCGCTGTGGGCCGTGATGGACCGCCACTGGCCCGAAACGCTCGTGGGCAGCGCGGGATCCTTCGACACGCTCGCCGCGCTCATCACCGCCGATGCCGGCAGGACCCTTGGCGACGATGAGGTCACCCTCGCCTTCGATCACATCGCCTTCGATGCGCTGAAGGACCGCCTGATGGCGCTGCCCCGCGCGGAGCGCGCCCGTGTGCCCGGCATGCCCGAGCACCGGGTGGACACCGTGTGCTACGCGCTCATCGCCGTCGAACGCGTGCTGATGCACGGGATCACCGGACTGCGGTGGAGCCGCTACGCCTTGAAGGAGGGCGCGGCCGCCCGGCTGTTCCGCGGGGCCTGACGGTCCCACCGATTACCATGATCGTGGTATTCCCGCGGCGGTATGCCCCGGGTACGTTTGCGGCCATGTTCCGGAGCCTGCTCGTCGCCTTCCTGTTCCTGATCACCAGCGTGTTGAACGCGCAGGTCCTCACCTCGGAGGACTCGCTCTCCGCCGGCCTTCATCCAACCGGGCAGAAGACCTACCTGAGCGGTTACGGTGAGCTGAAGGTGAGCTATGACATGGCCCTTGGAACGGGCACCGCGAACCTCACCCGTAACGTGCTCTTCGTGGGGCACAGGTTCAACCCGAAGCTCTCGTTCTTCAGCGAAATGGAGCTGGAGAACGCGCGCGTGGAGGGCGGCGGTGCCGCTGGCGAGCTGAGCATGGAACAGCTCTTCCTGAAGTTCGACCTGAACAAGGACCTCTACTTCGTCGGCGGCCTCTTCATCCCGCGCATCGGCATCATCAACGAGAACCACCTGCCCACTACGTTCAACGGGAACGACCGGCCGTTCGTGGAGCAGCTGGTGATCCCGAGCACCTGGCGCGAGATCGGCGCGGGGGTGTACGGCCGTTCGGCGCGCATCCCCGGCCTCAACTGGTCCCTGGCCGTGCAGACCGGGCTCGATGCGGGCGCCTTCACCAACGGCAGCGGCATCCGCGAAGGGCGGCAGGGCGGCAGCAACGCCAGCGCATCCAACCTGGCGATCACCGGCGCCGTGCTCTACTACTGGAACGACCTGCGCGTGCAGGCATCGGGCTACTACGGCGGTGCTGCGGGGCTCACCCAGCGCGAGGCGGACAGCCTGCAACTGGACTATGGCGCCTTCGGAACCCCGGTGTCGATGCTCGAGGCCGACGCCCAGTGGCGCAGCGATGCCTGGAGCGTGAAGGCCCTGGTGGTGAACGTGTCCATCCCCGAGGCCCAGCGCATCAACCGCGCGTACGCGAACAACACCCCCGAACGCATGACCGGTGCCTACTGCGAGCTCGGCTACGACCTGCTCACGCTCATCGGCCAAGGCGAACAGCGCGACCTCACCGTCTTCGCCCGCTACGAGAACGTGGACCTCGAGGCCGCCCTGCCTGACAACGGCATCCCGAACGGTGTGAACCGGAAGCAGTACGTCGTGGCCGGCCTGGTGTACAAGCCTGTCACCGGCATCTCCGTTAAGGTGGACCTTGTGACCCGGTTCACCGGAGAACCGAACCCCGACCTTGTGGTCAACCCCTACCCGCAGGCCATGCCGTATTACAGCACCAACAGCTTCCTCAACATCGGCCTGGCCTACAGTTTCTGAGCATGGACCGTCGCACCTTCCTCCGCAAAGGCTGCACCGGCTGCGCCGCCACCCTGCTGCTGGGCTCGGCCGCCGCCACGCTCACGGGCTGTTCCACCGTGCCCATCGTGCGTGTGGAACCCGTGGACCGCACCCTGCGGATCCCGTTGGCGCGCTTCGCCGAGACGGATCTGGTGATCGCCCGCGTGGACCAGCTGCCCTTCGACGTGCTCGCCGTTAAACGCTCCGACGGCAGCTTCGGGGCGGTGTACCTCCAATGCACGCACGAGGACCAGCCTGTGACCGCCACACCCTCCGGGCTGCACTGCCCCTCGCACGGCAGTCGCTTCGACGTGGACGGCACCGTGCGCGAAGGACCCGCCGCGCGCGATCTCCGGCGCTTCACCACCACCATCGAAAGCGACCAGCTCGTCATCCACATCGCATGAAGCCACGCACCACCATCGCGATCACCTTAGCGGCTCTGGCGCTCGGCGGCTGCACGAAGGAATCCGCCACACCGGTGAACGACACCACCACGACCGCCACCGCCGGCGAGGTCCTCGAGGCGTTCGCTTCGCATGTGGCCACCGCCAACTATGCGGACCTCGCCGAACGCGCCGCGCTGTTGCTGGACAAGGTCACGGCCTTCAACGCCGCACCCGACGATGCCGGGCTGGATGCCTGTCGCCAGGCCTGGCGCGACGCGCGCAACGCCTGGGAGCAGAGCGAGGCCTGCCTGTTCGGGCCGGTGAGCACCGACAACATCGACCCCCGCATCGATACCTGGCCGGTGAACTTCATCGACCTCGAAGCGCAGCTGGCAAGCTCCGCGACCTTCGATGCGTCCTACATCAGCGGACTGGAGGACGCCTTGAAGGGCTTCCATCCCATCGAGTACCTGCTCTGGGGACCGAACGGTACGAAGACCGCGGCACAGTTCAGCGGGCGTGAGCACGACTACCTCCAGGCCCTCACGGTGGACCTCCACACCCTCACCGCGCAATTGGGCGCTTCGTGGGACGCCACCGACCCCACCAGCTACCACCACACCTTCGCCTCGGCCGGGAACGGCAGTGCGGTCTACCCCACGCAACGTGCGGCCTTCGAGGAGCTGGTGAACGCCATGGCCGGCATCTGTGAGGAGGTGGCCAACGGCAAGATCGGCGAACCCTTCCTGCTGCAGGACCCCGGCCTGGAGGAATCGCCGTACAGCGGCAACTCCATCACCGACTTCCGCAACAATATGCGCGGCGTGGAGAACGTGTACCTCGGCCGTTACCTGGCCGACGGGGCCGCCCTGGAGGACCTGGTGCGGCAGCACGACCTTCAGCTCGACGGGCGTGTGAAGCAGCACATCACCGCCGCCCAGGCCGCGCTTGCGAACATCACCGTGCCGTTCGGCGAGGCCATCACCGCCCAACCCGTGCAGGTGCACAACGCCATCGTCGCGATCAACGCCCTGGGCACCGTGCTGGCGGATGAGCTGCTGCCTTTCGTGCAGCTCCACACCAACTGAGGAGAGCGATGCGCGACCGGGCCGGACGTATGGTGCGCTGGACAGTGATGGTGGTGCCTTCCGTGCTGCTGCTTCAGGCCTGTGTGAAGGAGCCCGCCTCCTGGGACGACACCGGCAACAACGACCGCTGGTTCGCCGGCGGGGGGCAGACGGTGTTCGACCAGGGAGCGAGCGCCTACGGGCATGCCTTCCCGGGCCTCACCGCTTCGCAGCAGGCGATCCACGACGCGGGCGACGCCGCCTTCGGGGCCACCTTCGTGAGCGCACCGGCACCGGTGAACCCCGGCCTGGGCCCCCTGTTCAACAGCGTAAGCTGCGCCAACTGCCACGTGGCCGATGGGCGCGGCAGGCCGCCCGTGCCCGGTGAACAGCCAGTGAGCACGCTCATCCGCATCAGTGTGCCCGGCACCGATGCGCACGGGGGCCCGGCACCGGTGCCCGGCTTCGGTGGTCAACTGCAGCACCGCGCCATCTTCGGCACCACGCCCGAAGCCCTCGTGGGCACGAGCTACCAGGAGGAGCCCGGCACCTACGCCGACGGCACGCCCTACAGCCTGCGCAGGCCCACCATCACGCTCGACCAGCCGTACGCGCCCCTGCCCCCGGACCTCCTGACGAGCACGCGCCTGGCGCCGCCGGTCTTCGGACTGGGCCTGTTGGAAGCCGTTCCCGAGGCCGATGTGCGGGCGAAGGCCGACCCCGGCGATGCCGACCTCGACGGCATCAGCGGCCGCCCCAACACCGTCTGGGACCACCTCGACCAACGGTACGCCCTCGGCCGCTTCGGCTGGAAGGCCGGCCAGCCCACGCTGCTGCAACAGAGCGCCGGTGCCTATGTGGAGGACATGGGCATCACCTCCTTCCTGTTCCCACAGGAGAGCAGCGCGGGCCAGCCGCAGTTCGATGGCGCCGGCGACGACCCCGAGGTGAGCGACAGCCTGTTGTACGCGGCGGCCTTCTATGTGCGGACGCTCGCCGTGCCCGCCCGGCGGAACGCGGACGATGCACAGGTGGTCCGCGGTGAACAGCTCTTCATCGGCGCGGGCTGCGACCGTTGCCACGTGCCGGAACACCGCACCGGTGTGAACGTGGCCTTCCCGGCACTGAGCAACCAGCGCATCTTCCCCTACACCGACCTGCTGCTGCACGACATGGGGCCCGGCCTGGCCGACGGAAGGCCCGAGTACGAGGCCGATGGCAACGAATGGCGCACGCCCGCCCTGTGGGGCATCGGCCTTACGCAGACGGTGAACGGTCACCAGTACTTCCTGCACGATGGCCGTGCACGCGACCTCCCGGAGGCCATCCTGTGGCACGGCGGTGAGGCCGAGGCGGCCCGCGAGGCCTTCCGCACCATGACCGTCTCCGAGCGCACGGCCCTGCTCGCCTTCCTGCGCTCGCTCTAGCGGTCCCACCGCTATCTTGCCCGCATGTCGAACAGCCTGCGGCACAGGTTCCTCCGTGCGCTGCCCGAACCGGGACAGGTACGCAACGGTGATCGCACGGCCTACGCCCATGCCAAGCGGCTGCTGGCCCTGCGCCTTAGCCTCGTGCACACGCTGAAGGATACCATCTTCATCAGCCTGGGCGTGCTGGCCGCCGCCTTCGGGCTGGAGGGCTTCCTCATCCCGAACGGATTCCTCGACGGAGGCGCCACCGGCATCGCCCTGCTGGGTGCACGCCTTAGCGGTGCGGCCTTCCCCCTGCTCCTGGTGGCGATCAACATCCCCTTCCTGGCCATCGCCTACCGGCTCATCGGCCGGGCCTTCGCCCTGCGGGCGAGCGTCTCCATCCTGGGCCTCGCGCTCGCCACCACCTTCATCCACTTCCCCGAGGTCACGCACGACAAGCTGCTGGTCTCGGCCTTCGGCGGCTTCTTCCTCGGTGCGGGCATCGGCCTGGCCGTGCGCGGTGGCAGCGTGCTCGACGGCACCGAGGTGCTCGCCCTGGCCCTGGGCCGCCGCATCGGTGTCACCATCGGCGACGTGATCATGGTGATCAACGTGTTCATCTTCGGCGCGGCCGCCTGGCTCATCGATGTGGAGACCGCCCTCTACGCCATGATCACCTACCTCGCCGCCAGCAAGACCATCGACCTGGTGGTGGAGGGCATCGAGGAGTACACCGGCATCACCATCATCAGCCCCCACCACGAGGAGATCCGCCATATGATCGCCAACGTGATGGGGCGCGGGCTCACGGTGTACAACGGCAAGCGTGGTTACACCAAGGGCGCCGAGGCCAACGATGTGGACATCCTGTTCTGCGTGCTCACCCGCCTGGAGGTGGGCCGCTTCCTGGCCGAGGTGGAGAAGATCGACCCCAACGCCTTCGTGGTGCTCAGCCCGGTGAAGGATGTGAAGGCCGGCATCATGCGGAAGCGCCGGGCGCACTAGGCCCGCAACGCTTCCCCACGCCCGCCGCTCACCTGCCCTTCCGGTTCCGGTAGGCGCCGCTCTTGGCGCCCTTCTGCACCAGCTTGCGCTCGGTCTCCCCCAAACCCTTCAGCGAATCGAGCTTCCTCAAGTAGCCCGCGTTCAGGTCATAGAGGTCCTGCTGTGCACTGTCCGCGGCATAGAGGCTGAAGCTGGTCGACATGAAGGCCCCGTTCGCGCTCACCAACGCCTCCGCGTCCTTGAAGTTGCCCTTGTCCGCCTCGCGCATGGCCTCCTCCAGATTGCGGTTGGCGACCAGCTGCACCTTGCGCCGCACCACCTCGGGGTCCTGCCCCTCGGCCACCAGTTGCGGGTCGTCCGTGGGCAGAAGCGCCAACCGGTCCTCCTCCATGACGCGCTGCCGCGTGCGAAGCACATCGTCATAGCTTAACCGGCAGCTGAGGGTCGCCGGCGCGCGGAACGGATGACGCGGCCGGAAGGCGACCAGGATGTTGCGCTCGGCCCCGCTCACCACATCGTTCAGCTCCACGATCAGCCTACCCTTCTCCATGCGGTAGGAGTGCCCCCAAACGTCCACCACATCCAGGCTGTCCGACGCATAAGCCACCGTGACCGTGGCGTTCTGCGCCACCACACGCAACAGGCCGTCCATCTCCTGCGCGAACATGCCCGGGATGCGATCGGCACGGTCGATGAACCAGTAGTTGCCCCGGCCATGCTCCGCAAGCGCCGTCATGAGGTCCTCGTTGTACTCGGCGCCCACGCCGAAGGTGCTCAGGGCGATGCCAAGCTCCCCGAACTTCAGCTTCACCAGGGCCTCGAGCTCGTTCACATCGGTGATGCCCTGGTTCGCCAGGCCATCGCTCAGCAGCAGCACACGGTTCACGAAGCGGGGCGCCTTGTTACGCGCGGCCTGTGCGAATCCCTCCAGCAGACCGCCGCTGAGGTTCGTGCTGCTGCCCGGTGCCAACGCCCATACCCGCCGCTTGAGGGCCTCGCGGTCAAGTTCGCCGTCCTCGGCGGAGCGCACCACCTGCACTTCGCTGTCGTAGGCCACCAGGCTCAAGCGGTCCTCCGGGGCGAGGTTATCGATGATCAGCTCCACCGCCTGCTTCACGAAATCGAGCTTGCCAGCATCGGCCATGCTGCCGCTGCGGTCCACCACCACAGCGAGGTTCAGGGGCAGCCGCTCCCGGTCGGTGGTGTCGGTCACCGCCTGCACCTTCAGGAGCGTGTGGAAGGTGCCGGTGCTCTCGCGCAGGTGGTAACGGCTCTCCAGACCCGCCGTGAGCTGCAGCGTGGCGCGCTGCATGCTTCCCACCATGCCGGTCCCCGTGTTCATGGCCGGCGTGTCCCTTCCCTCGTCACCGTGACCGGGCGCGGGCGGACGGGCGCAGGCGGCGAACAGCAGCAGGAAGGCCGGAACGAGCAGGTGGTCGGGGCGCATGGCGGGGTGTCTTTGCGGGGTCGAATGCGGGGAGGACCCCTGGGTAACGGAGAGGGTAGGGCAGTGCATGGTGAAGGGGGACCGCCTGGTGGCGGACCGGTGTGCCGTACACCCACGGCGTTCGGCGGTTCACGAACGGGCCCGGGCCGATGATCGTTGCCACAGGCGGGCGTTCAGCCATGGCCCGGTCCTTGCATCTTTGCGCGGCATCCCCGAACCCATGGCCAAGATCCTGATCATCGACCCGCCTTCGCTCGCTTCGGCGGGCGATGCGATCAACCTCCCCACCTTCCATGGCTAAGATCCTGATCATTGATGATGAGAAGGCGATCCGCGCGGCGTTGCGCGACATCCTGGAGCACGAGAAGCACGCCGTGGACGAGGCCGAGGACGGCGCCGCAGGACTGGACAAGGCGAAGAAGGGCGGCTTCGACCTGGTGCTCTGCGACATCAAGATGCCGCGCGTGGACGGGCTGGAGGTGCTGGAGAAGCTGCAGGCCCACGACCCCGACCTGCCCGTGGTGATGATCAGCGGCCACGGCACCATCGACACCGCGGTGGACGCGCTCAAGAAGGGCGCATTCGACTTCATCCAGAAACCGCCCGACATCAACCGCATCCTGGTGGCCGTGCGCAACGCGCTGGACCGCGGCGACCTGGTGAAGGAGACGAAGGTGCTGCGCCAGAAGGTGGGCAAGGGCAAGGCGGGTGGCGTGCAGATGGTGGGCGAGAGCAAGGCCCTGGCCCAGATCCGCGACATGATCGAGAAAGTGGCCCCCAGCGACGCCCGGGTGCTGGTGACCGGTGGCAACGGGGCCGGCAAGGAGGGCGTGGCCCGCATGATCCACGAGAAGAGCCAGCGCGCCCAGGGACCCTTCGTGGAGGTGAACTGCGCCGCCATCCCCGGGGAGCTCATCGAGAGCGAGCTCTTCGGCCACGTGAAGGGCAGCTTCACCAGCGCCATCAAGGACCGCAAGGGCAAGTTCGAGCTCGCTGACGGTGGCACCCTCTTCCTGGACGAGATCGGCGACATGAGCCTGGCCGCCCAGGCCAAGGTGCTGCGCGCCCTGCAGGAGAACCGCATCACCCCCGTGGGCGGCGACAAGGACATCAAGGTGGACGTGCGGGTGATCGCCGCCACCAACAAGGACCTGAAGAAGGAGATCGCCGAGGGGCGCTTCCGCGAGGACCTCTTCCACCGCCTGAGCGTGATCCCCATCCACGTGCCCAGCCTCAGTGAGCGCCTGGGGGACGTCCCGCTGCTGGCCGAGCATTTCATCGGCCAGGTATGCGCCGAACAGGGCATCGCCCCCAAGAAGATCGCCGACAAGGCCGTGGCCGCCCTCCAGAAGCTGCCCTGGACCGGCAACGTGCGGGAGCTCCGGAACGTGATCGAACGCCTGGTGATCCTCTCCGGAAAGGAGATCTCCGAGGCCGATGTGAAGGCCTACGCCAGCCCCCGGAACTGACCGTTCACCGACCGGAAAGGCCCGTTGGCCGTGGCGTTCGGACCGTCGGACGGCTTATGGACAATACCCGGGGGACGGCCGGCGTAAAAAAGGAGGCAACCCTTCCCTGCACCTTGCGTCCTTTGAATAACGGATGTCAATCCCTGCAAGGAAACGACCCGTCCAACCAAAGCCCCAGGACCATGGAACTGCTGCAGAACATACACCATCAGTTATACGTCGCCTTCGGTGACGCGCTCTACTACGGCCTCGCGTTCCTCGGCATCATCGCCATCATGGCCCAGTGGAAGCTGTACGACAAGGCCGGGCAGCCCGGTATCGCGGCCATCGTGCCCATCTGGAACTTCATCGTGTTCCTGAAGATCGTGGGGCGGCCGGCCAGCCACCTGTGGCTCTTCCTCATCCCCGTTTACGGCCAGCTGTACATGCTGCCCAAGGTGTGGGTGGAGGTGGCGCAGAGCTTCGGCAAGCGCACCATGATGGACTATGTGTTGGTGATCCTCTTCAACGGCATCTACATCTTGAACCTCGGCCTGAGCTACGACACGCGGTACATGGGTCCGGTGTACGGCAAGCTCATGGCCCCGCCGCCACCCCGCCCTTTAAAGCCGCGTCCTAGCCTCGCCTGAAGGCGGGGCCGTGGCGGGGCCGACAGGCGCACCTCACCCTTGCCGCGGGCCGTGGCCGAAAGGCCTGTCCGTTCCGTGAACCTCCGAAGAGCCGCCCCCCGGGCGGCTTTTTCGTGGCCTCAGCCCAGCAGGGCCTCCGCCTTGCTGAGCGCGTTGGGCATGCCCGCGGGCTCCTTGCCCCCCGCCGTGGCCAGGTCGGGTTGACCGCCACCACCGCCCTTGATCTCGGGGCCGATCTGCTTGATGATGTCCACGGCCTTGAGGCCGCTGGCCTCCATGAAGGCCTTGCTCAGGGCCACCACCAGCTGCGGCTTGTCTAATCTAGGACTGTTTACGAAGTTCAAGCAGCTGCCTAAGTCGGGACTCTACTTTTCTGAGTGCTTCCTTGACCCCATCGCCATTCTTACCTCCACCAGCAGCAAGGCTTTCGTTTCCATTACCCCCACCTTGAATTTCCGGCTTAACCTCGTTGAAGAGACCAATTGCAGTGGAACCGGTTAACCCACTGAACTCTGAGCCCAATGCAACCACCAGATTAGCCTTTCCATCAATCACCGAACCCGAAGCGAAGGCGCTGTTAGGCAGTGACTTAGTGAAGGATGAGGCCAGCTCCTTCATCGAAGCCGGATCAAGGTTCATTGGCTCAACGAAAAGTGGATACTTCTCATCCGTCTTCCTAGCCGCCTCCATCAGAGCATTCAACCTGTCGGTAAGTACCTCAAGTCGACGCTTCTCACTTTCCCTCTCAAGGGCTTGTATCTTATCAACCAGACTACGTACGCTCTGCACGATGTCCGTGGGGTGCTTCAGCAGCGCGCCGATGGCCTCCAGCTTCGCGAGCTTCTCGTTGATCATGCGCTCGGCCTCCACGCTGGTGATGGCCTCGATGCGGCGGATGCCCGCGGCCAGCGCGCTCTCGCTCACGATGCGGAACGGACCGATGACACCGGTGCGCGGCACGTGCGTACCACCGCAGAGCTCGACGCTCGGGCCGAACTTCACCACGCGCACGTTGTCGCCGTACTTCTCGCCGAAGAGCGCCATGGCGCCCATGGCCTTCGCCTCGGCGATGGGCATGTTGCGCTTGTCCTCGAACACGATGTCGTCGGTGATCATCGCGTTCACCTCGCGCTCGATGGTGGCCAGCTCCTCCGGCGTCACCTTGGCGAAGTGGCTGATGTCGAAGCGCAGGCGGTCGGGCGCCACCAGCGAGCCCTTCTGCTCCACGTGGGTGCCCAGGTGCTTGCGCAGGGCGTGGTGCAGCAGGTGCGTGGCGGTGTGGTTGCGCGCGGTGAGGCCGCGGCGCTGCGTGTTCACCTGCGCGGTGAGCGGCTTTTCCACGTCCTTGGGCAGCTCCTTGGTGAAGTGCACGATCAGCTGGTTCTCGCGCTTGGTGTCGATCACCTCCACCTGGTCCGCACCTTGGATCAGCCAGCCCTGGTCGCCCACCTGACCGCCGCCCTCCGCGTAGAACGGTGTGCGGTCCAGCACCAGCTGGACCTGATCACCACCCTTGCCGGAAACCTTGCGGTAGCGCAGGATGCGGGCCTCGGTGCTCAGCTCATCGTAGCCGACGAAGGCGGTCTCGCCCTTGCCGAGCTCCACCCAATCACCGGTGGTGACGGCGGTGGCGGCGCGGCTGCGCTCCTTCTGCTTCTGCAGCTCGGCCTCGAAGCCCTTCATGTCCACGTCCATCTTCTGCTCGCGCGCCATGAGCTGCGTGAGGTCGATGGGGAAACCGTAGGTGTCGAAGAGCTCGAAGGCGCGGTCACCGGCGAGTGTTCCCTTCGACTCGGAAAGTGCTTGCTCCAGGCGCTTGGTACCCTGTTCCAGCGTTCGCAAGAAGGCCTTCTCCTCTTCCTGCATCACGCTCTCGATCAGTTGCTGTTGCTTGCGCAGCTCGGGGAACTGGTCCCCCATCTCCTTCGCGAGGGTGGCGACCAGCGTGTGCATGAAGGGCTCGTTGAAGCCAAGGAAGCTGTAGCCATAGCGCACGGCCCGGCGCAGGATCCGGCGGATCACATAACCCGCTCCGGTGTTGCTGGGCAGCTGGCCGTCAGCGATGGCGAAGCTGATGGCGCGCAGGTGGTCGGCGATCACGCGCATGGCGATATCGGCCTTCTCCTCCTTGCCGTACTCCTTGCCGCAGCGCTTCGCGATGGACTGGATCAGCGGTTGGAACACATCGGTGTCGTAGTTGCTGCGCTTGCCCTGCAGCACCATGCACAGGCGCTCGAAGCCCATGCCGGTGTCCACGTGCTGCGCCGGCAGCTCCACGAGCGAGCCGTCGGCCTTGCGCTCGAACTGCATGAACACGTTGTTCCAGATCTCGATCACCTGCGGGTGGTCGTTGTTCACCAGCTCGTGCCCGGACTTCTGCGCCTTCTCCTCCGCTGAACGCACGTCCACGTGGATCTCGGTGCATGGCCCGCACGGTCCGGTATCGCCCATCTCCCAGAAGTTGTCCTTGCGGCTGAAGGGCAGGATGCGGTCCTCGGGCATGAACTGCTTCCACAGGTCGCGCGTCTCGTTGTCCGCGGGCAACTTGTCCTTCTCATCGCCACCGAAGTAGGTGACGTAGATGGTGCTCTTGTCGATCCCGTACACCTCGGTGAGCAGCTCCCAGGCCCATTCGATCGCCTCCTTCTTGAAGTAGTCACCGAAGCTCCAGTTGCCGAGCATCTCGAACATCGTGTGGTGGTACGTGTCGATGCCCACCTCCTCGAGGTCGTTGTGCTTGCCGGACACGCGCAGGCATTTCTGGGTGTCGGCGATGCGCTTGTGCTTGGCCTCGCGGTTGCCCAGGAACAGGTCCTTGAACTGGTTCATGCCCGCGTTGGTGAACATCAACGTCGGGTCGTCCTTCACCACCATGGGGGCGCTCGGCACGATGGCGTGGCCGTGCCTGGCGAAGTGATCGAGGAACTTCTGGCGGATCTCGCGGGAGGTCATTGGGAGGAGTGGAAAAGCGGCTGCAAAGGTCGCATTTGGCGGCCTATCGGCCTACGCCGCCGGGAAGGCCCCTGCACCGCGCCGTTAGCGATCTTTAACGGGCCCATGACGGTCATCGGGGGGCGGCCCCCTGGGAAGGGGCTATTTTCGTGCGTTCCGCCATGCGCGAGCAGAAGTACCGGTTCAACCCCCAGACGCTCAACTTCGAGCGCATCCGCATCACCGGCTGGCAGCGGGTGAAGCGCACGGCCCTGGCGCTCACGCCCGGCCTGCTGCTGGGGCTGGCGGGCATCGGCATCACCTACCAGTTCGTGGACTCGCCCAAGGAGGCCAGCATGCGCCGCGAGATCCAGCAGATGCAGGTGCAGTACGAGCTGCTGAACAAGCAGATGGCCGACTTCGAGCGGGTGCTGGCCGATGTGCGCCGCCGCGACGACAACGTGTACCGCGTGATCTTCGAGGCCGACCCCATCCCCAGCGAGGTGCGCCAGGCCGGCTTCGGGGGCGCCAACCGCTACAAGGACCTGGAGGGCTATGCCAGCAGCGACATGATCGTGTCCACCCGCCGACGACTCGACCAGCTCACCAAGCAGCTTTACGTGCAGAGCGTGAGCCTCGACGAGGTGGCCCAGCTCACCCTGCGCAAGCAGGAGATGCTCGCCAGCATCCCCTCGGTGCAGCCCATCCCCACCGACCACACCCAGATCAGCTCCGGCTTCGGGCAGCGCCTCCACCCCATCCACAAGATCGTGAAGATGCACGCCGGCATGGACTTCACCAGTCCGGTGGGCACCGAGATCCACGCCACGGGCGACGGGGTGGTGGAGTTCGCCGACTACGCCACCAACGGCTACGGCATCCACGTGATCATCGACCACGGCTTCGACTACAAGACCCTCTACGGCCACATGGACCGCCTGAAGGTGCGGCAGGGCCAGCGGGTGAAGCGCGGCGACGTGATCGGCTGGGTGGGCAACACCGGCCTCAGCGCCGGCCCCCACCTGCACTACGAGGTGCACAAGAACGGCGAGCCCATCGACCCGGCGAACTTCTTCTTCAACGACCTCACGCCCGAGGAGTACGTGCGCATGCTCGAGCTGTCGCGCAACGCCAACCAGTCGCTCGACTGATCGTTCGCACCGCCGCACCACCGATCCGTCACGCGGTGCATGATGGTTCCATCGCCATCGATATCTTCGGCGGCCCTACCATGCCCCTGAAGGAAAAGACCATCGGCAAGCTGTACTGGACCATCGGCGAGGTGGCCGAGCAGCTGGGCGTGAACACCAGCATGCTGCGCTACTGGGAGAAGGAGTTCGGCATGCTGCGCCCCAAGCGCACCAACAAGGGCGACCGCCTCTACACGCAGGACGACATCAAGCTGGTGCGCACCATCCACGAGCTGCTCAAGGACCGCGGATTCACCATCCAGGGCGCCAAGGACCACCTGCGGGGCGCTTCGAAACAGGTGGACGCCACCTCCGCGGTGCGCGAACGTCTTCTCCGTATCCGGGGCGAACTGCTCGAGCTGCGCGGCCTGCTCGATGCCGAGGAGCACCGGTACGAGACCCTCGACGCATGACCCTCACCCGCTACGCCGTCCGCGCCCTCCGCAAGCTGGGCCTGCTGGACCGGCTCACGCTCGACGTGCCCATGCGGCTCAGCGGCCGCACCGTGCGCATCCCCCTCATCAAGGGCATGGGCTTCATCTACGTCATCGACTTCGAGCCCTTCATGGACGATGTGATCCGCCGGCTCGTGCCCCTCTTCCCCGGGGTGTTCGTGGACGTGGGCGTGAACCTGGGCCAGACCCTCATCAAGGCGAAGAGCGCCTTCCCCGACTGCGACTACGTGGGCTTCGAGCCCAACCCCGCCTGCATCGCCTACACCCGGCGCGTGATCCGCAACAACGGCTTCCAGCGCGTACGCCTCATCGACGCCGGCCTCACCGACACCGACGGCCAGGGCGAGCTGGTGCTGTGGATGGGCACCGAGAGCGACCCCAGCGCCACCCTGCTGCACGACTTCCGCGAGAAGCGCGACGACCAGCGCGAGATCCCGGTGAAGCTGATGACCTGGGCCACGGTGGAGAAGCACACCGCCATCGACCGCCTGGGCTTCGTGAAGATCGACGTGGAAGGCAGCGAGCTCGCCGTGCTCGGCCAGCTCGAACCCAGGCTCAAGCGCGACCGCCCCATCACCATCGTGGAGGTGCTGCCCACCTACGATCCGCCCATGGCCGGCCGCCCCGAGCGCCACCGCGCCATCGAGGCCATCTGCCAGCGCAGCGACCTGCGCATCCACCGCATCCACAAGACCGACCAGGGCGTGCGCCTCGAGGCCATCGACACGTTCGGCATCTGGTCCACCCAGGCCCTCAGCGATCACCTGCTGATCCCCAGCGAGCGCGAGGCCGAGGTCACGGCGATCTACCCGTTGCTGGGGCGTTGAACGCTTCCTTGCATTCTGGCGACCCCGGGACGGGCCGATGAAGAGTTGGCCGCTTCCAGGCCCGCAGAAGCGCAGCCCCCTCACCGTACTGTCTTCCTGAGCGGAGCGAAGGATCCACCCACCGCGCCCCAATGGGCTGCGCGAACGCCGGCACGAACGGCACGATGACGCATGCCTGGGGACCGTGCTAACGGTACTTCGCCAACAGCAGATAGTTCTTCACGTAGTCCGTCACACCCTCCTCCAACGTGTGGAAGGGCTTGCCGTAGCCGATGGACTTCAGCTTCTCCATCTTCGCCTCGGTGAAGTATTGGTACTTGTCCCGGATGTCGATGGGCGTATCGATGAAGCTGATGTCGGCGGGCTTGTCCATGGCCGCGAAGGTGGCCTTCGCCAGATCGAGGAAGGCGCGCGCCTGGCCGCTGCCCAGGTTGTAGATCGCACTGTCCTTGCGGTGCTCCATCAAAAAGAGGCACACGCTGCACACGTCCTTCACGTACACGAAATCGCGGAGCTGCATGCCGTCGGCAAAATCGGGACGGTGGCTGCGGAACAGCTTGATCCCGCCCTTCTCCCGCGCCTGGTTGAAGCCGTGGAACACCACGCTGGCCATGCGGCCCTTGTGGTACTCGTTGGGTCCGTACACGTTGAAGAACTTGAGGCCGGCCCAGAAGTACGGCTGCTTCTCCTGCTGCAGCGCCCACTGGTCGAAGGTGTTCTTGCTCTCGCCGTAGGGGTTCAGCGGCTTCAGGCGGGGGATCAGCGCGTGGTCGTCGGCGTAGCCCAGCTCACCCGCGCCGTAGGTGGCCGCGCTGCTGGCGTACACCAAAGGGATGCCGTACTCCACACAGGCCTCCCACATGCGCTGGCTGTAGCGCACGTTGAGCTCGTCGAACACGGCCTTGTTGAACTCGGTGGTGTCGGTGCGGGCGCCCAGGTGGAAGATGAACTGCACGAAGCGCTCGTTCTCCGCCAGCCAGGTGAAAAAGTCGTCGCGGTGCACCTTGGCCGTGAGCGTCTTGCCGTGCAGGTTGGGTGCCTTGTCCGCGCGGCTGAAATCGTCCACGGCCACGATGTCCTGCCAGCCCTGCTCGAGCAGCTCGGCGACAAGGCAGCTTCCGATGAAACCCGCGGCTCCGGTAACGACGATCATGGCGCGAAGGTAGCGGGCCGCTGCCCACCCCTACCTTCGCTGGCCTGCGAACAATTCCCGCGCCCAGGCCTTTCTTCCGCATGCCCATCGTGCACATCACCCGCCGCGAGCGCTTCAGCGCCAGCCACCGCCTGGCCCGCCCCGACTGGAGCGACGCGAAGAACCTCGAGGTCTTCGGCAAGTGCTCCAACCCCAACGGCCACGGCCACAACTACGTGCTGT
This sequence comes from Flavobacteriales bacterium, assembly GCA_044226515.1. Lineage (GTDB taxonomy): Bacteria > Bacteroidota > Bacteroidia > Flavobacteriales_F > PHOS-HE28 > PHOS-HE28. Next base: position 3,002 of record JBGAGX010000025.1, on the reverse strand, counting down.
GGGTGACGGTGGCCGGCGAGCCCGATCCGCAGACCAGCTTCGTCACCGACCTCAGCATGCTCAGTCGCATCATCAAGGAGCGCGTGATCGATCACCTGGACCACAAGAACATCGACCTCGACGTGCCCTTCATGAAGGGGCGGTACAGCAGCACCGAGAACCTGGCCATCGCCATCTGGGAACAGCTGGAGGCGCCCATCCGCGCGCTGGGCGTGACCCTGCGCACCGTGAAGGTGGAGGAGACCGAGAACAACACCGTGGAATACCATGGCGAACAAGCGTAAGCCCACCCCCAAGTCCGGCCGCACAGGTCCGGAGGACGCGGTGGACAGCTACACCCGCATCGACCAGTACGACGCCAAGCTCGTGCGCCGGATCGGCGACCACTACGGCGACATCCTGAAGGCCATCGGCGAGGACCCGAAGCGCGAAGGACTGCAGAAGACCCCGGAGCGCGTGGCGAAGGCGCTGCAATACCTCACGCACGGCTACGACCTGGACCCGGCCGCCATCCTGCGCAGCGCCATGTTCAAGGAGGACTACAGCCAGATGGTGGTGGTGAAGGACATCGAGGTGTACAGCATGTGCGAGCACCACATGCTCCCCTTCTTCGGCAAGGCGCACGTGGCCTACATCCCCAAGGGCCACATCACCGGGCTCAGCAAGATCCCCCGCGTGGTGGACGCCTTCGCCCGGCGTCTGCAGGTGCAGGAGCGCCTCACCAACGAGATCCGCGACTGCATCCAGGACACGCTGAAACCCATGGGCGTGGCCGTGGTGCTGGAGTGCGCCCACCTGTGCATGCAGATGCGCGGCATCCAGAAGCAGAACTCGGTGACCACCACCAGCGCCTTCACCGGCATCTTCCTCACCGACAACCGCACCCGGGAGGAGTTCGTGAAGCTGATCAGCGCGAAGCTGCATTAGGAGAACGTAGAGGAACAGCCAAGGCGCAGAGGGCGCAGAGAAACTGAGGGTGCGCCTGTCCGGGTGTGCCTTGTCACTTGACCCTTGTGACTTGACACTTGCCACTCCCTTCGCCATTCCCGCCTGTCGTGTACATTCGGTGCGACTACCGAACCGCACATGACCGCCTACGTGTTCCCCGGCCAGGGCAGCCAGTTCCCCGGCATGGCCAAGGACCTTTACGAGAGCGACGCCAACGCGCGCGTCTTCTTCGAGCACGCGAACAACATCCTCGGATTCACCATCACCGACGTGATGTTCAACGGCACCGAGGAGGACCTCAAGCGCACGAACGTCACGCAGCCGGCCATCTTCCTGCACAGCGTCATCAAGGCGAAGGTGATGGGCGATGCCTTCAAGCCGAACATGGTGGCGGGGCATAGCCTCGGGGAGTTCAGCGCGCTGGTGGCCGCAGGCGCCATGGAGTTCAGTGATGGCTTGAAACTGGTGGCCGCGCGCGCCAACGCCATGCAGAAGGCCTGCGAGCTGCAGCCCGGCACCATGGCCGCCATCCTCGGCATGGACGACGCGAAGGTGGAGGAGATCTGCGCCACCATCCCCGGTGTGGTGCCCGCCAACTACAATTGCCCCGGCCAGCTGGTGATCAGCGGCACGGTGGACGGGATCCACGCCGCCTGCGAGGCCCTGAAGGCCGCCGGCGCCAAGCGGGCCCTGGTGCTGCCCGTCGGTGGGGCCTTCCACAGCCCGCTGATGGAACCCGCCCGCGCCGAGCTCGCCACCGCCATCGCCTACACGCCGATCGTGGACCCGCGCTGCCCCATCTACCAGAACGTGGACGCCCGAGCCCACACCGATCCCGCCCGCATCAAGGCCAACCTCATCGCGCAGCTCACCGCGCCCGTGCGCTGGACCCAGACCATGCAGCACATGCTCGCCGAAGGCGCCACCCGCGTAGTGGAAGTGGGACCCGGCAACGTGCTCCAGGGCCTCTTCAAGAAGGTGAGCCGCGAGCTGGAGACGGCGGCGGCGTAATGCTTAAGCTCAGCGAACGCTGGGTGCATTATCTGACCGACCAACAGGAGACCGGCATGGGTTATCAGATCGCACGCGTCACATTGAACGATGGCCGTGCGTTCGATCGCGTTGTCATCGTGGATGGTGAGGTCATTGAGGTCGACCTTTCACCCGAGATCCCGTTCATGGTCGCTGACATCTCGGATATCAAGGTTCGAAGTGGACTGGAATGGGACCGTCATCGATAATGCGTCCCCGTTGAGTCCTCGTCTTTCAACTCCTACCGGGTCTCGCAAAGCGCCCCCCTGATCATCACCCCTTCATCCCCTTCGGATCGCGGCGGCTGTCGAAGATGTCGGTGACCATGATCGTGCGGCCGACCACCCGGTAGATGACCTTGAAGTGACCGACCACGAGGCGGCGATGGTCCTGGCCCAGGTGTTCCAGCTCCTTTTCGAACTGCCCACTGCCCGGATGCTCCCGCAGCCATTCCAACGCACTGGTCACCTGCTTGCGTTGCTTCCTCAGGAATGCGCGGTCATAGGTCGCCTCCAGCACGCGCAACGAGCGCTGAAAACTATCCTTGGCCTGATCCAGAACAATGAGCCTCACGCGCGCCGCTTCGCCTTGGGCTTCTTCTCATACAGCCCGTCGATGAACGCATCCATCTCCTTGCTGAACGCGTCCAGGGTCTGATACCGCCCGGCCTTATAGTCCTCCTCGGCCTTCAGGGCACGCTTCACCAAGGCGCTCTGCCGCGCCTTGGGTGCGCGCTTCTGGAGCACCCTGGCCACCTGCTCCAACACGACGGGGTCCTTCTCCGCGTCGATGAGCTTCTTCAACTGGTCCTTGCGCTGCTGAACGGTCATGGCCTCACGAAGATAAGCGGGCCTCACGCCCCGGCCGTCTCACAGCCGTCCTTGCGCCCGCAGGAACCGCTCCATGTGATCGAGCTGTTCGGTGCTGAGCGTCACGTCCCAGTGCGGGGCGGGGCCCACGCCCTCGTAATGCAGCACCAGGTGCGGCAGGCCCAGGCAAGCCGCGATCTGCACGAAGTAGGC
>JBGAGX010000024.1:0-56515 GCA_044226515.1 Flavobacteriales bacterium | reverse complement strand
TCGCCCAGGATGGTCTCGGGGCGCGTGGTGGCGATGGTCACCCACTGGTCCGTGGTGCCTTCGATCCGGTAGCGGACGAAGTACAACTTGGAGTTGACCTCCTTGTAGATCACCTCCTCGTCGCTCACGGCGGTGAGGGCCTGCGGGTCCCAGTTCACCATGCGCAGACCGCGGTACACCAGGCCTTTCCTGTGCAGGTCGATGAACACATCGATGACGGCATCGCTCAGGTCGGGCTCCATGGTGAAGCGCGTGCGGTCCCAGTCGCAGCTGGCGCCGAGCTTCTTCAACTGCTCCAGGATCACGCCGCCGTACTTCTCCTTCCACGCGAAGGCATGCTTCAGGAACTCCTCGCGGCCGATGGCGCTCTTCTTGATGCCCTGCTCGCCGAGCAGCCGCACCACTTTCGCTTCGGTGGCGATGCTCGCATGGTCCGTTCCAGGCACCCAGCACGCGTTCTTGCCCTGCATGCGCGCGCGGCGCACCAGCACGTCCTGGATAGTGTTGTTGAGCATGTGCCCCATGTGCAGCACGCCGGTGACGTTGGGCGGGGGGATCACCACGGTATAGGGCTCCCGGCCATCGGGCACGCTGCGGAAGTAGCCCTTGTCCATCCAGTGGGCGTACCAGTGCCCTTCGGCCTGGGCCGGTTCGTAACGCTTGGGGATCTCGGTGGTCGACATGGTTGCTGCGGTTCCCGCGCGGCGTGCGGAAGGGCCGCAAAGGTAGACGGTCGGTCCCAAGCGGCCGGTCGGGCGGGTAGGACGCGCCGGGGATGGCCTGTTGTGAAGGAGGTGTTAGATCCAGGTCGGTCCCTTCCTGGCCGCCGCATCCTTGCGGACCAATACCGAACGACCATGCGACACACCTTCCTTCTCCTGCTCTTGCCCCTTGCCTTCACAGCCCGCGCCCAGGACAGCCTGGCCCACGGTCCGCGCATCACCTTCGATCATGTGGTGCATCCGTTCGGGACGTTGGCGTACGCCGGCAATGGCACCTGCGTCTTCACCTTCACGAACACGGGCGACGCGGCGCTCATCCTCACCAGCTGCCGCAGCAGCTGCGGCTGTGTGGTGCCAAGCTGGGACCGCGAGCCGGTGCCACCGGGCGGGACCGGCACCGTGCGGGTGAAGTACGACACCCAACGCGTGGGGCCCTTCACCAAGTCCGTGACCGTGGAGAGCAATGCGGTGGACCTGCCGACGGTCGTGCTCACCATCAAGGGGGAGGTAAGGCCCGCGCCGGAAGCACCGTCCCCGGCCGTGGAGGAGACCCGCTGAGGGCCCTGTTAATGTCGTGTTAAACCCCTTCCCATGCGGTAACCACCCCCTACCTTGGCCGTACGAAAACCACGAAACACATCCTCATACCATGAAGAAGTTCATCCTTTCCCTCGGCCTCAGCGCCCTCTTCCTCGGCGTGCAGGCCCAGGAGAACTCCAAGCCCGTTGGCGGCACCGGTCCCCAGATCAGCCTTGACAAGGAGGTGCACGACTACGGCACCATCAAGCAGGGCGGCAACGGCGAGTGCGTGTTCACGGTGACCAACACCGGTGACCAGCCCCTGATCATCAGCAACTGCCAGGGCAGCTGCGGCTGCACCGTACCGAAGTGCGAGACGGCCCCGATCAAGCCGGGCGCCAAGAGCCAGATCACGGTGAAGTACGACTCGAACCGGGTGGGTCCCATCAACAAGAGCGTGACGATCACCAGCAACGCCACCAATGCGCCGAGCAAGGTGGTGCGCATCCAGGGCACGGTGGAGGCCTCCGGCGCTCCCGCCGCCGCTCCGGCCGCTCCCGCAGCCCACTAAGGCTCGGTCAACGACCATCCTGGCGAAAGCGCCCGCTTCGGTGGGCGCTTTCCTTTTTCAGGCCTTCGTGGGCACGATCCGCACGAGGCGGTAGCGCATCGTCACGGTCGTGGGCTGGGGCTGCCCGTTCTTGAAGTTCCCCTCGCGCGTGCCGAAGGGGCCGGCCCATGCCAGGTCGGCCTTGGTGGGGCTCGCCGCCAGCGGCATGTCCAGCACGAAGCTCTGCTCCGGACCGGCGCGGAAGGAGAGCATGCGCATCGGCGCCACGGACCGCAGCCGCGCGGAGCCGGGGATCACGACATGGTCGCCCGCGCGACGGATGCCCTTCCCATCGATGTCGCCGTAATGGTTGTCCTTGTCGCCGGCGTAAAGGCTCAACTGAAGGGTGCCTTCATCGAGCGCGCCGTCCGGCAGCACGCCGAACGGCACCAACACCTCCACCTGGAGCATCAGTTCGGCGCCGTCGATCCGTGGCGGCCGGGTGATGCCCACCAGAGAGGTGAGGGCGAAGAAGGCCATCACCCCCAGCCCGATGCCGGCTGAGAGGCCCATGGCCGGCCAGAAGCGGTCCCAGCCGGTGGCGTCGGCCAGGTGCGTGCCCCAGAACCCGAGCAGCGCGGCCAGCACGAAGGTGAGCGGGGCCACCTGGAAGAGGATGCCCATGCTCATGCCGCCATCCCGGTCGAACTTGCCGTGGGCACGCATCAACGCGAAGGAGAGGGGCACCACCAGCCCTCCGCAGAGGAGCCCGTTCAGCAGGGCCACCACAAGGGCCACGGTCCACGACATGGTTCAGGAGGGGGTTTCGTTGGCGCCGCCGCGGTCGCCAGCGTATTGCATCAGGCGCCGCAGCACGCGTTCGCGTTCCTGCGGGGTCATCGGTTCCTCGCGCCGCTCCGCGCTCACCCACCAGGCGCTCAAGCTTCCGGGGTCGATCCGCGACCCGCCGTTCCAGGTCCACCGCACGCTGGCGCGTCGACCCTCCTCGCGGTAGATGAGCTCCTCCCCGGGGATGTCGGCCTCCACGGTCCACGAGGCGGCATGGGTCTCCTCCTTCAGCGGGGCCTGGGGATCATGCGCCCTGCGGATGGCGTCCATGTCCGGTTCGGGAAGCTGTTCCAGCGGCGCGGTCACCACGTGGCAATGGCCCGTGGCGTCGGTCACCTCCTGGTGGTGCGAACCGGCGTAACGGGCGTGCAGCCGGAGGCCCGTTGGCAGGTCGCGTGTGAAGAGGTCGTGCGCGAGCATCACCCGGCCGCCCACCGGCGCTGCAGGATGGGCCATGTCCACGGACAGGATGCGGTTGCCGGCGGCCAGCTCGGCGTCGAGGAGGGCGCGCAGCACCGCGGGGAATCGGTCCAGGATGCCTTGCTCCTCGGCGGTCATGCCTCAATTCATCACGCGGGCCAGCAGCTCGCGCAGCAGCTCGCCGTCGTTGGCACTGGCGTTGTTCACGCCCTTGCTCTTCAGGTCGGCTTCGCGAAGGAGGTGCTGCACCTCGCGCAGCTTGGCGGGCGTGTAGTTGCGGGCGGCGTTGGCGTAGTCCTTCACGAAGAAGGGCGGCACCTTCAACGCGGCGGCCAGCTCGCCCTGCGGCAGCCCCGCCGAGGCGTGCACCACCATCAGCTTGTTGAAGTAGCTGTTCAACAGGCCCAAGGTGAGCACCAGCGGATGGTCCTTGGGGTCCTGCGCGAAGTAGTGCGCGATGGTCTGTGCCTTCAGGTGGTCGCGGCGGCCGATGGCGTTCTGCAGTTCGAAGATGTTGTACTCCTTGCTGATGCCCACGTTGCGCTGGATGAGGTCGGCCGTGATGGTGCCGTTCTCCTCGGTCACCAGGCACAGCTTCTCCACCTCCTTGGTCATCTTGCCGAGGTCGCTGCCCAGGTGCTCGGCGAGCAGCACGGCCTCGCGCTGGCCGATGCGGCGCTTCTGGAAGGCCACGTACTTGCTGATCCAGTCGGGCAGCTGCTCGTCCTTCAGCTTGTCGCTGGTGAAGACGATGCCCTTCTTCCCGATGTCCTTCAGGAAGGCCTTCCGCCCATCGACCTTCTTGTGCTTGTACAGGAGCACGAGCACGGTGGTGGGCGTGGGGTTCTTGAAGTAGGCCTCGAGCTTGTCGAAGGCGTCGATGCGCCAGGCATTGGCCTCGCGAAGCACCACCACCTGCCGCTCGGCCATCATGGGGTAGCGCAGGCAGGCGTCCTTCACCTGCTCGGGGTCGGTGTCCTTGCCATAGAGCACGGTGAGGTTGAAGTCGCGCTCGTGCTCCTCCAGGGCGTTGCGCTCGATCTCCTCGGCCACGCGGTCGATGAAGAAGGCCTCCTCGCCGTGCAGCAGGTACACGGGCTTGAAGCTGCGCGCGCGCACGTCCTTCACGATCTTCTTGAAGTCCTCCGTGGTGCTCATTCGTACCGCAGGTGCTTCACGGAACGGCCGTCGTTGATGATGTGACGCAGGCTGGCGATGCCCACCTTCACATGGAGCTCGGCGAAATTGGTGGTCACCTTGGCGTCGCTGGCGCTGGTCTTCACGCCGTCGGGGATCATGGGCTGGTCGCTCACCAGCAGCAGGGCGCCGGTGGGGATCTCGTTGGCGAAGCCGGTCATGAACAGGGTGGCCGTCTCCATGTCGATGCCCATGGCCCGGTAGATGCGAAGCCGCTCCTTGAACTCCTCGTCGTGCTCCCACACCCTGCGGTTGGTGGTGTACACCGTGCCGCTCCAGTAGTCGAGGTCCATGTCGCGGATGCGGCCGCTCACCACGCGGTTGATCATGAAGGAGGGCAGCGCCGGCACCTCCGGGGGGAAATAGTCGGAGCTGGTGCCCTCGCCCCGGATCGCCGCGATGGGGAGGATGAGGTCGCCCAGCTGGTTCTTCCGCTTCAGCCCGCCGCACTTGCCCAGGAAGAGCACGGCCTCGGGCTCCACGGCGCTCAACAGGTCCATGGTGGTGGCGGCCATGGGGCTGCCCATCCCGAAGTTGATCATCATGAGGTCGTCGGTGATGGCCGTCTGCAGCGCCTTGCCCTGCCCGTGCACCGTGGCCCCGGTGAGGTTCACGAAGAGCTCGATGTAGTTGCCGAAGTTCGTGAGCAGGATGTGCTTCTTGAACGCGTCGAGCTCCAGCCCGGTGTACCGGGGAAGCCAGTTGTTGACGATCTCCTTCTTGGTCCTCACGGTTCCTTCGTTGTTTTACGGCCGGCATGCAGCGGTTGAACCTGCCCGACCATGGTGTCAAAACTAAACCGGTTCCCGGCGGCACGGAGGTCTTCGATCCCGTGCGCCGGAAATGGGTGGCGCTCACCCCCGAGGAGTGGGTGCGGCAGCATTTCCTGCTCTTCCTGGTGAACGACCTGCGCTGCCCCGCGTCGCTCATCGCAGTGGAGAAGAGCCTCACCCTGAACGGTCTGGCCAAGCGCGCCGACCTGGTGGTGCACGACGACCGCGGCGCCCCCCTGGCCCTGGTGGAGTGCAAGGCGCCCACCGTGCGCATCGACCAGGCCGTGTTCGAGCAGGCCGCCCGCTACAACATCGTGTTCCGGGTGGACTGGCTGTTCGTCACCAACGGACTGCACCACTACGCCTGCCGGATCGATCGTTCAACGGGGGCTGTTCATTTCCTCTCCGAACTGCCCGCCTACGGCACCATGGCCGGCCTTGACCGGGGCTAACTTCGCGGCATGCGACACCTCGTCCTTCTGCTGGCCGCGCTCGTGGCCGGTTCCGCTGTGGCACAACGCCCCACGAAACTGAACCTCCAGCTCCAGCGCTTCCTGGAGCGGCCGCACCCCGCCGGTGCCGAGGTCGACCTCTTCATCCGTGGTGAGGAGAATGGTGTCGCCGGGGCCGTGAAGGCGCAGGGAGGGCGTGTGAAGCTGCTGATGAACGGACTGGTGAGCGCCACCGTTCCCGTGGACCACGTTCAGGCCCTTGCCGCTTCGCCCGCCGTGCAGGGCTTCGAGTTCAGCACATCCCCCGGCCGGGTGCTCAACGACAGCATGCGCGTGAAGACGCGCCTCGTGGATGTGCACGCCGGTACGGCCCCGCTCGCGGCGGGATACACCGGGGCGGGCGTCGTCCTCGGCCTCATCGACAGCGGGGTGGACCTCGGCCATCCCGATTTCCAGGACAGCCTGGGCAACACCCGCGTGCTGAAGTACTGGGACCAGAACTACGCCTTCGACGCCCAGTTGACGCCGCAGCCTTACGGCTACGGCCAGGCTTGGGACAGCGCGGCCATCAACGCCGGCAACTGCCCCGCCACTGACCAGCCCGTGTGGTACGGCCACGGCACCACGGTCACGGGCACGGCCGCCGGGAACGGCCGGGCAACGGGCCATTTCGCGGGCGCCGCACCGGATGCGGACATCATCATGGTGGCCTCCGACTTCGGCCGGCCCAACTGGAAGGCCTCGGTGGCCGATGCGGTGAAGTACATCTTCGATGAGGCCGCCGCCCTGGGACGCCCCGTGGTGATCAACGCCAGCATCGGCGATTACTACGGCAGCCACGACGGCCTCGATGCGGCCGCGCGCTTCATCGACAGCCTGCTCGACGCGCAGCCGGGCCGCGCGCTCGTGTGCGCCGCGGGCAACAGCTACACCGTGCCCCTCTATCACCTGCACAGCGAAGTGGATGCGGACACCTCCTTCACCTGGTTCGCCACCGAGGGCAACAACATCACGCAGCTGGGCTTCCCGGCGGCGCTGTGGGAGGTGTGGGCCGACACGGCCGATTTCCATGTGCAGTACGCGGTGGGCGCGGACGGCGGTACGGCCGGCTATGCCCGCCGCGGGAACACGCCCTACCGGTCGATCCCCGCGAGCCTCGGCGTGTCCTACACCGACACGTTGCGGAGCATCGATGGCAACCGGCTGGCCATCGTCCAGTCCCGTGCGGAACTGCGCGGTGCCCAAGTGCACATCGAGGTGCTGCTCGCCTCCCCCGATTCGGCCTATTACAACTGGGCCTTCCTCACCACCGGCGACGGCTCCTTCGATGTGTGGAGCAGCTACGCCTTCGGCACCTCGCGCATGGTCACCAACCTGCCCACCCCGGCCCAGTTCCCGCCGATCGTGCATTACGTGCTGCCCGACGACGACCAGCGCATGGTGGACTCGTGGGCCTGTTCGGACAAGGTGATCACCGTGGCGAACTACCAGAACGAGACGAACTACATCGACTACAATGGTCAGCCGCAAAGCGTCCCGGGCACGGAGAACGCCATCGCGCCGGCGAGCAGCAATGGGCCCACGCGTGATGGTCGCCTCAAGCCGGATGTGGCCGCGCCCGGCGACATCACCTTCAGCGCGGGACCGCTCTCCTTCATCGCATCGCTGTTGAGCGGCACCGGCGCCTTCAAGGTGGCCCCTGGAGGCTTCCACATCCGCGCGGGCGGAACGTCCATCGCGTCGCCCGTGGTGGCCGGCACCATCGCGTGCTACTTCGAGAAATGCCCGACAGCGAACTATGCGGACGTTATCGCCAGCATCGAACGCACCGCTTGGGGTGATGCCTTCACCGGCGCGTTGCCCAACAACCGGTGGGGCCATGGCAAGCTCAACAGCTTCAGGGCCATCACCCGCCGTGGCGATCTGCCGCTGAGCGCCGATCCCTCGCCGGTCATCTGCGCGAACGACAGCGTGGAGGTGTTCACCGGAACGGGCTGGAGCAGTTATGCCTGGAGCAACGGCGCCACCACCGCCTCGTTCACGACCGGGACGGCCGGGCCGCTGGCCCTTTCCGCGCTCGACGCCAACGGCTGCCAGGCGTGGAGCGATACGCTCGTGCTCATCGCCAACCCGCCGGTGCCGCAACCCGCGCTCAGCCAGGTGGGCTACACCCTGGAAAGCACACCGGCCGCGTCCTACCAATGGTTCTACGAGGGGGCGCCCATCGCCGGGGCCACCGCGCAGACCCTGGACGTATATGATACCGGCGACTACTTCGTGCAGGTGGCCGATGCCAACGGGTGCACGGCGAACAGCGACACCCTCTTCGTGCTCAGCACGGGCACCGCATCGATGCCCGCCGGCGACGCGCTCGTCATCTGGCCGGTGCCCGCCAACGACCGGGTGAACATCGCCCTGCCGCAAGGGGTGGCCGCCGGTGCCTGGCTGGAGCTGATCGATGCGCAGGGCCGTCTGGTGAAGCGCGAGCGCGTAACGAGCGCTCCCGCGGCACTGTCGGTGAACGGCCTACCCTCCGGCCTGTACAGGGTGCGCCTCTCCGATGGACGGCTCATGTGTTCGGGTGCGTTGGAGGTGCGTTGAACCTTCTGCTGCGCGTCAGTCGGCAACACGCCTGCGATCGATCGTCCAGGGCCCATGGACCTTGTCCGGAGCACCATTCAGCGGTACGTCCCGCTCTCCGAGGCCGAGTGGGACCTGGTGCGTTCGTTCTGGCGGGAGCGCCGCTTCGACCGCGGTGCGGTGATCACCGATGCGGGGCAGGTCGAGAACTGGTTCAGCATCGTGCAGGAGGGGGTGCAGCGCATCCACGTGCCGCACGACGGGGATGAGGTGTGCATCGGCTTCGCCTATGGGCACAGCTGGAGCGGGGTCTTCGACTCCTTCGTGTCGCGCCGCCCCTCGCGCTTCGTGCTGCAGGCCGTCACACCCTCGGTGCTGTGGAGCATCCACCACGATGACCTCCGCACCCTTCGCGAACGCATGCCAGTGCTGGAACGCTTCGGAAGGCTCATCCTCGAAGAGGTGGTGGTGGGCCGGGCCACCCGCGAGATCGAACTGCTCACCCTCACCGCCGAGGAGCGCTACCGCGCGTTGGTGGAGCGGAGTCCGCATCTGCTGCAGCTGGTGCCGCAGAAGGACATCGCCAGCTACCTGCGGATGACGCCCGAGACCTTCAGCAGGCTGCGGGCCAGGTTGCGGTAGGGGAGCGCTTCTTGATGCGGATCAAGTGGACCTCACTTTCGGGCCGGTCACCTTTGCGCCATGAGGACGAACGATCTTCTCCGTACGCTCGATGCACAGCTGGTGGCACAGCTCGAACAGGCGCACGCCTTGCGCGAACTTCCCTTGGTGACGCTGGAGCGCAGGCCTTCACCGGAGCGGTGGAGCGTGCTGGAGGTGTGCGAGCACCTCAACATCCTCAGCGGGCATTACCTGCGTCACCTGCGGAACGTCTATGCGGCGCAGGGCGCGGTCTTGCGGCACGAGGAGGATCACCGACCGGGCCTATGGGGCGGCCTGCTCACCAAGGCCATGCGGCCGAAGGAGGATGGCCGGATCCCGTGGCGCATGCGCACCCTCAAGTTCTTCGAGCCCCGCCAGGCAACGGTGAAGCGGCTCGGCGCCCTCGACGACCTCATCGTGCTGCTGGAGCAATTCCGGGTGGTGGTGCGCCAGGCCATCGAGCGGGGCACGGCCGGTCCGCGCATCACCAGCACCCTGGGCCCCGTGTTCCGTTTCAAGGTGGCCGATGCGCTCCACTTCGCCGTGGCCCACCAGGAACGCCACTTCCTGCAGATCCAGCGGACGCTTGAGGCGGTGCGTTAGTGCTCCGTGCTGGTCACCGCGGGTGTGGATGGTCGTCATGAACGCCGTCCAGCTCCACCGGGCTTCCTCCGCTTCGTTGTTCCAGGCAGGCTGAGGTCGGTGAACGCGATGCCTGCGGTACGGGCATTATTCCACCCGCACACCGTCCACGAAGACGGCCTTCACCTTGGCCTTGCGCGCCTGTGCGGCGGGCACCTGCAGCAGGTCGCGGTCCAGCACGGTGAGGTCGGCGCGCTTGCCCACCTCCAGGGTGCCGAGGTCGTTCTCGGTGAAGCTGGCGAGCGCGTTCCAGATCGTCATGCCGCGCAGGGCCTGCTCGGGTGTAAGGGCGTCCTCCATCTGGAAGCCACCGGCGGGCGTGCCATCCGCCGTGGTGCGCGCCACCGCCGCGAAGTAGGTGCCCAGCGGGTCGATGGCCTCCACCGGGAAATCGGTGCCCAGCGCGATCAGCCCGTTCTGACGCATCAGCCGCTGCAGGGCGTAGGCCGAACGCAGGCGCTCCGCACCGAGCCGCTCGCCGGCCCAGGCCATGTCGCTGGTGGCGTGCGTGGGCTGCATGCTGGGGATCACCGTGTACCGCGCGAAACGTTCCATGTCGACGGGTGCCACGCATTGGGCGTGCTCGATCCGCCAGCGCAGGTCGTTGGTGCCGCCCAGCACCCGGCCGTAGAGGTCGAGCAGCAGGCGGTTCGCACTGTCGCCGATGCAGTGCGTGGCCATCTGGAAGCCGTGGTCCTTGCACCAGTGCGCCACTGAATCGAGGTGCGCCGGGGTCTGCAGCATCAGCCCGTGGTAGGTGCTGTCCACATCGGCGTAAGGCTGCAGCAGCAGGGCGCCGCGCGAGCCGAGCGCGCCGTCGGCGTAAACCTTCACACAGCGCACCACCAGCCGGTCCTCGATGATGGGGCCGGTGCGGGCGAAGTGCGCAAGGGCTTCCGGCTTGTCGGCCACCATGGCGTACACGCGGATCTTCAGCGCCCCTTCGCGCTGCATGGTGCGGATGAGCGCGATGGTCCCGGTATCGAGGCCCGCGTCGCACACCATGGTGAGCCCGGCCGCGAAGCAGTCGCGTTGCGCGTCCAGCAGGGCCTTCCGCTTGGTGGCCTCGTCCGCTTCGTCGAAGATCCGCTGGAACACGTCCACGGCATTGTCCACGAGCAGTCCGGTGGGGCGCCCGTTGCGCACCTCGAGGATCCCGCCCGCGATGCGGCTTCCCGCGTGGAGCCCGGTGCGCGTCAGAGCGACCGCATTGGCCACGGCGGCATGGCCATCAATGCGCTGCAGCAGCACGGGCCTGTCGGGGAAGAGGAGGTTGAGGCTGTCGTTCGAGGGCGTGTCGTGGTCGGCCCACAAGTTCTGGTCCCAGCCCCGGCCCAGGATCCACTCCTTCTCCGGATGCGCCTTGGCGAACGCCACGGTGCGTTGGAGCACCTCGCTCCAGCTCCGTGCGCCCGCGAGGTCCACCTTCTGCTTGTTCAGCCCATAGCCGAAGAAGTGGCAGTGGCCGTCGATGAAGCCCGGGTACACGGTCTGTCCGCCGGCGTCGTAGGTCTCCTTCGCGCGGTACCGGTTCAGGATCGCCTGCTCGGGGCCGAGCTCCACGATGCGGCCGTCCTTGATGGCCATGGCCTGCTGCACGCTGTTGGCGCTGTCGAGGGTGATGATGCGCGCGTTGTGCACCACCAGGTCGGCCTCCTTGTTCTTGTAGGCGCAACCGGAGGTGGCGAGCACCAGCAACAGGGCGATGAGGGAGCGGGTCATGGCCGCAAAGGTCGCAGCCAGGGCCATCGCGCGAACAGGCGGTCCACGTCGGCGAGCACGAGGCCTGCGTACAGCAGGAAGGGGAGGAGGGGGACGCGGTACCGCACCACCGCACCCATCACCGGGGTGGTCCACCCGATCACCAGGGCGAGCAGCACGCAGAAGCTCAGGCAGAAGAGCACCAACGTGGCGTCGGCCTCGCGCCAGGGCCGGTGCCTCCACAGCAACAGGCCGAGCAGCGCGATCAGCACGAGCGTCTCCACGGCACTGACCAGCCCGAGGGGCCCATTGTTCCAGGCGAGCAGGGGGCCCAGGAAGGTCATGAACAAGGCCCGTGGCGCTTGGGCGGCGAAGCTGGCGAAGGTGGGCTCGAGGTATTCCGCGGGGATGTAGCTTCCGCTGTTCACGCTCACGGCCAGCCCGATGAAGTCCTTCTGCTTCCAGGCCAGCGTGTCGAGGATGTTGAGGCCGGGCACGAGGCGCTCGCTGTTGGCCGCGAGCACCGCGAGCACCAGGTGCACCGCGGCGAACACCAGCCACGGCCGGTGTGCGCGCCAGCGGCACCACGCGTATGAGACCAGTGCGGGCACCATGCTCAGCAGCACGTAGAACTTGAGGAAGAACAGCAGGGCGAGGAGCGGCACCAACAGCACGAGCACGGGGCCCCGCACCCGCCGGGCCAGGGCGCCGAACACCAGCCACACCACAAGCCCCAGCGCGAACATCAGGAAGGTCTCCTTGATCACCCCGCTGCTCCAGAACAGCACGCTGGGCAGCAGGAAGGTGGCCAGGAAGAAGGCCCGCACCAGCTCGGGCCGCAGCAGCGAAAGGGCCCGCACCAGGCCGATGCTCCCCACGAAGGCCAGGAAGGCCGAGAGCACGGTGTGCACGTGGATGCTGCCGAACGAGATCAACCGCACCAACGCATTGAAGCGGATGATGGTGTGTGCGTCGTTGTACATGTTGCTCTCGTACTTCCGGTACCAGTTGTTCATCACCCGGTAGTACTGCGCGTCGAAGTGCGGACTGTCGTTGCCGATGCCGGTGAGCATGCGTACGTAATCCCCCGGGCTGTGCTCCAGCGCGCCGTACATCACCGCGCTGTCGTCGAAGTACCGGTAGATGTCGGCGTTGGGACGGTCGTCGTACACGAAGGTGTAGAGCGCCCACAGGGCGGTCCCGGCGAGCACCTTCAGCACGAACGCGCCCATCACCCACCGGCCCGGAACGCCCGCGATGCGGAAGAAGTCCAGGCGGTGCACCGCGTAGAGCAGGAGCGCCGTGTATCCCACGGCGAGGAGGATCCCGGGCATGCGCGTTCCTGGTACGACAGAGCGCAAGGTAGACCGTTGCCCGGCTCGGGTCGGGCGTGGTCGCCGGGGTTCCCGCCCGCATTGGTTTTCTTTGTGCCCCGATACCTCCCTTCCCCCATCCCCATCCGCATGGCCACCAAGACCGCTCCCGCCGCCGATCTCCCCGATACCAAGCCCGCCAGCGTGGACACGGCGAAGAAGCTCGGCCTCCGCGCGGAGGAGTACGACCGCATCGTGGAGATCCTGGGCCGCGTGCCCAACTTCACCGAGCTCAGCATCTACAGCGCCATGTGGAGCGAGCACTGCTCGTACAAGAACTCCATCAAGCAGCTGAAGACGCTGCCGCGCACCGGTCCCAAGCTGCTGGCCGAGGCGGGGCAGGAGAACGCCGGCCTGGTGGACATCGGCGACGGCTGGGCCTGCGCCTTCAAGATCGAGAGCCACAACCACCCCAGCGCCATCGAGCCCTACCAGGGTGCGGCCACCGGGGTGGGCGGCATCAACCGCGACATCTTCACCATGGGCGCGCGCCCCATCGCGCAGCTCAACAGCCTCCGCTTCGGCGACATCACCAGGGAGAAGAGCAGCCGCTGGCACATGCGCGGTGTGGTGAAGGGTATCGGCGACTACGGCAACGCGTTCGGCGTGCCCGTGCTGGGCGGGGAGTTGTACTTCGACCCCTGCTACACCACCAACCCGCTGGTGAACGCGATGAGCGTCGGCATCGTGCGCACCGACCGCGTGATCAGCGCCACCAGCCACGGCGTGGGCAACCCCGTGTTCATCGTGGGCAGCGCCACCGGAAAGGACGGCATCCACGGCGCCAGCTTCGCCAGCAAGGACATCACCGACACCAGCATGGACGACCTCCCCGCCGTGCAGGTGGGCGACCCCTTCATGGAGAAGCTCCTGCTCGAGGCCAGCCTTGAGCTCGCCCAGACCGACGCCATCATCGGCATGCAGGACATGGGTGCCGCCGGCATCACGTGCAGCACCAGCGAGATGAGCGCGAAAGGGGAGAGCGGCATGGACATCTTCCTGGACCGCGTGCCCACCCGCCAGGAGGGCATGCGCCCGTGGGAGATCCTGCTCAGCGAGAGCCAGGAGCGCATGCTCGTGGTGGTGAAGAAGGGCCGCGAGACCGAGGTGAAGGCCATCTTCGACAAGTGGGACCTGCACTGCGTGGAGATCGGCACCGTGACCGAGGGCGGCACCCTGCGCTATTTCTGGAACGGGGAGCTGGTCGCCACGGTCCCGGCCGAGAGCCTCGTGCTCGGCGGCGGCGCGCCCGTCTATACCCGCGAGGAGCGTGAACCGGCCTATTTCGCCGAGAACAAGCGCTTCAACATCGACATGGTGCCCGAGCCCGACGACCTCAAGGCCGTGGCCTACGACCTGCTCGCCAGCCCCAACATCGCCAGCAAGCGCTGGGTGTATGAGCAGTACGACACCATGGTGCGCACCGGGAACATGAGCACCAATGCACCCAGCGACGCCGGCCTGGTGGTGGTGAAGGAGACCGGCAAGGGACTGGCGGTGACGGTGGACTGCAACGGTCGCTACGTGCACGCCGATCCCTATGTCGGTGCCATGATCGCGGTGAGCGAGGCGGCCCGCAACATCGTG
Source organism: Flavobacteriales bacterium (assembly GCA_044226515.1). Taxonomy (GTDB): domain Bacteria; phylum Bacteroidota; class Bacteroidia; order Flavobacteriales_F; family PHOS-HE28; genus PHOS-HE28. The sequence continues at coordinate 42,487 of JBGAGX010000024.1, read as the reverse complement.
TGCTCGGGCGGCGAGCCCTGCGGCGTCACCAACTGCCTCAACTTCGGCAACCCCTACGACCCCGAGGTGTACTGGCAGTTCGCGCAGGTGATCAAGGGCATGGGTGAGGCCTGCCGCGAGTTCAAGACACCGGTCACCGGGGGGAACGTGAGCTTCTACAACCAGACCGTGACCGACAAGGGCGATGTGGCCGTGTTCCCCACCCCCACGATCGGCATGGTGGGCGTGCTGAACGACATCAGCAAGCGCATGACCCTGGCCTTCCAGGAGAAGGGCCACCTGCTCTTCCTCGTGGGCCGGATCACCAACGACATCAGCTGCAGCGAATACCTGGTGCGCCAGCACAACGTGCACCGTTCACCGGCGCCCTACTTCGACTTGCGGGAGGAGCACCTCACCCACGTGGTGATCGCCCACCTGATCAAGAAGGGCCTCATCGCCAGCGCGCACGACGTGAGCGACGGCGGTCTCTGGACCACGCTGGTGGAGATGGGCCTGCCCAATGGCCTGGGCTTCGACATCGTCACCGACAGCGAGCTGCGGGCCGACGCGTTCCTCTTCGGGGAAGGGCAGGGCCGGGTGGTGGTGGCCCTCAACGAGGACCACGAGACCGAATTCCTCGACGTGATGCGCATCAGCAAAGTGCCCTTCATCCTCCTCGGCCATGTCACCAAAGGCAAGCTGGTCGTTGATGACGAGCCGTTCGGCTTCATCGAGGACGCCCGCAAGGTGTACGAAGAGGCCATCCCGAAGGCCATGCGCGAACAATAGGTCCGTACCGGTGTTCGCAACCTCTACAGCGCGGCCCGATCAGGGCGGCGCAAGGTCGTCGAACACACCAAGCCATTTTCCTCATGCCCCAACCCGCCACCGTAGGTACCCTCCCCGGAGTGGGCGAGACCGCTCCCCGGCTGCGTTATGTGAAACAGGACAAGAGCAACGCCGAACTGGCCGACCTGAAAGGCCAGGTGGTGCTGCTGTTCTCGGTGCCTAGCCTGGACACCAACACCTGCGCCACGGAAACGCGGATGTTCAACCAGAAGGCCGCCGGCCTTGGTGCGCATGTCCTGGTCGTGAGCATGGACCTGCCTTTCGCCATGAAGCGCTTTTGCGCCACCGAAGGCATCACCAACGTGCACACGGGTAGCGATTTCCGCTTCCGGGACATGAGCGAAAAATGGGGCGCGGCCATCACCGATGGGCCCATGCAGGGCACCCATTGCCGGGCGGTGTGGGTGCTCGACAAGGAAGGGGTGATCCGGTATCACGAGCTCACCCCGGAACTGGGTGGCGAACCGGATTATGAGGCCGCACTGAGCGCGGCGCGTGTGTTGCTCGCCTGATCAATGCTCCACCGCCGAGGTGCGCGGCCTGCGCAGGACAAGCTCCACGCCGGCCAGAAGCACGATGGCCATCGCGACCAACTTCACCTGCATGGCTCCGGTCCAGGCCGGAAGAGAGAGGGTCCGTAGCCGTTGCACGGCCTGTTCCACCAGGTCCGGGGCCGTATCCGCGGGCCCATGGTAACGCGCAGAAAGCACCATCAGGGCGAGGAAGAACGCGCCCAACAGCGGCCATACCCAGCGCGGAAGCAGCGGCGCTTCCGTCACCATCGGCCTCGGCTCCTCGGCAAGCGCGCCCATGATGCGTTGCTCCAAGGCATCGGGGGCCTCGAGGGGCCCCGCCTGCTGAAAGAGCCCCCGCAGCCTGCGGTCGGCCTCCTGGTCGGTCATTCCCGGGTGAGCGTCCATGTCTCTTCCTTCAGGTGGTCCTGCAAGATCGTGAGCATTTTCTTCCGCCCGCGGTGCAGCTTCACCTTCACATTGGACTCCCCGAGCCCGGTGATGGTTACGATCTCGTCGATACCGAGCTCCTGCAGGTAGAAGAAGGTCATGATGGCGGCGTCCTCCGCGGGGAGCTGGGCCAGGGCCCATTCCACCAGCGCCTTGCGGTCGCCTTGGTCGCCCGCGGGGGCAATGGCCGGCTCCAGACCGTTCCCTTCAAGGGCGTCCAGCTCCACCGAGCCGCCTTTTCGCGTGCGCAGCTTCGACAATGCTGTGCGGTAAGCGATGCTGTACAGCCAGGTGCTGAACCGCGCGGTGCCTTGGTATTCGGCCAGGTTCCGATAGGCCTTCACGAAGCAGTCCTGGGCGGCCTCCTCGGCATCCTCCTGGTGCCGGAGCACCCGGTGGCACACGGTGAAGACCATGTGCTTGTAGCGGCCCACCAGCACGCCGAAGGCGCGCTGGTCGCCCTGCCTCGCAGCGTGTATGGCACCTGTTTCGTCCACGGTCCGTTGGCGATGGGACGCTTGCAGCCCCCCTCCCGGTTACGAAGGTGGGCCGCGGAGTCGCTTGCCAGCGCGCCCCCACACGAGCGGAAGCTTCGCAGGATGGGCTCGAGCATGTTCGGATGACCGGATCGTAACCTGCCGGTCCGTTGGTGGCGTCACATGGTCAACGGCCAACGAAACGGCCGCATTCCCATGATCCCCGCAACTGAGATCATCGTCCCCATCGGCTTGTTCGCCATGATCTTCGGCATCGTCTATGTGGTCGTCACCGCACGCCATCGCCAGCGCATGGCGCTCATCGCGGCCGGTAAGGACCCGAACATGATCCGCTCCAACTTCGGCCTCACGCTGGCCTTCCTGTCCATTGGCCTCGGCGCGGGCCTGGCCGTGGGCTGGGCCGTCCACTCCATCTCCGGCACCGGGGAGGAGAACCCCGCACCTTGGTTCATCAGCGTGCTCGTGTGCGGAGGCTTGTCCCTGCTGCTCGCGCACCGCTACATCGACCGCGAGCGCAAGGCCGGCAAGGGAACGACCGCACACGAATGACCGCGGTCCGGTGCGCCGGCAACAAGGGGTAGGCTCCCGGCGCCTGACAACACGAAGCGGGGCTCTCGGCCCCGCTTCGTTCATTTGCATCGTTACATGGGCCTACTCCGGACCGCCTTCCGCTGGATCTTCGCTACCGCGTTCTGGACCGTGGTCGTCAGCGTGCTGTGGGTCCTGCTGCTCCGTGTGGTCGATCCCCCCGTCACGTGGGTGATGGCCGAACAGGCCGGTGAGCAGAAGGCCTTCAGCCGCAACTGGCGCGACCTGGAGGAGATGAGCCGGGAAATGCCGTTGGCGGTGATGGCCGCCGAGGATCAGAAGTTCATGGACCATTTCGGGTTCGATATGGAGGCCATCCGCAAGGCCATGGATTTCAATGCGCGGAAGAAAGGGAAGCGGGTCAAGGGGGCCAGCACCATCAGCCAGCAAACGGCCAAGAACGTGTTCTGCTGGCCGGGACGCACCTATGCGCGCAAAGGGCTCGAGGCCTGGTTCACCTTGCTCATCGAGGTCCTTTGGTCGAAGGAGCGGATCATCGAGGTGTACCTCAACGTGGCCGAGACCGGCAAGGGCTGCTTCGGTGTTGAAGCCGCCTCCCAACGGTGCTTCGGCAAGCCCGCCGCGCGGCTCTCCAGGGCCCAGGCCGCGCTCATCGCAGCGGTGCTCCCATCTCCACGCCGCTACGATTGCGCGCATCCCTCCGGCTACGTGTCCAGGCGACAGGCCTGGATCATCGGGCAGATGAACAACCTCGGTGACCTCTTCGACCCGGCCGTGCGCGAGCGCATGCGCCAGGAGCTCGAACGCAAGGAGGCGCGCCGGCAGCGCGGACGTCGCACATGAACACACGCGAAGGACTTGTGGTGGTGACCGGCGCGAGCAGGGGAGTGGGTCGCGCCACGGCGGAGGCTCTCGCCCGTGACCACGACCGCCGCGTGCTGGCCGTGTCACGCGATGCGGGTGCGCTGGCCTCCCTTACGGCCGCCCAACCCTTGGTGGAGGCGCTGGTGCTTGACCTGGAGCGGGAGGGCGCTGCTCAGGCCGTCTCGCGGGCCGTCGGCCACAGGCCGGTAGCGGCCCTGGTGAACAATGCCGGGCTGCTGCTCAAGAACGGGTTCGCGGCTTGGACCGAGGAGGACCTCGTGCGCCTGTACCGGGTGAACGTGGCAGTGCCGTTGCGGCTGGTTCAGGTGCTCCTGGACCGGCTGGAGGGCCGGCCGGAAGGGCATGTGGTGAACATCGGCAGCATGGGGGGCGTGCAGGGCAGCTCGAAGTTCCCGGGCCTGCTCGGCTATAGCACGAGCAAAGGGGCCTTGGTAACCGCCACGGAGTGCCTGGCGGAGGAGCTGAAGGACCGCGGCGTGCGCGCGAACTGTGTGTGCCTGGGGTCGGTGGACACGGACATGTTGCGGCAGGCATTCCCCGGATACAAGGCATCCATGACCCCGGAGGAGGTAGGCGCGTTTCTTTCGCGCTTTGCTTTGGAAGGTGCTAATCTCTTCAACGGCAAGGTGTTGCACATGGCCACGGGCACCCCATGAAGGAGGCCGGGTAAAAAAAATGCTACCTGAGTGTTGCATTGATCGGAAAGCCCCCTACATTTGCAGCCGCTTTCGGAAAAACGTTCTTTGAAGCGCCCCGCAAGGGGATGGTGGTAGAGGGAGTCGCAAGAGGTGGTTGAAAGAAATTTTCAACATCGCTTGCAGGAATGAGAGGAGGATGTACTTTTGCCACCCCTTCCGCGGAACCAACGGGTTCCAACGTGATGCGGAGGGATGCTGAACGAATGACTTGGGAGCGGGCTTCGGCCCGCAACTGATAACGTTCTTTGACCTATTGTCCAATCTGAGAACAGCAAGGTGTCCTTGTGGTCCGAGAGGATCGACATGAGAGACCTCGTCAAACGAACCAGATAGATCAAACTTTACAATGGAGAGTTTGATCCTGGCTCAGGATGAACGCTAGCGGCAGGCTTAACACATGCAAGTCGAGGGGCAGCACGATGTAGCAATACATGGGTGGCGACCGGCGCACGGGTGCGTAACACGTATGGAATCTGCCCTTTACTGGGGGATAGCCCGGAGAAATCCGGATTAATACCCCATAACAAGTCGAGTGGCATCACTTGGCTTTCAAAGCTCCGGCGGTAAAGGATGACCATGCGCACGATTAGCTAGTAGGTGAGGTAACGGCTCACCTAGGCTACGATCGTTAGGGGGCCTGAGAGGGTTATCCCCCACACTGGTACTGAGACACGGACCAGACTCCTACGGGAGGCAGCAGTGAGGAATATTGCGCAATGGAGGCAACTCTGACGCAGCCATGCCGCGTGCAGGAAGAAGGCGCTACGCGTTGTAAACTGCTTTTAACCGGGAAGAAACCCCAGGACGTGTCCTGGGTTGACGGTACCGGAGGAATAAGCACCGGCTAACTTCGTGCCAGCAGCCGCGGTAATACGAAGGGTGCAAGCGTTATCCGGATTCATTGGGTTTAAAGGGTGCGTAGGCGGGGCCGTAAGTCAGTGGTGAAATCCTGCAGCTTAACTGTAGAATTGCCATTGATACTGCGGTTCTTGAGTACGCTTGATGTGGGCGGAATGTGCCGTGTAGCGGTGAAATGCTTAGATATGGCACAGAACACCGATCGCGAAGGCAGCTCACAAAGGCGAAACTGACGCTGAGGCACGAAAGCGTGGGGATCGAACAGGATTAGATACCCTGGTAGTCCACGCCGTAAACGATGATCACTCGTCATTGGCGATACACTGTCAGTGACCTAGCGAAAGCGTTAAGTGATCCACCTGGGGAGTACGGCCGCAAGGCTGAAACTCAAAGGAATTGACGGGGGCCCGCACAAGCGGTGGAGCATGTGGTTTAATTCGATGATACGCGAGGAACCTTACCAGGGCTCGAACGCACGTAGACAGTGGCGGAAACGTCATCTTCTTCGGACTGCGTGCGAGGTGCTGCATGGCTGTCGTCAGCTCGTGCCGTGAGGTGTCGGGTTAAGTCCCATAACGAGCGCAACCCCTATCTCTAGTTGCCAGCGGGTAATGCCGGGGACTCTAGAGAAACTGCCCGTGTAAGCGGTGAGGAAGGTGGGGACGACGTCAAGTCATCACGGCCCTTACGTCCTGGGCTACACACGTGCTACAATGGCGAGGAACAAAGGGAAGCTACTGCGCGAGCAGATGCAGATCTCTAAAACTCGTCTCAGTTCGGATCGGAGTCTGCAACCCGACTCCGTGAAGCTGGAATCGCTAGTAATCGCATATCAGCCATGATGCGGTGAATACGTTCCCGGGCCTTGTACACACCGCCCGTCAAGCCATGGAAGCCGGGGGTGCCTGAAGTCGGTGACCGCAAGGAGCTGCCTAGGGCAAAACCGGTGACTGGGGCTAAGTCGTAACAAGGTAGCCGTACCGGAAGGTGCGGCTGGAACATCTCCTTTTTAGAGTAAGTTGTCAAGGTCTCTGTTGAATGCAGCGATGCATTCCTCGACACCTGCTGTCTCAGTTGGATAATACGTTAACGGTGCCTTTCCGTTACCTTCTCCTAGTCCTGTAGCTCAGTTGGTTAGAGCGCTACACTGATAATGTAGAGGTCAGCAGTTCAAATCTGCTCAGGACTACCAGGGATAGGGAACGGGGAATTAGCTCAGCTGGCTAGAGCGCCTGCTTTGCAAGCAGGAGGTCATCGGTTCGACTCCGATATTCTCCACCAGAGCCACCACGCTTCGGCGATGTGGCCGCCCATCCAGGGCATCGTTCTTTGACTTGTTGTTAGACCGACCAAAACAGACCGAGAGATCGGTCCACCGAGCATAGACCTCAAAGGTTTAAAAGTTACTAAGGGCGTACGGTGGATGCCTTGGCTCTCAGAGGCGATGAAGGACGCGATAGGCTGCGATAAGCCACGGGGAGGAGCATAATATCCTGTGATCCGTGGATCTCCGAATGGGGCAACCCGGCTGGTTGAAGACCAGTCACCCGAAAGGGAGCAAACCCAGGGAACTGAAACATCTAAGTACCTGGAGGAAAAGAAAACAAATCAGTGATCCCCCTAGTAGTGGCGAGCGAAAAGGGGACAGCCCAAACCGGGACCGTTTCGGCGGTGCCGGGGTTGTAGGACCACAACGTGGACTCGGTATGCATAGTGGAACACTTCTGGAAAGTTGGACCATAGCGGGTGATAGTCCCGTACACGAAATGCATGCCGTACCTAGTGGTATCCTGAGTAAGGCGGGACACGTGAGATCCTGTCTGAATCCGGCGGAACCATCCGCCAAGGCTAAATACTGCTGAGAGACCGATAGCGAACCAGTACTGCGAAGGAAAGGTGAAAAGCACCTCGAACAGAGGAGTGAAATAGACCCTGAAACCGTACGCTTACAAGCGGTCGGAGTCCCTCCGGGGATGACGGCGTGCCTTTTGCATAATGAGCCTACGAGTTGCTCGTCACTGGCAAGGTTAAGGGGTTCAGCCCCGCAGCCGAAGCGAAAGCAAGTCTTAACAGGGCGCATAGTCAGTGGCGGCAGACGCGAAACCTGAGTGATCTAACCATGGCCAGGATGAAGTTCCGGTAACACGGAATGGAGGTCCGAACTGGTAGACGTTGAAAAGTCTTCGGATGAGCTGTGGTTAGGGGTGAAAGGCTTATCAAACTGGGAGATAGCTCGTACTCTCCGAAATGCATTTAGGTGCAGCCTCGGATGTACAGTCATGGAGGTAGAGCTACTGATCGGGCTAGGGGGTCGCGAGATCTACCAAACCCGGACAAACTCCGAATGCCATGACTTCATTATCCGGGAGTGAGCGCATGGGTGCTAAGGTCCGTGCGCGAAAGGGAAATAACCCAGACCATCGGCTAAGGTCCCCAAGTACACGCTAAGTTGATCTAACGAGGTCGGACTGCATTGACAGCTAGGATGTTGGCTTGGAAGCAGCCATTCATTTAAAGAGTGCGTAACAGCTCACTAGTCGAGCGGTCCGGCATGGATAATGATCGGGCATCAAGTGTGTCACCGAAGCTGTGGGCCCCATTGGGGCGGTAGGAGAGCATTCCGGTCTGCGTCGAAGGTGTGTCGTAAGGCATGCTGGAGCGTCCGGAAAAGAAAATGTAGGCATAAGTAACGATAAGACAGGTGAAAAACCTGTCCGCCGATAGACTAAGGTTTCCTGATCAACGTTAATCGGATCAGGGTTAGTCGGGTCCTAAGGTGTAGCCGAACGGCGAAGCTGATGGATATCAGGTCAATATTCCTGAACCGGCTTGCAATGCGATGGGGAGACGAAGGAGTGAAAGGTCTCCGTTCTGACGGAATAGAACGGTGAAGGGCGTAGGTATTATCCTGGCAGGCAAATCCACCGGGGTAGCTGAAACTCGACAGTAGCAGGAGGCTTCGGCCGAATGCATTGACCCTAATCAGACTTCCGAGAAAAACCTCTAAGCTTCAGTTGCAAGCTGCCCGTACCGCAAACCGACACAGGTAGTCAAGGAGAGGATCCTGAGGCGCTCGAGTGATCCGTGGCTAAGGAACTAGGCAAATTAACCGCGTAACTTCGGAATAAGCGGTGCCCCGTGAGGGGCCTCAGTAAAATGGCTCAGGCGACTGTTTAACAAAAACACATGGCTTTGCGAAATCGAAAGATGACGTATAAGGCCTGACACCTGCCCGGTGCTGGAAGGTTAAGAGGAGAGGTCAGCCGCAAGGCAAAGCTTTGAATCGAAGCCCCAGTAAACGGCGGCCGTAACTATAACGGTCCTAAGGTAGCGAAATTCCTTGTCGGGTAAGTTCCGACCTGCACGAATGGTGTAACGATCTGAGCACTGTCTCAGCCACGAGCTCGGTGAAATTGTAGTCTCGGTGAAGATGCCGGGTACTCGCAACGGGACGGAAAGACCCCGTGCACCTTTACTATAGCTTCACATTGACATCGGCTGCCCGATGTGTAGGATAGGTGGGAGACTTTGAAGCGGTGTCGCTAGGCATCGTGGAGTCAACGTTGAAATACCACCCTTCGTTCATCTGATGTCTAATCCCTGCGAAACAGGGAGACAGTGTGTGGTGGGTAGTTTGACTGGGGTGGTCGCCTCCAAAAGTGTATCGGAGGCTTCCAAAGGTTCCCTCAGCACGCTTGGTAACCGTGCGTTGAGTGTATTGGCACAAGGGAGCTTGACTGTGAGACCGACAAGTCGAACAGGTAGGAAACTAGGGCAAAGTGATCCGGTGGTTCCATATGGAAGGGCCATCGCTCATAGGATAAAAGGTACGCCGGGGATAACAGGCTGATCATTCCCAAGAGCTCATATCGACGGAATGGTTTGGCACCTCGATGTCGGCTCGTCACATCCTGGGGCTGGAGAAGGTCCCAAGGGTTCGGCTGTTCGCCGATTAAAGTGGCACGTGAGCTGGGTTCAGAACGTCGTGAGACAGTTCGGTCCCTATCTGTTGCGAGCGTTAGAAGTTTGAGGGGAGCTACCATTAGTACGAGAGGACCGTGGTGGACGAACCGCTAGTGTACCAGTTGTGGCGCCAGCTGCATCGCTGGGTAGCTATGTTCGGACGGGATAAGCGCTGAAAGCATCTAAGCACGAAGCCCACCTCAAGATGAGACTTCTTCATAAGGGTCGTAGAAGACTACTACGTTGATAGGCCACAGGTGTACAGTCAGCAATGGCAAAGCCGAGTGGTACTAATTACCCGTAGACTTTGACCTTCATAGGTCTGGCCGTGGAACGATCATCGGCTGTTTTGGTCCGGTCTAACAATAAGTTGAAATCGCACTGACGATTTCAGGTGACTATTGCGGTGAGGTCCACCTCTTCCCATTCCGAACAGAGAAGTTAAGCTCACCAGCGCAGATGGTACTGGGCCAAAAGCCCGGGAGAGTATGTCGTCGCCGATCTGAACCCCGCCCACAAGGCGGGGTTCTTTTTTTCCCCCTGGTCCGATCCTTGCTCCGACCTCCTCACCTTTGATGTCCGCCATGCGAATCGCCCTTGCCCTTCTTGCCGCGTTGACCTCCTTCGCGAGCAATGCCCAGGTCATCTCGGGGACCATCATCACTCCGACTGTGCGCGGCGCATGGCTTGTGCTGCTGTCCACCCGCGGCTCAAGCAACGTTCCGGTCGATTCGGCGCGGATCGATCCGGCAGGGGACTTCCGCATCCCGGCGCCTGCCACACTTGGCGCCGGATTCTACCAGCTCGCGCTCCACGACACGGACCGTGTGGACATCATCCTGGACCCGAAGGAGCGCGAAGTGGTGCTCGCGTTCGAGGGCATCCCGCTCCAATGGAACGTTCGGGTGATCAAGAGCCCCGAGAACGACCGGCTTTGGCGGTACAAACGCGTGAGCCGCGAGGCCCAGGCCGTGCAGGATGCGGTCCTTCGCGAGCGCGGCCGGTCTGATCCGCTGGACCGCCGGCAGATGGCCCGTCTGGACAGCGTTGAGCAGAAGGTGTATCGCGAGAAGAACGACCAGCTGGCCCGTTTGATGGCCGAGGATCCGGCCAGCTACTTCGCCTTCGTGGTCCGTTCCAGCAACGCGCTTGATTCGGTCTCAGGCAAGGGACCGGACCCGATCGCCAAGGTCTTCGACTTCTCCGATCCGCGGCTTCTGCGAAGCTCGGTCTACGACAAGGCCGTGCTCATGTTCCTCCAGAGCATCAACGTGGTGAGCGAGGAGCAGTTGACCAATGCGTCCGACACGCTCATTCACCTGGCCTCGCGCGATAATGACTGCAAGAGCTACATGGTCGAGCACCTCATCGACCTGTTCACCACCTACGGTCCGCAGTCCTCCCTGCAGCATATCGTGGACCGATACCTCGCTGGTGAACATCCGGCGGTCCCGATGACGCCAAGCCTAAGGGCCAAGGTGAATGCGATGCTCGCCGTTTCCATCGGTGCCATTGGTCCTGACGTGGACCTGGTGGACAGCTCCGGCGTTCGCACGCGTCTGTCGGCATTCGCTGCCAAGGGACGCTATACGCTGCTCTTCGTGTATTCGAGCACGTGCGACCATTGTCATCACCAGATGCCCGGTGTGAACGATCTCTTCCTGCGCTACAACGGGCGTGGGTTCAGGGTGGCCGGAGTGGCGCTCGATGCCGACCGGAAGGAGTTCAGGTCCAATATCGAAGAGCGTGGATTGCGGTTCCCTTGCTTCAGCGAGTTCAACGGTTGGGGAAGCGCGGTGGCGGGCGCCTACCAGGTGAAGGCCACGCCGACCTTGATCCTCCTTGATCACGCGCTGCGGATCATCAGCAAGCCACAGGACGCCGAGGCTTTGGGCAAGGAACTTGAGCGGATCTTCCGCTAAGCGCGCAACTGCCCCAGGCGCGTGTTCAGCAGCACCTGAGGGCCAAGGTGCTCCAGCCTCGGCTGATGATGGAACAGGCCGAATACCGTGGCCCCGGATCCGCTCATGGCCGCATACGACGCACCGGCGTCTAGCAGGGCCTGTTTCAAGTTGCCAACCTGTGGATATGCGTTGAACACGTATTGTTCCATGTCGTTCACGACCCGGCCCATCCACTGGTCGGGAGGTTCCTGAACGACTGCCAGCAGGTCCTCATCCCTGTCCTGGGCGGGCGTGTGGGCGTATACCTCCGGTGTCGGAACGTGCACGCCCGGGTTCGCGAGGACCAGCCACCAGCCGGTCAGTTCGAGGGGGACCGCTCGCAGGACCTCTCCTCGTCCTTCGGCCAATTGCGGGCGGGGGTCCAGAAAGAACGCGCAATCGCTGCCCAGCCCGGCGGCGATGGCGTGCAGGTCTTGCGGTCCCAATCCCAGGCCCAGCAGTTCGTTCAGCAGGAGGAGGGTGTGCGCGGCATCGCTGCTGCCCCCACCAAGGCCTGCGCCGGTGGGGATGGCCTTGTGCAGGTGCATGCGGAGGCCGGGCAGGGGCGTGCGCTCGGCAAGGGCCGACACTGCCTTGATGCACAGGTCGTTGGCCGGGTCGCCGGGCACGGGCAGGCCACTATGCGTGAGCTGCACCTCTCCCGGTCGCAGGTCCGGGGCCTCCACCGCTTCCAGCATGTCGTTCAGTGGCACCGGGATCATCAGGGTGCGGATGTCGCGGTAGCCATCGGGCCGCAGGCGCAACACGCGCAGACCGAGGTTGATCTTGGCGTGGGGCAGCACGATCATGGCGCAGCGAATGTGGGCATTGGTCCTCAGGCTCACAAGCCCCCGGCATGTTCCTGAGCAAGGCCGGGCCCACTACCTTCGCCCTTCCTACGACCGCAACGCCATGCAGACGTTCCTCGAGTTCGAGAAGCCCATCCAGAACATCATCGAGCAGATCGAAAAGCTCAAGGAAGTGGCCGACCAGGGCCAGGTGGACGTTGCGCCCACCCTGAAGGACCTGGAGAAGAAGCTGGTGGAGACCCGCAAGGAGATCTACAGCAAGCTCTCCCCGTGGGAGCGCGTGCAGGTGAGCCGCCACCCCGACCGCCCGTACACCCTGAAGTACATCGAGAAGCTCACGGACGCGAGCTTCATCGAACTGCACGGCGACCGCACCGTGCGCGACGACAAGGCCATGGTGGGCGGGTTCGGTCTGCTCGAAGGCCGCACGGTGATGTTCATCGGCCAGCAGAAGGGCATCAACACCAAGATGCGCCAATACCGGAACTTCGGCATGGCGAACCCGGAGGGCTACCGCAAGGCCCTGCGCCTGATGCGACTTGCCGAAAAGTTCAACAAGCCTGTCGTCACGCTCATCGATACCCCGGGCGCCTTTCCGGGGCTTGAGGCCGAGGAGCGTGGGCAGGGGGAGGCCATCGCCCGCAACATTCTGGAGATGTGCCAGTTACGTGTGCCGATCATCTGCGTGATCATCGGCGAGGGTGCCTCGGGCGGTGCGTTGGGCATCGGCGTGGGCGACAAGGTGCTCATGTTGGAGAACACGTGGTACTCCGTGATCTCGCCCGAGTCCTGCTCGTCCATCCTCTGGCGCAGCTGGGACTTCAAGGAGAAGGCCGCCGAGGCGCTGAAGCTCACCGCCTCGGACATGCTCAGGAACAAGCTCATCGACGGCATCATCCCCGAGCCGGTGGGCGGCGCGCACGCCGATGTGGACGAGGCCTGCCGCATCGTGAAGGCCGAACTGAAGAAGCAGTTGGACAAGCTCACGAAGACCGACACGGAGAAGCTCGTGCAGCGCCGCATCGAGAAGTTCTGCGACATGGGCGTTGTGCTGAAGGCCCGGCAGAAGGCCTGATCAACGATTGTACTGCGGCAGGATGTTCACCACGGCGGCCGGAACCGTATAGCTGGCGAGGGTGGCACCGCTGCCCGGATCGAGGAAGCTCACCTGGCCGCCCTCCGCCGCGATCAACACCCCGTTCACCTCATCGTAGGCCATCACCTCCGCTGCGATGCCCGAAGCGATCGTGAGCGCCCCGGCGTTGGTGTAGGTGAACCGCTGAAGGGTTCCTCCCGTGGAAACGATGTAGGTGTTGGCATCGATCCGGGCCACGGCCAGCACCGGGTCGGCGAAGGTGCGCGGCTCCCAGTACCCGCCGTCCACCACGTTCCGGTCCTCCACCACGCCGCCGCCGTTGCGGTTGCCGAAGAGCAGCATATGGTCTTCGTCGCGTTCAAAGAAGGCCACCGGCGCCTTGTCCAGCACCCAGGCGTTCTGTTGCACGCCCGCCGTGGGGCTGTACCGGGCCAGGCTGTGGCCCACCGGGGAGACATAGCGTGATTGCGTGGTGAGCACCGCGTTCCCGGTCTCCAGGATCCCGATGATCCGGTGCTCGTTGAGCGCTGTGGCCGCATAGCCCGTGCCTTCGAGGTCCTTGCCGTAGCGTCGAAGGGCGCCCTCGTTGGAGGCGGCGAAGAGCCGGCCTGAAGCGCCCACATGCAGGGCCGTGTGGTAGGGCGAGGGGAGGGCGTTCTGCACGCCGACCTGAGCCGAAACGCCGCCATCGTCAGGGATCAACGCGGTGAGCTGCCCGGTGACGCCGGCGCCCACATAGAGGCGACCATACTTGGTGCTGAGGGCTGAAGGCGCGATGTCCTGGGCGAGCGTGACCACGGGCGTGGCCCCGAGCTGCCCGGTGCTGTCGATGCGGTAGATCCGCACCGGACTGAAGCCGGGGGAGGTCACCAGGAGGACGGCCCTGGTGCGGCGGGGGATGGCCACCACATCGATGACCCGCTCGGCCTGTCCGCGGTTGGCACCATCGGAGGCCACCACCTTCACGCGGTGCTCGCCGCCCTCCACCAGGTCGCTGGTCAACGGAAGGTCCACCGAAAGCGTGACCGGGTTGGTGGTAGGCTCGAGCGTGAGCGGTCCGGCGACAGGGATCCCGTTCGCATCGACGATGCTGAAGGTGACCTGTTCCACGCGTTCGTTGTCGCTCACCGTGGCCTCCACCCGCACCGAATCGGGCATTACCGCCGTGAACGCCGTGCCTGGCGCGGTGATGGTCACCTCCGGCCCATCGGCATCCCCGTCCTTCCTGCATCCCGCGAGGGCGAGGAGCACGGCAGCGAGCAGCAGCAGGCGATGTTCACAACGCATCGCTGCAAAGTAACGCCGGGCGCGGCCCGCACGATCCATCAACAACTGTTCGATCATTCCCTGTTAACGACATGCTGACCACTTGTTGACGGATGTACATTTTCGGGGTGGGCCCGGACCTATTTTCGCGACCCTTTCCCATGGCCGACGTCCCTTCGCTCCGCAGTACCGACCGCCGCAAGCGCGCGGCGAGCACCCTCATCGACACCAGCCTGGAGGCCGGAAAGCTGCCGCCGCAGGCGCCCGACCTGGAGCAGGCGGTGCTGGGCGCGATGATGCTGGAGCGCAACGCGGTGAACGAGGCCATCGACATCCTGCAGGCCGACAGCTTCTACGTGGAGGCGCACAAGCGCATCTTCGCCGCCATCCACGACCTGTTCGGCAAGGACCAGCCGATCGACCTGCTGACCGTGACGCAGGAGCTCAAGCGCCGGGGCGAGCTCGATGTGGTGGGCGGCCCGTTCTACATCAGCCAGCTCACCAACAAGGTGGCCAGCAGCGCGAACGTGCAGTACCACGCGCGCATCATCAGCCAGAAGCACATCCTCCGCGAGCTCATCCGCATCAGCTCCGAGACGGTGCGGGACGCGTACGACGAGACCAGCGACGTGTTCGACCTGCTCGACCGCACCGAGCAGGAGATGTACCAGATCACCAGCGGCAACCTCAAGCGGAACTATGCCCAGATGAGCGACCTGATCAAGGACGCCATCGGCCAGATCGAGAACGCCAAGAACAAGACCGGCGGGGTGAGCGGAGTGCCCACCGGCTTCCTGAAGCTCGACAAGCTCACGGCAGGCTGGCAACGCAGTGACATGATCATCGTGGCGGCCCGACCCGGCATGGGGAAGACCGCCTTCGTGCTGAGCATGGCGCGCAACATCGCGGTGGAGCAGCGCCGTGGCGTGGCCGTGTTCAGCCTGGAGATGAGCAGCACCCAGCTGGTCACCCGCCTCATCGCCAGCGAATCGGGCATCAGCAGCGAGAAGCTCCGCAAGGGCGACCTCGACGACCGGGAGTTCAAGGTGCTGCACGAGCACATCGCGCGCCTCACCGATGCGCCCATCTTCATCGACGACACGCCCGCGCTCAACATCTTCGAGCTGCGCGCCAAGTGCCGCCGCCTGAAGAGCCAGCACAACATCGAGCTCATCATCATCGACTACCTGCAGCTGATGACGGCGGGCGGTGACAACAAGGGCGGCAACCGCGAGCAGGAGATCAGCCAGATCAGCCGCTCGATCAAGAGCATCGCCAAGGAGCTGGACGTGCCCATCATCGCCCTGAGCCAGCTGAGCCGTGCGGTGGAGACCCGCGGAGGCGACAAGCGTCCGCAGCTGAGCGACCTGCGCGAATCGGGCGCCATCGAGCAGGACGCCGACCTCGTGTGCTTCCTGTACCGCCCGGAGTACTACAAGATCTACGAGGACCACTACGGGTCCACCCTCGGCATCGGCGAGGTGATCGTGGCCAAGCACAGGAACGGCGCCTTGGACACGGTGAACCTGCGCTTCATCGCCGAGCTCGCTAAATTCGCTGACCTGGAGACCACGCCCGCCTTCCCGGGCGTTGATGCTGGCATGGGATCGGAGGGGGTGCGTACCATCACGCGCCCCAGCCGCATGAACGATGACAACGACGCCGACGAGCCCCCGCCGTTCTAGCCTGACCCGAGGTCCCCTCCTGGTCCTGCTCCTGCTTGCCTGCCTGCCTTCCTGGGCCAGCAAGCTGCTGATCCCCATGGACAACACCCAGCGGGATCACCTGAAGGCTTACGGGATCGCGTATTGGACCCTGCAGCGGGACGTCACCGTGGAATGGTTGCTGAACTACCGGGGGGGCAGCTTCCTGGTGGACCACTTCCAGGCCATCGAGCAGGAGTGCACCATCCGTGGTGTCACCTACAGCGTGATCGCCGATGTGCAGGCAGCTGCCATCCTGGCCGAGATCGCCGACCCCGAGGCCAACATGGAGGTGGTGAAGCTGGAGAAGGCCCCCAAGATCGCGGTGTACGCACCGGCCTCCTTCCAACCTTGGGACGATGCCGTGGCCCTGGTGATGACCTATGCCGAGATCCCGTACGAGCGCATCTACGACAAGGAAGTGATCGCCGGCGCGCTGCCCCAGTACGACTGGCTTCACCTGCACCACGAGGACTTCACCGGGCAGTATGGCAAGTTCTACCGGCAGTTCCGCAACGCGGCGTGGTACCAGGACCAGGTGCGGGAGAGCGAGGCGCAGGCCGCCGAGCTCGGCTTCGCCAAGGTGAGCACCATGAAGGGCGCCGTGGCCGCGCGCATCCGCGACTACGTGGCCGGCGGTGGCTACCTCTTCACCATGTGCTCCGGAACCGACAGCTACGACATCGCCCTGGCCGCCGAGGGCGTGGACATCTGTGCGCCCGAGTTCGACCACGATCCGGTCGACCCCCAGTGCCAGCAGAAGATCGACTTCGGCCGCAGCTTCGCCTTCCGCGATTTCCACCTCATCACCGACCCCATGGTGTATGAGTTCAGCAACATCGACGCCACCGACATCCACAACACCATCGGCCAGGAGCGCGACTTCTTCACGCTGTTCGACTTCAGCGCCAAGTGGGACATCGTGCCCACCATGCTGTGCCAGGACCACGAGCAGGTGATCAAGGGCTTCATGGGCCAGACCACCGCCTTCCGCAAGAACCTGGTGAAGCCGGGCGTGCTGGTGATGGGCGAGAACAAGGCGCAGGGCACCGTGAAGTACATCCACGGCGAGTTCGGCCTGGGGCAGTGGACCTTCTTCGGCGGGCACGACCCCGAGGACTACCAGCACATGGTGGGCGACCCACCCACGGACCTGAGCCTGTTCCCGAACTCCTCGGGCTACCGGCTCATCCTCAACAACATCCTCTTCCCCGCGGCGCGGAAGAAGAAGCAGAAGACCTAGGCCGGCACCGGTTCCGACAGCGCCGGCCAGCGCTTCCGCAGGCCGGTTCGACGCGCCAGGCGCACCAGGGCGAACGCGGCGTACATGAGGTAACAGGGCTCCAGCGTGATCGTGCGGAAGCGGTTCTGCACGTAGAACACCACGCTGAACGCCAGCATCGACAGGAAGAGCCCGAGCATCCAGCTGTGCTTGCGGAACGCCTCGCGCAGCGCCATCCACAGGCCGGCATAGGCGAAGGCGTAGAGCGGAAGCGAGAGCAGGAACATGGCGAGCCAGGTGGACCGGCCGTAATGGTGCGGGTTCACACCGGGCAGCAGGAAGTAATACAGGTCGTAGGCCGAGAGGGCCGCCAGCTTGCCGGGGTTGGCCTCGCACCATTCGAGACCCTTCGCCAGGTAGAGGTCCTGCCTGCCCTTGTGCGGCAGCATGGCGAGCGTGTCGGCGATCTCGTCCATCACCCGGTACTGCATGTTGAAGATGCGGCGGTGCTCCGGTGAGCCCAGCGGTGGCGGGTCCACGATGAAGCGGTACACGTCCTCGTTGTGCCCCGTGAGGAAATGCCCGCCATGCCCGGTGCTGCTGATCACGTACAGGCCGTGGTGCTTCAGGTTGTAGAGGCCGAAGGGCAGGGTGGCCGCGCCGCAGATGCCTGCGAACAGGGCGGCATGCGCCACCTTCCGCCGCGGTGCGGCGCGCAGGTTCAGCCAGAGGTACAACGGTATGAAGGGGGAGAAGAGCAGGATGTGCGACTTGGTGAGGAAGGTGATGCTGAACAGCACCGCCGCCACCGCGGTAAGGCCGAAGCGATCGCGCTGCGCCGCCTTCACCAGCGCATGCAGCGCGAAGATCAGCGCGATCTGGAAGGGCATGTCCTGGGCCCGCGTTCCCACCCACAGCAGGGTGAGGGGAAAGACCGCATAGAGCGCGGCGGTCAGCAGCGCCACGCGCCGGTCGAACAACAGCCCCGCCAGGCGGTGGAGCACCACCCCGGACCAGGCGCACAGCAGCAGCTGCACCGCTCCGATGGCCCATGTCCACCACGCGCCGAAGGCGAACTTGAAGAAGGCCTGCGTGAAGGGATAGAAGGGCGCGGTGATGAAGAACTGCGTCTCCAGGTCGTAGTTGCCGTGCAGGATGCTCTCGCTCTGCTGCTCGTACCGCTTGTTGTCGCGGTCCAGGTCGAGGTCCAGCCTGGCCGTGGCCACCAGGAAGAGGGCGCGGACGGCCAGGCACACGATGAAGATCCATCGGGTGAGGCGTCGTTCGTCGGGCAGGGGCACGGTGGCATCCATGGGTCGCCGAAGATAGCCGCGCGGTCCCGGCGTGGTGGGCCCGGAACCTTCCGTTAAGTTTGCGCCCTCAAGCGCATCGCATGGACCTCTCGAAGATCATCTCCATCGCCGGCAAGTCCGGACTCTATCGCATCGTGGCCCAGGGCCGCCAGGCGCTCATCGCCGAATCCCTCGAGGACGGCAAGCGCATCCCGGTGCACCCCACCCTGCGCGTGAGCTCCTTGGACGAGATCAGCATGTTCACCACCGGCGATGATGTGCCGTTGCGAGAAGTGCTCACCAAGTTGTACGAGGTGGAGAAGGGCGCCGCCACGGTGGATCCCAAGGGCGATGAGGAGACCCTGTGGAAGAAGCTCGCCGAGGCGCTGCCCACGCACGACCGCGGTCGCATCTACGTGAGCGATGTGCGCAAGCTCTTCACGTGGTACGGTCAGCTGTTGAAGTCCGGCGTGTTCACGGCGAAGGAGGGGCCGAAGGAGGCCGAGGAGAAGACCGTGAAGGGGGAGAAGGCCCCGGCGAAGGCCGCCAAGGCCAAGGCCGATGTGGCGGTGAAGAAGGCCAATGCGCCCAAGGCGGGTGGTGGCACCAAGGCGAAGACCGCCGGCAGCACCATGCGCAAGGGCAGCCAGCGCGGCAGCTGATACCCCGTTGATGAGACGAGCCGGCCAGCCCGGTCCCACCGCCACCGCGGAGGACACAGGTCACCGAACGCTCGAGGCCTTCGCCCAGGCCCCCCGGTTCAACCGCTGGATGGCGGACCGACTGCGCCCCTGGCTCGGCGTTCGTGTGGCCGAACTGGGCAGCGGCATGGGCAACATCAGTGCGCACCTGCTCGAGCGCGGCCCCGTGCTGCTCACCGATGCGGACCCGCGGCATATGCGGAGCTTGCGAGAGCGTTGGGGGACGCGTCCGGGTGTGCGGATCGAGCCCCTGGACATGACAAGCCGGCCCGACCTCGACGTGCTCGCCCGGTTCAAGCCCGATACGGTCGTGTTCCTCAACGTGCTGGAGCATGTGGCCGATGATGCGGAGGCCCTGCGCGGTCTGTACGAGGTGATGCCCGACGATGGCCGCCTGGTGGTGCTGGTGCCCTTCGGAAAGGCCCTCTACAGCGACCTCGACCATGCCTTGGGGCATCACCGGCGTTATGGCCCGGGTGAGCTGGAGCAGCGCCTGCGGGATTCCGGTTTCGAGGTGGAGCACCAGGAACCTTTCAACAAGGCCGGGAGGCTCCCCTGGTACCTGCAGCTCACCCTGGGCGGGGGGCGCCGCCTGCCCGGCTGGGAGCTGCGGTTGTACGACCGTGCGGTGCCTGTCCTTCGCCTGCTCGATCGGGTGTTGCCCGGTCCGGGCCTCAGCACCATCGTGGTGGCGAGGAAGACCGCCGTGCCGGGATCCCAGGGTTGACCCTTCAACGGCGTTCGCGCCGAGCGCGGTGCAGCCCTAACTTGCGGGACCTGCACGAACGAACCGCTCCGATGCCCTCCCGTTCCTCCTTGCTGACACGCGCCGGTGTGCTGGCCGCGTTCGGTTCCCTCACCGCGCTCTTCGTCTCCTGGTCGAGCGATGAACTGCCTCGCGCCTACGCCTACCACACCGACGAGGAGCTGGCCGGGTACCGCGCAAGCACCGACCTGGTGATCGGGCAGAACACCTACTTCAAGGGGAGCGGCAACTGCAGCGGCTGCCACGGGCACGATGCCACGGGCTTCGCCATGACCACCCCGGGCGGCGTGGACGTGAACGTGGCCGACGACTGGCGCAGCAGCATGATGGCGAACAGCGCACGCGACCCCTTCTGGCGTGCCAAGGTGAGCCACGAGGTGCAGGTGAACCCCGGCCATCAATCGGCCCTGGAGGACAAGTGCACCAGCTGCCATGCGCCGATGGGACGGCATGACAAGCACCTCACCGGTCAGGGGCCCTATTCGATCGCCGAACTGGAGCAGGACCTGCTCGCCCAGGACGGCGTGAGCTGTGTGCCCTGCCACATCCAGAGCGCCGACAGCATCGGGCTGTTCAATTCGGGCAACCTCAAGTTCGATACGCTCGGCCGCCCGCTCTATGGTCCCTTCGGAGGGCCGGACGATCCGCTGCCGATCTTCGGTGCGCCCATGTCCGCGTTCGTGGGCTATCAACCGCTGTACAGCGAGCACATCAACGACGGCGGGCTGTGCGCCGGCTGTCACACCCTCATCACCGAAACGGCCGACCTCGCAGGGAACCTCACCGGCGGCACCTTCGTGGAGCAGGCCACCTACCACGAGTGGCTCAACAGTTCCTTCAACAACAAGGTCAATCCCAACGGCGTCACCTGCCAGGGCTGCCACGTGCCGCTCATCAATGAGGGCGTGGTGCTTTCGGCCAACTACCTCTTCCTGCAGCCGCGGTCGCCCTTCGGCATGCACCACTTCGCCGGGGCCAACACCTTCATGCTGAACCTGCTGAAGGGCCACATCGGCGACCTCTCGCTCACGGCCACCGCCACGCAGTTCGACAGCACCATCGCCCGCACCGAACGCATGCTGCAGCAGAACAGCCTGCTGCTCGAGCCCTCGATGGCCGCGCGCACCGCCGATACCGCCTTCATCGACCTGAAGCTCACCAACCTGGCCGGCCACAAGTTCCCCAGCGGTTACCCGGCCCGCCGCGCCTGGGTGGAACTGGTGGTGACGAACGACCAGGGCGACACGCTCTTCCGCAGCGGTGGGTGGGACGATACCTACGATGTGATCGGGCACGACCCCTCGTGGGAGCCGCACTACGATGTGATCCGTGACCCGGATGAGGCCCAGATCTACGAGCTGGTGATGGCCGACGTGAACGGGGACCGCACCACCACTCTGGAGCGCGCCGCCTCCAAGCTCAAGGACAACCGCCTGGCGCCGGCGGGCTTCAGCACCATGCACTACGCCTACGACACCACCACCGTGGTGAACGTGCCCGCCAGCGACATCGACTTCAACCGCGATGAGCTCGGCGTGGAGGGCAGCGGTTCCGACGTGGTGCACTACCACGTGCCGGTGAACGGCTATGCCGGCACGCTCAACGTCACCGCTCAGGTGTGGTACCAGAGCGCCCCGCCGCGCTACATGGCGGAGATGTTCAGCTATTCCAGCGCTGCGATCGACACGTTCAAGACCTACTACCAGGACGCGGACAATACACCGGTGCTGGTGCGTTCAGCATCCTTCACCGACGTGTCCACCGCGGTGGACGAACTCTCCGAGCTGGGGGTCCGGATCTTCCCGAACCCTGTCACCGACGGTCGGCTCACGGTCGCAGGCCTCAGCGCGCGTGTGCGCGGGGTGGAGGTGTTCGATGCGCGCGGTGCCCTGATCGCCCGCAGCGGTGCGAAGCTTGGTCATCAATGGACCGTGGACCTCCCTCCTGGCACCGGGACCTACCTGGTGGCCATCCGCACGGACGACCGAACCTTCGTGGAGCGCGTGGTGGCGGTGCGTTGAGCCGGTGCACCCGAAACCCGACCGCCCATGCCCATCACGCTTCGCTCCATCGGTGGTCTCCTCGCCACCGCCATCACCTGCGGCGCCTGTGCCCAGGATGCCACGGTGACCGCCGCCATCAACGCGGTGAACATCGATTCGCTCGTGTGGGACCTTGAGCGGCTGTCCGGTGAGGAGCCGGAGGACGTGGGCAACGGTGCGGAGCTCATCCTGAGCCGCAACAAGTTGAACGCGGGCAATGCCCTGGCCGCCGATTGGCTGCAGCAGCGCCTGGTGGCGATGGGCTACACGCCCGCCGTGCAGAACTTCAGCGCCGGCACCGGGGAGAACATCCTGGCCGTGAAGACCGGTGCCGTGCACCCCGGCCGCAAGGTGGTCATCTGCGGGCATTACGATGCCATGCCCGGTGGACCGGTGAACGCCCCGGCCGCGGACGATGATGGGAGCGGTACCTGTTCCGTGCTCGAGGCCGCGCGTGTGCTGGCCCCGTTCACCTTCGAGAACACCATCGTGTTCGCGCTGTGGGACGAGGAGGAGCAGGGCAAGGTGGGCAGTGCCTACTACGCGGGTGTGGCCGCGGCGAACGACGACACCATCGCGGCCGTGGTGAACATGGACGCCATCTCGTACGATGGGAATGGAGACGGCCTCCTTCGGATCCATGCCCGTCCCGTGGCCAACAGCCTTGCCATCAAGGACACGGCACTGATGGTGAACAGCACCTACGGCCTCAACCTCAACATCGCCATCAACAACCCGGGCGCCACTTACAGCGATCACGCCTCCTTCTGGAGCGAGGGCTACGGTGCGATCCTGGTGATCGAGGACTTCGACAACGACGGCAACCCGCACTACCACACGCCCACGGACCTGCTGCAATACATGGACCTTCCGTATTGGCAGGACCTCACGAAGCTCAGCATCGGCACCACGGCAGTTCTGGCGGTGCCGGTGAACGCTCCTGCCGTGATACTGGCTCCGAGGGAAGATGCCGTGCGCGGCCTGCGGGTGCATCCCAATCCCGCGGTGCATCAGGCGCGTTGCTGGTTCGAGCTGGCCCACGCGGGTGTGGTGCGCATCACCCTGTTCGATGCCATGGGGCGTGTGGCCGCCGTGGTGCACAATGGGCGGCTCGCCCAAGGCACGCAACTGCTGGAGCTTCCGGTGGAACGGCTCGCTCCGGGGAGCTACCTCCTCGCTGTCGAGGAGGATGGACAGCGGAGCACCACCCGCATGGTGGTGACCCCGTGATCAGCGCACCGGCTTGATCGTGGCGTCGATGTAGTCGAGCACCTTGGTCATCAGGTGCAGGCGGTCGCGGCCCCGCACGTTGTGCTCATGCCCCGGGTACACGAAGAAGTCGAGCTGCACACCCTTGCTCACACTGTTCTTGATGAAGGTGTAGCTGTGCTCGGGCAGCACCACGTTGTCGATGCCGCCGTGGATCAGCAGCAGCTTGCCGGTGAGCTTGTCGCACTTGTCGGGCAGGGCGCTGGCGGCATAGCCATCCGGGTTCTCCTGCGGGGTGTCCATGTAGCGTTCGGTGTACATCACCTCGTACATGCTCCAATCCATCACCGGACCGCCGGCCACGCCCACCGCGAAGGTTCCGGGCGCCTTCACCATGAGCGAGGTGGTCATGAAGCCGCCGAAGCTCCAGCCATGCACCGCCATCCGCGTGCCGTCCACGTAAGGGAGCGAGCGCAGGTATTCCGCACCGCGTAGTTGGTCCTTCACCTCCACCTCGCCCAGGCGGCGGTGGATGGCCTGCTCGAAGTCGCGGCCGCGGTTGTCGCTGCCATGTCCGTCCACGGTGAAGACGAGGTATCCGCGCTCCGCCGCCTCCAGCATCCAGTGCGAGGCACCCCCAAGAAAGCTGTTGGTGACGAGCTGCACATGCGGACCGTTGTAGGTGTACACGATCACGGGGTACTTGCGCTTCGCATCGAAGGTGCTGGGCTTGATGAGGCGCGCGTTGAGCAGGTCGCCGTTCTCGCCGGGTATGGTGAGCAGCTCGATGGAGCCCACCTTGTAGGCAGCGAGCGGGTCGGTGCTGGTGACCAGGGTGCGCATCAGCCTGCCGGAGACGGTCTCGCGCAGGTCGATGCGGCCGGGCACCTTCAGGCTGCTCCAGCTGTCGATGAAGAGCGAACCGCTGGTGCTGGTCTCCGCGTGGTGCGTGCCGATGTCGCTGGTGAGGCGCATGCTCTTGCCGCTGCCGAGGTCGATGCGGTAGAGGTGGGTCTCGGTGGCACCGCGCGGGTCCTTCGGGTCGATCACGGCCGTGCCCTCCACGAAGAGCTGGCGCTCCTTCGCGTCGAGCCCCACCACGCGCTTCACCACCCAGTTGCCGCTGGTGAGCGGGCGCACCAGGCCCTTGCCCAGGCTGTACAGGTAGAGGTGCGGAAAGCCGTCGCGCTGGCTCCACCAGATGAACTTGTCCTGGTCGCTCTTCAGGAAGTGCATCGGGTGCGTGGGCTCGAGCCATTTCGCATCGCGCTCCTCCAGCACCTCCTTCACCGCCTGGCCTGTGGCCACGTCGTACTGCACCACGCGCAGGTGGTCCGTCGCGCGGTTCAGGTGCACCACGAAGAGGCTCCGCTGATCGGGCGACCACGCCAGGTTGGTGAGGTACTGGTCCTTCGGCTCGCCGGTGTTGAGGAACACGGTGCGCTTGCTGCGCGTGTCGAACACCCCGATGGTGGCGTGGTGGCTGGTCTGGCCGGCCATGGGGTAGCGGATGGCGTTGAAGGTGCTCGGCTTGGTGCTGATGTCCTCCAATTGGTACTTCGTCACCATCGTCTCGTCCAGGCGGTAGAAGGCGAGCAGGTCGCCCTGCGGGCTCCAGAAGGTGCCCTTCTCCACGCCGTACTCGTTGCGGTGCACGGTGCTTGCCCCGTTCACGATGCCATCGGCGCCGTCGTTCGTGACCCGGATGGTGTGTTCACGCTCCCGGTTGGTGTGGATGTAGAGGTCGTTGCCGCGGGTGTAGGCCACCTGGGTGTACAGCTCGTCGTGGTCCTGGTGGTCCGCATCGCCCGGTAGCGCCATGTGCTGCAACAGCGCCTGCTTCGACAGGTCGTACTGGTAGGTGATGCTGTCCACGTCGAAGTGGAACAGGTCGGCGCCGGTCCAGGTGATCGGCGGCAGGCGCTTCAAGGGCTCCTTGCGCTTCAGTTCCTCGTTCAGCCGCTTCAGGTCGAAGAGGGGCACCTCGGCCATCTTGCCTGCGCCACCGCGCATCAGGGTGTCGTTCTTGACGTAGCAGTAGGTCTCCGTGCTCGGGATCCACTGAAGGCCGCTGAGGCGTTGCGGCGCCAGGTCGGTGCCGGCCTTCAGCACGGCGTCCTTCAGGGTGAGCTCCTTCTGCTGGGCGGAAACGGTGAGGCTGAAGAGGCCGGCCGCCAGCAGCGGCGCCAGGGAACGGGGGAATGCCATGCGCGACAAGGTTGGACCGCGAAGATGCGCAACCCCTGCCGAACGGGGCCGGTCCGTGGGGATGGCCCGCGGGATGCGGGACGGTCTCAGATGATGTTCACCTCGCGCTCCAGCTCCACCCCGAAGCGCTCGTGCACGCTTTGGAGGATGCGGGTGCTGAGGTCGAAGATGTTGCTCCCGGTGGCGCCGCCGTGGTTCACCAGCACCAGCGCCTGGTCCTTGTGCACGCCATAGCCGTCCTCACGGAAGCCCTTCCAGCCGGCCTTCTCGATGAGCCAGCCGGCGGCGAGCTTCACCTGGCCTTCACCGGCGGGGTAGGCGGACACGTCAGGGTACTGCACGCGGATGCGGTCGGCGAGCGCTAAAGGCACCACGGGGTTCTTGAAGAAGCTGCCGGCGTTGCCCAGCACACGCGGGTCGGGGAGCTTGCTGCTGCGGATGGCGATGACCGCGTCGCTCACGTCGCGCAGGGTGGGGGCCGTGATCCCGCGCTTCGCCAGCTCCTGCGCGATGTTGCCGTAGCTGGTGTTGAGCACGGGCCGTTTGCTCAGGCGGAAGGTGACGCTGAGGATCACGAAGCGGTCCTTGCCTTCGCGCTTGAAGTAGCTCTCGCGGTAGCCGAAGCGGCAATCGTCCTTGCCGAAGGTGACCACGCTGCCATCGTCCACCTTCAGGGCCTCGAGCGCTTCGAAAGTGTCCTTCAACTCCACACCGTAAGCCCCGATGTTCTGCATGGGCGCCGCGCCCACCTTGCCGGGGATCAGGCTCATGTTCTCCAGGCCGCCCCAGCCCTTGGCCACGGTGTGCGTCACCAGGTCGTGCCACACCACGCCCGCGCCGGCCTTCAGCCACACGGTGTCGTCGTCCTCGCGCAGCACATCCAGGCCGGGGACCTCGTTGAGCAGCACGGCGCCGGGCCAGTCGCGCGTGAAGAGCACGTTGCTGCCGCCGCCCAGGATCATGCGCGGCATTCCGGCCAGTTCGGGTGCGGCGAGCAGCGTGCGCAGCTGGTCCGCATCGCGGAACCGTCCCAGGGCCTCGGCCTTGGCGGCGATCCCGAAGGTGTTGAACGGCTTGAGGTCGGCGTCGCGCAGGATATCCATCGCGGGCAAGTTTACGGTCCTCTCCGCCACGTCCTTCCTCATCGCCGCTTACCTTTCGAGCATGAAGAAGCCCGGCAAGCTGCTTGACAAGAAGAAGGTGCTTCGTTCCATCAAGGACATGCCCGATCGGTTCAGCGCGGACGATGTGATGGAGCGCATCCATTTCCTCCAGGCGATCGAGCAGGGCATTGCGGAGTTGGACGCCGGGAAGGGGGTCGCCCTTGCGGATGCGAAACGGAAGCATGGGAAATGGCTGAAGTGATCCTGTCGCCAAGGGCGATCAGGGACATTGAAGGGATCAGGGCGTTCATCGCGTTGCGCGACTCTGAGCGGTATGCGGACAGGATGGTGGTGCGTATCTATTCGGCGTTCGATATGATCGCGCAGTTCCCCTTCGGCGGCCGAATGGTGCCCGAAATGGGCATCGCCACGATGCGCGAGGTCATCGAAGGGAATTACCGGATCGTGTACCGTACGTTCGGTCGGGAACGGGTGGAGGTCATCACGGTCTACCACAGTGCACGCCGCTTTCCGTATGGTCGCATGGCACCGGGGCGGAAATGAGCGAGGTCAAGGCCAAGCGCGCGATCGTCTCGGTGACCAACGACCTGGCCACGGACAACCGCGTGCACCGCACCTGCACCGTGCTGCAGGAGCTGGGTTACGAGGTGCTGCTGGTGGGGCGCCTGCTGCCGGAAAGCCTTCCACTGGAGCGGCCCTACGCCACCAAAAGGATGCGGCTGCTCTTCCGCAAGGGACCGTTGTTCTATGCGGAGTACAACCTACGGCTGTTCTTCCTGTTGTTCGTTGTTCGTGTTTCGTTGTTCGTGGCGAACGACCTCGACACCCTGCTGCCGAACTATCTCGTCGCGCGGCTGCGCGGGAAGCAGCTGGTGTACGACACGCACGAGTTCTATACGGAGGTCCCGGAGCTGGTGGCGCGACCACGGGTGCGGGCCGTGTGGCTGGCCATTGAGCGGTGGATCTTCCCGAAGCTGGCCCATGTGCTCACGGTGAACCGCAGCATCGCCAACGCCTACGCGGAACGTTACCCGCAGCGGAAGGGCGAGGCCATCGCCGTGGTGCGCAACATCCCCATGAAGCGCGACCTGGGCGCCCAACCGACGCGGGCCGAGCTGGGCCTTCCGGAGGAGGCGAAGCTGCTGGTGCTGCAGGGGGCGGGCATCAACGTGGACCGCGGGGCCGAGGAGGCCGTCCTGGCCATGAAGGACCTTCCGGGACACCTGCTGCTGGTGATCGGGGGGGGTGACGCCTGGCCGGTGCTGCAGCGCCTCGTGGCGGAGCACGCCCTTCAGGACCGTGTGCGCCTGCTGGGGAAGATGCCCTACGAGCGGATGATGGCGCACACCCGCCATGCCCTGGTGGGCCTCACCCTCGACAAGGATACCAACCTGAACTACCGCTTCAGCCTGCCCAACAAGCTCTTCGACTACCTGCAGGCCGGCGTGCCGGTGGTGGCCACGGACCTGCCCGAGGTGGCGGCCATCGTGCGGGAGCACGGTTGTGGCCTGGTGATCCCGACGCCGGACCCGGCCATCATCGCCACTGCCGTTCAGCGTCTTACGGCCGATCCCGCCCAGCACGAACCCTTGCGGCAAAGGGCTATTTTCGCGGCCCGCTCGCTGGATGGGGAGCGGGAGAAGGAGGTCCTTAAGGCCTTCCTCGCACGCCTTGGCTGATCAGCACCTGCATATCGTCAGTTTCGACATCCCGTTCCCGGCGGATTACGGCGGCGTGATCGACGTGTACTACAAGGTGAAGGCGCTCGCTTCCCTGGGTGTGAAGATTCACCTGCACTGCTTCGAGTACGGCCGCGCGCACGCCCCGGAGCTCGAGACCCTGTGCCACGAGGTGCACTACTACGAGCGCCATACCGGCAAGCACCAGTTGCTGAACAGCCTGCCCTACGTGGTGGTGAGCCGCCGCAGCGAGGAACTGGTGGAGCGCCTGTGCCAGGACGAGCATCCCATCCTGTTCGAGGGGCTTCACACCTGCCACCACTTGGGCGATCCCCGCTTGCATGGACGGGTGCGCATCGTGCGCACCCACAACGTGGAGCATGCCTACTACGCCGCACTGGCCCGTGCCGAGCGCAGCACCTTCAAGCGCACCTACTTCGCCAACGAAGCGCGCAAGCTGCAGAAGTTCGAGCCGGTGCTGGCCGAGGCGAGCCACATTCTGGCGATCTCGCCCAAGGACGAGGACCACTTCGCCTCGCACTACCGCAACGTCACGCACATCCCGGCCTTCCACCCGAGCGAGAAGGTGGAGGTGCCCGGCGGCATCGGCGACTTCGCGCTGTACCACGGCGCGTTGGGCGTGCCCGAGAACGATCAGGCCGCGCTCTTCCTGGTGCGCGAGGTGTTCAACGAGCTCCAGGTGAAGCTGGTGGTGGCCGGAAGCAACGCCAGCGGTGAGCTGCGGGACGCGGTGGCCAAGAGCACCAACGTGGAGCTGCGCGAGGGCATCAGCACCGCAGAGATCACGGAGCTCGTGCGCACGGCCCAGGTGAACGTGCTGCCCACGTTCCAGGCCACGGGCATCAAGCTCAAGCTGTTGCTGTGCCTGTTCAGCGGTCGCCATGTGGTGTGCAACACGCCCATGGTGCTCGGCACCGGGCTGGAGGAGCTCTGCCACGTGAAGGACGACCCGGCCCAGTTCCGCATGGCGATCCAAGCCTGCATGGGCAAGCCGGCCAACGGCAGCACCCTCGAACGACGCACGGCCATCCTGGAAGAACGTTTCAGCAATCGCCGCAACGCGCAGGCGATCGTGAAGCTCTTACGCTAGGCGGGAGCTTCTCGGCGGCGTGGTGGAAAGGTGCAGGGGTGCTGCTGTAGAGCGGTTCTGGCGTTTTCGGACCACTCCGCCATCGCACCACTCCACTATCCGTTCACGCGGTGACCACCCCTTCCTCGACCAGCTTGCCATCGTGGCAGCGCACCACGCGGGCGTTCAGCTTTTTCATGTACGTGTAGTCGTGCGTGGCCATGATCACGGCGCGGTTCGTCTTCCCGTCCTCGCCGGTGCTCTGGCTGATGCTGTAGAGCAGGTCCACGATCTCGCCGGTGGTCTCGGGGTCGAGGTTGCCGGTGGGCTCGTCGGCGAGGATGAGCTCGGGCTCGTTCACCAGGGCGCGGGCGATGCTCACGCGCTGCTGTTCGCCGCCGCTGAGCTCATGCGGCATCTTGTAGCCCTTGTTGCCCAGCCCCACCTTCTCCAGCACGGCCTGGATGCGCTGGTCCATCCGCTTGGCATCGGTCCAGCCGGTGGCCTTCATCACGAAGAGCAGGTTCTCGTTCACCGTGCGGTCCGTGAGCAGCTGGAAGTCCTGGAACACGATGCCCAGCTTGCGGCGCAGGAAGGGGACCTGCTTGCGGGCCAGCTTGCGCAGGTCGAAGCCGCACACGTGTCCGTCGCCCTGGGTGAGCGGCAGGTCGCCGTAGAGGGTGCGCATGAGGCTGCTCTTGCCCGTGCCGGTGCGGCCGATGAGGTAGATGAACTCGCCCGGACGCACGGTCAGGTCCACGTTGTTGAGCACCAGGTTCTCGCGCTGGAAGATGCGCGCATCGTGCAGCTGGATGATGGGGGTGGACATCGGTGTGGGTTCTCGCCGCCCCAAAGGAAGAAATTCGGAAGGGGGTGCGTGCGTTGGGAATGGCATGGGACGTGCTTCCGCGTGAACACGTCCGCGTGGATAAGTACACCGCGTCCAAGGGCCCCGCCCGGCAGGCGCTCCGGCAACTTTGAACCCCTGATGCACAGCCTCATCCGCACCTCGCTCCGGCGACCCGTGGCGGTGGTGGTGGCCCTGTGCGGCGCGCTGATCCTGCAGGCCCAGCGCCCCGCCCATTACGACCACGCCAACGCCGACCTCGCGCACGCCCAGGAGCTCTTCGCCAAGGCCAAGTACGCCGCGGCCCAGTACGAGTTCGAACAGGTGGTGGCCCGCGTCCCCGATGCGCACGACCCCACCCGCACCGAGGCCGAGTACATGGGCGCGCTGTGCGCCGTGCGCCTCTTCCACAACGACGCCAGCAACCGCCTGCTCGCCTTAATCGATGCGCACCCCGAGAGCAACCACGTGCGCGGCTGCAGCTTCGAGCTCTTCCGCCACTACTTCGACCGCAAGCGCTACGACGATGCCATGGCCTGGGCCGCCCGTGTGCAGGAGGCCGAGCTCGAGGCCGACGAGCGCGACGAGTTCGTGTTCAAGAAGGGCTACGCCAACTTCCAGCAGGGACAGGCCGACAAGGCGCTCATCGAACTCAACAAGGTGAAGGACGGCCAGAGCCTCTACGCCGCGCCGGCCACCTACTACGCCGCGCACATCCACTACGAGAAGGGCAACTACGCCACCGCGCTGCAGGGCTTCGAGAAGCTCGCCGCCGATCCCAACTTCGGGAGGATCGTGCCTTACTACATCGCCCAGGTGAAGTTCCTGCAGGGCGATTACGATGCGTTGCTGAACTACGTGGACCCGCTGCTGAAGGACCCCAACGGGGCCAAGCAGGTGGGCCAGATCAACCGGCTGGCGGGCGAGGCCTACTACCGCAGCGGCAAGTACAAGGAGGCGCTGCCCTACCTGCAGAAGAGCGCGCAGCGTCCCGGTGTGGACCGCGGGGAACGCTACATCCTGGGCTACACCTACTACCGCACGGGCGAGTTCAAGGCCGCCATCGACCAGCTGAACCTGGTGGCCAACGTGGACGACAGCCTGGCGCAGGCCGCGGCCTACCACATGGGCGATTGCTACCTCAACCTGAAGGAGAAGACCTACGCGCGGAACGCCTTCAAGCGTGCCTACGACCTGGGCAACGTGCCGGGCGCCGATCCCAAGCTCACCGAGGATGCGCTCTTCAACTACGCCAAGCTCAGCTACGAGGTGAGCTTCGATCCCTACAACGAGGCCATCATCGCCCTGCGCGACTACCTCAAGGCCTATCCCAACAGCCCGCGGAACGACGAGGCCCAGGAGTTCCTGCTGAACGTGTTCCTGAAGACCCGCAACTACGAGGACGCCCTCGCCAGCCTCGACGCCATCAAGAACAAGGACCTGCGCCTGCAGGAGGCCTACCAGAAGCTCGCCTACGACCGCGGGGTGGAGCTTTACGAAGGCCGCAAGTACGCGGAGGCGGTGCCCTTCTTCGAGAAGGCGCTGAAGTACCCCGTGAACAATCAGGCGAACGCCATGGCCAACTACTGGGCCGCGGAAAGCCGGTACGCGCTGGGTGAGTATGACAAGGCGCTCGCCAAGTACGACGCGCTCCGCAACACCAGCGGGGCCTACGCCACCGAACTGTACGAGCAGGCCAGCTACAGCATGGGCTACTGCTACTTCAGGATGCGGCAGTACGACGAGGCGGCCATCGCCTTCCGCCGCTTCGCCGGAGCCCCCCGCGTGGACGCCCGCCAGCGCACCGATGCCATCATCCGCACCGGCGACTGCGCCTTCGTGGGGCGCGACTGGCCGACCGCGATCAAGTACTACGACGAGGCCATCAAGGCCGGGGGCGCCGACAAGGATTATGCGCAGTACCAGAAGGGCCTGTGCCTGGGCCTGCAGCAGAAGTGGAACGAGAAGATCACCGTGCTGAAGGCCCTGCTCGCCGAGCGCCCGGCCTCGCAGTACGCCGCCGATGCCAAGTTCCAGCTCGGGCAGACCTACCTGAACCAGGAGAACGACGCCGAGGCCCTCAAGTACTACAAGCAGGTGCTCGACGGACACCCGAACTGTCCGCACATCCAGGAGAGCATGCTGCAGGTGGCCCTCATCCACAAGCGCCAGGGCCAGGCCGAGCAGGCCATCGAGGAGTTCAAGGCCATCGTGGCGAAGTACAACACCGCCGACGGATCGCGCGATGCGCTGGCCGGATTGAAGAGCATCTACGTGGAGCAGGGGCGCGTGGCCGAGTACGAGGCCTACATCGGCACGCTCAGCTTCGTGGACCCCGCCACGCAGGACCTCGACAACGACTACTACCAGAGCGCCGAGAAGTTCTACATGGCCAACGACTGCGCGAAGGCCGTGGGCGCGTTCAAGGACTACCTGGCGAAGTACCCGAACGGGGGCTACGCGCTCAACGCCCGCTACTACCAGGCCGACTGCGAGTACCGGGCGCAGCACTACACCGAGGCCCTGCCCGGCTTCGAGGCCGTGATCGCGGCCAACGCCACGCAATTCCTCGAGGCCGCCCTCTTCGGCGCCAGCGACATCCTGTACCGCGACAAACGCTGGGAGGGCGCACTGGACCGGTTCGCGCAACTGGAGCTGGTGGCCAGCACGCCGCAGAACACCCTGGTGGCGCAGGTGGGGCAGATGCGCTGCCTGCGTGAACTGGGCCGCGTGGAGGAGGCCGGGAAGATGGGCGAGAAGGTGGCCGGCACCGCGGACAAGGCGCTGCCCGATGGCAACCAGCGCGCCGACCTGAAGGCCGAGGCCGGGCTCGCCGCCGCCTACGGCATGCTCTACCGGAACGAGCTGGACCCCGCGTTCACCAAGTTCAAGGGGGTGGCCACGGCGAACAAGGGCGTTGTGGGCGCTGAAGCGAAGTACAACATGGCCTACGTGCGGCACCTGCAGAAGAAGTACCGCGACGCGGAGAAGGAGGTCTTCGCGCTGGCCAAGGATTTCGGCGGCTACAAGCACTGGATCAGCAAGTCCTTCATCCTCCTCGGCGATGTGTACCTGCAGCTCGACGACCGTTTCCAGGCCAAGGCCGCGCTGCAGGGCGTGATCGACCACAGCGATGAGCCCGACCTGGTGGCCGAGGCACGGCGACGCCTTGACGCCATCAACGCCAGCGAGATCCAGCAGACCACGCCCACGCCCCAGGAACCGATCGAGGTGCCCCTGGACGGAGGCAACACCAACGACGGCAAGGACCAATGAGCACCGCACGCCACCACGCCCTTCTCGCCGTCATGGCCCTGGCCACTTCGGCCCTGGCGCAGACCAACAGCGACGGTACCCCAGGAGGCCAGTACATCATCAACGGGGAGTACTCGCCCACCATCGCCAACGCCCAGAAGATCGACCTGCGGCCCTTGTCCTTCGACACCGTGCTGCCCGAACGCGCCGTCACTTACGACCTGCTGCCCGTGAAGGGCAACGTGCCTGCCCGGGTGGATACCATCAGCGCCGCCCGCCTCAACATCGCCACCACGCAGGAGCGCCTCTACCATGGCTTCGTGAAGGCCGGGTTCGGCCTATACACCACGCCGCTGGTGGAAGGCTACTACGACCAGACCCGCTCGCGCGACAACGCCTATGGGCTGCACGTGAAGCACATGAGCAGCAACGGCGGCATCGACAACGTGGGCGAGAGCGATTACGGCTACAACAACATCGACGGCTACTACAAGCAGTTCATGCCGCACCACGAGGTGGGCGGGCGGCTCACCTACGACCGCCGCCGCTTCAACTACTACGGGTACCTGCCGCTCGCGCTCGATGATGACACCCTCGCGCAGCCCACCGACGACCAGCTGGAGCGCTTCTACAACGACATCGGCTTCCAGGCGCGGGTGAAGAGCCTGTACAAGGACAGCACCAAGATCGCCCACGACGTGGCCCTGGAGGTGCA
This sequence comes from Flavobacteriales bacterium, assembly GCA_044226515.1. Classification (GTDB taxonomy): domain Bacteria; phylum Bacteroidota; class Bacteroidia; order Flavobacteriales_F; family PHOS-HE28; genus PHOS-HE28. Next base: position 8,277 of record JBGAGX010000024.1, on the reverse strand, counting down.
TGCGTACAGCAACGACGTGCGCAGCACCGAGACCAACATCAAGCTCACCGCCGACCTGAGCAAGGAGGAGGGCACCGAGACCTACGGCCTGGGCGTGCTGCTGGACAACAACGCCTACCGCGGTAAGCCCGGCGCCGGGCTGGATGACCTGCGGCAGAACGGAACGCTCTTCGGACTCACGCCCAACGTGTCCACCGCCAGCGACAAGTACGCGGTGCGGGTGGGTGCGGGCATCTACGTGGACGCGCTGAACAAGACCACCTTCCACTTCTTCCCGCAGGCCGATGCGAGCTACCGCCTCTTCGACGACATCCTGATGCCGTACGTGGGCGTGGACGGCCGCCGGATCCGCAACAGCTTCCGCAGCCTCACCCGCGAGAACCCCTGGCTGGAGGACGCCCCTTACCTGGCCAACAGCAGCCTCAACTACGACGTGTACGGCGGTCTGCGGGGCAGCTTCAGCAGCCGTGCAGGCTTCGATGTGCGCATCAGCCGCAGCCGCATGAAGAACCGCCCCCTGTACGTGAGCCTGCCGCCGGGCAGCCCGGCCTTCGGCGACCGCTACACGGTGGTGTACGACCGCGTGGACCAGACCGACATCAGCGGCGAGCTCCATTACCACGCCGGGCGGACCATCACCGCCACGGGCCGCATCGACTTCTACCAATACACCACCGATGTGCAGGCCGAGGCCTGGAACCTGCCGCCCTACAAGATCAGCCTGGGCGCCACCTACGACCTGCGCCAGAAGCTCATCGCCAAGCTGGAGGTGCAGTTCCTGGGCCCCCGCAAGGCCTTCGGCTACCCCTACCAGCAGGGTGACCAGAACATCACCGCGGTCACACCGGGCACCCAGGACCTCAGCGGCTTCATGGACCTGTACCTGGGCCTGGAATACCGGTACACCAAGCGCATCAGCGTGTTCCTCGACGCCAGCAACCTCAGCGCCAGCAAGTACGAGCGCTGGTACCGGTACCCGGTGCAGCGTGGCCTGGTCCTGGGCGGGGCCACGTTCGCGTTCTAGACCCCGTCCGTCCCCGCTGGAAGCCCCTTTCGGACCGGTCCCGGAGGGGGCTTTTCCGTTGCATAGCGATCCCCTTCGGAAAAGCAAGTTCACGCGGACCTCGAAATATCAACAGAAGCCGCGCCGTTGTTGAGGAAATGTGTCGGCCGGAGGGGGCGATCGGGGTATCTTCGCGTGCCCTCCGGAACAGGGGGGCGAGACCTCAAGGAAACATGGCAGAGACCGCAGAAATGAGCGAAGCGAAGAAGAAGGCCGTCACCGCCTATTCGGCCGACAGCATCCAGGTGCTGGAAGGCTTGGAGGCTGTGCGGAAGCGCCCGGCGATGTACATCGGCGACATCGGGGTGAAAGGCCTGCACCACCTGGTGTACGAGGTGGTGGACAACTCGATCGACGAGGCCCTGGCCGGCCATTGCGATACCGTGGAGGTGAGCATCCTGCCCGGCAACAGCATCCGGGTGAAGGACAACGGCCGCGGCATCCCGGTGGACATGCACGCCAAGGAGAAGCGCAGCGCGCTCGAGGTGGTGATGACCGTACTGCACGCCGGTGGCAAGTTCGACAAGGACAGCTACAAGGTGTCCGGCGGTCTGCACGGGGTGGGCGTGAGCTGCGTGAACGCGCTCAGCGACCACATGACCACCGAGGTGTTCCGCGACGGCAAGAGCTACATGCAGGAGTATTCCCAAGGGAAGCCCCTGTACCCCGTGAAGGAGACCGGCACCACGGACCTCCGCGGCACCGTGCAGACCTTCCACCCCGACGCCACCATCTTCCAGGTCAGCGAGTACAACTTCGACACGCTTGCCGCGCGCCTGCGGGAGCTCGCCTACCTGAACAAGGGCATCAAGCTCACCCTCACGGACGAGCGCCGCACCAACGAGGACGGCAGCTTCGTGAGCGAGACGTTCTACAGCGAGAAAGGCCTGGTGGAGTTCGTGAAGTTCCTGGACGGCAACCGCCAGAGCCTGATCGAGGACGTGATCTACATGGAGGGGGAGAAGCAGGGCATCCCCGTGGAGATCGCCATGGTGTACAACGACTCGTTCAACGAGAACCTGCACTCCTACGTCAACAACATCAACACCCACGAGGGCGGCACGCACCTGGCCGGCTTCCGCAGTGGCCTCACCCGCACGCTGAAGAAGTACGCCGATGCCAGCGGTGCGGCGAGCAAGCTCAAGTTCGAGATCGCCGGCGACGACTTCCGCGAGGGCCTCACCGCGGTGATCAGCGTGAAGGTGGCCGAGCCCCAGTTCGAGGGCCAGACCAAGACCAAGCTGGGCAACAACGAGGTGAGCGGGGCGGTGAACATGGCCGTGAGCGAGATGCTCGAGAACTACCTGGAGGAGCACCCGCGCGACGCCAAGAGCATCGTGGACAAGGTGATCCTGGCCGCCCAGGCCCGCCACGCCGCCCGCAAGGCGCGCGAGATGGTGCAGCGCAAGGGCGCCTTCACCGGCGGCGGCCTCCCCGGCAAGCTCGCCGACTGCCAGAGCAAGGACGCCAGCCAGAGCGAGCTCTTCCTCGTGGAGGGTGACTCGGCCGGCGGCACCGCCAAACAGGGCCGCAACCGCGAGTTCCAGGCCATCCTGCCCCTGCGCGGCAAGATCCTGAACGTGGAGAAGGCGATGCAGCACAAGATCCTCGACAACGAGGAGATCCGCAACATCTACACCGCGCTGGGCGTGCACATCGGCACCGAGGAGGATTCCAAGGCGCTGAACATGGAGAAGCTCCGCTACCACAAGATCGTCATCATGTGCGATGCCGACGTGGACGGGAGCCACATCCAGACGCTGATCATGACCTTCTTCTACCGCCACATGCAGCCCCTGATCGAGCGTGGCTGCCTGTACATCGCCACGCCGCCGCTGTACATGGTGAAAAAGGGCAAGGAGCAGGTGTACTGCTGGAACGAGGCCGAGCGCGATGCCGTGATCGAGCGCATGAAGGCCACTGGCAAGGACGCCAGCGTGAACGTGCAGCGCTACAAGGGTCTCGGTGAGATGAACGCCGAACAGCTCTGGGAGACCACCATGGACCCCAGCCGCCGCACTCTCCGCCAAGTGACCATTGAGAACGGTGCCGAGGCCGACCGCATCTTCAGCATGCTCATGGGCGACGATGTGCCGCCCCGACGCGAGTTCATCGAGAAGAACGCGATCTACGCGAAGCTCGACGTCTGATCACGAACAACACCCAAGCGGAAAGCCCGGCGATGAGCCGGGCTTTCATTTTCGGTTTGCACATGTCCCGGAGTTGCGGCAGGACAGGTCTCGTGCGCGTTCGACCAACCCGATGGTCATGGATCCTGCTAACTTATAGCCATGTCCTCCCAGGAGCGCGTTTCGGTCGGACCTGGGTCGCAGGGTGCCTGGACACCATGGCTTTTGCTGGCGTGTGTGCTCCTGCTTCTGGCGATGCGCTGGATCGTGCTCGACCGGTTCGCCTTCCGTTACACGGACGATGATCAGTCCATCATGTGGTATGGGGCCATGGAGATGGCTCGCGGTAGGTTCCATGAGCCTTGTTTCTATGGGCAGCATTACAATACCATGCTCGAGGGCTTGTTGGCAGTGCCCATGCTGTGGCTGGGGGTCGGTCCGGAGCTGGCCCTGCCCTTGGTGACCGGATCGATCGCCCTGTTCCCGTACCTCCTGTTCGCCGCACTGTCGCTCCGGGCAGGGAGAACGACGCAAGCGGCATTGGTCCTTGCCTTGCCCATGTGCCTGCCACCGGAATTCGACCTGGTCTGCGCAATACCAAGGGGATTCATGACGGGTTGCTTTCTGGCCTCGCTCGCCGTGCTGCCGATCTTCTTCGTGCATCGTGCGATGCTCGTTGCATGCGGGGCCATGGTGGTATTCGCCGTGTATGCGAATCCGAACGCGCTTGTGGTCCTGGTCCCAGCCGTATCGTACATCGGATGGAGATACCGGGCCACGCACTTGGCGTGGATCCGATCCATGGCAGGCGCCCTGCCGGCAATGGGCCTTTGTTATTGGGGAAGGCTGTTCTATGTCCGTCATCCCGAGCATGTGGTCCATCGGGAATGGTCGTTGGACTTCGATCCAGGGCGTATCACCGTCCAAGCCTTGGATCGATCGCTTGGACAGGTTACGCCGGTGCTATGGGGTAAAGGAGCCATGGTCCTGGTGGTCATGGTCATTTCGGCCGTGTGGCTGTGGAGGTCGCGTCAGCTCAGGGCCGCTGCCGTTCTTCTTGCCGGGGCTGTCCTGATGGTCGTTTCCATCGGTGTTAACAAGGTGCATGACGGCATACCCTCGGTCTTCTACGCATGGACACGGATGTACGTGGCGGTCCCATTGCTTCTCGCACTGTGCATCGCACTGACGGACGGTGTCCCGGGGCGCATGTGGCTCCCTCTGATCACGGTCTCTGCCATTGTCGCCTTCGGGATCAAGGCATACCGACTTCCGGAGGTCATCGACAAGGAACTCGCATCAGGCCATCCTCGGAATGTTCATGTAATGGCCGTCGGGGAGCTAAGGGCCCGGTGCGCACGGATCTCAGCGGTGGCCTGGATGTACCACGTGGATCTGCTTGTGATCGGATGGGAGCCCGAGAAACACCTGACGAACTATGGATGTCCTTGCCTGGTGGGGCGGTTCCCCCTTGCCATTCAACCTGAGCTGGATCGGCGCACCTGGCTGCTGAAGGAGGTCGAGCCTCTACGTGTCCATCGTCTGCTGCTTGATGGAGCCGACATCGCCAAGTTGAGGGGACGAGCGCCCGGAAATAGCCTGCTTCGCAGGATCCCGGAGGATGCGAAGCTTGCCCTGCTGGAAGTTCCGGGGATGGCCGCTGGTTCACTGCTCGATAGCCTTGGCCTGGAGATGCGTCCGCATTGAGGATGGCCAATGCACGGTAAGTACGGGAAATGGTTCACTTCAACACCGTCACGTGCCCGATCACCGCTTCCTTCTTGTAGGAGCGGCCGTCCTTGTAGTTCAGCTTCCACACGTACACCTCCTCCTTCACCATCTCGCCGCGGTAGATGCCGTCCCAGGGCTGGTGCGGCGTGTGGCTCTCCCAGAGCAGCTCACCCCAGCGGTCGAAGATCAGCAGCTCGTACTCGATGAGCAGTTGTGGCTCATTGAAGATGGGCATCCACAGGTCGTTGATGCCATCGCCATCGGGCGTGAACACGTTGGGCACGTGCACGGTGAGCAGGTCGAGCACCAACACCGGATGACACACCGTGTCCACGCAGCCGTTGCCATTGATCGCGGTGAGGCACACCATGTAGGTGCCGCCCAACACACCGGGGAAGGTGAACGAAGGGTCGTGCAGGTTGCTGCTGCCCAGGCCCCCGAAGTCCCAGGTGAACCAGCTGGCGTTCTCGCTCTGGTTGGTGAAGATGATCTCCGGGTCCGAAACGAGCACGGTATCGGGCTGCGGCACGAACTCGGCGATCACCGGGTTGGGCGGCACGAGCACGGCGGAGCTGCTGGCCAGGCAGCCGTTCGCGTCCATCATCAGCACCGTGTAGGGGCCCGAGCACAGCCCTGTTACCGTGGAGGCCTGCTGCCAGGTGATGCCGCCGTCGAAGCTGAAGAGCGCGCCCTGCGGGTCCACCACGCCCAGGCTGCCGTCGCAGGTGCCGGGGCAGTTCTCGGGCAACGCCACGATGTTGTCGATGGCCAGGGGCGGGGGCTGGTCGATCACGAAGGGGACCTGTGTGGAGCAGCCGTTCGTGTCGAGCACGGTCACCGTGTAACCGCCGGCGCACAGCCCGGTGGCGCTGGTGCCGTTCGCGCTGTACGTGCTCACCACGAGCGGGCTCCACTGGAACGCGTAGGCGCCATTGCCACCGGTGGCGGCCACTTCGGCCGTGCCGTCGCAATACCCGTAGCAGACCGCATCGCTGGTGGTGGGTGAGGCCACGATCGGTTCGGTGAAGGTGATGGTGACGCTGTCCTGCGTGGGGCATCCGTCCGTGGACAGCACGGACCAGATGAAGGTGTAGCTGCCCCCCGCCATTGCAGAGGCCGTGGTGCCCGCTGCGCTCGGGTCCATCACCGTGGTGCCGGCGGGTGCGCTCCACTGACCGCTGCTCCAGGTCCCGGTGGCGTTCAGGGGCGCGTTCATGGCGCACACCACCAGGTCCGGGCCCGCTTCAGGCTGCGCGATCACGTAGATGCTCACTGTGGCGCTCGCGCTCACATTGGGGCAAGCACCAAGGCTGTACACGGTGTAGGTGTAGCTCCCCTGGGCGCTGGTGAGCGGATCGAACACACCGTTGCTGGGCTGGCCGTTGGGGTCCGTCCAAGTGCCGCCTGCGTCCGGTGTTCCGCCGAGCAGGGTGAAGAGCGCAACCGGTTGCGCGTCGGGGCATACGGTGATCACGCCATCGCTCCCGGCATCGGGCATGGGCTCCACGGTCATGGTCACCAAGGCGGCATCGTTCGGGCATGGCGAGGTGCCGGCGACCATGTAGGTGTAGGTGCCGGCCACGTCCGTCGCGGGATCGAAGGGGCCCGTCCACGGTTGGTTGGAGGGTGAGGTCCACGTGCCACCGGGGTCGGGTGAGCCGCCCAGCAGCCCGAAGAGGGCCATCGGCGGATCGCTCACGCAGAGGGTCATGCCTCCGTCGGCGCCTGCATCCGGTGCGATCACCACCCCCACGGTCACCTGCGCCGTATCGTTCACGCAGGGCGCCGGGACCAAGAGGAGATAGGCGTAGGTGCCGGGCGTGGCGCTCGCCGGGTCGAAGGTCGACGTGGTGCTCGCCCCGTTCGGGTCCATCCACGCACCACCGGGATCCGGGGCACCGCCGAGCTGGGCGAAGAGGTCGATGGTGCTGCCGGTGCTGCACAGGGTGAGCGCCGCATCGACGCCGGCGTTCGGGTTCGACAGCACGTTCACCGTGATCGTGGCGGATGCCGCGGGGCAGGGGAAGGTGCCGGGCACGGTGTAGGTGTACGCACCGGCAGGGTCGGTGCCGGGGTTGAAGAGGCCGCCGAACGCACCGAGCGGCCCCGTCCAGCTGCCGTTGGGGTCGGCACCACCCAGCACGGGGAAGAGGTCCACCGGCGCACCGCTGATGCAGAGGTTGAGCGTGGCGGGCTGGCCGGCGTTCGGCTGCGGTTGCACGGTGACCGTGGCGGAGGCCGTCGCGTTCGCACACGGCGACTGGCCGGCCACCGTGTACGTGTATGCACCGGGTACGTCGGTCCCGGGATCGAAGGTGCCGCTGTGCGCGTTGCCGTTCGGGTCCGTCCAGCTGCCCCCGGGGTCAGCAGCTCCGCCCAATGCGTTGATGAGCAGTGACGCACCGCTCGTGGCGCACAGGGTAAGGGTGCCGTTGGTGCCGGGGTTCGGCGGCGCCACCACATCCACCGTCACCGTGCTGCTCACGCTCACACAGGGCGGTGGCACGTTGATGGTGTAGGTGTACACACCGGCGCTCATCGACACGGGATCGAACAGCCCGCCGCTCACCGCGCTCGGCCCGTTCCAGCTGCCGCCCGCATCCGGCGTTCCGCCGAGCTGGGCGAAGAGATCGATCGGCGCATCGGTGCTGCAGAGCGTGATCGCGCCCGGCGTGCCGGGGTCCGGTAGTGTGATCACGTTCACCGTCACGGTCGCGGAAGCATCCGGACAAGGCGCAGCGCCGTTCACCGTGTACGTGTAGAGGCCAGGTGTCATGCTGGCCGGATCGAAGAGGCCACCCACGATCGGGCTCGGCCCGCTCCACACCCCTCCGGCATCCGGTGTGCCGCCCAAGGCAGCGAACAGGTCCGTTGCGGGACTGCTCACGCACATGGTCACGATGGCGTCCGCGCCGGGATCGGGCGGTGTGTTCAGGGTGACGGTGACCGTTGAAGCCGCGTTCGTGCAAGGCGGTGGAACGGAGATGGTGTAGGTGTACACGCCGCCGTTCATGGTGGCGGGATCGAAGCTGCTGCCGTTGAGCGTGCTCGGCCCGCTCCAGGATCCACCCGCATCCGGTGTGCCGCCGAGCTGTGCGAAGAGATCGGCCGCTGCATCGGTGGTGCACAGCGTGATCGCGCCGGGCGTACCGGGATCGGGGTTCACCACCACGTTCACGGTGACGTTGGCCGATGCGCTGGGGCAGGGTGCGGAGCCGTTCACGGTGTAGGTGTACACGCCCGGTGTCATCGTCGCCGGATCGAAGAGGCCACCCACGACGGGGCTCGGCCCGCTCCAGCTACCACCGGCATCCGGTGTTCCACCGAGACCGCTCAGCAGGCCGGTGGCGGGAC
>JBGAGX010000023.1:4297-59621 GCA_044226515.1 Flavobacteriales bacterium | reverse complement strand
CAGGACCACCAGACCAAGGCCCTGGTGGCCTACGCGGAAAAGGTGGCCAACGACCCGCGTGTGGAGCGGGTGCTGGTGCCCTTGCGTGATGGCCTGCTGATCGCCCGCAGGCGTTGACCTGTTAGCTTCGATGCATGCGCCATCGCATCCTCCCGCTCCTCCTCATCGGGCTTCACGTGCAGGCACAGCAATGGACGCCCCTCGCCGACCTGCCCGCCATCACCCGTGATGATGCGGTGTCCTTCACCATCGGGAGTCAGGTATTCGTAGGGACAGGTATGGATGCAGGATTTCAGCTCAGGGCGGATTGGTACCGGTATACCACCTGGAACAATGCCTGGTCGGCCGCAGCGCCCCTGCCCTCCGCCGGAAGACAACATGCGGTATCCTTCTCGCTCAATGACCAGGGCTACCTGCAGGGTGGTCTCACCAGCGCCGGTCCAACGACGGAACTTTGGATGTACGACCCCGCGCTCGATATCTGGACGGTCAGGAGCCCGCTGCCTTCAACGCCGCGTTACGCATCAGCCTGCTTCACTGTGGGCGGGCTGGCGTATGTGGCCGGCGGCGCCTTCCAGAACGGAACGACCACCGCGCAGTTGTTCGCGTACGACCCGGTGACGAACGTATGGGTGGCACGCGCGCCCATGCCCGGGCCACCTCGCCAGCGCGCCATGGCCTTCAGCGCCCTTGGGAAGGGGTACGTGTTCGGCGGTGTCGATGGTCAGTTCATCGCCCTGCGCGACGGCTGGAGCTATGATCCGATGACCAACTCCTGGAGCCCTGTGGACAGCCTCCCCGAAGCCCGGTACACCGGCAACTGCATCGACCTGCAGGACGGAGGGCTGTTGATCGGCGGGGCCAGCGATGAGTCCACGGTGCATGCCGATGTGTGGCGCTACTCCGCGTGGAACGACAGCTGGACGGTGCTGCCCGCCTTCCCCGCCGGTCCGCGACGCGGTGCGGCCGGTACCGCATGGGGTGGCACGAAGGCGTATTTCGGCACCGGCAGCGATGTCGCACAGCGCTATGCGGATTGGTGGATGTTGGATCTACCGGTGGGGATCGGAGAAATTTCGCCCCCAGCGTGGCGCGCCTACCCGAACCCCTGCACCGACCTGGTGTGGTTGGAAGGTCCTTCACGACCGATGGAGGCCGTGGTGACCGATGGCATGGGCCGCACCGTGTTGCGCGCCACCGTGGCGCCCGACCGGTCCTTGGACCTGAGCGCGCTGGGCCCGGGCCGCTACTGTGTGCGATCGCCCGGTGGCGTGGTGGTTCCGGTGGTGAAGCTTCCCTAGCGGCAACCTTATCCCGGGCGCGGCGTTGAAAAGCGCCCGGTGGATCGTGGCCTTGCGGCGTGGCGCGGCACCTTCCTTTGAAGCACGGCAGCATGGCAACGCAGAACAAGCTCGGTTACGTCGACGCCCTGCGCGGTGTGGCCATCCTGGCCGTGATCCTGGTGCACTGCGCGCAATACGGCGCCAACGACTACCCGACCGCCATCCGCACGGTGTTCGGCATGGGCCAGATGGGCGTGCAGCTCTTCTTCGTCATGAGCGCCCTCACCCTCTTCCTCTCCTACGATCGCCGGCAGGGGAAGGAGCTCCACGTGGACCGCAACTTCTTCATCCGGCGTTTCTTCCGCATCGCGCCCATGTACTACCTGGGCATCGCGTACTACCTGTGGCAGAACGGGCGCGGCCCCAACTTCTGGACCGATAACGGGCCCGGCATCACCGATGGGAACATCCTCGCCAACCTCACCTTCCTGCACGGCCTCAACCCCTACTGGATCAACAGCCTGGTGCCGGGCGGCTGGTCCATCACGGTGGAGATGACCTTCTACCTCTTGATCCCGTTCCTGCACCGTGCGGTGAAGAGCGGGCAGCAGGCCCTCCGTTGGTTCCTGATCGCCATCGCGCTGAAGCTGGTGCTTCACGTGCTGCTGCTGAAGCTCCAGCCCATCCCGTCCACCTGGCTGTGGAAGGAGTTCCTCTTCTTCTACCTGCCGAGCCAGCTTCCGCTCTTCATGCTCGGCATCTTCCTTCACTACCTCTTGCGCGGCAACGCGGAGGACCGGACGATGCGCCCCATCGACCTGTTCGTGCTCGCCGGCGTGATGATCGTGCACCTGGCCACCCGGCGTGAGGTGATCATGCCCACCCACGCCCTGTTCGGGATGGCCTTCGTGCTGTTGGCCTGGACCCTCGCGCACCGGCCCTTCACCCTGATCGTGAACCCCGTGGTGCGCCACATCGGCAAGGTGAGCTTCAGCCTTTACCTGGTCCACTTCGCCGTGCTCCATTGGATGGACCACTTCCACCTTGTTGACCTGGTGCCTCACACCGGCACACCGGGCGCGTTGGTGAACTACGCACTGCGGTACCTGTTGGTGGTGGGCCTCGGCACCGCCGTGAGCACCCTGCTCTACCATGCGATCGAGGTGCCCATGCAGCACGTGGGGCAGCGCCTGATCGATCGCTGGGAGAAGCCGGCCGCGCAAGCCTGAGCTTCGTCAATGGCCCATTGACCCCGCCGAGCTAGGTTCACCCCATGAACCACCAGCTCTTCTACAAGGAACTCGGGCGCCTGCTGTACGCCATCGCCGCCGTTGATGGCCAGGTGAGCCGCGCCGAGGTGAAGCGCCTCCACGATGTGGTGGGCACGGTGCTCGTTCCGGCCGAAACGGCGACGGACATCCACGGAACCGACCAGGCCTGGATCACCGAGTTCGAGTTCGACGTGCTTGCCGAGCAGGGGGCCGATGCGCAGGGCGAGTTCGAGTCGTTCGTGGCCTACATCAGCCAGCACCGGAACGAGGTGACCCCGGAGCTCAGGCGCACCATCCTGTTCGCGGCCGATGCCGTGGCCAAGGCCTTCCACGGGGTGGGACGCAAGGAACTCCCGCTCCTGGAGGCCTTGGAGCGGGAGCTGGGGCAATGAACCGTTCGTCACACTTTGAAACCTGCTGAAGATCCGTACCTTGCAGCAAGCAACCGCCTCTGGAAAGGGTGCGTCTTGCAGGCATCCATGAGCCCTTCTTTTTACCGCACCTTGGTGCTGCTGGCGACCGTCCTGATGGTCCCGATGATGCATGCCCAGGTGAACGGGCATGCGGCCGTGAGCAGCATCGTGGGCCTCACGTTCAACGTCACGAACGTGAACGAGACCTACGACACCTTCGAGAACGGCGAGCAGGTCATTATCATGCAGATGCAGTCGGACGTGTGCGGCACCAACCTGGCCAACAACAGCACCTTCGGCGACATCTTCAACATGAGCAACGCCGGCAAGTGGGAGGTGCGCACGATCGCATCGCACACCGAGGTGGGCAGCATTCCCACGTCCATCACGGTCACCGGTCCGCTGGCGAACAGCTATTCCATCTGTGCCCGTTGCGCGGTGCAGATCATCACCTACCCCACCTTCGGCGCACCGAACTGGGCCACCACCGCCAACATCCCCGCCATCCCATGGAACGGGTCGATCGGCGGGGTGATCGCCTTCCGGGTGCCCGGCACGCTCACGGTGGGGCACGACATCAACGCCTCCGGATGCGGGTACCGCGGTGGAGCGCCATCGGCCAATTTCACCTCCACGTGCAACGCCACGGTGTACGCCACCAACAGCACCAACTACGGGGAGAAGGGCGAAGGCGTTCAACGGGTGGACGTGGCCACGGTTCGCTACGGCCGGGGCAAGTTCGTGAACGGTGGCGGCGGTGGCAGCACCAAGAACACCGGCGGCGGTGGCGGTGGCCACGTGACCCAGGGCGGCGCCGGAGGCGGCGGCTACACGTGCACCCCTGGGGCGGGCGGACTGGGCGGGATCATCACCTTCCCCTGGATCAATTATGACCGCTTCTTCATGGGCGGCGGCGGCGGCGGCGGACAGGCGGACAACGGGATCGGCGGCGCCGGCGGGAACGGCGGTGGCATCATCATCATCGAGGCGGCCACGCTGCAAACACTGCCCGGTGCGAGCTGTCCCAGCAACATCGCCCGCATCATCGCGAACGGGGCCAACGGAGGCAACTCCATCGGAGCGCCGCCGGACGGTGCGGGTGGAGGTGGAGCCGGTGGTACGGTCTACCTGGACGTGACCCTGTTGGACGTGGACGCGGCCTGTCCGTTGATCTGCGCGGCGAACGGGGGGAACGGCGGCATCGTGTCCAACACCAACGCAGGCAGCTGGATCGACACCCAAGGCGGCGGGGGGGGCGGTGGGCAGGGCTTCGTGGCCTGCGCCGCCACGGTGGCACCCGGTGGCAACGCCACCACCAGCACGCAATCCGGCGTGGGCGGCGTGCACGACCCCAGCAACGGACGCGCGCAGACCGGCCTTGGCCTGCCGAACAGCGGGGTGCAGGGCTTCGGCGGTCTGATCACCCTGCCGATGGAACTGCTCTACTTCACCGCGAAGCCCGAGAACGAGCACGTGCGCGTATCCTGGGCCACCGCCTCCGAGCAGGACAACCGGCTGTTCCGGGTGCAACGCTCGGCCGACCAGCAGGAGTGGATCACCATCGCGGAACGCGCGGGTGCAGGCTGGAGCAACGAGCAGAACCTCTACGACGCCCTCGACCTCTTCCCGCTGCCCGGCACCGGCTACTACCGGCTTGAGCAGGAGGACATGGACGGCGAGGTGCGCCATTCCGGCGTGGCCGTGGTGGACTTCAGCTTCTTCTCGGCGCCCAGGGCCTATCCGGTGCCGGCCGACCAGGAGGTCAACATCGTGGGCGTGGCACCCGAGGTGTACACCATGCAGGTGATCGACCTTTCCGGGCGCGTGATGGCCGTTCCCTTCATCCGCCTGGGCGAGCGCTGCATCCTGCGGACGAACACGCTGGCCGCCGGCACCTACATCGTTCGTTGGAACGAAGGGGCCGAGCAGCGTTCGCTTCCCCTCGTTGTTACGCATTGAGCCCTTCGCGGGCATGCCGCGATCCGTTTACTTTGAACGGATGACCACGCCATTCGCAGACCTGCGCAGTGACACGGTGACGCGCCCCACACCGGCCATGCGCGAAGCGATGGCCGCCGCCGAGGTGGGCGACGATGTGTTCGGTGAGGACCCGCAGGTGAACGCCCTGCAGGACCGGGTGGCCGCGCTGTTCGGCCAGGAAGCGGGCCTCTTCTGTCCTTCGGGCACCATGACCAACCAGGTGGCGCTCGCCGTGCACATGCGGCCCGGCGACGAGGTGATCTGCGACGAAGGAGCGCACATCTACCGCTACGAAGGCGGGGGCCTGATGGCGAACAGCGGTTGCAGCGTGCGCCTGGTGCGGGGCGACAGGGGGCGCTTCACCGCCGGCGACGTGCGCGTGAACCGCAGCGACCCATCGGACCCCCATGCCGCCCGCACCCGGCTGGTGAGCATCGAGAACACCTGCAACCGGGGCGGCGGCAGCACCTGGGACCTCGAGCAGGTGAAGGACCTTCGCCGCACCGCGCGGGACCTTGGGCTCGCGCTGCACATGGACGGGGCGCGCATCTTCAACGCGCTCATCGCCCGGAACGAGCGAGCGGCGGACTGGGGGGCGCAGTTCGATTCCATCTCGGTGTGCCTGAGCAAGGGCCTTGGTGCCCCGGTGGGCTCCGTGCTCGTCGGCGATCGCGCCTTCATCCAGGAAGCGCTTCGCGTGCGCAAGCGGTTCGGTGGTGGCATGCGGCAGGCGGGCATCCTGGCGGCCGCGGGGCTGTATGCCCTGGAGCACCATGTGCAGCGCCTGGCCGAGGACCACCGCAGGGCCCGAACCTTGGGTGATGCCCTTGCCCGCATGGGTGGGGTGTCCGAGGTGCTGCCGGTGGAGACCAACATCGTGATCTTCGCCCTTCAAGGCGGAACCGACGCCAAGACCCTGGTGGCGCGGTTGCGCGAGCAGGGCGTGCTCGGCCACGCCATCTCCCCCACCCAGGTGCGGTTGGTAACGCACCTGGACATCGACGAAGCGGCCTTGGAACGCTGCCTGTCCGTGCTGCGCAAGCTCCTGGCATGAAGGCACGCCGCACCATCGGCCCGTTCCTGTTCTGGTCCATCGCCGGATCGATGGGCCTGGCCGTGCTGCTCGTGGCCTTCGGCCTTCGGATGAGCCAGCAGCGCGCCGAGGTGCTCGCCCAGCGGACGCTCGACCACATCGTCGAGGTCACCGGCACCCGATTGGACGAGAACGTGAAGAACTACGCCTCGGACCTTGAGCACGAGGCGGCCTTCCTCGCCCAGTTCGACAGCCTGCCGCTGAGGGAACTGCTGCAACGCTGGAAGCCCTTGATGAGCTCGCGTTGGGCGATCACGGCGATCCATCAGAGCAACACCTACGGGGCTGAGCTCTCGCTGCTGCGCACGGATGCCGGATGGGAGGTGCGCACGCGGGACACCACGCTGGCCTTCATGCCGCTGATCATCCCGCCCCACACGCATCAGGAAGGACCCTCGGGAATGGGCATGCACTGGGTGCAGGACACGCTCGTTGACCCCCGTCAGGCGGTCTGGTTCAGCCGCGCCCTGGAGGACCGCACCGGTGGCCCGATCTGGTCATCGGACCCCGCGAACGTCTCGCTCCATCACCTGTCCATGCTGGTGCGGCCCGATTCGGAGCGCGATCCCTTCCGGGTGATCGCCTTCACGATCGACGTGCGGATCGCCCTGGCCGCGAACATGGACGGTGAAGAGGACGTCACGGCGGGCCCCATCCTGCTCGACAGCGATGGCCGCGACCTGATCGCCCTGGCCGACCCGGAGCGTCGTTCACCGCTGGAGGAAGCGGCCATCGAACACTGGCGATCGAGCCCTGGCCGGTCCATGTTCACCGGGATCGCCGGCGACCACACCTTCCACGCCCTGGTGCTACCCCACGCATTGAACGGGGAGACCCTTCACCTGGGCGCGGTGGTGGACGACGAACTGCTCGAGGGCTGGATCAGGCCCGAACGGGTGGCCCTGGGGCTCTGCGGCCTGTTCCTGCTTCTGCTGGCCGTGCTGCTCACCATGTCCTACGTCCGTCGCCTGCGCGAAAGCGACCTGCTGCGGCAGCAGGAGAAGCGGACACGCTCGCGCGAGCGCGAGCTGGCCAAGGCCTTGGGCGAGCGCGAGGTGCTCGACCGCGAGGTGCACCACCGCGTGAAGAACAACCTGCAGGTGGTGAGCAGCCTGTTGAACCTCCAGGCCCAGCGGATCCCCGAAGGCCCGGCCCGCGCCGAGTTCGTGCGGGGGAAGCGGCGCATCGACGCGATGGCGCTCGTGCATCACAAGCTCTACGGGATGCAGGACCTCCGGACGATCCGCCTGCAGGACCTGTTCAAGCAGCTCGCCGATGCCGTCTCCGCGCTGCACGAGCCGCGCAGCCGTGCGGTGAGCCACACGGTAGAGACCGCGGGGATCGTTTCGGACCCCGATACCGCCATCGAGCTGGGCATCATCCTGTGCGAGCTCCTGGACAATTGCCACCAGCACGCGTTCCCATATGCCACGGGCGGGCACATCGAGATCGCGGTGCGGCAGGTCTCACCGGACCTCTACCGCCTGACGGTGCAGGACAACGGCAAGGGCATGGACCCCGAGGCGCGGAACGACCCCTCCAAGCTCGGCCTGGAGATCGTGGACGCGCTCGCCGGCCAACTGGACGGCTCCTTCGCGGTGCGGCCGCGCGAGGATGGTGCAGGCGTAGTGTTCGACGTGCAGTTCCGCATGTTGCACCCGCTCAACTGAGCCCTACTCCGCGATCCACTCGAGCTCCACGCGGCGGTCCCGCGCGGCATCCCCCGTGGCGCGCGCAGCACCCAGGTAGTTCATCAGCAGGCGGTCCTCGGCGATGCCGCGCCGCAGCAGATGGTCCCTCACCACCCGGGCCCGCATCTCGCTCAGCCGCAGGTTGGTCGCCGGATCACCACTGGTGTCGGAGTATCCGGTGATCAGCAGGCGTTGCCGTGGGCCGCGCGCCAGCTGTTCGAAGACCTCGTTCAACAGCACCTGGTGCTCCGCGGTGATGACCACGGACCCTTTCGCGAAATGCAGGGTGATGTTGGAGCCGGTGAGCGCGCTCAGGTCGGCCAGCGGGTTCTCGGGCGTCTCCGCTTGGAGGTCCTGCACCTCCATGGACAGGTCGTCCATGCGCGCCTCGATGTCGTCCAGCCTGTCGCGAAGCGCCCAGAGCTCGCGTCGCTGGTCCGCCTGTTCGATCCGTTCATTGAGGCGGTCCAGCTCGGCCTTGAGCCATCGGTCACGCTTGCGCACCTTCAGTGCGGGCGGTGCCTTGGTCTCCACCAGGCGGTCGAAGGCCGCGGGGTCGAGGCGCGTGTCCGGCGCTCCCGCCATCGTATCCTCCAGCGCCAGATCGAGGGCGCAGAGGTAGTTCTGGTCGTCGAAGACGGTGCCGCACACCGAGTTCACCGGCACGGAACGGCCGGGCGGCAGCACCTCGGCCCGCACCACCGGCACGCGCGACAGGGGCAGCAGGTCGGCCTTCAGCTGGCGTGCCAGCTCCTCGCGCTGGCTGCGCACGTAGTAGTAGATGGCGAGGTACTTGTCCTGCTCGGCGCCGCCATCCACCCCGAAACGTGCCTGGCTCCAATCGATGCGGCACAGGCGATCGAGCTGTTCCATGGTGGGCTGCGATACGGCGGCCGTGCCATCGCCTCCGCCCAGCTCATCGGTGGCCGCGCGCACCATGCCGTTCAACCGGCCCACCATCGCCGGAACCGGAAGGTCGGCCCGCACGCCCTGCTTCTCGAAGTGCACATGTTCATCGAGAAAGGCGCCCATGCCCGCGAGGACGAGCTCATCGAGCATCACCCCGCTCGCATCGCCTTCCATGGAGGTGCGCTGGAACGACATCACGGGATCGGCCTCGCTGCCGGCGAACCGCCAGGTGGCCTGGAACAGGGGGCTCGCCGCGCCGTCGGATCCGGACACACCGCGCACCATCACCATGCGCGTGTCGCCTTCCGCCGTGAGCTGCACACCATCCTGCGCGTGGAGCGCCAGGGGAAGGCAGAGCAGCGGGACCAGACGGATCATGGCACGAAGCTACCCGGCCTTTCAGGTGGGTGCCTGCGCAGGTCCGGCGAGATCTTCACCGGTGCATCAACAGGCTAGGAAAGGGAGAAGGCCAGCACGGCGCGTTGACCGAGCAACCAGTGTTCGGCCTCCTCGCGGAAACCGAAGACCCGGAAGGGGAACGGGGGGCGGTGGAAACGGGCGAAGAACTCGCCTTGGATCCGCTCGGGCAGATCGCCCGCCACGAACGCGACGGGGCGATGGCCGTTGCGGCACGACCGCACGAGCAGGGCGCGGGCTTCGGTGGTCATGCGCATGAGCTGCTCCTGCTCCACCATCACCGGCCGCGTGCCGTACGGATCGAGCAGGTCCATCGCGCGCAGGATGTCCTTGATGATGCGGTTATCGATCGGGGTCACACTGCGGAGCAGGAGCCGCAGCACCTCACCCTCTTCCCAGGCCTCGAAGGCCATGCACGGCATGCCACCATCCATCAGCATGGACGAAGCTATCGGCGATGCACCGCGGGATCCTCCCACCTTGGGCGGGATGTGTGAACAGCGCGAAGTGAACAGCGCTAGCGTGCCGGTAGGGCCTCCTGCACGATGGATCCGCTCGTCGCGTCGGGCGTGCCCATCCCGATGATCGCGCAGACCGTGGGCACGATGTCGGTGATGGCCGTGCGGCGCAGCACCTCGCCCTGCCGCACACCTTGACCGTAGAGGATCACGGGCACATGGGTGTCGTAGTTCCAGCCGCTGCCATGCGTGGTGCCACGTCCGGCCAGGGAGGACACCGACCCGAAATAGCCGGGACGCAGCGCGTAGAGCACCTCGCCCGATCGCGCCGGTGAGAAGCCGTTCGCCAGCATGCCGATCAGGGGATGATGGTCCGCGCCCGACATCAGGTCCTCCTTGGTGATGGCGATGGCCACGGCGGGATGCTCCATGAGGCGATCGGCGAACATCCGACGGTATTCCCTTCCGCCGCCGATGTACACCTGCCCGTCGACCACCGTGTCCAGCATGAGGGCACCACCGCTCACCAGGGCCGGTAACTCGCGCATCACCTGCTCCGCCACAGCGTTCATGTCCACATACCCGGCGGAGGCCTTCCGGTCCTTCAGCAGCTGGGGCACATCCACCGCACCGTGGTCGGCGGTGAGGAACACGGTGTAACGCCCCTTGCCCACGCGCGTGTCGAGCTCGTTCAGAAGCCTGGCCAGTTCCTGATCGAGGCGCAGATACATGTCCTCCAGCTCCAACGCGCGCGGTCCCATGCGATGGCCGAGCATGTCCGGCGAACTGTAGCTCACCGCCAGGAGATCGGTGATGCTGTCGCGCCCCATGTCCTCGCCGTCCACCGCCGCCAGCGCAAGGTCCGTGGTCCAGGTGTTGCCCCACGGCGTGTAGCTGAGCAGATCGAGGGTCGCCCCTGCCCGCCGCAGTGAATCGAGGTTCACCGGAAGCGTGGGACGCAGCCCGGCCGCCAGGGGGATCTCGTACGGGTTGTCGTCGGGCACGAGCAAATGATAGCGGTCCGCCGGCAGGAGCAGCGACCAGGTGCGCCGCAGGTACTTGTCGGGGAGCCCAAGGTCGTTGAAGGACCCCAACCAGGAAGGCAGGGCCTTGCGGTACCAGGTGCTGGTGATGGCCTTCCCCTCATTGCCACCGACGAACCAGCACGCCAGATCACCGGTGCGGCCGATGGGCAGTATCGCCGAACGGTCCTTGAGCGCGACACCCACGGTATGCGACGCGCCGCTGAAGCGCAGCTCCAGCTCATCGGCCAGGGTGCCGGCCTGCAGTTGCACGGGCGATCGGCGTCCGGCGGTGGTGCCGCTCCCCAGACCGCGCACGCTGGTGTCCTCCACGCAGTAGATGCTCCGGCGGGTGCGGGCGTCGTAGCGCTCGTTCTCGATGATGCCGTGCATCGAGGGCGTCGTGCCGGAGTAGATGCTCGCGTGGCCAGGTCCGGTCACCGTGGGCATGTAGGTGTAATGCGCGTCGCGCTGGAAGCTGCCCTCGTTCAACAGGCGCTTGAACCCCCCTTCGCCGAAGTTGTCCCAGTACCGGTAGATGTAGTCCACGCGCATCTGGTCCACCACGATGCCCACCACGAGCTTCGGTGGAGCCTGCCAGGAGGGCTTGGCCGGCTGCTGCGCGTGCAGCCCGCTTGCGGCGAGGATGGCGAGGAAGATGGGGAAGGTCCTCATGTGGATCGGGCGAAAAGGTGGAAGAGCACGATGCCTGCGCCCACGCTGATGAGCATGTTGAGCACGGCGTGGCCCACGAAGCCATCGCGCAACAGCGTGTAGTTCTCGTAGCTGAAGGTGCTGAGGGTGCTGAAACCTCCGCAGAAGCCGATGGCCAGCAGCGCGCGCCAGTGTTCGCGGCCGGGCAGGTGCACCTGCCAGCGCATCACAAGCCAGGCGAGGAAGGCCGTGGCCGCGAGGTTGGCGGTGAGCGTGGCCCAGGGGAAGGGACCGAGGTCCCACCGCATGAAGAGGCGGCTGACGGCGTATCGCGTGACGCTGCCGAGGCCTCCGCCCAGGAAGATGGCGAGCCAGAGGTTCATGGGGTGATGGTGCGTTGGTGCACGGTACGGTACAGGAGGAAGAACAGCGACCCGACCAAGGTCCCGTACAGGGCGCCCACGATCACATCGGCCGGGTAGTGCACCCCAAGGTACACGCGGCTGAAGGCGATGAGCCCGGCCCATGCGAACAGGACCAGCGGGGCCCAGCGCGGCCGTCGCTGCAGGGTGCCCGCCATGAACGCGGCGATGGCGAAGTGGTTCGAGGCGTGCGAGGAGACGAAGCCGTACTGACCTCCGCAGGCTTCGGGCACCAGGCGCACCAGACCGGCGAGCGTGGGCTCGTGGCAGGGCCGCAGGCGGAGCACCGTGTTCTTGAACAGCAGCACCGAGCCCGTATCACTGCACAGCACCATCAGGGCGATCACGGGCAGGGCGATCCACAGGCCGCGCCAGCCCCAGCGCAGGCGCAGCATCACCAGAAAGGCCAGGTACAAGGGGATCCACAGGCGCAAGTCGCTCACCGCGGTCATCCAGGGATCGAGCACGGGTGTGCCGGCGCCGTTCACCGCCAGGAAGGCGGCCTGGTCCGCGGCGACGATGCGGTCCAGCAGGCCCATGGTCAGTGAAGCTTGCGCCAGAGCAGGTCCTTGAGGGCATCGAGGCCCAGGCCGGCCACCGAGCTGATCATCACGCTCTCCACGCCCTTCGGCAGCTCCTTCCGCATCGCCTTCATCAGCTCCTCATCGAGCATATCGCACTTGGTGATGGCGAGCACGCGGTCCTTGTGGAGCAGCTCGGGGCTGTACTGTTCCAGCTCGTTCAGCAGCACCTCGTAGTCGTGCTTGATGTCGTTGCTGTCGGCGGGCACCATGAAGAGCAGCACGCTGTTGCGCTCGATGTGCCGCAGGAAGCGCAGGCCGAGCCCGCGTCCCTCACTGGCGCCCTCGATGATGCCGGGGATGTCGGCCATCACGAAGCTCCGCCCGTCGCGGTAGGGCACGATGCCCAGGTTGGGCTGCAGCGTGGTGAAGGGGTAGTCGGCGATCTTGGGCTTTGCGGCGCTCACCACGGAGAGCAGGGTGCTCTTGCCGGCGTTGGGGAAGCCCACGAGGCCCACATCGGCGAGCACCTTCAGTTCCATCACCACCCACTTGTCGATGCCGGGCTCGCCGGGCTGCGCGAAGCGGGGGGTCTGGCGTGTGGCGGTGGCGAAGTGCTGGTTGCCCAGGCCGCCGCGGCCACCGGGCAGCAGCACGTGCTGTTCCCCGTCGGTGGTGATCTCGGCCATCACCTCCCCGGTCTCCTCATCGCGGATCACGGTGCCCAGGGGCACCTCGACCACCATGTCGCGGCCGGCCTTGCCGCTGCATTGGTTGGCCCCGCCCACCTCGCCATCGCCGGCGATCACGTGCTTGGTGTACCGCAGGTGCAACAGCGTCCACATGTTGGCGTTGCCGCGCACGATCACATCGCCGCCCTTGCCACCGTCGCCGCCATCGGGACCGCCCTTGGGCATGTACTTCTCGCGCCGCAGGTGGCGGCTGCCGGCACCACCCTTGCCGCTGCGGCAGTTGATGCGGATGTAGTCGATGAAGTTGGGGGATCCGCTCATGTCGTTCGCTCAGGTGCCGGTGGTTCCATGCGCCCCGGCCCCAGCAGGACCGCGGCGCACGCGGCGGTTCATCCGATGGCCTGCATGAGGCGCGCGGTGATCTCGTCGATCCCGCCCACACCATTGATGCCGGTGTACTTGCCCTGCCCGGAGTAATAGTCCTTCAGCGGGGCGGTCTTGGCCTCGTACTCCCCGATGCGTTTGCGGATCACGGTCTCGTCCTTGTCATCGGGCCGTCCGCTGGTGGCCCCGCGGCCCAGCAGGCGCTTCACCAGTTCCTCGGTGGGCACCTCCAGCGCCAGCATGGCGGTGATGGATTCGCCCCGGCCCTCGAGGAGCTTGTCGAGGGCCTCGGCCTGCGCCTTGGTGCGGGGGAAGCCGTCGAAGATGAAGCCCTTGGCGGTGTTGTGCGCGTCGAGCTTGTTGCTGATCATGCCGATGACGATCTCGTCGGGCACCAGCAGGCCCTCGCTCATGAGCGCCTGCGCCTGCTGGCCCAGCGGCGAGTTGGCCTGGATCTCCGCGCGCAACAGGTCGCCGGTGCTCAGGTGCACCAGCCCGTGGCGCTTGATCAGGAATTCGCTCTGCGTGCCCTTGCCGGCGCCCGGGGGCCCGAAGAGGACGATGTTCAGCTTGTTGCTCATGGTTCGATCAGGGAACGATCCGGTAGATGCCCGGCAGGTTGCGGCCCAGTCCGTCATGGTCCAGGCCCGATCCCACCACGAAGGCGTTGGGGATCCGCAGGGCCACGTGGTCGATGGGGAAGTCCTTCGTGAACACGTCGGGCTTGAAGAGCATGGTGGCCACCGCCACGCTGGCGGGGTGGTGGTCCTTCAGCAGCGCCAGGATGTGCTCCATGGTGCCACCGGTGTCCACGATGTCCTCCAGCACCACCACGTGGCGGCCGTTGAGGCGCTCGTTCAGCCCGATGAGCTGGGCCACCTGCCCGCTGCTCTGGGTGCCGTGGTAGCTGGCCACCTTCACGAAGGTGATCTCGCACTCCACGGTGACCCGCTTCACCAGCTCGGCGGCGAAGAAATAGGCCCCGTTGAGCACCCCCAGGAAGAGCGGGCGCTTGCCGGCGTACTCCACGTTGATGTCGGCCGCCACCTGGTCGATGGCGGAATCGAGCTCCCGGGCCGGGATGAAGGGCTCGAAGATCTTGTCGTGCAGGCGGACACGGTCCATGGCGGGGCGGCGAAGTTAGGGCGTGCGGAATTGGCGCCCCGCCGGCCGGGGCAACGGGCCATGTAACGGTCGATCCCTACTTTCGGCGGCATGCGACGGCTGCTCCCCCTGCTGATGCTGGGCCTGCCCCTGTTCACCCGGGCGGGCGGTGAGGACCTGCCCGTGGGGGCCCGCATCGCCGGCATGGGCAACGCCGGCATCACCCTGGTGGACCTGTGGAGCATCCGCCACAACCAGGCGGGCCTTGCCGGACTGGAGAAGCCGGTGGCCGGCCTCTACTACCAGCAGCATTGGATGAGCACCGAGCTCGCCATGCAGGGGCTCGCTTTCGCCATGCCGCTGGGCAAGGGCACCATCGCGGTGAGCGGCAACAGCTTCGGGTACAACCTGTACCGCGAGCAGAAGTTCGGGCTGGCCTACGCCATGCGGCTGGGCGACGGGCTGCGCGTGGGCGTGCAGATGGACTACCTCCACCTCCAGTTCGGCGAGAACTACGGCTCCACCAGCGCCGTGGCCGTGGAGCTCGGCGTGCAGGCGAAGCTCACCGAGGCCCTGTGGATCGGTGCGCACCTGTACAACCCCACCCAGGCCAGCCTCAGCACCGACCCGCTGGACCGCGCCCCCACCCTGCTGCGCGCCGGCCTCGGTTACACCTTCAACCCGCGCGTGACCATGACCGCCGAGGCCGAGAAGGACATCGACATGCCCGAGCGCTACCACCTGGGCATCGAGTACCGCCCGGTGGAGGCCCTCTACCTGCGCACGGGCTTCAGCAGCGGCCCCACGCAGGGCCACTTCGGGGTGGGCGTGCGCACCGGGCACGTGGACGTGGACCTGGCCGTGGTGCTGCGCTCGCAATTGGGCGCCACGCCCATGGTGAACCTGAACTACCGGTTCTGATGCGGCGCGCGCCGGTGCTCCTCGCCCTGGTACTGGCGTGGCCGGCGGCCCGGGCCCAGCAGGACATCGGCATCCCGCGCGACCTCATCGAGCAGCGCATCGAGGCCGCGGCCGAACGCCTCGGCAGCGAGAGCAGCGTGGACCTCACCAACCTGTTCGAGGTGCTGGTGGACCACTACAACGACCCCATCGACCTCAACCACACCACCGCCGATGAGCTCGCCACCCTGCAACTGCTGAGCGACGTGCAGATCGCCGCCATCGTGGAGCACATGGCGCGCTTCGGTCCCTTCCAGTCGTTCTACGAGCTGCAGACCATCGACCAGCTGGATCCCGCGACGTTGCGGCTCATCCGGCCCTTCGTGGACGTGCGCGAGAACAGCGGCGCCACCCATGCCTCCCTGAAGGAGATGCTGAAGAACGGCGGGCACGAGTGGACGGTGCGCAGCCAGATCAACATCGAACAGCGCAAGGGCTACATCGGCGGCGGCGACCCCTTCAACAAGCCCTACACCGACCCCGACGGCGAGCCGCTGCCCGATGTGAGCGACCCGCTGGTGTACGACTCGCTGCGCGCCAACAGCAAGGTTTACCTGGGCAGCCCCTGGAAGCTGTACACGCGCTACCGCTTCCGCTACCGGCAGAACGTGAGCGTGGGCTTCACCGCCGAGAAGGACGATGGTGAGGAGTTCTTCCGCGGCACGCAGTCGCAGGGCTTCGACTTCTACAGCGCGCACGTGTTCCTGCGCGACGTGGGTCCGGTGAAGGCCGTGGCGCTTGGCGACTACCTCGCGCAGTTCGGGCAGGGGCTCACCTTCTGGTCGGGCTTCGGCTTCGCGGCCAAGAGCTCGTACACCATGAACGTGAAGCGCAACGCGCGCGGCCTCTCCCCTTACACCAGCGTGAACGAGAACCAGTTCCTGCGCGGGGCCGCCGTGCAGTTCGAACCCGTGCGCAACCTCGAGGTCACCGCCTTCGCCAGCCGCAAGGACCTGGACGCCAGCCTCACCAACCCCGACGACCCGCAGGCCGAGACCGTGGACCAGGCGGCGGCCTTCAGCAGCTTCCAGGAGGACGGGCTGCACCGCACGTACAATGAGCTTGAGAAGAAGGACGCCATCGGCGAGACCATCGTGGGCGGGCATGTGCACTACCGCAAGCCCAGCTGGAGCGTGGGCATGACCGGCGCGCGCGCGGCCTACGACGTGAGCCTGCTGAAGAACACCAAGCCCTACAACCAGTTCGAGTTCCAGGGCAACAGCAACACCAACCTCGGGGTGGACTGGAACGTGATCCATGGCAACTTCACCTGGTTCGGCGAAGGCGCGCGCAGCAGCAACGGCGGCATGGCCGGCCTTACGGGCGTGCTGGTGGCGCTGGACCGGCGGCTGAGCCTGGCCATGCTGTACCGCGATTACCAGCGCGACTACATCGGCCTGTACAGCCTGGCCTTCGCCGAAGGCTCCAACGCCTGGAACGAGCGCGGCTACTACATGGGCATGGAGCTGAAGCCCGACCGCACCTGGACCATCAGCGCGTACTTCGACCAGTTCCGCTTCCCGTGGCTGCGCTACCAGATCAACGCGCCCAGCCAGGGCAGCGACTGGCTCGCGCAGGTGACCTGGAAGCCCAGCAAGCGCGTGGAGGTGTACGGCCGCGTGCGCCGACAGATGCACCAGCGCAACACCAACGTGGACGTGAGCGGCGTGGACCCGCTGGTCGATGTGACACAGACCAACTACCGCTTCAACGCCAGCTACAAGGTGAGCGAGAGCGTGAGCCTGCGCACGCGCGTGGAGAGCATCGACTACCAGCGCGCCGATGCACCGCTGGAGCATGGCTTCCTCATCTACCAGGACGTGGTGCACCGCCCGGTGAAGAGCATCTTCGAGTTCAGCGGGCGCATCGCCGTGTACGCCACCGACACCTACAACGCCCGCATCTACGCCTACGAGAACGACCTCATCGGCCTGTACAGCCTGCCGCCCTACTACGACAAGGGCATCCGCTGGTACGCCATGGTGCGCGCCACGCCCCTGCGCCGCGTGGACCTGTGGGTGCGCTACGGCGCCTGGATCTACAACGGGCAGGACCGCATCAGCAGCGGGCTGCAGGAGATCAGCGGCAACATGAAGAGCGACCTGCACCTGCAATTGAAGGTGCGGTTCTGATCAGCCGCAGAGACGCGGAGGCGCAGAGAATTTTCCGGCCCATACGAACAGCACCGTTCCCTACCGCGGCTCGAACTGGACCGGCACCACCATCCGCACACGCACGGGCACACCATCCAACTCGCCGGGCTTCCAACGCGGGGAGCCCTTCACGCACTCCAGCGCGAGGCGATCCAGGCTTGGGCAGGCGCCCTTCACCACCGCCGGATCCGTCGATCGGCCGTCGCGCTCCACGATGAAGCGCACGTACACCTTGGTGCGCTGCAGACATTCCGGCTCCAGGCCGACATCCCCAGTTGACGCGGGACCGCACGACTCAAGGAATCCCTCCGCCGGAACAGGCATCACGTCCACGCGATCGAAGACATGCAGGGTGTCGGTGCGCGGATCGGCCTGGCGACCTGCGGGGGCTTCGATCACCGCGCCGGCCTTGTCGTCGGCCGCATCCAACGCATCCTTCACCGGCGGCTGGGCGACGGCCAGCAGTGGGAGCAGCAGCAGGAAGGATGTGGCGGTCCGCATCGGATGTTCAACGTGCACAAGGTAGCGGAGCGTGCGTTCTACATTCGCCGCCATGGGTGCCCGCCACATCCGCCTCGACCGGCAGTTCCCCGACGCGCGCTTCAGCGCGGGCACCATGCCCCGGCTGGAGTTCCGGCAGGCGCTCTTCTTCACGCACGACCCGCCGGCGGAATGGCAGCGCCGCTTGAGCCGTGCGGCCGTCATGGTCACCACCACCGCCTTCGATGGTGATGGCCGCCCGCTCGTGGTGGACCATCAGCCGCAGCGCTTCAGCCTGCTGTACAACCACACCTGGCCCGATCCAGTGTTCAAGGACATCCGCCGCTGGACCTACACCCCCGTGGAGCTGCGCGCCGATGCCCCCGTGGCCGGCTGGATGCTCGAGTTCCGCCTGCGGGACCTCTTCCTGAAGGAAGGCGAGCACGTGGAGCTCATCTTCATCGGGTGACGCGGGGCCGTGCTCCAGCTCCCCGCTCCTATCTTGGGTGCACACACCCACACCCCATGGACCGTCGCTCCTTTCTGCTCACCGGTTGCCAGGCCTGCGTGGCCCTCGCGGCCATCCCCGCCCTCACCGCCCTCGAAGGCTGCTCCACCGCCAAGGCCGCCACCGGCATGGTGGAGGAGAACGGCAGGGCCCTCGTGCCCATGGCCGACCTCGGCGCCGAGAGCCGCACGATCATCAAGCCCAAGGCCGTGAGCGACCCGGTGCTCATCGCCAGGCAGGCGGACGGGACCTACACCGCCGTGCTGCTGAAGTGCCCGCACAAGGGCGGTCCGCTGAGCGACAAGAACGGCGTGCTGGAATGCGACTGGCACCACAGCACCTTCGACCTCGCGGGCAAGCACCTCAGCGGCCCGGCGAAGAGCGACCTCACGCACTACCCGGTGACCGAGGAGAACGGCAAGCTCGTGGTGAAGCTGGTGTAAGGCCGCGCTAGGTGAGCTTGAAGACGACGGGCAGGCTGAACCGCGTCTTCACGGGCTTTCCATTCTGCTTGCCGGGCGTCCACTTGGGCATCAGGCGCACGGCGCGCATGGCCTCCTCATCGAGCAGCGGGTGCGCACCGCGCAGGATGCTCACATCGGTGATGTTCCCCGCGGTGTCCACCACGAAGCTGACGTAGACCTTGCCCTCGATCCCGTCGCGCTTCGCCTTCTTCGGGTACTTCACCTCCTTGACCATGAAGGCGGCCAGCGCCCCCTGTCCGCCGGGGAACTCGGGCATCTGCTCCACCACCACGAGCTCCGTGTCGTCCACATCGGGCATGGGCGGCGGTGGCGGCACCGCGTCATTCTGGGCAAGGGTCCGGCCTGCGAACAACAGGCCCGCCATCAGGAGCAAGGACTTCAGCATGCCGCAAGCTACAACGCCGCATTCCGGACCGCCGCATCCTGCATCGTGACGGTCGTCAACTCCACGAGGGCGTCCCCCGCTACATTCGCCACCGTACCACGACATGGGCACCTGCTGAAATGAGCAACGTCTACTACCCCGATTACCTGCAGCTGGACAAGATCCTGGGCGCGCAGGCCCCTGAGAGCGACAAGCACGGCGTGAAGGCCCACGACGAGATGCTCTTCATCGTGATCCACCAGGCCTACGAACTTTGGTTCAAGCAGATCCTGCACGAGGTGGGCAGCGTGATCGACCTGTTCGCCGACCACCATGTGGACGACAACGGCGGCGAGCTCAACATCGCGGTGCACCGCCTGCAGCGGGTGAAGACCATCCTCGGCGTGCTGGTGCACCAGATGGACATCATGGAGACCATGACGCCGCTGGACTTCCTGGACTTCCGCGACCTGCTGCGGCCGGCCAGCGGTTTCCAGAGCATGCAGTTCAAGGTGCTGGAGGCGCGGCTGGGCCTGCGCATGGAGGCGCGGTTCGGGAAGCAGTACTACACCAGCCAGCTGAAGCCCGCGCACAAGGCCGAGATCGAGGCGCTCGAGACGCTGCCCACCCTGCTGGAGCTGGTGAACGCCTGGCTGGAGCGCATGCCCTTCCTCGACAAGCGGTACTGGCCCGATGGCGAGGCCGGCTTCTTCGAGCAACTGGAGAAGATCTACGACGCCAGCCTGGTGCAGGGCGAGGAGGCCAACGCGGCGCTGTGGCGCAGCATCTTCGTGGAGGGCACGGCCGAACGGCGCCTCTCCCCCGCCGCGGCGCGCAGCGCGCTCTTCATCATGCTGTACCGCGACGAGCCCATCTTCCAGCAGCCCTTCCGCTTCCTGGAGGTGCTGCTCGACATCGACGCGGGCATGGCGGCGTGGCGCAGCCGCCACATCAACATGGTGCACCGCATGATCGGCCTGCGCGTGGGCACCGGTGGCAGCACCGGCAAGGCCTACCTCAAGGGCGCCATGGACAGCCACTACATCTTCAGCGAGATCGCCGACCTCAGCAGCTTCCTCTTCGAGCGGCGCAAGCTGCCGCCCCTGCCCCAGCAGGTGAAGGAGGCGCTGCGGTTCAAGGGCTGATCGCGAAGGAGGTTCCTTGCGCTGTGCTACTTTGGTGAAATGCACGCTCATCGGAACCTGATTGCCCTCCTAGCGGTCATCGGATTCGGCACCTCCCACGCGCAACCCACATTCCAGCAGACCTTCGGTCCGCTGGTGACCACCTCGCCCTTTCCTATTTCGTATGTGATCCGCCACGATAACGGCGCATGGACCATGCGTGGTGGCTTTAGCCTAAACGCGCTGTTGCGGTTGAATGCGAACGGAACGCCCGATTGGATGAAGGCGTTCAACTCTCCGGACCTCTCCTCGGGATCGCCGATCACTGCTACAGGCCGTGGCCCATCGAACAGCACGATCATCGCCCTGGGTGATACGGTGGAGTCGCTCGGACCGGCACTGAGCCAACGTTCGTTCGGTGTGGCAAGGATCGCGGCGAACGGTTCCGTGGTCTGGTCGAAGCGCTTCAGGTTCGAAGTGCCCGCGGACCTGAACTACCCGAGCGATGATCACCAAATGGCCGTGGCGACCGATGGCAGTTTCTTCCTCGATGGCGGCGAGCCGGCCCGCGCGAGCATCATGCGGTTCGAAAGCAATGGTACGCTGGACTGGGCACGCTCCCTGACCGACCCCGATGGCGTTGGGCACATCGATCAGCTCATCGTGGATGGGAACGGCGGCTGCTACTTTCTCGGAGGATACACGAGCACGTTCCAGGACACCAGCGTGATCATCGCAGGGCACTTGAACAGCAACGGCACACTGCTGTGGTCGAGGAGATTCGACCCCGTGGACCCATCCAGGATCTTCCAGCCCTTGCACCTCACGAGGTTGCAGAACGGAGACGTGCTGATCACTGCGCTGGAGTACGGAGGTGGTACGCCGAGCAACGGTCTGCTCATGCGAATGACCTCCACGGGCATCCTGCTATGGGCCAAGCAATATTGGTTCAATACCTCGGAGACCCTGAGCATCAACAACACCCTTGAGCGCTCGGATGGACAGCTCTGGATGGCGCTCCAGAATGGCGGTGCCGGTATCGCTCGGTTGAACGCGCAGGGGGTGGTCCAGGAGGCCGAACGCATCACCTACGAGATCATGGGCAACTCCATCGTTGTGGTCGAATGGGAACCGCGCCTGATCCAAAACGATGAGATCGGTGTTACGGGCTTGTACCTGATCGACCTGAACGGGACCTCCGCTGATCCGCGCACCCGCCTTCTCTGGAACCTCGATGCGTTCGACCTTGGCCTCTGTAAGTCCGACCCGATCACCATCACGGACGTAACCCTGCCCGCCAGCGCCATCGTGATCAGCAGCAGCACGACGGCCGCCAGCCTGCCCGTGACCTCATTGACCATGACCTTATCCTCCGGTCCGGTCGCCCCGCCTGTGCCCGAGGAATTCTGTTCGATGCTCCTGAACATCGCACCGGAGGAGGAAGTCCCCCAGGGCATGACCGTCATTCCGACGTTGCTTCAACGTGGCGAGGAGCTATCGGTATCGGATGCCTTGGAAGGGACACTCTTCGTGCGCGATGCTTCCGGAAGACTAATCACCACCATGCACATGCGCGGAGGTGTTCCGTCGCTGCGTCTGTCCACCGCGACGTGGGCGCCGGGTCCGCACCTGCTTCAGCTGATCGGCTCCGATGGCCAGGTCCGTGCCGCGCGGGTGATGATCCAGTAGACTGATCACTCCGCCCGGACCGCCTCGAACAGCCCGTAGTAGCTGTCGCGCTGGGCGGCCTCGCGCGCGGCCACCGCACGGATGGCGGGGACCTGCAGCCAGTTCTCCATGCCGTTGCGCCATGCGCGCCAGATGGCGGTGTCGATGCGGCCGCGCGTGTACCAGAAGTACTCCTCGGCGCACAGGTTCAGGTAGTCCATGATCACGCGCTCGGGGTCGCCGTCGGTGAAGGTGCCCTTCTGGATGGTGAGCAGGTCGCCGTTCAGGCGGTCGTAGCGTGCGTTGAACGCGGTGAAGAGGTCCTGCATGACCTTGTCGCGCTGCAGCCAATAGTTGAGCAGGCCCACATACACCGTGGCGCAGGCACCGATGAGGCCGAGCGCGATGGTGGGCTCCAGGTCGGCATCCGCCTGCGCCCAGTACACGATGCACAGGGCCACCAGCAGGAACAGGACGGTGGCCACCGTGGTGCGGCGGCGGCGCAGGTCGTTCACGGAAACGGCGGGCATGGCTTGCGCCTTCGCCAATGCTTCGGCGAACGACGGGGCGCAAAGGTGCGCAGCGTGGCCGTTACAGCGCGAACCGCTCGCCCTGCCGCGGGATGGCGATGTTCGCGAAGCCCTTGCCGGCGAGGAGGTCGCGGAAGCCGTGCAGGGAGCTCTCGATGCCGTGCACGAGGAAGGTGCGCTTCACCCGGGCCGGCTCCTGACAGGACAGCCAGCGGGCCAGCTCGGTGCGGTCGCCGTGGGCGCTGTAGCTCTCCATGCGCAGGATGCGGGCGCGCACCGGGATCCGTTCGCCGAAGATGTGCACGTGGTCGTAGCCCTTGAGGAGGTCATCGCCGAGGGTGCCTGGGGCGCAGAAGCCCACCACGAGCACCGCGTTGCGCTCATGGGGCAGGCCGTGCCGCAGGTGGTGGCGGATGCGGCCCGCCTCCATCATGCCGCTGGCCGCGATGATGATCGCGGGCTCCTGCCGCTCGTTGAGCTGCTTGCTCCGATCGGCCTCGCGCACGAACTCCACGCCCCGGAAGCCGAACAGGTCGGGATCCTGCGTGAGCTCGGCGCGCACATCATCCTGCAGCAGGGTGGAGTACTTGCGGTAGATCGCGGTGGCGTTCACGCTCAACGGGCTGTCCACGTACACCGGCACGCGCGGCAGCCGGCCTTCGTTGTAGAGGCGGTTGAGGGTGTGCAGCAGCTCCTGCGTCTTGCCGATGCTGAAGGCGGGGATGATGAGCTTGCCCTTGTTCTCCAGGCATACGGTGCGCACATGGCCCAGCAGCTCCTCGCGCACCTCGTGCACGGGCGGGTGGTCGCGGTCGCCGTAGGTGCTTTCGCAGATCACCACATCGGCCTGCGGGAAGCGCGCGGGGTCGGGCAGCAGGCGGTCCACGTAGCGGCCCACGTCGCCGCTGAAGGTGAGGCGCAGGGTGCCCTCGGGCCGTTCGATGGCCAGGTGCACGCAGGCGCTGCCCAGGATGTGGCCGGCGTCGGTGTAGATGAGGGTGACGCCGTCGGCCAGCGGGTAGGGCTCGTTGTAGTCCACGCACTGGAAGCGTTCCAGGCAGGGCGCCACGTCGGCCACGGTGTACAGGGGCTCCTGCTCGCGCGGCGCGCGGCCGCGTTCACGGGCGCGCTTCTGGTCGTAGGCGAAGTCGTACTCCTGGATCCGCGCGCTGTCCTCCAGCATGATGGCGCAGAGGTCGCGCGTGGCCGGGGTGCTGATGATGGGCCCCGCGTAGCCCTCCTTCACCAGGCGGGGCAGCAGCCCGCTGTGGTCGATGTGGGCGTGGCTGAGCACCATCACATCGATGCTGCGCGGGTCGAAGCCGAAGTGCCGGTTCTTCTCGTCGCTCGTGGGCCCTTCGCCCTGGAACATGCCGCAGTCGAGCAGGATGCGCAGGGTGTGGCCGTTGCCGCGTGGCAGCTCCAGCAGGTGCTTGCTGCCGGTGACCATGCCGGCGGCGCCGTGGAAGGTGATGGTCGGTGTCATCGGTGCG
This sequence comes from Flavobacteriales bacterium, assembly GCA_044226515.1. Lineage (GTDB taxonomy): Bacteria > Bacteroidota > Bacteroidia > Flavobacteriales_F > PHOS-HE28 > PHOS-HE28. The sequence continues at coordinate 35,542 of JBGAGX010000023.1, read as the reverse complement.
AAGGTCGGCATGGGGCGAATGTGCGAATGGGGGAATGTGCGAATGGGGGTGCTGGCAGGGTGCGTTGACCGACGGAGGGATGTGCGCAGTTGAAGGCGCCGGTCGGCTATCTTGGCCCAAGCCCCGACCGCATGAACAGCTCCCTGCGATCCCTGCTCGCGCTCTGCTTCACCATACTGGCCTGCGGCGCGCTGCGGGCCCAAGGCTACAAGGTGCGCGGCACCGTCACCGATGCGGCCACGGGCGAGACCGTGTACAACGCCAAGGTGCAGCTGAAGGGTGCGGCCAACGCCACCCTCACCGACCTCGACGGGCGCTTCGAGCTCGCCGTGCCGGTGCTGCCCCCCTTCACGCTGGTGATCAGCACGCTGGGCTACGCCGCGCAGGAGGTGGAGGTGAAGAGCCTGGACCAGGACCTGAAGTGCAAGCTCACCGTGGAGGAGACGCTGCTGAAGGAGGCCAACGTGGTGGGCGACCGCATCCGCGACAAGCAGAAGCAGGCGCCGCTCACCGTGGAGAGCATGGACATCATCGCCATCAAGGAGGCGCCCAGCGGCAACTTCTACGAGAGCCTCGGCACCTTGAAGGGCGTGGACATGACGGCGGCCAGCTTCGGCTTCAAGGTCATCAACACGCGCGGCTTCAACAGCACCAGCCCTGTGCGCAGCCTGCAGCTGATCGATGGCGTGGACAACCAGAGCCCCGGCCTCAACTTCTCCCTCGGCAACTTCCTCGGGGCCAGCGACCTCGACGTGATGAAGGTGGACATCGTGGCCGGCGCCAGCAGCGCCTACTTCGGTCCGGGCGCCTTCAACGGCGTGATCAACATGACCACCAAGAGCCCGTGGACCTTCCCGGGCCTCAGCGTGAGCGTGAAGGGCGGGCAGCGCAGCATGTTCGAGGGGGCCGTTCGCTGGGCCGAGGTGATCAAGGACAAGCACGGCAAGGACCGCTGGGCCTACAAGGTGAACGCCTTCGCCATGACCGCCGAGGACTGGTACGCGCAGAACTACGACGCCACCAGCAACAGTCCGGTGGGCGTGACCAACCCCGGGCGCTACGACGGGGTGAACAGCTACGGCGACGAGAACGTGACGGTGAACAACGACTTCAGCAAGACCATGTTCGACCGGCGGCAGTACCCGGGCCTGGGCCTGTACCTGCGCCCCGGCTACAACGAGATCGACCTGGTGGACTACGGCACGCACAACGTGAAGCTGGGCGGCGCCGTGCACTACCGCCTCACCGACGGCGACAGCACCAGGGCCCCGGTGGAGCTCATCGCCGCCAGCAACTTCAGCACCGGCAGCACCGTGTACCAGGGCGAGAACCGCTACCGCCTGCAGGACGTGAAGTTCTTCCAGCACCGGCTGGAGCTGCGCCAGGAGGGCACCTGGTTCGTGCGCGGCTACGTCACCCACGAGGACGCCGGGAAGACCTACGACATCTTCACCACGGGCCTGCGCCTGCAGGAGGCCAGCGGCAGCACCACGAATTGGAACACGAAGTACTTCACCCTGTGGGAGACCTGGATCAAGCCGCAGATCAACGTGCTTCGCCCGGACTTCATCACCGTGCAGGAGGCGCCCTCGCAGGGCATCACCTCCCAGGAGGCCTACGACGCGTACATCCAGCAGTACGTCGCCGACAACAACGCCTTCTTCAGCCAGTTGCACGCCCAGGTGGTCGATTCCATCAACACCATCGACAACAACGAGCTGAACCCCGCCTACCTCGTGGGCACCGACCGCTTCCAGCAGAAGTTCAACGAGATCACGAGCAAGCGCTTCACCGAGGGCGGCTCGCTCTTCTACGACCGGAGCGCCCTGGCCCACGTGATGGGCGAGTACCGCTTCAAGCCCGCGTTCGGCGAGGTGGTGGTGGGCGGCAACTTCAGGCAGTACCTGCCCAACACGGCCGGCACCATCATGAAGGACACCGGCGATGTGGTGATCCGCAACCGCGAGTTCGGGGTGTTCGCCGGGCTGGAGAAGAAGCTGGTGGAGGACAAGCTGAAGGCCACGGTGACCCTGCGCATGGACAAGAACCAGAACTTCAACGCGCTCTTCTCCCCCGCCGCCTCGCTGGTGTACACCAAGACCGGCCAGCACGTGTGGCGTGCCAGCTTCAGCAGCGCCATCCGCAACCCCACCCTGGCGGACCAGTACCTCTACTACAACGTGGGCCGCGCCATCCTGCTGGGCAACGTGGAGGGGCAGTTCGAGGAGGGGCGCGACAGCCTCTTCACGGTGGAGAGCTTCAACGCCTACCGCACCAGCCCCACGCTGCTCCAAGGCCTGGGGCAGCTCGACTACTTCCATGTGGACCGCCTGCGGCCCGAGCAGGTGCGCACCATCGAGCTCGGCTACCGCGGCACGCACTGGGAGAGCGTGTACATCGACGCCGGCGTGTACAACAGCTGGTACCACGACTTCATCGGCTACGTGATCGGCATCACGGGCACCTTCGACCCCGTCACCGGCTTCCCCAACAGCCCCATCCAGGCCTACCGGCTGGCCGCCAATGCCACCTCACGCGTCACCACGCAGGGTGCCAGCATCGGGGTGAACTGGTACCGCCGCCGCTTCACCTGGAACGCCAACTACAGCTACAACAGGCTGGTGAGCGGCGCGGACGACCCGATCATCCCCGCCTTCAACACGCCGTTGAACAAGGTGAACCTGGGGGTGACCGCGCACGACCTGCAGGTGCCCTTCACCGACCTGCCCCACCTGGGCTTCGGGGTGAACTGGAAGTACGTGGAGGGCTACACCTTCACCGGCTCACCGCAGTTCACCGGTCCGATCCCCAGCTACGACATGGTGGACGCCCAGGTGAACGTGAAGTTCCCCAAGGCCCACAGCACCGTGAAGGTGGGCGCCAGCAACCTGTTCGGCGTGGTGCCCTTCTTCGATGCCAACGTGCCGGCCGATGAGCGGCTCGACCGCGCCTGGAACAACAACGTGTACCTCGTGTACGGAGGCCCGCGCATCGGCCGCCTGGCCTACGTGCAGCTCATCTACGAGCTCGACAAGCGGTAAGGCCTCAATGCCGCTGCCTGAGTGGTATGCGTGCTTACCTTTCATCCCGAAACCAATCGAACCCATGAAGCGAACCCTACACCTCGCCCATGTCCTTGCCGCCACGGCACTGGCCACGGGCGCCATGGCCCAGGTCCGGTACATCGATGAAGTGTTCACCGACGCGCAGGTGACGGTGACCAACGATGTGACCTACGGCACGAACATCGACTTCCTCACGAGCGACTTCAGCAACCCGGCCCTGTTCGGTCCGGAGGTGGTGCAGCTGCAGACCCTGGTGAGCACGCAGCAGCCGATCCCCGCGCCCTTCTTCGACCCGGCGGACGGTTCCACGGTGGTGAAGGTGACGAACCTGAAGATGGACGTTTACGAGCCCACCCAGTCGGGTGACGCGGTGACGGCACGGCCGCTGGTGGTGTACGTGCACACCGGCAACGCGCTGCCGCCGCCGATCAACGGCAGCCCCTGCGGCACGCGCAAGGACAGCAGCGCGGTGGAGGTGTGCAAGCGCATGGCGCGCCGCGGCTATGTGGCCGTGAGCATGAGCTACCGCGGAGGCTGGAACCCGCTCGCCGCCACCGAGGAGGAGCGCCGCGGGCAGCTGCTCAACGCGATCTACCGCGCCATCCATGATGTGCGCCAGTGCGTGCGGACGATGAAGGCCGATGCCGCGACCTACCGGATCGACCCCGACAAGGTGATCCTGCTGGGCGAGGGCACGGGCGGCTACATCACGCTCGCCGCCACCACGCTCGACCGTCCCGAGGAGCTCTTCGTGCCGAAGTTCCGCCCCGACCCCTTCGACCCCACGGTGAGCTACATCGACACCACCAACGTGGGCAACCTGGAAGGCTTCAACGGCCAGCTGACGCTCTACCGCCCCAACGGCCAGAACAGCGACACCCACTTCTGCGTGAACATGGGCGGCGCGCTCGCCGACACCACCTGGCTCGAGCCCGGCGACCCCCCCATGGTGGCCTTCCACACGGTGTTCGACCCCTTCGCCCCCTTCACCTACGGCATTGTGATCGTGCCCACCACCGGCGGTCCCGTGGTGGACGTGCCGGGCAGCAACTACTTCATGCCCTTCGTGAACCAGTACGGCAACAACGCCAGCTTCGCCACCCTGCCCGGCGGTGACACCTGGACGGACGTGGCCCGTGGCCGTTACGGCAGCACCCAGGTGCACACCGGCAGCTCCGTGGCCATCAACACCAACAACGAAGGCCTGTTCCCGGTGGTGACGGTGGACTGGCCGGCGGTGAACCCGCAGACCATGGAGGAGGCCAGCCCCTGGCAGTGGTGGGACCCCAACAGCGCCATCGCCCAGAGCCCAAGCCCCGTGCCCGGCGTCACCGTGGGCCAGGCCTCGCAGGCCAGCAACCCCAACTTCAGCGCGGCGAAGGGTCGCGCCATGATCGACACGATCATGGGCTACATGAACCCCCGCATCGTGTGCGCGCTCGACCTTGGTCCCTGCTCCCTGGTGGGTCTGCCCGAGAACGACCCGGTGAACCTGGGCGTGGAGCTGTTCCCGAACCCCGCCGCCGCCGACCTCACGGTGACCAGCACCGAGGCCGACATCCTGGGCTTCGAGCTGTACGACGTGAACGGCCGCCGCGTGCGCGCCGAGAACGTGAACGCCCGCCGCTTCACCCTGGAGCGCAACGGCCTACCCGCCGGCGCCTACTTCCTGCAGCTCACCTTCGACCAGGGCAACGTGGTGCGCAAGGTGATGCTCGACTGATCCTGTACCGTCCGCCAACACGGGAGAGCCTCCGCAAGGGGGCTCTTTCCGTTGGGGACGACCAGGACCACCATGGGCAGTGTGGCGGATCCCCGTGATCGCATCCGTGTGTTCCGGCGGATATCCGTAGCCCGCCCCCTTCCCAGCGGCGGATCCCGCGGAACGGCCCGGGCCGAGGCGGACCGGCACGTCGCATCCCTGTTCCCCGCCGATCGCCGGTGCAGGCTCCGCGTTGCGCGCCATCCGACAGCTCCAGCGACGCGCTCCCTTTGGTCCCGTTGAACCAAACAACACCCCACCATGGACCGAAAGACGACCCTTCTGATCACCCTGCTCGCCACCGGTGGCTGCTTCGCCCAGCAGCGCTACCTCAACGAGGTGTTCACCCGTGCGCAGGTGCTCGAGACCCCCGATGTGAACTACGGGACCAACATCGACTTCATGACCTCGGACCTGAGCGACCCCAACGTGTTCATACCACAGGCGATGCAGCTGCAGGCCTGGGTGAGCGCCCAGCAGCCCATCCCGGCGGCCTTCTACGACCCCACCGACAACAGCACGGCGCTGAAAGTGACCGACCTCCGGATGGACATCTATCAGCCTGACCCGAGCATCGACTGCACCACGCAACGCCCCCTGGCCATCTACCTGCACGCCGGCGACTGCCTGCCGCCCGGCATCAACGGGGTGCCCTACGGCGACCGCAAGGACAGCAGCGCGGTGGAGATCTGCCGCCAGCTCGCACGCCGCGGCTACGTGGCCGTGAGCGTGGGCTACCGCGGTGGATGGAACCCCCTCGCCGCTTCGGTGCTCGAGCTGCGCAGCGGGCTGATCAATGCCGTGTACCGCGCGGTGCACGACGGTCGGCAGGCCGTAAGGACCCTGAAGGCCGATGCCACCACGTACGGCATCGACCCGGACGAGGTGCTCGTGCTCGGTGAGGGTGTGGGGGGCTTCGTGGCGCTGAGCATGGCCACGCTCGACGACCCCGCCGAGCTCTACATCGAGAAGTTCCGCACGGACCCCTTCGACCCGAACTCGAGCATGATCGACACCACCGTGGTGGGGAACCTCGAAGGCCTGAACGGCCTGTTGACCCTGTATCGCCCCAACGGATACGCCAGCGACATCCACTTCGTGGCCAACCTGGGGGGCGCACTGCCCGACAGCAGCTGGCTCGAACCAGGTGACGTGCCGATGGTCTCCTTCCACACCGTCTTCAATCCGTACACCCCCTTCGGCACCGGTGTGGTGTACGCGCCCGGCGGCGTGCCCATCGTGGAGGTGACCGGCAGCAACGACCTGACGGCGCTGGTGGACCAGTTCGGCAACAACGCCAGCTTCGCCAATCTGCCCAGCGATACGTGGAGCGGCGTGGCCCGTGCGCGATACGGCACCACCCTGGTGCATACCGGTGCATCCGTACAGGTGGGCAGTGCGGTGGAAGGCCTGTTCCCCATCGTAACGGCGGATTGGCCGGCCCTCTCCCCCGGCGCCATGGAGGCCGGCAACCCGTGGGCCTGGTGGGACCCGGCCAGCCCCTATGCGGCGAATGGCCTGTACGGGAACCCGGCCGCCAGTGCCGCCTTCGGCCACGCCATGATCGACACGCTCATGGGCTACCTGAACCCCCGCATGATCCTCGCGTTCAGCCCCGACACGTGCACCACCCCGGTGGGCATGGCGGAGGCATCCCCCGTGCATGCGAACGTGGCGCTCTTCCCCAACCCCGCCACCACGCAACTGACCGTCACCAGTTCCGAGGCGGACATGCTGGGCTATGCGCTGTACGACGTGAACGGCCGGAGCGTGCGCACCGGCAACGTGAACAACCGCCGCTTCACCCTGGAACGCAAGGACCTGCCGGCCGGCGCCTATTTCCTGCGGGTGACCTTCGAGGATGGGAACGTGGTGCGCCGGGTGTTGCTCGATTGACCGCGTGCCACGTGCGTGAGAGAGCCTCCGGAAGGGGGCTCTTTCCGTTGGGGGGTGTCGCGTCTCCGCTCGTCATCGCGCACCGACCGTTCATCCCATGCACGGTACCTTGGCTTGCATAGTACCAACCCATACCATTATGTTTGCATCGTCAAGTACCAGACAACGCCCATGAACGTCGAGAACACCAAGGCCCAGATGCGCAAAGGCGTGCTGGAGTACTGCATCCTCTCGGTGCTGGGGCAGGACGAGCTGTACCCCTCCGACATCCTGACGCGGTTGAAGGACGCGAAGCTGATCGTGGTGGAAGGCACGCTGTACCCGCTGCTCACCCGCTTGAAGGACGCGGGCTACCTCACCTACCGCTGGGAGGAGAGCCGCAGCGGTCCGCCGCGCAAGTACTACAAGCTCACCCCGCTGGGCCGCAAGTTCCTGAAGGAGCTCGACGACACCTGGGACGAGCTCGTGACCGCTGTTTCCAAGACCACCCGACGCAACTGACCGAACCCCACGCCATCCCGGCGAACAACGATGAAAAAGACCCTCACAGCCAACATCAGCGGCACGGTGTTCCACATCGAGGAGGACGCCTACGACCAGCTGAACCGCTACCTGGCGAACATCCGCAGCAAGTTCAGCGGCAGTGCCGGCGCCGATGAGATCATCAGCGACATCGAGGCGCGCATCGCCGAGCTCTTCAGCGAGCGGCTGGTGGGCCGGCAGGTGGTGACCATCACCGACGTGGAGCACGTGATCGCCGTGATGGGCCAGCCCGAGGACTACGTGGGCGACGAAGGGGGCCAGGGGGCGGGAGCAGGGGCAGGTACAGGGGCGGCGGGTGCACCGTCCACGGGTCCGCGTACGCGCCGGCTGTTCCGCAATCCCGAGGACAAGTGGGTGGGCGGTGTGCTGGGCGGCATGGCGGCCTACTTCAACACCGACCCGCTGTGGTTCCGCATCGCCTTCATCCTGTTCGTGATCTTCGGCGTGGGCTCCCCCATCCTCATCTACCTCATCCTGTGGATCCTGGTGCCCGAGGCCAGCACCCCCGCCGAGCGGCTGATGATGGAAGGTGAACCCGTTACCGTGGACAACCTGAAGCGCGCCTTCGAGGAGGGGGCCGAGCGCTTCAAGAGCGGGGCCGAGACCATGGCCCGTGAGGCGCAGGAGATGGGCCGCCGCTGGAACACCCCCGAGGCCCGGAAACGCCAGCGCGAAGCGGCGAGCGGCGTGGAAGCCTTCTTCCGCAGCGTGTTCGGCGCCGTGGGCAAGGTGATCGGTGTGTTCCTCCTCTTCCTCGGCACCGTGCTCTCGCTGAGCCTCGTCACCGCGCTGATCACCGGCGGCACCATCACCCTCGACGGCCTCACCAACGACCACGGGCTCTATGAGCTCTCCGGCGTGCTCTTCGACACCCCGGACCAGGGCTTCTGGGCCGTGTGCGGTGCGGTCCTGCTGTTCCTGGTACCGGCCATCGGCATCTTCCTGGGCGGCCTTCGCCTGGTGGCCGACGTGCAGGTGCCGCGCTGGCTCGGCTGGACATTGAGCGCCACCTGGTTCGGTGCGCTGGTGGTGGTGCTGGTGATCGGCACCAGCCTCTTCAACGACTTCAAGCGCACCCGCCTGGTGCGCGAGGAGGTGCCCCTGGTGCAGCCCGCCGGGCAGACCATGACGCTCGACCTGCTGCGGCCCGGCAACGACGACAAGCGCTGGAGCGTGCACTACAACGACGGCCGCATGGACCTCGACCTCGATGAGCTCATCGTGAACGACAGCCTGCTGCTGGGCAGCATCAGCGTGGACGTGGAGGCCAGTCCGGACAGCCTGTATCACCTGGTGGCCGAACGCCGGGCGCACGGCATGAGCGCCAAGGTGGCCGTGGCACGCGCCGAGCACCTGCGCTTCATCGCCCAACAGACCGATTCGGTGGTGCGCGTGGCGCCCTTCCTCCGCGTACCGCTGGAGGACAAGTTCCGCGCGCAGCGCATCCGGCTGGTGCTGCAGGTGCCCGTGGGCCGCGGCGTCCACTTCACCGAAGCGGTGGGCACGGTGCTCTACGACGTGGCCAACGTCACCAACACGCTGGACCGTGACATGCTCGGCCGCACCTGGACCATGACCAGCGGCGGGCTCAGCGGCAGCGTGCGTCCGGAGCAGGTGCCCGACGACCTCCTCACCCCCATGGCCCCGCAGGCGCCCACCGCCCCCCCGGCCCCGGCGCCGAACGACGACGACGACCGCCCGCAGGCCGACCTGCCGAACCTCTTCCGCGGACTTGACCGCCTGGTGCGCGCCTAGGTCGCGCACCCCCCACCGGCGCAACGAGGGGTTGGCCGACCGGTGGACCCGCACGCCCCGGCGATCGCCCGATCGACCGGGGCGCTGCTTTTCCCCCCACCGTAGCTTCGCCGCATGTTCGACGCCCTGGACAACCCCATCTTCCTGGGGATGTACATCGTGGCCAACACGGTGTCGCTGTTCATGCTGCTGGCGGCCTGGCGGTGGACGCGCGCGGCGCGCTGGATGTACGTGCTGCTCTTCGCCTGGGCGAGCTGGACCAACCACAGCACCGCGGTGAACGACCCGCAGGCCTACCTCGAGTACGCCGACCTCACCTGGTCCCCGCTCTACCGCGGCATCATCCTCGGCCCCTTCGCCGCGGACATCACGCGCTATGTGGAGCTGGTGGCCTTGTGCCAGGCGCTGATCGCCGGTGGGCTGCTGCTGAAGGGCTTGATCACGCGGGTGGCCTGCCTGGGCGGGGTGCTCTTCCTGTTGGCCATCACGCCCTTCGGCATCGGATCGGGCTTCCCCAGCACCCTGCTGATGGCCGCTGGCCTGGTGTGGGTGATGCGGCGCGAGGCCGCGCACTGGCCCTGGCCCGCCGAGCGCGCACCGCACCCCGAGGTGACCGCCGCCGTGGAGGTGGGCTCCACCGAAGGTTGACGCCCACGCAACGGAGCGATCACAGGCCCCCCGCTATCTTGCGGCGCTGCCGATGCGCCTCCGCAACATCCTGTTCTATGTGCTCACCATCGGTGCATGCCTGGGGGCCATGTACGTGGTGTCCTTCCGGGGCGGTCTGTTGCAGTTGAAGGTGCAGGGCCTGCTGCCCACCCCGCCCGAAACGGGCCTGTGGCATCAGTTCAAGGACACCTACCACCACAACCTCACGCACCCGCTGGCGATCCTGCTGCTGCAGATCATCACCATCATCGCGGCGGCGCGCACGCTCGGCTTCATCAGCCAGAAGGTGGGCCTGCCCACGGTGATCGGCGAGATCGCCGCCGGCATCATCCTGGGGCCCTCCTTCCTCGCCTCGCAGTTCCCGGCGTACAGCGCCTTCCTCTTCCCCGCGGCCTCGCTCGGCAACCTGCAGTTCCTGGCGCAGATCGGCCTCATCCTCTTCATGTTCGTGATCGGCATGGAGCTGAACCTGGGCGTGCTGAAGGACCGCGCGCAGGCCGCCCTCATCGTGAGCCACGCCAGCATCGCCCTCTCCTTCACCGCCGGCATGGGCGTGGCCTACCTGCTCTACGCCAAGTTCGCCCCGCCGGGCGTGGCCTTCCTCGGCTTCGCGCTCTTCCTGGGCGTGAGCATGAGCATCGCCGCCTTCCCCGTGCTGGCCCGCATCGTGCACGAGCGCGGGCTGAGCAAGACCCGCTTCGGCAGCACGGTGATCACCATCGCCGCGGTGGACGACGTGACCGCCTGGTGCCTGCTGGCCGTGGTGATCGCCATCGTGAAGGCCGGCAGCATCGCGAGCTCCGTGTACACCGTGCTCATGACCCTGGCCTACCTGCTGCTCATGTTCCGCGTGGTGCGCCCCTTCCTGATGAAGCTGGGCGATGTGTTCGCCGACCGCGAGAGCCTGAGCAAGCCCATCGTGGCGGTGTTCTTCATGGTGCTGCTGGTGAGCGCCTACGCCACCGAGGTCATCGGCATCCACGCGCTGTACGGCGCCTTCGTGGCCGGGGTGATCATGCCGCCGAACATGCGCTTCCGCGCCATCTTCATCGACAAGGTGGAGGATGTGGCCGTGGTGCTGCTGCTGCCGCTCTTCTTCGTGTTCACCGGGCTGCGCACCGAGATCGGCCTGTTGAACAACGTGGGCCTGTGGAAGTGGTGCGCGGTGATCGTGGCCACCGCCGTGTTCGCCAAGTTCAGCGGCAGCGCCCTGGCCGCGCGCTTCACCGGCATGAACGGGCGCGAGAGCCTGATGGTGGGCGCGCTGATGAACACCCGCGGCCTGATGGAGCTGGTTGTGCTCAACATCGGCTACGACCTGGGCGTGATCGGTCCCGAGATCTTCGCGATGATGGTGATCATGGCCCTGGTCACCACCTTCATGACCGGGCCCACGCTCGACCTGATCGACCGCCTGCTGCCCGCCCGGAGCGCGGCGCCCACCCTGCACGAGGAGGCCGAGGCCCGCAAGTTCAAGGTGCTCGTGCCCTTCGGCGACCCCGAGCGCGGCCGCAACATGGTGCGCATCGCCCACGCCTTCATCCGCCGCAACGAGAACGCCGGCATCACCGCCCTGCACCTGAGCCTCAGCAGCGAGCTCAACCAGTTCAACATGGCCGAGCGCGAACGCGACAGCTTCCGCCCCATCCGCCACGAGGCCAGGCGCCAGGCCATGCGCATCGAGCTGCTCTTCCAGCCCAGCAACGACATCGACAAGGACGTGCTGGCCGGGCTCAACAGCGGGCAGTACGACATGGCCATCGTGGGCATCGGCCGCAGCATCTACGAAGGCACCCTGCTGGGCCGCCTGGTGGGCATCACCAGCCGCATCATCAACCCCGAACGCCTCATCGACACGCTCACCGGCCGCGAGAAGCTCTTCGAACAGACCGACCTCGACGACCGGGTGCGCACCATCGTGCGCGAGGCGCGGCTGCCGCTCGGCATCTACGTGGAGAAGGGCTTCGAGAAGCTCGACCGCGTGGTGGTGCCCCTCTTCGCCCTGGCCGACAGTCCGCTGCTCACCTACGCCCAGAAGCTGGTGCACAACAACGGGTCGGTCGTCACCTTCGTGGACGCCGGCACCGTGTTCGACCAGAGCCCTGAAGTGCTCGCCAATGCCAACGCCATGATGGCCGCGGCCCCCGACCATGTGCGGCTGGTGCGCGCGAACGACCTCGACGCCACGGCGCTGCACGACCAGGACCTGCTGCTGATCGGCCTGGACAGCTGGCGCCGTGCCGTGGAGAAGCAGAGCCCCTGGCTGAGCAGCGCGCCCAGCATGCTCATCCTGCGGCCGTGAGCCGTTGTTCGTGCATCGTCCAGCCACGTTCCCTACGAACAACGAACAACCGGCAACGGGACCGTGCCTCGTTGTTCGTGCATCGTGCACCGTTGTCCGTGAACCCACGTTCCCAACGGACAACGAACAACGGACAACGAACTCCCTTCACCGTTCCTTCACGATCCCGCACGAACTTCGCGCTCCCATCCCATCCCCATGAGCAAAGCCAGCAAGATCAAGCAGTTCGACCCGAACAGTCCCGGTGACGTGAACGCCCAGGTGTACGGCCTGCCGTTCACCTGTGAAGAGGCCGACATCGTGCTGGTGCCCGTGCCCTGGGAGGTGACCACCAGCTACGGCGGCGGCACTTCGAAAGGTCCCGAGGCCATCTTCGACGCCAGCTTCCAGGTGGACCTGTTCCACCCGGAGTTCCCAAGCCTGTGGAAGCGCGGCATCGCCATGGACAAGGTGCCCGATGCGTTGCTGGCCCAGAGCAACGCGCTGAAGAAGGAGGCCGCCGGCATCATCCGCCTGCTGAGCGAGGGCGGCTCCAAGAAGGAGAAGGCGCACGCGGAGAAGGCGCTGAAGCGGATCAACGCCGAATGCGCCGTGATGAACGACTGGGTGGAGCAGCGCTGCGCCTACTGGATGGACCAGGGCAAGCTGGTGGGGCTGGTGGGCGGCGACCACAGCACACCGCTCGGCCTGTTCCGCGCGCAGGCCAGGCGCCACAAGCAGTTCGGCATCCTGCACATCGACGCGCACATGGACCTGCGCATCGCCTACGAGGGCTTCACCTACAGCCACGCCAGCATCCTGTACAACGCGCTGCCCCTGAAGCAGCTCGGCACCGTGGTGCAGGTGGGCATCCGCGACTTCTGCCAGCAGGAGAACGACGTGGTGGTGGCGCAGAAAGGCCGGGTGAAGGTGGTGCGCAGCGCCGACATCCGCCGGCAGCAGTACGACGGGGTGACCTGGCGCGAGCAGTGCGACGCCATCATCGCCGCGCTGCCCGCCGACGTGCACATCAGCTTCGACATCGACGGGCTCGACCCCACGCTGTGCCCGCACACCGGCACCCCCGTGCCCGGCGGGCTGGCCTTCGAGGAGGCCACCTACCTGCTGAGCCGGCTGGCCGCGAGCGGCAAGCGCATCATCGGCTTCGACCTGGTGGAGGTGACGCCCGGCAAGGACGAATGGGACGCCAACGTGGGCGCCCGCCTATTGTGGCACCTGTGCGGGGTGATGGCGAACTCCCGGCGCTGAGCCGCTTCCATACCCGTTCGTCCCTTGCCCGCAGCCCCGGGATGGAGCGAACTTGCACGGTCCATGGCCTCCCCTGCATCCCCACGCGGCCCCGCCTTCACCGTCTTCACCCTGGGTGACGCGCGGAAGATCAGCACGTGGAGCAACGTGCCCTACCTCTTCACCCGGGCGCTGGAGCGCTACGGCTTCCCGGTGGTGCGCGTGAACATCGGGCAGTACAAGCTGCTGCAGGCCGGTTACGACATGACCTTCAACGTGCTGCGGGCCCTGCGCCTCACCCGCACGCGCCACAACTACTTCCGCAGCGGGCTCAACCACTGGCTCACCACGCGCACCATGGAGCGCGCCATGCGCCGGCACCCGCACAACCACAACCTGTTCATGACCTTCAGCTTCGGGGCCAACCGCCACAGGCGGCCCTTCACGCTGTTCTGCGACATGACCTTCGAGAAGCACCTGGCCTACTTCGAGGGCCGCGCGCCCGACCGGCTGGAGGTGCGCTCGGTGGAGCGGGAGGAGGAGAACCTGCGGCAGGCCCGGTTGGTGGTGAGCCTCTTCCCCGAGCTGGCCGAGGAGCTACGCGAGGAATACGGCGACAAGGTGAAGTACTACGGCAACGTGGTGAACATCGAGGCGCCCGAGGTGGACGAGGAAGCGCTGCTGCATCCGAAGGGCGAGGCGGTGGAGATCGTCTTCATCGGCAAGGAGCACTACAAGAAGGGCCTGCTGCTGCTGCTGGAGGCCATGCCGCTGATCAACGCCGGCCGCGCAAGGCCCGTGAAGCTGCACGTGATCGGGCTGAACCGCCTGCACGTGCGCGGCAACGTGCCGCCCAATGTGGAGTTCCACGGCTACCTGGACAAGGGGCGGGAGGAGCAGCGCGCGCTCTACTACGACATCCTGAAGCGCGCGCGCCTCTTCGTGAACCCCAACGTGAAGTGGGGCGCCTTCAGCGCCAGCCTCGAGGCCATGTTCCTGTACACCCCCGTGGTGCTCTTCCCCTACGCCGAGTTCACGCGCACCTTCGGGCACGACGGTGATGTGGGCCATTTCCTGCGCAACGAGGACCCCGCGGAGCTGGCCCGCGCGGTGACCCGACTGCTGGACGATCCCGCGCTGTGGCGGGAAAAGGCCCTGCATGCCCATGCCGTGGTGAAGCACTTCACCTGGGACAACTACGTGGGCCGCTACCTCGCCGACCTGGGCCTGCTGCCCGCCGTTCCCCGTCCGCGCTGAACCGTCCGTCGGCACGGTACCACCGCATGGGGCGAGCACCCGCACCGCAGCGTATTTTCAAGCCCTCCAACGCCTCCCCATGCGGACACCCTTCCTCCCCGTCCTCCTGCTCATCGCCCTGCAGGCCACCGCCCAGCACGACCATGTGGGCTGCCACTACCTGCGCCAGCAGGGTGCCAAGCGCATGAAGCCGCCCACGGCAGGCCAGCTGAAGTCGCTGAACGCGAGCATCGCCCGCAGCGACACCTTCGACATCGTGCACTACGACATCGCGATCGACGTGACCGACTACACCGGCATGTCCATCACGGCCGCCACCACGGTGCGCTTCACGCCCAAGCTGCCGAACCAGTCGAGCATCCGCTTCGACCTGTACCAGCTCACGGTGGACTCGGTGACCGACGGCGGCGGGGCGCTCCCCTTCACCTACGACAACGCGGTGCTCGGCGTGCAGCTGTCCAACACGCTCAACCCCGGCGACACGGCGGAGGTGACGGTGCACTACCACGGGCAGCCGCACCGCGACCCCACCTGGGGCGGCTTCTACTTCGAGAGCGGTTACATCTACAACCTCGGCATCGGCCTCACCACCATCCCGCCCAACTTCGGCAAGGTGTGGTACCCCTGCTTCGACAGCTTCGTGGAGCGCGCGGTGTACACCTACCGCGTGAAGAGCGCCGGGGGCTACAAGGCGTGGTGCCAGGGCGAGTTCCTCGGCGAGGTGCAGCTGGGCGGTGATACCGTGGTGCGCACCTACCACATGGAGCCCTCCATCCCCACGCACCTCAGCGCCATCGCCGTGAGCGATTACCAGAGCACCGACTACGTGCACCCCGGCGCCTATGGTCCGGTGCCCGTGCGCCTCACCGCCAAGCCCGCGCAGCTGGCCGCCATGGGCACCAAGTTCGCCGACCTCGGCGGCGCCATCGACGCGCTGGAGTTCTGGTACGGACCGGATGCCTGGGGCCGCGTGGGCTACGTGCTCACCACGGACGGCGCGCTGGAGATCCCCACCAACATCGCCTACCCGCAGTTCATGACCGGGCAGGCGCTGCAGAACAACCAGGACCTCTACAGCCACGAGCTCGGCCACCACTGGTGGGGCGATGTGGTGACGCCCTACAACCACAACGACATGTGGATGAAGGAGGGTCCGGCCGAATACAGCAGCCACCTCGCGGAGGAGTGGATCGACGGGCACGACGCCTTCGTGGAGATCGTGAAGGACAACCACCAGTTCGTGCTGGAACAGGCCCACATCCAGGACGAGGGCTTCTGGCCGCTCTCGGGCATCCCCGATGAGTGGATCTACGGCCGCCACACCTACTACAAGGGCGCCAGCGTGCTGCACAACCTGCGCGGCTACCTCGGCGACACCCTCTTCCGCCAGGCCATGCACCAGGTGCAGGCCGACCATGCCTTCAGCGCGCTCGATGCGCACGGCCTGAAGGACGCGCTGGAGGCCGCCACGGGCAAGGACCTCGACCCCTTCTTCGACGCGTGGATCTTCGCGCCCGGCTTCAGCGTGTTCGTGGTGGAGGACCTCTCCACCAACGTGGCCGGCAACGGCTGGGGCGTGTACCTCACCGTGCGGCAGCTGCTCCGCCACGCGCCCGCCTACCACACGCAGGTGCCGGTGGACCTCACCTTCCTCGGCGACAACGGCCAGGTGTTCGACACCACCGTCACCGTGAGCGGCGCGCTCACCGCCGTGGTGCTCACCATCCCCTTCGAGCCGAAGATGACCGTGCTGAACCGCGGCAACCGGCTCAACCAAGCGCGCATGGACGTGGAGCGCCTGCTGCCCCCCGGTGGCAACCTGCCCGCCACCCTGCCCCACGTGGAGTTCCGCGTGTTCACCGACAACATCCCCGACACCACGCTCATCCGCGTGGAGCACATCTGGGCCGGGCCCTACCAGACCTACCTGGGCTGGGGCGTGGACCAGGTGAGCGCCAACCACTACTGGCGCGTGGACGGCCTGTGGCCCGACAGCGCCGTGATGCGCGGCCGCATCTACTACCACGGGCTCGACACCAACGAGCTCGACTTCGACCTGGTGGGCGTGAACGAGAACGACCTCATCCTGGTGTACCGGCAGAGCCCGATGCAACCGTGGGAGCCCTACTTCGACGCCACCTACAACAAGGGCAGCCTCACCAACCACACGGGCTACGTGCAGATCGAGGTGTTGCGCAAGGGTGAGTATGCCTTCGCCAACGGCAGTGCGGTGGCCGGTGTGGGCGGCGTGGAGGCCGCCAGCGCCACCGACCTGTGGCTGTACCCCGTGCCCGCCAGCGACCGTGTGAACGTGCGCGGCCGCGTGGAGGGAGGCCAGCGCCTGTGGTTCGATGTGCACGCGCTCGACGGCCGCCTGGTGCGCAGCGAGGCCGCCACCGTGCAGGACGCCTACACCCACACCCTGGGCACCGACGGACTGCCCAACGGCCTGTACATGCTGCGGGTGCGTGACGGTGAAGGCCGCCGCCTGGGCACCGCCCGCTTCGAGGTGGTGCATTGATCGACACGAACCGGCCATGCGTTGTTACGTTCTGCTACTACTCTGTCAATTCGCCCTTTGCATCCATGCTCAGAAACAGGCATCCAAGTGGTTCTTTGGCGATCACGCCGGGCTTGACTTCGCTGGTGGCACCCCGGTGAGTATTCCAGGCGCCACCGGTCTCACGATGAGCTACGCTGAGGGTACGAGCTCCATTTCGGACAGCACAGGCCAGCTACTGTTCTTCTCCAATGGTGATACGGTATGGAACCGCCTCCAACAGCCCATGCTCAATGGAACGGATATGGACGGTAGCTTCTCATCAACCCAATCAAGTCTCATCGTTCCCAGGCCGGGGAGCGAACGTTTCTTCGACCTGTTCACCGTGGGTGACTACTTCGTGGACCAGCTGACCACCGGCTTCCGACACTCGGTCGTTGACATGTGCGGGGACGGTGGTCTCGGTGAAGTGTTGATGAATGAGAAGAACATCCTGCTTCTGGATACGGTCGAAGAAAAGGTCGCATGTGTCGGTCACCTGAACGGCACGGACCAATGGATCATCACGCGTAAATTATACTCGGATGCGTTCTATGCATTCCTGCTGACCGCTCAAGGCATTACGGATACCGTGGTGAGCCATGCCGGTCCTTCGCATACTACATTTCAGGGCCAGATGAAGGTCAGCCCCGATGGATCGACCATCGCCTTGGCCTCAGCGCAACATTGGGTGCCACCGTACCATCTCGAGCTTTACTCCTTTGACCGAGGTACGGGCATAGTGTCGGACCACCGGGAACTGACAAGACCGTTCGATGCCGCATCCTATGGGGTCGAATTCTCCCCCGCGGGGACCAAGCTCTATGCGACGTATGCCGGTTTCGGTATCGGCACCGGTGTTGTCCAGTATGACCTTCAGGCAGGCGGTGGTGATATCACGAGCATCAATGCATCACGGACCAGCGTACATCTGGCCACCACCGTCGTAATGCTGCGGGCACTGCAGTGTGCGCCCGATGGCAAGATCTACATGCCTGGCCTTTACAACATGCTGCACGCCATCGAGCTTCCGGAGATGCCGGGCACCCAATGCGGGTTCGTGCAGAACGCGGTGACGCTCACAACAGGCAATGTGAACATCGGCCTACCCACCTTCCCTGCCGCTTCAAGCTTCACCAACACTGTCGTGGACTGCGTAACGGAGCATATTCCAGAAACACTCGCCCATCCCCCGCTCCACATTTCACCCAACCCCAGCAGCGGTGAGATCCTCATTGCCATTGAGGGATCCGGCGGACGGTCCTCCATCGTGATCAAGGACATGGCCGGCCGCACGGTCATGGTGCATCAGGTCAACGGTCCCGGCCAAGTGCGGCTCTCACTGCACCGCCTCCCCAACGGCGTTTACCTCCTGGAGCATTTGCACGGGGATGGAACGCGAGCATCGCTTCCCTCCAGGCTTCTGCTGGAGTAGTTCGTATGCGCAATGCAAAGGCTCGGGCGCATCGGTAGCCTCCTGGTGTTCCTGTCGCTCATCCGGGGCGCGCTGCATGCACAGGTACACGTGAGCGGACGCGTGCTGGACGCCTCCACTAGCGAGCCGCTTCCCTATTGCGCCGTGGGCCTGGTGCGGCAGGGCTCCGGCACGCTCACCAACACCGACGGGGCCTTCCTGCTGGAGGCGACCGATGCCGACGACAGCCTGCGCGTGGCCGCGCTGGGCTACGCCACCGTACGCCTGCGGGTGGGCGATGTGGCCGCGGGCAGCGCCACCATCCGCCTGCAGCCCAAGGGCATTGAGCTGCGCCCCCTGGAGGTGACGCGCAACGACAGGCTGTACCGCCTGCTCGCCACAAGCGGGAAGCGGATGCGCCAGCACGACCCCTACCACGGCAAGGCCTACCTGGAGCTGGAGTCGCGCACCGAGGGCCAGCCCGTGGAAGTGGTGGAGGCCTTCTACAACGCGCGCTTCGATGGGCCGCACCTCGAGGGCCTCGACCTGAAGAACGGCCGCATCGGCATCGCCCCGGTGAACGGCAACTACTTCGTGAGCCGCAACACCACCAAGGCCATGACGCTGATGGACCTGGCGCGACCGGGGGCGCACTTCCCCGCCACCCCCTTCCAAGGCGGCGCGAAGGCCGTGCGCGAGCGCTTCGACCTTACGCTGGAGGGCGTGGTGCCGGGAACCGCGCCCGCGTACCGCATCCGTTTCACCCCGCGCACGCAGGACGGCACCGCCTTCGAAGGCACCGTGTGGCTCGATACCGCCACGCTCGTGCCCCAGCGCGTGGAGCTGCACTGCCCCGACTGCACGCAACAGCCCTTCATCCCGCTGTGGAAGGGTCCCGTGGTGGACTCCGTGCAGCTCCACCTCACCCTGGACCTGGCGACGGTTCACGGCAGGCCGGTGCTCGACGTGATGACGCTCGCCTACACCCTGCGCTACACCAGCGAACGCCGCACCGATGTGATCGGCACCACCGCCGTGCTGCATCACTTCGCCCCGGGCGCGAGCTTCATGCTGCCCCTGTTCGACTACGACGATACGCACGACGACTACCGCAAGATCTCCTTCCTGCCCTACGACAGCGTGTTCTGGCGCACCGCACCCACCTTGCTGCGCACACCGCAACAGGAGCGCGACCTCGCCTTCTTCGCCACAAAGGGCCAGCTGCTCGGGCACGGACGCGAGCTCCCCTTCAATGCGCGCTATTTCGAGAGCAACTATGCGTACTGGTCGGCGGAGAAGCGCATCGGGCTGAAGTACAGCTTCGCCCAGCGGCCCTACGAGGGCGCACCCGCGCAGCTGAAGTACGGCGCCATGCCCGAGGCCTCGAAGGTGGACCTGCAGGCCCAGCTCTTCCTGTCGATGGACACGGTGGGGGACAGCCTGCGGATCTTCACCGCCACGGTGTTCGACGGCTTCAAGAGCTACTGGCTCGCGAACGAGGAGGTGAGCACCAACTGCACCATCAACCTCTTCTTCGACCTGTGCGAGATCGAACGCCGCAAGCTGGACGTGGCGCTGCGTGGTGTGCGCGACCCCACGGTGGTGCGCCGTCGCCATGAGGAAGCATCGAAGAACATGGCGCGCACGGGACAGCGTTTCCTGCACGAGACCTCGCTGGGCAGCGATGCCCGCGCCCTGGCCCGGTGGAACGCGGTGGTGCGCGACCAGCTGCACATCGACAACATGAAGCTCTTCGGGTTGGAGGGGGAGCGGTGAGCGGGAGGCCGCAGAGACGTAGGGAGAATGCCTGGCGGGCGGTGTATTCACCACAGAGGCACAGCGCGCACGGAGGAATGCCTGGCGGGCGGGGCTCCTTGGTGGTCGCGCTGCGCGCTCCTTGAAGGAATGAACCGCAGAGGCGCAGAGACGCAGGGAAAATGCCTGGCGGGTGGTGTATTCACCACAGAGGCACAGCGCGCACAGAGGAATGTCGGGCGGGCGGGGCCGCTTGGTGGTCGCTGCGCTCCTTCAGGAACCACAGATGGACACTGATGGACACGGATGAATGCCGGGCGGGCGAGGCTCCTTGGTGGTCGCGCTGCGCGCTCCTTGAAGGAAGGAACCGCAGAGGCGCGGAGGCGCAGAGCGAATGCCTGGCGGGCGGTGTATTCACCACAGAGGCACAGCGCGCACAGGGGAATGCGGGGCGGGCGGGGCTCTTTGATGGTCGCGCTGCGCGCTGCACGGGAATGGAAGCGGGACAATGGGCGCGGAGGACCGCTCGTCGAAGCACATTCCATCAAGCAGGCTGACAATGGACACCCGCGCAGCTGCCCGCGCTACCGACCTTCGCACCATGGCCACCCTTCGCTCCGCCGCCCTGCCCCTGTTCCGCTTCAAGGGCATCCAGGTGCGCGTGCACTGGTCCTTCTTCCTCTTTCCGGCCTGGGTGCTGGCCAACGCCTTGAGCGAAGGCGCCGACCTGCAGGAGGGCTTGTTCCGCGTGGGCCTGGTGGTGGCCGTGTTCGGCTGCGTGGTGCTGCACGAGTACGGCCACGCGCTCACGGCGCTCCACTTCGGGGTGCGCACGCGCGACATCACCCTGCTGCCCATCGGCGGTGTGGCCAGCCTGGAGCGCATGCCCGAGGAACCGCGGCAGGAACTGCTGATCACGCTGGCCGGTCCGGCGGTGAACCTGGTGCTGGTGCTGCTGCTGGGCATCCCCTACTACCTCTACCTGCGCACGCTCACCCTCATGGACCCCATCGCCGGGCCGCCCACGGCGCTCGGTCTGGTGAGCTTCCTGATCATGGCCAACACCGTGCTCTTCCTCTTCAACCTCATCCCGGCCTTCCCCATGGACGGTGGGCGGATCCTGCGCTCGCTGTTGAGCATGCGCGTGGACCGCGTGAAGGCCACGCGCATCGCCAGCGCCATCGGGCGCGGACTGGCCGTGGTGCTGATGGGGCTGGCCTTGTGGCAGGGCGTGTTGATGTGGGGCCTGATCGGCCTCTTCGTCTTTTTCGGCGCAGGCGCGGAGTACAAGCAGGTGGTGATGCAGCAGGCCTTGAAGGGGCTGCAGGTGCGCAACGTGCTCCGCACCGCCTGCTGGAAGCTGCCCGCCACGGCCACGCTGCAGCAGGCCATCACCGAGCTGCTCGATGGCGCCGAACAGCATGTGCTGCTGATGGCCGACAACGCGCCGCCCCGCCTGCTCACGCGCAGCACCCTGCTCGCCGCCGCGCAGGAGCTGCCGGGCACCACCGCGCTGCACTCCCTGGCCACCACCGTTCCGCCCGTGCTCGCCCCCGCGAGCGATGTGCGCATGGCGTACGAGGTGCTCATGCAGGGCGGATGGCCCCTGCTGCCGGTGATGGAGCAGGGCGTGCTGATCGGCGTGGTGGAGGCCGATAACCTCGCGGAATACCTGGCGGTGCACCGGTTGCTCCCGCAGTAGGAGGCGCGGGGATGTGAAAGGCCGCAGAGGCGCAGAGACGCCAAGGGAATGCGAATACCGGGCGGGCGATGGTTGGCGGCAGAGGCGCGAAGGCGCAGAGGGGGAATGCGAATGCCTGGCGGGCGATGGGGGCCGCAGAGGCGCAGAGACGCAGAGGAAATGCCTGGCGGGCGGGGCCGCTTGGTGGTCGCTGCGCTCCTTCAGGTACCACAGATGGACACGGATGGACACAGATGAATGCCGGGCGGGCGATGGTTGGCGGCAGCGATGCGAAGGCGCAGAGGGGGAATGCGAATGCCTGGCGGGCGATGGGGGCCGCAGAGGCGCGGAGACGCTGAGGAAATGCCTAGCGGGCGGGGCCGCTTGGTGGTCGCTGCGCTCCTTCAGGAACCACAGATGGACACGGATGGACACAGATGAATGCCGGGCGGGCGAGGCTCCTTGGTGGTCGCGCTACGCGCTCCGTGTGAACCGCAGAGGCGCGGAGACGCAGAGGAAATGCCTGGTGGGCGGGCTCCTTGGTGGTCGCGCTACGCGCTCCGTGTGGACCGCAGAGGCGCGGAGACGCTGAGGAAATGTCGTGAGGGCGATGTGCTGCCCACACGAACTGGCACCCTGAGGCTCTCGAAGGGTGTCATGCTGGCGAAGGAAGCATCTTTCAACGGACGATAGCCAACGGCAGCCCTTTCATCGGAACTGGCCCCGGTCACAGCGAAACACCAAGCGCATTCACGACCACCAAGGAGACGGACAACGGTGCACTGTGCACGAGGCCCTACGCCCTCCTCCCCTTCCGGTACCGGGCCAGATTGATCAGCAGCACGCCGGCCAGGATCACCACCAGGCCCGCGAGCTCGCGCCAGCCGATGTGCTCGTTGCCGGCGAACACGCCCAGCAGCACGGCCACCACGGGGTTCACGTAGGCATAGGTGCTCACCTGCGTGGCGGGCCGCACCTGCAACAGCCAGGTGTAGGCGCTGAAGCCGATGAGGCTGCCGAAGGTGACCAGGTAGGCCAGTGCGGCCCAGGCCTTCGGCGGCACCGCGGCCCACGGCATGCCCGTCCACTCGCCGCGGCCCGCGCTCACCGCCAGGAAGAAGACGGCGCCGGTGAGCATCTGCCAGCCGCTGTTCACCAGGTTGGGGATGCGCGCCGGGTTGTACTTGGCGTAGAGCGAACCCGCGGGCCAGCCCAGGATGCCGAAGAGCAGCACCAGCAAGGCCGAGCCCTCCGCCGATACCTCACCGGTGGTCCATTGCGCGATGAGCTTCTCGCTGAACAGGAGCATCACGCCGGCGAAGCCGGCCAGCACGCCCACCAGGGTGTTCCAGCTGCGGAAGTTGACGCCCCACTGCGGCCGGTCGAGCACCACGAAGCTGAGCGGCGCCACGGCGATGACGATGGCCACCACGCTGCTGGCGATGTGCTGTTCCACCCACACCACCGCGCCGTTGCCCACGAAGCACAGCAGAAAGCCCGTGATCGCGGCCGTGCGCAGGTCGCCGCCCGGCCGGATGCTCACGCCCGTGGCCACGCACCACGCGAAGAGCACCACCGCCGCCAGCAGGAAGCGCACACCGCCCAGCATGAAGGGCGGGAACCCTTCCAAGGCCTCGCGGATGAAGAAGTAGGTGCTGCCCCAGATGAGGTAGATGGCCGCGAAGGCCAGGTAGACCTTCAAGCGGGAGGGTTCAGCGGTGCGGTCCATCGGCCGGCGAAGATGGGACCTTCGCACGCTTTCTCCTCCGATGCCTGCAGTTCGCGAAGGGTGGCTTCGAGTGCCTCAGCCACCCCGTAATGTTGAGCCCTTAGTTCCCGGAAGGCCGATGGGTGCCCCTTGAGATAACCGTACCCTGAGGACCCTGAGGTTCGCGAAGGGTCGAAGGGCGCTGACCCCGCACTACCTGAGCATGTCCGCAGATGAACGCCTGCCGGGCGATGCTCCTTGGGTGTCGCTGCGCTCCTTGGGGTGAACGCAGAGGCGCAATGGCGCGGAGCAATACCCTAGCGGGAGATGCTCCTTGGTGGTAGCTGCGCTCCTCGGGGTAACCGCAGAGAGGCTGAGCGCGCGGAGGAATGCCTAACGGGCGGGGCTCCGTGGTGGTCGCTGCGCTTCGGGGGTTCACCACAGAGGCACTGAGACACGGAGAACATGCCTGGCGGGCGGGGCTCCTTGGTGGTCGCTGCGCTCCTGGGGGTAACCACAGATGAACGCGGACCTTGCTTCGCGCGCCGACGCCGGAGCGCTTTGGCGCAGGCGCCCGAAGCGGCTTCTCGGAGGCGCAGTGGACACCGATGAATGCCTGCCGGGCGAACGATGGCCGCAGATCCTCCGGTGGCGTTGGCTCGCTCTACCCTGCCGGGACCGCGGGAAGTGGATGATCGGCCCGGGCGAGGCACTTCCCCCATTCGCCGTTCTACATTCTTCATTTTTCATTCTTCATTCCTCCTACCCCATTCTCCCCCCGATCTCCTCCGACCCGGCCACGTGAGACCTCCCTCCGCTCCCTACCTTCGCGCGGTATCCCTACGCCATGGCCCGTAAGACCGAGACCGCCGAAGAGCAACTGACCCTGGAGGAAGTGCGCGCCGAGATCCTGCGCGACTACGAACTGGTGGTGCTGAGCCGCGAGGCCAGCCTCATCGGCCGCAAGGAGGTGCTGGGCGGCAAGGCCAAGTTCGGCATCTTCGGCGACGGCAAGGAGCTGGCCCAGGTGTGCATGGCCAAGCAGTTCCGCCACGGCGACTGGCGCAGCGGCTACTACCGCGACATGACCTTCATGTTCGCCATCGGCGAGCTCACCGTGCAGCAGTGGTTCGCCCAGCTGTACGCCCACGCCAGCCTGGAGCACGAGCCCGCCAGCGCAGGCCGCCAGATGAACGGCCACTTCGCCACCCGCAGCCTCGATGCGCGCGGCGAATGGAAGGACCTCACCGCCCAATACAACAGCAGCCCCGACATCAGCCCCACCGCCGGCCAGATGCCGCGCCTGCTGGGCCTGGCCCAGGCCAGCAAGGTGTTCCGCAACAACCCCGCCCTGCACGGGTACACCCACCTGAGCGACCAGGGCGACGAGGTGGCCTTCGGCACCATCGGCGACGCCAGCACCAGCGAGGGCCACTTCTGGGAGACCCTCAACGCCGCCGGCGTGCTGCAGGTGCCGCTGGCCATGAGCGTGTGGGACGATGGCTGGGGCATCAGCGTCAGCAAGGCCTACCAGACCACCAAGGGCAGCATCAGCACCCTGCTGCAGGGCTTCCAGAAGGAGGAGAACCCCACCCCGGATGGGACTCCGGGGAACGGCATCCGCATCTACAAGACCAAGGGCTGGGACTACGCCCACCTGAACAAGACCTACGAGGAGGCCATCGCCCGCTGCCGCGAGGAGCACGTGCCCTGCCTCATCCACGTGGAGGAGGTGACGCAACCGCAGGGCCACAGCACCAGCGGCAGCCACGAGCGCTACAAGAGCAGCGTGAACGACTGGATCCGCGACAAGGACGGCCGCCCCCTGGAGGAGGTGCCCCTGCTGGAGTGGTACAAGGTGTACGACTGCAACGTGAAGTTCCGCGAGTGGATCCTGAACTTCAAGCCGGGCGGCAGCCCCATCGCCACCAACGAAGAGCTCGAGGCCATCGAGCGGAAGGCCAAGGCCGATGCCCGCGCCGCGCAGAAGGCCGCCTGGGCCGCCTTCAGCAACGAGATCAAGGGGGAGCTGAACGAAGTACTGCCCCTGATCGAGGCCGTGGACCCCGCCATCGCCGCCGAACTGAAGAGCGAGATGGCCCCCGGTCGCCGCGAGGTGGTGAGCGCGGCAAGACGCGCGCTCATGGCTTCACGCGATGCCGGGTCGGAGCCCGGCATGACAGCGCTCCAAGCCTGGGTGCACCGCGCCATGGCCGCGAACGCCGAGCGCTACGGCAGCCACCTCTACAGCGAGAGCGCGAAGAGCTGCCTGAACGTGCCCGAGGTGCCCGTGCGCTATGACAGCGACGAGCAGGTGGACGGCCGCATCATCATCCGCGACAACTTCGCCGCCCTCTTCGAGCAGGAGCCGCTGCTGCTCACCTTCGGGGAGGACACCGGCAAGATCGGCGACGTGAACCAGGGCATGGAGGGCATGCAGGCCCGCTTCGGCGAACTGCGCGTCAGCGACACCGGCATCCGCGAGGCCACCATATTGGGCCAGGGCCTGGGCATGGCCCTGCGCGGCCTGCGACCCATGGCCGAGATCCAGTACCTCGATTACCTGCTGTACTGCCTGCAGGGCCTCAGCGACGACCTGGCCACCGTGCAGTGGCGCACCCGCGGCGGGCAAAAGGCCCCGCTGATCGTGCGCACCCGCGGCCACCGGCTGGAGGGCGTGTGGCACAGCGGCAGCCCCATGGGCATGATCCTGAGCAGCGTGCGCGGCATGGTGGTGTGCACCCCGCGGAACATGCAGCAGGCGGCGGGTATGTACAACACCCTGCTCCAGAGCGACGACCCCGCGCTGGTGATCGAGTGCCTCAACGGCTACCGCAGCAAGGAGCGCCTGCCCAGCAACCTGGGCGCCTACACCGTGCCCATCGGCATCGCCGAGGTGGTGCGCGAAGGCACCGACCTTACGCTGCTCAGCTACGGCAGCACCTTCACCCTGTGCGCCAAGGCCTGCGAAACGCTCGCGGACCTGGGCATCAGCGTGGAGCTGATCGACGCGCGCACCCTGCTCCCCTTCGACCGCACGCAGCTGTGCGTGGCGAGCCTGCAGAAGACCAACCGCCTGCTGGTGGTGGACGAGGATGTGCCCGGCGGCGCCAGCGCCTACCTGCTGCGCGAAGTGCTGGAGGTGCAGGGCGGCTACCGCTGGCTGGATGCGGCGCCCGCCACGCTCACCGCCAAGGCCCACCGCCCCGCCTACGGCAGCGATGGCGACTACTTCAGCAAGCCCAGCATCGAGGACATCGTGGAGAAGGTGGTGGAGGTGGTGAGGGAGTGATGGCTTGGGATTAGCTCTTCAACCAAACGCTTAGGCACACAGCAGAACCTAGCGCCGACTGGAGTTCCACATCCACATCCGAATGCAAGCGTCAAGCGCATCATCACTAACCCAGCACAGACAAATCACTTGACGATGGACATCAAGGATAAGTAGGTTCATTCGTTAGGCTTTGACTGCCCCGCTGATGGTCGGGATGTAGATGTCCACGGGATGATCCCCTTCAGGCCATGCGACCAACTTCACCCGTTGGGCCTGTTTATCCGTCATCGTGTGCATGACCACGCGGTGACCGTTGATCTTCATCGACCCAACGAATCCGTTTCCATCGACACGCCTGAAGACATTGAAGTCCACATCAAAAATGGATGCATCCGTTGGTTGCGGTGCTAGGGTGTATTCGATGCGACTTTGATAGCGGACCGAATAGATGTGCTCATCCGACCCAGCCTTCTTCGTGATACAGAATGCGATGTCATACTGTTGATGGATCATATCATCAGAGTCTTCGTTGAAGAAGACCAATGCAATATTGAAGGCCCCGTCGTGATGACCAAGCTTCACAACGAACTTAATCTGAAAGATGGGTCGCGATGGATGGACATAACGGGTGATATATGGTGCTTCTCCCGAATTGACCTTGATATGTGTTGATTCAAAGGGGAAATTCAACGGGTACACTTCCTTAGCGACGGTGCGAAGGAAGTTCAGGCCCATCCACACTTCAGGGTCCTTCGGCTTGCGCTGGATGTCATACTGTCTTGGCGACCTACGGTTGACACCGACTATCAGACCTTCGGGTCCAGGTTCGATGGTGACCTGTGGATTCGGTTTCGCTAACGAATGCTCCTTCACAACAGTCATCGCGCGCATCTTCCTTGGCATGACGATGAAGGTGTGGACCAGCACAGCAACGGCGGTGGTCGGAAGGCCGATCCACAGATATAGTTGGCTCCAACTGGCGGTCTTGAACCACGGAATCAGGTTCGTGAACCACTTCGGGTCGATGTGCTGAACAAGCCCTGCTAATAGCGTGAAGGCTATAGTCGTCGCCAATCCCTCAAGAACACGGAACCAACTGAATTTATCTTGGGTCATGCTGCGAAATTCACAGCCGCATGAAGCGGTTGCCAAATTTCTAGGGGATCAGTTTTCCACGATCGATCACCCGAATGGTGTGATGTCCAAGTTCAGTACGTCGTCCGGGCTGATTCCCTCATCAATACACTGTTGGATGATACTGTGATTCAGTTCGGCCATGTCGCCACGTTGGACGTTCAAGTACGCCACAATCGATCCTTTCTTGGTCAATTTGACCGTAGCACCAACGACCGATGAATGTTCAACGAAGAAGCGTTGGACCGCGTCATGGATCGAAAGTTTCATCGGAAGTGAATCGTTGACGGGAACGACTGCCATCTCTCCTTCTTCCACCGAGATCTTGACGTCATGATTGAACCTCATCTTTCCTGTGCTTTCTCGAAGATAACCCTGTGACTTCATTAACCACTCTTTCCCGCAAGGTCACCCCACACCGGCGCTCGTGTTTCCCGAGTGTCCAAGCTCTCCACCGCCTCCGGTGGTTCGTCAATGACACCCGCTGGTCAAAGGCCTGGGATTAAGGGCCACTCGGCACAGCCGAGCAGATGACACTGGTTGTCACTTCTTCTCAGGGCGCCCGACCGTTAAGGTGAGGTACCCACCACTCTTCACCTTAGGTGGCATGCGATCCATTTCTGCTTTCACCTTTTCCATAAGGCTATGAACCGCATCTACCAAATAAGCAAGCTCGGGCCTCGCCTTGTTCTCAGTGTGATGGTACCGATACCCATGTCTCTTGATCTCAGTCTCCAACAGCCTGAAGGCCGCAATGAAATCAATGTGCAGACTGAGGCCCAACTTTCCACAGCGCACAATAAGATCAGGCAGTGAATGGGTATGAGGAACTGAAGGTTTGTGAAGCGCAATGAATGCTTTAAGGACAAGTTCGCTTGTGTGTGATAGGAGGAAGTAAATGACATCGTCTCGATCCAGTTTCTTTCTTTCCGAAATCAAGACCAACGCTGCCCTTTCGTATTGAGTAGCACCGACCATGAAGTCGATGGCCGTTGGAATGTAATTCGTTCCCATTGCAGATTGCTACCTGTTTGCTGAGCAAAGCTATTCCGGGTTTCACCTTCGCGCAGGATCCCCCACCAGCGAACCCACCACGGGCAACGCGCCCCTGTGCTCTTGAACCCAAACGCTTCAGGGTATTCCTTACCCTTCGGGGAAGTAAACCAGATGATAGTGAAGGAGATATCCGCTCTAATGGTACAGGAGCGTGAGGTTAGCTTGGCTGGTAGTTCAGGGTCCTCTTTGAATCCCTGCATGAGGTGGTGAACCACGGGGCCCGTGATGACGTGGTGCAGGCGAGAAGGACACGACAGAGACTAGAAGAGAGCGTATCGGTACAGAGCGCACTACAATGCCCTCTCCCAGTCCTCCTCAGGTAATGATCGAACAGTGAAAGAGTTCTCCTTCGCCCTTCTATGAAGTTCCTCGGCGATCTCCTTGAAATACTCTTTCACCTGTGCACCTTCCGGCAATGGCAGGAAGCCAGTAATATGAGCATGATATGGAGTTGTTCCGTCCCCGGCCTCATCCGCAACGACATTAAGCCTATGCAACTCCTTTCCGTCTTCCTCCTTGACTGAGACGTCCCGAACTTGAACAGCACGCAAGCGGGCACATCCCTTCAGTCGGCGATTGCTCACCTTGCCTACGGCAATGCCATTGCGTTGAATGGAATCCGAATCGGTCAATTTCAACTCGCGCGTAACCGAGAACAACCAACCGTCCGGTGATGGTTGAGGATGGAACGCTTCGGGCTTGGCCCATTTCACCAGATGGTTCTTAGGGTCTGAAGCAATATGGTGTCGGTTGAACACGTGCCGCACCACGACCTCTTCATTGGCCACCAATTCAGGCAGCCCGCTGGGCAAATCCATCCTACTGAAAGAGTTCGATCAACTTCACCAAAGACTCCGGAAGCTCGGCTCGGGTCCAATACATGGTTGTACGCAGGCGGTCCGGCAGGCAAAGTACGGTCAGTCGGCCGCTATCGCCGATACTCACAGAAAGCACCTTGTTCATACGCCCCCTCCATTCTAGTGCTATTTCACCATCGCGCTCGGGGGTAACAGTAGGTCGGGGCAGTGCGTTGGGAATTGCCTCGATGAAATCCTTGGCCTTGGCGTAGGTTGACCAGGACACGGGCAAGGCGCCGTAGCCATCCCAATCCGGAACACCGCATTCCTTAAGTATGGATGATAGCTCACTCAATGCGGGCTTGTCCCTCAGGCGGTCCGCGCTGATAGACACCACATGACCACCAACGTGATAGGCGCCCTCGAGCATCCTGTGACGCTGATCGATGTGCACGCGATGCTCGAGCATCCGGTCGCTGATGGAACGACCCACTCGCTCAGCTACACGGCTGGGATCTTCTATTTGAACCGCTGGAAGCATTCTTCTGTGAGAGTATTGGTGAACAGGGTGTATGCCCAGTGACGCGCCTTGTCGAATCGGCTCCAGATCTCTGGGTCATTAACAGGCCGGGCATGCTCTTCGTAGGCCTCGATGTCCAGCACAACATCCAGTTGTTCGGTGGTCTCCTTGATACTCGAGAATATCACACGTGCTGGCAGCCCGAATTTGGGCTCCGATACTTCAAACTGGTTGTAGAAGCGATGCAGCGTGAATGGCCCGTCGATCGGGTAGAACGTGAGAAGCTTGAAATACCGCTCGAATCGCACCACGCCTTCATCCAACGGAATACCAACCTGGTTGATATAGCGGATCCCTGTGCGTACGATACGTTCCGGGGCAAATCCATCGGAGTATATCTGCCACAAACGCTGCACCTCTGAAATACACTGAGGAAAGCCAGGATATGGGGGAAGAAAGCTAACGAACAAGCCCTCTCGCATGAAGTGAATGACACGCCGCTTATCAGGGGAAACCAGCTTCATCCCACCCCATTCGGAGGTGCGCTCCTGCGTGGCCACGCCTTCGGCCTCGGCTTGTATGGAGACTTGGAAGCGGTTCATGTTCTCGAGTGAGTAGCCTTCATCCAAGAGCTCCTTCAGCCGACCCTGAGCCTGCTCCCGATCGACTGACGAAGGCGTTATTGCCTGAATGCTATACAGCACTTCAACCAAAGGAGGCTCCTTCAGTAAAGGCAATTCGATGAAACTGGACATTCGGGAAAGGGTGAGCTCAAAAGTATGTTCTCTGCGATGGCTGATGTATCGGTTTACACCATTTAACGCACACTGTTGTGTCGGTTATAAATGCTTGGTCCTCAGGCTCACACCCCCACCCACCCCTCCCCACTCC
>JBGAGX010000023.1:0-4273 GCA_044226515.1 Flavobacteriales bacterium | reverse complement strand
CTCCCCACTCCTCCTCGCCCTCCCCACCGCCGCCAGCGTCTCCAGCAGGCGCGTCATCTCAACCAGGCGCTTCTTGGTGCGCTTGCCCTCGAAGTGACCTGCAATGTCTTCGACAGTGGCCGGTGCGCACAGGGTGGTGAGCACAGCGGTGAGCGCGGCGGCCTGCTCCGGTAGCTCGGCGGGCCAGGGCTGTAATTGAGGGGCCGATGCAGCAGCACCAGGAGTATCGTCCACCTCCAGTTCGGCCTGCTGGCCTGTTGCCGCTGCGCCCGACCCTTTCGTCTGATACTCCGGACGAAGCCAGCGCACCAGGCCCCGGGCCTCCTCAGCGGCACGCTCGGCGTTGAGGGCCACCAGGCGGGCGAGGATCTCACCTTTTCGCGATTCCGGGTCAAGCCCGGAATGACAGAGATCGGGCCAGCCGTAGGCCTCGGCCACGGCGGCATCCAGCTCATCGTGCAGCTGCTTCAGGATGCCCACCAGCCCTTGCTCGTAGATCACCTTCTCCTTGGCGGTGAGCGGCGTGCCGGCGCGCACGGCCTCCAGCACGTTGTACATGCCCGTCATCGTCAGCTCAGGGTGCAGGGCCTGCTGCCGCTTGCGGTGCGCGTCCAGTTGCTCGCCCAGGGCGCGGATCTTCTCCTGCTGCGCGGGGGTGCAGGTAGGAAAGGGGAAGGTCTCGAAGCAGCGGGACTTCACGTACACAGGATCATTCCCAACGCCCAAGTTCCCGCCTGACGCGAGCGCCCATGTGACATGGATGTTGCTGCTCAATACGCCGATGTAGTAGGCGTCGTCGAGGGCAATGTTGACAAGCTTGTTGTCCGGCAGAATGCTCTGGTCGAGGAAGACGAAGAAGCGATGCTTCGATGTTTCCACTGTGGCTATGTAGCGCGCCAATCCGCTCAACTGTTGCCTGAGCTTTGGATTGGGCTCACCAAAGAGCCACCAGTTCTTCCGCCGACCTTCTCTGTTGTTCAGGTCACGCTCGGGTTTCACATGAACCAATAGGTGCTGGTACAGCGATGGAACCTCCTTTCGGGCGTCGTCCTCATTAAAGCCGAACAGGTCGATTACACGAACGCCACGGCCTGTCTGCGTCAAATCCCTTCCGTTCAGGTACGCTCGAATCCGTTCGGTAACCTTCGCGTCCGCACCGTAGCCAAGGCTGGTGGCCTGCTGCTGGTCCACAATGAACCCAGCACCGAACAAGCTAACGCCCCGGTTACTCAGGTCCTCATTCGCTTTCAATATCGCCGAACCTGTTACATCCGCCCCGATGGAAAGATCAGCGAACACCTTCCCCACCTGCTGCGATAGTGTCACCTCCGCTGCTTCTTCAGAGGGCCATGGGACTTCCTTCACCACCTGCTGCAACACGCCTTGTTGCTTACCGGGCACACCCACGGTCATGGCCACGCGCACGGCGGCGCCATCAACGCTGTCCACCCACGGGTGGTCCGGGATGGCGAAGGCTAGTGAGATCTGCTTCTTCGCATCCATGTGGTGCTGCAGCACCTTGCGGTTGAAGGTCTGCTTCAAACTGTTGGTGGTGATGAACCCGAATCGCTTCGACTTGCCGGTGCGTGTGGCCTCGGCGGCCTTGTCCCACCAGTACATCACCAGGTCGGCACTGTCCGGCACGTTGGCGTAGGCACCGCGCAGGGCTTCGGTGTAGCCATCGCCCAAGGCATCGCGCATGCGGGAGGCTCCAATGAACGGCGGGTTCCCCACGATGTAATCCGCTTGCGGCCATTGGGCGGGGCCTGGCTTGGTGTAGGTGTACACCGGCACGCGGGCCTCGGGGTCGGGCACGGGCTCACCGGTCACGGGGTGCGGCTTGGTGGTGCGGCCGTCCCAGCGGGTGACCACCTGGCCGTCGGCATCACGTTGCTCGGTCTTGCTCTCGTACTCCAGCACCGCATCGCGGCATTCGATGTTGTGCAGGTCCTTGATGATGGGCTCGGGCAGGTTGTGCAGGTGGCCGTGTGTGCGCAGCTGCCATTGCAGAAAGCCGATCCACAGCACCTGCTCGGCGATGGCGGCGGCGCGGGGGTTGAGCTCGATGCCGAAGAAGTTGGCGGGGCTGATGGTGTGCGTGTCGTACTCCAGCTTGTAGCCCTGGCCCAGCTCGGCCAGCAGGTTGAGCACCTCGCCCTCCAGGCGCTTCAGCAGTTCCAGCGTTACGTACAGGAAGTTGCCGCTGCCACAGGCGGGATCGAGCACACGCACGCTGCCCAGCTCGTGCAGGAACTTCTCCACCGTGGCGATGGCCTTCTTCTCCTCCCCGTCCCCGGCCAGTTGCAGGGCGGCCACCTGCACGCTCTTCCACTGCGCGCGCAACGGCTCGATCACGGTGGGGTTCACCAACCGCTCCACGTAGGCGCGGGGCGTGTAGTGCGCGCCCAGCTTGTGGCGCTCGTGCGGATCGAGCGCGCGTTCCAGCAGGGTGCCGAAGATGGCAGGCTCCACATCCTTCCAGTTGGCGGTGCTGGCCTCAATGAGCAGCTGGATCTGGTCGGCATTGAGCTCGATGGCATCGGCATGGGCGAAGAGGCCGCCGTTGAACTTGGGGATCTTCCTGCGCAGGATGGGGCTGAGGCCGCCGGTGTTCATGGTGCCCCACAGGTTCTCCAGCATCTCCTTGAAGTTGCCGGGCGCCTGCTTCAGCTCGCCGAGCAATTGGGTGAAGGAGCCGTGCGGCAGCAGGTCCACATCCTCGGCGAACATGGTGAAGAGGCTGCGCATGAGGAAGGCGGCCACATGCTCGGGCGGATGCTGGCCTTCCAGGGAGCGGGCGAGCCGCGCCAGCCGGTCGGCGATGTCGCGGGTGACCTTGGCGCTACGCCGACCGGGATCGAGGCTGAGCGGATCGGTCCACACGGCCCGCAGCAGGTCGCGCACCTCGGGGCGCTGCAGGTCCTTGAGGGCGATGCGGTGGCTGCCGGGATCGGGGAAGGGGATGTACTCCCCGCCCATGCGGCTCCAGTCCGCGTACAGGGTGATGCTGTGGCCCACGTCCACCACCAGGATGAAGGGCGGGCGGCCATCGGGGACCTCCTCCTTGGGCAGTGCCCGCACGTAACGTTGTGCCTGTCCATGCGCCTTGAGCATGGCCGCATCGTAGCTGCGCGTGCCGCGGATGCCGTGGCCTTTCTTGAGCGCGCGTTGGCGTTGTTCGCCTTCGGCGCTGAGGGGCCCGGGCACCGCGCCCGCGCCATCGGCGCCCTGCTTGGTCTCCAGCACGAAGCAGCCACGCTTGTAGCAGTCGATGAAGTTGCTGCTGTCGGTAACGCTGGGGATCGTCTTCTCGAAGACGTAGGCGTTGGCCCGCTCATCGGCCACCTTGGGCTGGGGGCGGTCCACGCCGAGCACCTCGCACAGGTCGGTGATGAAGAGGTGGGCGTTGGCGCGTTCGGCGGCGCCGCTCAGTTCCCACTTGGTGATGAAGGCGGCAAGCTGTGCCGGTGCACTTGGGCTGGTGGGCTTCTGGGCCTCTGGGCTTGTTGGCCTGTCGGCTTGGGTCCCCGCCGAAGGCTTTGCGAAGGCGGGTGGGCCTATTGGCTCATGGGCCTGTTGGCTTTCCTCGACCGCCGAAGCT
The DNA here is from genome assembly GCA_044226515.1 of Flavobacteriales bacterium. Taxonomy (GTDB): domain Bacteria; phylum Bacteroidota; class Bacteroidia; order Flavobacteriales_F; family PHOS-HE28; genus PHOS-HE28. The sequence continues at coordinate 672 of JBGAGX010000023.1, read as the reverse complement.
TTAGCGTAGGCGGGTGGCCTGTCGGCTTGTTGGCCTGTGGGCCTTTCCGCGGAGCGGCCTGGGCTTGAGGCCTTGGGCTCAGCGGCCATTGGCTTGTTGGCTTCTTGGCTTTCAGGCTTGGAGGCTTCTTGGCCCTTAGGCTCAGAGGCCTGCTGGCTTTCAAGCTTGCTGACCTTATGGCTTCCTTGCGCCGCCGAAGGCTTTGCGAAGGCGATGCCGGCTACCAACGAAATGCTCCCCCCGCGCCCCCGGCCGATGGCCACTTGGCCTTTGGCCACCAAGGCCTCCTTCACCCGTGCATAGGTCGCTTCATCCCAGCCCAAGAGCTGCCGGGCCTTGCCGTTGCCCAGGCTGGTGTGCTGCTGGAGGAGGGTGATGAGCTGTTCTTCCTGCTGCGCGAGGTCGGTCATGGGTCGTGTTCCGGGCCTTAAACTAGTGGTGGGTCGAATTCCATGGTTGGCTTTGTGGACGATCTGTGCGTGGGTGTTGTTGAAGTGCCTCATCACCCCCAACCTCCCACCAACCCCGGGTCCTCCCCCAACCCCGGATCCAGCGTGGCCCAGCGCAGCACCGTGAAGGCGCGCGGCGGCAGGGGGCCGTGGGTGGGCAGCCATGCGGTGCCGGTGTGGTGCAGCAGCAGGGCCTGCTGCACCCGGCGGCGCAGCCACAGCA
>JBGAGX010000022.1:0-59901 GCA_044226515.1 Flavobacteriales bacterium | reverse complement strand
GGAGAGCAGCGGCGAAGTTGGACAGGTGAACATCAGCGAAGCGACGTATGCGCTGGTGAAGGATGAGCCGGGGCTCACGTTCACCCCGCGCGGCAAGGTGCAGGCGAAGGGCAAGGGCGAGATGGAGATGTTCTTTGTCAGGGCCCGGAACCTATGATCGCCCAGAAGTCCAACACCTCCATCAAGTCGCGGGTGCGATGAAAGCCGAACGCACAGCCGAAGAAGCCAAAGGGCAGGTGCGCTGGTTGTGGCCGGAGTATCAGTACCCGGCGGCAAGTAGAGCAGCGGCGAGCGGCAAGTCGCGTCCAGGTGACCAGGCAAGCAGGCTCCAGGTCCTTGGGGTGCACATTGCGGACAGCGTGACCGCGTCCGGTACGCGCACCCATGAACTGCCAACGGAACTACCCGCGCAAGCGGCAGCTTTGAGCGGGGTGCTCGGCACGCGTAGCGCGCCGGCGGATGTAGCGACCATCGCCGGGCACTTCGAGGAGAAGATGACGAAGAAGCGTTGTGTTGATGCAACGCGGTCGATGGAGACCGATGAGGCGTTTTGGAGGGCGCGAGAAAGCGGGTTTGGGTGGATGACGCATCGAACAACATGACGTGCAAGTTCCATCACCATTCCAACAGAGCTTCAACGCGCGTTCCGTACGAAGTGATGCCTTCCAACCGCACATGACCATGCGCGCGTATTTCCTCTGGGGCATCCTGTTCGCATGGCCGGTCGCGCTGCGCGCACAAGGCACGCATGCCGCCGGTGGTGCCTTGGCGAGGGATACGACGCGGGCAGAGGCTTTGCTCGAAGCTGCGCGAACGCCGTCCCACATGCACTTGTTGGGATACACCTGGTCGGTGGAAAAAAGTCTTGCCGCTACGCAGGCTGCGCGGAGCGCTGGCTGGAAGCGTGGCCTCTTGCGCGCGTACGCCTGTTGCGCCAATGCCTACACCCTGGCCAATGACCTGGCGCAAGCACAACTGTATGCTGACAGCGCACTGCGCGCACTGCGGTACGGGACAAGCCCCGATAGTGCGGAGGTGTTCCTTGGCCTGGCCTGGTTCAACAGCATGATCGGGGCGGCCGGCACCTCGCGCGCACAGGCCACCAGCGCGGAACGGATCTACGGTGAACTGGGTAATGAACGCATGGCCTGCCGGTCGAGGTCGATGCTCGCCCTGTCCTATTTCTTCGAGGAGGACTGGTTGAACGTGTTGCGCAACTACCAGATAGCGCTGGACAAGGCTGCACCACTGAGCGATACGCTGGTGATGGCCCTGGCCCACAACAAGCTCGGGATGGTCATGGGTCGCTTGGGAGATGAGCGTTCCGCCGTTGGACATTTCGAGCAGGCCGAACTGCTCGCGGAACGGGCGGGCCTGTTCCGTGTTCTCTTCGTCAACCATTACAACTGGGCGTATGTGGTACAACTGAACGGGCGATGGGCTTCCGCATTGGACCATTACCGCACCGCCGATTCCATCGTGGCAGCGCATCCGGACATGTTCGACGCCGCCATCCGGAATGACCTGGGCATCGGGATCGCTCGTGCGTTGGTCGAATTGGACAGCCTGGACCAAGCCGGTGAGCTCATCACCCGGTTGCACGGTACGGGCGTTCTGCGTACGAGCGGTTTCAAGGATGAATTCGATGTGGCCCGGGCACTCTGGCTCTTGCGCACCGGCAACACCGGAGAAGCGATCACCGTGGCGCGCGGCGCATTCAACACAAGGCAGCTGCTGGAGGCGGACGTGGTGAAGCGGGATGCGGCAACGGTGTTGGAACGCGCCTACATCGCGCTGGGCGATCATCGCCATGCGTACGAATGGTCGGAACGCAGACATGCCTGGTCGGACTCCATCGAGTATCGCGCGCAAGCCGATGCGGCCATCCGGATCGTGTTGATGCAGGAACAGGCCCAACGCACCCTGCGCGACAGTCTGGCCGATGAAGCGCGCACGCATCAAATGGAACTGGCTTCCGAGCGTCGCCTCAGTACCGAGAGGAACCGCCGCAACATGGGGCTCCTCGGTGGGTTGGCCCTGCTGATCCTGGCCCTTGGCCTGTGGTGGCGCTTGCGGGCCACGGCACGCGCCAAGGAAGCCATTGAACGGGAAAAGCGGCGCAGCGAGGAACTGCTGCTCAACATTCTGCCCGAAGAGGTCGCAGAGGAATTGAAAGCAAAGGGCGAAGCCGACGCGGTCCAGATCGACCAGGTGACCGTGCTGTTCACCGACTTCAAAGGCTTCACGGCCATGAGCGAACAACTCAGCCCGAAGGAACTGGTGCGCGATATCCACGAGTGCTTCAGCGCCTTCGATCGCATCATGGAGAAGTACGGCATCGAGAAGATCAAGACCATCGGTGATGCCTACATGGCGGCTGGCGGATTGCCCACTCCCAATACCACGCATGCGTTGGATGTCGTGAAGGCCGCCTTGGAGATCCGCGACTTCATCGCAGCGGGCAAGGCGCACAAGGTCGCCAAGGGACTTCCCTATTTCGAGATCCGCATCGGCATCCACACCGGTCCCGTGGTGGCCGGCATCGTGGGCGTGAAGAAGTTCCAGTACGACATCTGGGGCGATACGGTGAACACCGCGAGCCGGATGGAGAGCAGCGGCGAAGTTGGACAGGTGAACATCAGCGAAGCGACCTATGCGCTCGTGAAGAACGATCCGGGGCTCACGTTCACCCCGCGCGGCAAGGTGCAGGCGAAGGGCAAGGGCGAGATGGAGATGTACTTCGTGGAGCACGGCCGGTAGCGCACCTGGACCGGATCGACCCGGACCACGGCCCGCGGAGCGGCTTCAACCCGGACCTTGCGATGTGTCGGCCGCGCGTGCGTCTTTCGCGCACAGTACCTCAAAGCCCACCCGGCCACTAGCTCCAATGCCGGATGTACGTCCTGTCGGGGTCATACATCGACGCCTGCCGCACCGGGTCGAAGCGCCTGCCCTCGCGCGGATCGTTGCCCACGCCGGCCACGTACTGCCAGTTGCCCCAGTTGCTGCAGGGGTCGAAGTCGATGAGCAGGCGCTCGAACCACCAGGCCCCCATGCGCCAGTCGAGGCCCAGGTCGTGCACCAGGTAGCTCGCCACGTTCTGCCGGCCCCGGTTGCTCATCCAGCCCGTGGCGGCCAGCTCGCGCATGTTCGCGTCGATGAACGGCTGCCCGGTGCGCCCCAGGCACCAGGCCGCGAAGCGGTCCGCGTCATGGTCGCCTTGCGCAGGCTTGTGAGCGATGCCGCCCCGCAGGAACAGGTCGCGCCCATGCTTCGCGGCGGTGAACTGGAAGAAGTCGCGCCACAGCAGTTCGAAGCCGAGCCAGTAGGTGCTCTCGTTCGCGCCGTGCTCCGCCTCGTAGCGCTTCACCGCGTGCCACACCTCGCGTGCGCTCAAGGCGCCGGTGGCGAGCCAGGGGCTCAGCTTGCTGCTGGTATCGGCACCGAGCAAGGCGTTGCGGGTCTCCTTGTAGTGACCCACGGCGCGCGATCGCCACAGGTAGTGGTCCAGGCGTTCCAGCGCTGCAGCACGCCCGCCGGTGAAGTGCATCACCGCACGGTCATCGGCAGCCACGGGAGCGATGGGGAGGGCATGCTCCTCCAGTGCCCGACCCTTCCAGGCCACCGGCGCGGGCACGTGCTCCGGCTCGGGCAGCAGCGGCCGCACCGGGCTGCGCTTCTCCACCTTCTGCCGGAAAGTGGTGAACACATGCGGCAGCTCGTTCAGCGTGAACGGCAGGTCGCCGGGCAGCAGCAGCGTGTTCGGCGCGTGCAGCCGCAGGTCGAGGGCGTCGGCCACCGCGCGCTCCTGGTGCTGCTCCTCCCAGGCGAAGAGCTGCTGCGCGTGCACCTGCTCCGCGCCCCAGGTGCGTGCGAGGTGCGCGAGCTCCACCGCGGGTTCGCCGACGCGCACGTGCAGGGCGCTCCCCCTGGCACGCAGCATGGCATCGAGCGCCGCAATGCTGTCCTTCAGGAAGCACGCGCGGAACGGACCGCACCGGTCGAAGCCGAAGGGCGATGGCCCCACCTGCCGCGGATCGATCACCAGCACCGGCAGCACCTCGGCGTGCGCGGCCACGGCCGCCGTAAGCGCTGCGTTGTCGGCCAGGCGCAGGTCGTTTCGGAACCAGAGGATGGCGCGGCTCACAGGTCGTCCAGGTGTTCCAAGAGCTCATCGCCCTTGTCGAGCAGCGCCTGGCGGGTGGATGCCGGCATGCGGTCCCAGGTGCGGTAGGGCATGGCCAGGCGCACGAGCATGCCGGGCCTCGCCTCGTCGCCCAGCAGGCGCTCGCGGTTGCGTGCCAGGAAGTGCCAATACAGCGCATTGAACGGACAGGCCTTTGGACCCGTGCGATCGTTCACATCGTAGTGGCAGCCCGCGCACGAATGCCCCATCCTGTTCAGGTAGCTTCCGCTGCTCACGTAGGGCTTGGTGCCCACGATGCCGCCGTCGGCGAACTGGCTCATGCCGCGCGTGTTGGTGATCTCCACCCACTCGATGGCATCGATGTAGATGCCCAGGTACCACGCATCCACTTCATCGGGGTGCACGCCGGCCAGCAGCGCGAAGTTGCCGGTGACCATGAGGCGCTGGATGTGGTGCGCGTAGGCGTTGGCCAGGCTTCCGGTGATGGCCTCGCGCAGGCAGGCCATGCGTGTGCGGCCGGTCCAGTACCACGCGGGCAGCGGGCGCTCGTGCCCCAGGAAGTTGCGCTGCGCGAAGCCGGGCATCTGCGCCCAGTAGACCCCGCGCATGTACTCACGCCAGCCGATGATCTGCCGCACGAAGCCTTCCACCTGGGCCAGGTCGATGCGCAGCGGATCGGCGTGGTGGGCCTGCACGGCGGCCTCGCACACCTCCAACGGAGCAAGCAGCTTCACGTTGAGGCTGAAGCTGAGGCGCGCGTGGTACATGGCCCAATGGTGCGGGCTCATCGCATCCTGGTAGGTGCCGAAGCGGTGCAGGAGATGCTGGCAGAAATAGCGGAGCAGCGCGAGGCTCTCGGCGCGGTCCAGCGGCCAGGGGAAATGCGCCGCGTCCACCGTGCCCAGGGTGCGCACGTCGGCCTGCTTCACCATCGCCTCCAAGCCGCGCAGGTCATGATCGAAGAGCAGCGGTGGCGGCGGCAGGTGCGCCTTGGGCGGTCGCTGGCGGTTGGCGTGATCGAAGTTCCACCGGCCGCCGAGCGGGGCATCGCCCTGCATCAGCAGGCCCGTGCGTTCGCGCATCACCCGGTAGAAGCGTTCCATGAGGTACTGCTTCTTCCCGCGGAAGAGCGCGGCCAGGTCATCGCGCTGCGTGATGAAATGATGGGTGTCGGCCACGTCCACGTTCACCCCGCATGCCTCGGCGAAGCGCTGCAGCTGCTGGTCGAGGCGATGCTCATCGGGCAGCATGTACCCGAACGCAGTGGCGCCGCATGCATCGAGCACCCACCGCAGGTTGCCGGGGATCTCCTGGGTGTTCCGCGGGTCATCGAGGGTGAGGTAGAGCACGCGATGCCCTTCGCTGCGCAGGTGCGCGGCGAAGCGGCGCATGGCCCCGAAGAAGGCGAGGACCTTCTGGATGTGGTGCGCCGCATGGTCGGTCTCCTGCCGCACCTCCATCAGCACGTACAGCACATCGGGCTCCACCCGCTTCCACCACGGATGGTCGTGCACGAGCTGGTCGCCCAGCACCAGGCGCACTACGCGGGCCGGCTGCGGTTCCGTTCGTGGCGGCATCGGTCGCTGCAGTACTTCACCTCGTTCCACACCTTCTCCCACTTCCTCCGCCACTGGAAGGGCCGGCCGCAGGCCGCGCAGTCCTTGGTGGCGCGCACGCTCGGTGGGCGGTGGCGCGGCATGGTTCAAGCGAGGATGAGGCCTTCCTCCGGTGCACCATAGACCAGGGCCTTGCCGGTGCGGTGGCGGTGACCGATCACCCAGCAGAGCCAGGCGTCGGCCTCGTGGCGGTCGGTGGGCGATGGCGGCGGCATCAGCACCATGCCGGCCATGATGCGCAGCTGGCTGGGCTTGATGGGCGCACCGGGGCGGATGCGCAGGCCTTCCCACGCGTGACGGATCAGCGCCGACGGATACGCCTCGTGCACGGCGATGCCGGCCTTGCGCCAGCGGGTGGCAAGGGCGATGGCGCGCGCGGTGAGGCCGCCGAGGAACATGGGGCTCATGCCGCCCGCCTCCCGGTCGGCGCGCCGGAAGAAATGGTCCTCGCCCCTTCCGGTGTACACGCCGGGGAGGCTCAACGGCGCGTCGATGTAGATCGCCTCGGGCCGCAGCTCCGCGATGAGCTCCTCCAGCCACGCATCACCGTCGGCGCCTTTCGCACTGCGGTGGAAGCGGAAGAGCTCACCCTGGCGCACGCACACGGCGGTGTTCCCTGCGCTGCGCGCCCCGAAGTCGATGCCCACGTGCCCGATGCCCATCGCTCAGATCGCGCTCAGGCCACCGTCCACCCCGATCACCTGCCCCGTGATCCACCGCGCACGTTCTCCGAGCAGAAAAGCGGCCATCGCGGCGATGTCTTCGGCCTCGCCCACGCGCTTCAGCGGATGCCGTTCGGCACTGGCGGCCTCGCGTTCGGGCGTGCTCAACAGTTTCTCCGCGAGCGGCGTGCGCGTAAGGCTGGGCGCGATGCAGTTCACGCGCACGGTGGGGGCGAGCTCGGCCGCGAGCGACCGGGCAAGGCCCTCCACCGCGCCTTTGGCCGCGGCCACGCTGGAATGGAAGGCCATGCCGCGCCCCACGGCCACCGTGCTGAAGAGCACGATGCCGCTGCCGGGCACCTTCTTCAACCGATCGGCGCAGGCCTGCACCGCGGTGAAGGCGCCGAGCACGTTGAGCTCGAAGGCGCCGCGCAGGTCGTCGACCTTGGTGGACCGCAACGGCTTCAGGTCGATGCTGCCGGGGAAGTAGGCCAGGCCGCCAAGCTCCGCGGGGAGCTGCTCCACGGGGAAGGGCCCGGCGAGCATGTCGTGGGTGATGTGCGGAGCGCCCAGACCAGGGTCGCGGCGACCCATGGTGAGGAGCGGCCGGCCCTCGTGCACGAGCAGGTGGGCCGTGGCGTGGCCGATGCCGCTGGAGGCGCCGATGAGAAGGATGGGGGCGTTCACGTCCGTTCAACAGCGCGGGCCCGTCGCTTGTTCGGCGGCCACCTGGCAAGCGCCGGGCGACGATCTTCGCGTCGTCGCCCAGGCCAAGCATCGGCGATGCCAGGATGCCCACTGTTCACACCGTGTACGTGATCGAGCTAAGCCGCAAGGTGTTCACCGAGGACCGACGTTTCCGCGAGGCGAACCCGCAGTACAACGGCGTGCTGGAGTGCCTGTACGTGGGCCAGACGGCCAAGACCCCGCAGGAGCGTTTCGCGCAGCACAAGAACGGCGCACGATCGGCCAAGGGTCACAAGCTGAGCAGCGACATCGTGCGCAAGTACGGCCGTTACCTGCGCCCCAGCCTGTACCAGCACATCGGTCCGCTCACGCGCGCGGAGGCCCTGGAGGTGGAGGAAGGGCTGGCGCTGGAGCTGCGGCGGAAGGGCTATGCGGTGTGGTGGGGCTGAGCGGCGCTCACTCCACCACCACACGCACCACCTGGCGCTCGCCGTTGCGCACCATGCTCACCAGATAGAGCCCCGCGCGGTCCGGGGCGTCCAGGCGCACCGGGGAGCCGTTCATCCGCACACGCTCGGCGCGCACCAGCTGACCGGTGACATCGTGGAGCTCCACCAGCGCGGAGCCGGACGCGGGCGCGGCCTGCAACCACAGGCCACCGCGGCCGTCGCCCCAGACCCGGAGCACGTCGGCGGCAGGCCGCTCGGCGATGCTGTTGGGCAGGCTGCCGAAGAGCCGCACCAACTGATGGTATTGCGTTTCCGTGTCCACCGTCTCGTAATGACCGCCTACGAGGATCCTGCCATCGGGCTGGATGGCCAGCGTGTGGGCGTAGGCCGTGGTCTGGCTCCCGAGGCCCAGGCCGGTGCCGATGTCGAAGCCGGGGTCGCGCGTTCCGTCGGCGTTCAGGCGCACGAGGCGCTCGGGGCCGGGCTGCATGTTGGCGTACTCCCCGCTGGTGAACTCGCCGCCCACCACGAGCTTCCCATCGGGCTGCACGGCGATGGCGCGCACCATGGAGTAGGCGTAGAGCGGCGAACTGAAGCCCATGTCGTGCGTGCCGTCCAGGTTGAGGCGTTCGATCGCGCTGCGCGGCTGCCCGTCGTGGTACTGGAAGTAGCCGCCGGCCAGGATCCGGCCATCGGGCTGCCGGGCGAGCGCCCGCACGATGCCTCCGGGAGCCACCAGGCCCGGGTCGTTGTCCATGGAGGGATCGATGAGCCCGTTCTGCTGCAGCAGGGCGATGTGCCCGGAAGGAACGCCCGCGTAACTGGAGAACTGACCGCCCACCACCACCCGCAGATCGGGCAGCACCAGCAGCTCGTGCACGTTGTGGTCGAAGCCCGCCCCCACCTGGAAGGTGGTGTCGACCGATCCGTTGTCGTTGAAGCGTGCGATGTGCGGCAGGCTGTGGCCGCTGCACACGAAGAACTCCCCGCCGGCGATCACCCGGTGCTCATCGTGCAGTTCGATGGCCCACACCGCCCCGTTGATGGAGTTCGGTTGAACGGTGAAGGTATTGTCCAGCGTGCCGTCGCTGTGCAGGCGCGCGATGAAGTGGCTGGAGGCACCGTTGTACGTGAGGAAATTGCCGCAGATGAGGATGCGTCCGTCGGGCATCAGCACCATGTCCTCCACCCCGTTGCCGGGCCCGCTGCCCCCGGGGTTGAACGTGGGGTCGATGCTGCCATCGCTGTTCAGGCGCACCAGATGGCTGATGCCGCTGCCCGCGTAGTTCGTGAAGTACCCGCCCACCAGGATGCGACCGTCGGGCTGCACCAGCACGTTGTTCACCACCACCGAAGGGTCGTCGGCGAGGAAGCCATAGTCGATGAAGGGCACCTGTGCGCGGAGCACGAAGGTGAAGGGCAGGACGAGGGCGAGCAGAAGTGTACGCATGAACAACAGGTTGCGAAGGAATGACGCAGGCACCGCCGCGGGGGTTGCTCCCCTTTGATGGACCGCGGAAAGACCCGAGGACCGGATCCCAACGCACCACGGCCCCGCCATTCCGGGGAAGGCTCCTAAGTCCCATCTTGCAGGCATGCGCCCGGTCCTGTTCGCCGCGATGCTCCTGCTCGCTCCCCTCGGGAGGGCGGGCCAGCTCACGGACAGCCTGCAACAGGCGCTCCGAACGGCCGCGCACGACAGCACCCGGTTCAAGGTCCTGCTCGCCCTTGCGGGGCAGGAGCTCGACGCGGATCCGGGCCAGGCCATGCGCTATTGCGAGCAGGCCCGTGCCATCGCCTCCCGCACGGAACGCCCCGGCGACGTGGGCGAGGTGGAGGGATGGATGGGCTACCTCGACGAACAGATGGGGCGCATCCCCGAGGCGCTTGCGCACTACCGCAACAGCCTGCGCGCGGCCGAACAGCTGAACGACTCCAACGGCATCAGCACGGTGCTCAACAACATGGCCGCGATCCAGGCGGACCTGGGGCAACCGGACAGTGCCATGGCGGCGCACCAGCGCAGTCTCGCCATCAACAGGGCCCGGCACCATGAGCATGGCATCGCCGTATCGCTCGGCAACATCGGCTACCTGCTCGCGGCCCAGGGGCGGGTGAGCGAGGCGATGGACAACTATGCCGAAGCGCTCCGCCTGTACGAACGTACCGGCGACGCTGACGGGGTGGCCACCACCCTGCACAACATGGCCGGCGTGTACCGCGACCAGGGCGACCTGCAGCAGGCCCTCGCCCTGTTCCAGCGGGAACTCGTCATCAACGATTCGCTGGGCGACAGCTACGGCATGGCCACCACCGAGGACAACATCGGCAACGTGCTCGAGCGTGCCGGACGGCTGGCCGAGGCCATGGCGCACTACCGCAAGGCGCTGCTGCTGCACGAGCGGAGCAGCGACCCGCGTGGCATGGGCTATTCGCTGCGCAACATCGCCGGCATCGAGGTGAAGCAAGGGCACGGCGACAGCGCGCTCGTGCATGCCGACCGCAGCCTGCGTCTGCTGCAGGGTGCGAGCGACAAGCGGGGCATCACAGGGGCCCTGCTGGCCCAGGCCCTGGCCCTGGAGCAGCTCCAGCGTGGCGAGGAGGCGCGCGGCCGGGGCGAACAGGCCCTGCAGGCCGCCCGGCAGCTCGGCTACCCCGTGCTCATCCGCGATGCCGCGCAGCTGCTCGAGCGGTTGCACCGCGCCGGCGGCCGCTGGAAGGAGGCCCTGGCCATGAAGGACCTGTACATCGCCATGCGCGACAGCGTGCTCAGCGACGATGCGCGGCGCAGCGCCATCCGCCAGCAGTTCCGCTACGCGTACGAGCAGAAGGCCGCCACCGCCGCCGCCGAGCAGCGCGTGAAGGACGAGGCGGCCGCCTACGAGCTCGAGAAGGAACGTACCCGCCGCAACATCCTGCAGGCCGCCGGGGTCGTCGCCATCATCTTCGGCGCCGTGAGCTTCCGCCAGCGCCGGCGCACCCAGCGCGCCCTGCGGCGCAGCGATGAGCTCCTGCTCAACATCCTGCCCGCCGAGGTGGCCGAGGAGCTGAAGGAGAAGGGACGCGCCGAGGCCCGGCACTTCGAACACGTCACCATCCTCTTCACCGACTTCAAGGGCTTCACCCAGCTCAGCGAGAAGGTCACCCCGGCGGAACTGGTCGAGGAGCTCAACGGCTGCTTCAAGGTCTTCGACGGCATCATGGGCAACTACCGCATCGAGAAGATCAAGACCATCGGCGATGCGTACATGGCCGCGGGCGGACTGCCCGACCCGCAGCACGGCTCACCCGCCGATGTGGTGCGTGCCGCGTTGGAGATGCAGGCCTTCATGCGGCAGCACAAGGCTGAGCGTGAAGCGCAGGGCAAGCCCTTCTTCGAGATGCGCGTGGGCATCCACACCGGACCGGTGGTGGCCGGCATCGTGGGCGTGAAAAAGTTCCAGTACGACATCTGGGGCGACACGGTGAACACGGCGAGCCGCATGGAATCGTCCGGCGAGGTGGGCCGCGTGAACATCAGCGAGGCCACCTATGCGCTGGTGAAGGATGAGCCGGGGCTCACGTTCACCCCGCGCGGCAAGGTGCAGGCCAAGGGCAAGGGGGAGCTCGCCATGTGGTTCGTGGACCGCGCCGCAGCGAGCGCCTGACCGAGGGTGCGCTACCTTACCGCCATGCTCCGCCGCATCCCGTTCATGCTTCTTCTTCTCGCGCTCGCCTCGCGCGTGGTGGCGCAGGAGATCAGCGTGGGCAAGGATAAGCCGGCGGACCGCGTCGGCCTGCGCGACCTGCAGCAGGAGACCACGCACGTGGCCGGGCAGGGCGATGAGGTGCCGGGCATCGACCTTCGACGGGCCGGTGGTCCGCGCCATTGGATCGGCGCCGACAGCAGCGGCGCGGAGCGCACCACGGTGGACACCACCTGGGCCCGGCTGCAGCGCTCCGAGGACAGCGTGGTCACCGGGGCCACCGTGCATTGGATCCGCTACCACCTGCGTCCGAAGGATGAGCTGCGCGACGTGCCGCTGCTGCTGAACGTGCAGGCGCGGTGCGCGTTCACGCTGTACCTCAACGGCCGCGAGCTGCTCCGGACCGACACGCTCATCGGCGCGCAGGGCGGTGGACTTCTTCCGCCGCAGGACTCCATCGCGCTCCTTTCCGTACCGGTGTCCTTCCGCTGCGACGGCCGGCCCGAGGTGATCGCCCTGCGGCTCACCACCCCGCCCTCGGGCACGGTGGAGGCCACCGGTCTGCGCGTTACGCTCCACGCCGCCGACAACCGCTACCACATGCAGCGCACCATGCTGCACTTCGGCGTCTTCATCGGGGTGAACCTCATCATCCTGGTGTTCGCGCTGGTGATCTGGATGGACGACCGCCGGCAGCGCAGCTGGTGGCTCCTGGCCATGCTCTCCCTCGTCTCGGCGCTCGACACGGTCTGCGAGCTGGGCGGCGACCAGCGCAGCCTCGGTCTTTCCGCGGTGTTGATGGACGTGCTGGACCGCCTGAGCGTGGTGCTCATCGCCTGGCCCATGTACCTGCTGATCATGGTGCTCGGCGTGATGCGCGGCGACCTGTCGCGCACGCGCAGCCGCTGGTATACCGCCGGCGTGCTGGTGATGACCGGCATCGGCCTCGTGGTGGAGGTCCTGGACGCCACCGGGGTGGCCGACCTCAACGACGGGCTGTCCTTCTCCGGCGATGTCTCCATCGGCATGGTGGTGGGCCTCCTCTTCCTGGGGATGGTGTTCGGCCTCATCCTCGCCTGGTTCGGCATCGAGGTCATCCGTTTGGGCTTCCGGCTGCTGCGCGCGAAAGGGTATGAACGCTGGGTGGGCGCGGGCGCGGTGGCCTCCCTCCTGCTCACCCTCACCCTCAACATCATCAGCCAGTTCACCGCGCTCGGCCTCAGCGGCTGGCTCTCGGTGATCGCCGACTACTGCAGCTACGTGGCCGTACCCGTGAGCGTGGCCATCTACCTTGCCATCCGCTCCGCGCACCACAACCGCCTGGTGGCGCGCCAACGCGACGACCTGGACGCCGAGGTGAAGGAGCGCACCGCCGAGCTGCGCGCCGAGAAGGAACGCTCCGATGAGCTGCTCCTGAACATCCTGCCGCACGAGGTGGCCGAGGAGCTCAAGGCGAAGGGCTCCGCCGAAGCGCGCCACTTCGACCAGGCCACCGTGCTCTTCACCGACTTCCGCGGCTTCACCCAACTGAGCGAGCAGGTGGGTCCGGCCGAGCTGGTGCAGGAGCTCAACGCCTGCTTCAAGGAGTTCGACGCCATCATGGGCCGCTACGGCATCGAGAAGATCAAGACCATCGGTGATTCGTACATGGCCGCCGGCGGCCTGCCCGACCCGGTGCATGGCGGCCCTGCCGAGGTGGTGCTGGCCGCGCTCGACATGCAGGACTTCATGAAGCGTCACAAGGCCGAGCGCGAGGCGCAGGGCAAGCCCTTCTTCGAGATGCGCGTGGGCATCCACACCGGACCGGTGGTGGCCGGCATCGTGGGCGTGAAGAAGTTCCAGTACGACATCTGGGGCGACACGGTGAACACCGCCAGCCGCATGGAGAGCAGCGGCGAGATCGGCCGGGTGAACCTCAGCGGCGCCACCCATGCGCTGGTGATGGACGCCCCCGGGCTGCGCTTCATCCCCCGCGGCGCCGTGCAGGCCAAGGGCAAGGGCGAGCTGGAGATGTGGTTCGTGGAACGGGCCTGACCGGTCGCCACGTTCCACCCGGTGCACCGCATCCGTTCGCGCCACCGACGGCACGCGGCATTAGCTTCGTGCCATGCCCCGCGTTCCCGAGCCCAGGAAGGCCCACCTACCGAAGCTGGTGCCCGACGTGGTGGTGCACAATGGCGTGGCGCTGCGCAGCCGCCGACCGATCCTGCTCCACTACCTGCGCGATCATCCGGCACGGTGTGAGGACGTGATGCGGCTGGTGCCCGAGGCCGTCCACGGCATCCACGTCAGGGCCCGCGTGCACCACGGCGCCCTCCTCATCGAAGGCGTGCAGGTGGCCGGGCTGGACGATCCGCTGGCCGACATGGTGCTGTGGCATGCGCTGTTCCCCGGCCTCCGCGCGCCCCTCATCGCCTGGTGGTGCAACGGCCTCCTCCTGCTTGATGGCATCCGCCCGGACGACGGCTCCATCCTGGACGGAAGGTCCGAGGAGCAGCGCACCTGGGCAGGGATGGACCACGGCAGGCTGTTCCTGGAGCGCGGGCGCATCATGGTGCCGGCCCCTTCCGCCCGGCCCCGCACCGATGACCCGTTCACCTGGCCGCTGTGGCAGCGCCTGCTGCTCTCACCCTTGCTGGTGTTGTTCGTACCGGCCGCCGTGGTGATGGTGTACCGCGAAGGGATGCGCCAACGGAGGCTCGCCGTTCCCTGGTGGTTCGGCCTGCTGCTCCCCATGCTGTTCCTCGCGGTATCCATCAAGTGGCTGGCGCCCGGCACCTTCGACCGGCACCTGGAGCACATCTTCCTGCGGATGGGGGCCGAGGTGGACCGTCGCCAGGCGGTGAACGAACTGCTGGACGATGCCCTGCACCGCGATGTGGACCGCTCCCTCCGCGATTGAACCCGATGCTGCGCCACCTGCTCCTTCCCCTGCTGATCCTGCCGATCATCGCCTCCGCCCAGGTGCGACCGAACTATGCCCTGTTCGACGCCAAGGGGAGGAAGCTCTCCTACGACAAGCTGGTGAAGCGGGCCGCCGAGGCGGAGGTGGTGCTCTTCGGTGAACTGCACAACAACCCGGTGGCGCACTGGCTGGAGCGGGCGGTGGCCGAGGAGCTCGCCGCGCGCGGCCCGCTGGTGCTGGGCGCGGAGATGATCGAGGCCGACGACCAGGCCGCCCTGGACCGCTACCTGCGCAAGGAGATCGACCAGGCCGGGCTCGATACGCTGGCGCGGCTGTGGAAGAACCACCCCACCGACTATGCGCCGCTCGTGGACCTTGCCCGCGAGAAGGGCCTCCCGTTCGTGGCCACCAACGTGCCGCGCCGCTACGCACGCGCCGTGAGCCAGGGCGGCTTCGAGGCGCTGGACACCCTGCCGCAGGAGCAACGGGCCTGGATCGCTCCGCTGCCCATCGCCTACGATGCCACGCTGCCCGGGTATGTGAAGATGATGACCATGATGGGCGATCACGCCACGCCCAACATGCCCAAGGCCCAGGCCCTGAAGGACGCCACCATGGCCCACTTCATCCGCGCGAACCTGAAGCCCGGCGCACGCTTCCTCCACTTCAACGGCAGCTACCACTCCGACTTCCACGAGGGCATCGGCTGGTACCTGCGGCGCGCGCGGCCCGACCTGAAGGTGGTGACCATCGCCACGGTGACACAGGACCAGCTCGACCGCCTGGAGGGGGAATACCTGGACCAGGCGGACATCATCATCGTGGTGGACGGTACGTTCCCGGGCTCGTACTGACCGGGGCCTCACTCGTTCGCATCCAGCCGGATCCGATAGGCCAGCATCAGGCGGCCGTACACCCCATCCCCCGGTGCATGGTCCACATAGCCGTAAGGGTCGTGCGCGTTCGTGCAGGGATCTCCCGGGCCACCGCGGTACTGCCGCACGGCGCTGTAGCCCACTTCGCCGCGCACCACCAGGTGCTTGAGCGCGTACAGGTCCACATAGGCACCGAGCGGGTTCTCGTCGATCCGCCGGTAGTCGCCTTCGCGCGTGCCGAAGGACGAGGTGTAGGCGCGGAAGCTGAGCCCGGCCCGCACGCGGGGGCCCACACGCTGCTCGTAGGTGAGCGCACCAGGCAGCACCCCGAAGAGCTGCTTCCCCGGAGCGATGCGCCAGTGGATGCCGGCGAGCGGGCGCACGAACCAGCCGAACGCATCGCGGTTCGCGTACACGCCCCAACGCCAGGTGAGGGATGTGTTCACCTTGAGGATGCCAAGGGCCACACAGCCGCCCTGCCAGTCGCCCCTGTCCGCGCTCCCCAGCCAGTGGTACCGGGCGATCCCGGCCAAGGCCATCGACCAGCGCGACGCGCCGAGGGGGCCCACGAACGTCAGGGCCAGTCCGTTGCCGGCCATGTCCTCCTGCACCACGCCCTCCTGCGGTGGCGGGTAGAACGCACCCGGCGTGCGGTACGACCAGCGCACGTGGTAAGGGTCGAGCACCAGGAGCGTGCGGCGCGCACTGTCAAGCGGGATGGGCAGGGTCACCGAAGCCTCCTGGCGGTCCACCACGCCGGGACATCCGTACAGGTTGAGCTGAACGATATCCAGGTAAGGCTGCGCCATGCTCACCCTGAGGGCGGCTAGCAGCACAAGGGTCATCAAGGGGCGCATCCGGTGATCCGTCAAGGCAACGAAGTGATGCGATCGCGAGCACCCGGGGCACGCACCCTCCGCGTTCCCCGAACCCGCAGAACGCGTGGTCCCGTGATCACGCCCGTACCGCTCCGATCCCTGGCACGCCTTGCGACCGCAAAGACGCGATCCGACCGATGTTCGCGAACCCTGCAACACGCGGCCGCACCGATCACGACCGGACGCAACTGGTCACCGTGCGACATCCGCCGCAAGGGGCGAACGACCTAGCGCTTCTTCCCGTAGCTCCCCAACAGGGCGTTCAACCCGAAGAAGATGCCGTTCGCATCGCCCGCAGCCATGTACGGCAGGTCAAGGCCCTGCACGAAGCGGTATCCACCGTAGAGGGAGGGCCGGAACGACCGGGACATGGAGATCTCCACGCCCACCACCGGCGCGAAGGTGAACACGTCATCCTCCACATCCCCCGGCAGCGTGGCATTGGCCGGTGTTTCCGTGTTGGCCTCGAACCGGCGCTGCGCCCGGCCCCAACCCAACTGCACGGCGGCGAACAGGTGGGCCTGTTCCCGCTGGCGAAAGGACCTGCCCAGCCACACTCCGGCGTGCTGCATGGCGAAGCGCGCATCGCAGGGCACCGGTCCGTCCGTCACGGGCTCGTTGAGGCCGCTGCCGGGCAGGTTCATGCCGTAGGCGGCGATGAGCAGCTGCCGGTCCACCAACAGGCCGGCCATCAGGCCAAGGCTGCCGTAGAGGCCATCGCCCGGTGCCATCAGCCCACCCTGGAACAGGCCGCCGCCAGCGAAGCCGAACTGATGACCGCCGGCGTGGTGCGCGGTGTCCGACTGCGCGTTCAACGTACCGCTCACGAGCAGGAGAGCGGAAACCAGGGCCAGGAGCGCGGTTTTCATGCCCCAAAGAAAGCCCGCACCCGCTGACCGGCCCTGTGGCCCATTGTCCACGATCCACGCCACGAGCAGCGCTACTTTCGCCGCCCGTTCAAGGGTTCCATGGAACTGAAGGAAGGTCACTACCACATCGGCGGCGTGCCGGTGACGGACATCGTCCGGCTGGCGGGTACGCCCGTCTATGTGTACGACACCGCCGTGATGGCGCGGCAGGTGAAGCGGCTGCGCGATGCCTTCCGTGGCGTTGACCTGCGGATCAAATACGCGTGCAAGGCCCTCACCAACGTGAACGTGCTGCGCTTCCTTCGCACCCAGGGCTGCGGCATCGATGCCGTGAGCATCCAGGAGGTGGAGCTCGCCCTTCACGCCGGCTACCGTCCGGACGAGGTGCTCTTCACGCCGAACATGGCCGCGTACGCCGAATACGGCCGCGCGGTGGAGCTGGGCGTGCACATCAACATCGACTCGCTCAGCGTGCTGGAGCACTTCGGCCACGAACACGGTGGGAAGGTGCCCGTGTGCATCCGCTTCAACCCGCACATCATGGCGGGCGGCAACGAGCGCATCAGCACCGGCCACATCGACAGCAAGTTCGGCATCAGCATCCACCAGTTCCGCCATGTGCAGCGCATCATGGCGAGCACGGGGCTGAAGGTGAACGGACTGCACATGCACACCGGCAGCGACATCCTCGATGCGGAGGTGTTCCTGCAGGGCGCGGAGCTCATCCTGGAGCTTGCGCCGGCCTTCCCCGACCTCACCTTCCTCGACCTGGGCAGCGGGTTCAAGGTGCCGTACAAGCCGGACGACATCGAGACCGACATCGAGGAGCTCGGCGCGCGGATCATTGAGCGGCTCATCACCTTCAACGCCGGACGCGCGAAGCCCGTGGAGCTCTGGTTCGAACCCGGCAAGTTCATCGTGAGCGGGAGCGGCACCCTGCTGGTGCGTGTGGAACAGGTGAAGCACACCACCGCCACCGTGTTCGCCGGGGTGGACAGCGGGCTGAACCACTTGATCCGCCCGATGCTCTATGGCAGCTACCACCACATCGTGAACGTGAGCAACCCCGCGGGCAAGCCGCGCATCTACACCGTGGTGGGCCACATCTGCGAAACGGACACCTTCGGCTGGGACCGCAAGCTGAACGAGGTGCGCGAGGGCGACCTCCTGGCCTTCCGCAATGCAGGCGCCTACGGCTGGAGCATGGCCAGCAACTACAACAGCCGCTTCCGTCCGCCCGAGGTGCTCGTGCACCAGGGCCGGGCGCATCTCATCCGCCGGCGCGAAACGCTGGAGGACCTGCTGCGCACGCAGGTGGAGGTGACGCTCCATTGAGCACCGACCGAGCTGGCAGGCAGGCGACCAGCTGCGGGAAGCCCCCGTGCGCGGCTCCACCGGGTGCCTTGATCCCACATGCGCGCCGCCGTGTAGCTTGGTCGCCGAGCCCATGCGCATCCTCCGCCGCACGATACGCCTTCTGCTCTGGACCACGGGCATCACGCTCGCCCTGCTGCTTCTGCTGTGGGCCTTCCACCCGCCGCTGGTGAAGTGGGCCGTGGCGCGCTACAGCCCGGAGCACACCGGCCGCCTGATCACCCTGGAGCATTTCCGCCTCAACCCCTTCACCGGCAACGTGCACATTCGCGGGCTGCAGGTGCTCGAGGCCGATCGCGACACCGTGTTCCTGAAGGTGGACACCATCGATGTGGACGCCACCCTCTACAAGATGATCGGCGGCACCTACGAGATCACCGCGGTGCGTGTGGCGCACCCCTTCGTGCGCATCGTGCAGCACGGCGCGCGCTTCAACTTCAGCGACCTCATCGACCGGTTCACCGCGCCCGACACCGCCGCACCCGCACCGGCGGACACCGTGCCCGTTCCGTGGATCCTGAACGACCTGGTGCTGGCCAACGGCGAGATCACCTACCTCAGCGACCTGCTGCCCTTCCCCATGCACGTGACCGACATGGACGTGGCGAGCCCCGGCCTGGCGTGGGACCGTGACCGCATCGAGGCCACGGCGGCCCTGTTGCTGCGCAACGGCACGCGGCTGCGCACCGAGCTCGCCTTCGCCCAACGCAGCATGGTGTACGACCTGCACGCCACGCTCGACTCGGCCGCGCTCTGGTTCGTGGAGCCGTACCTCGCGCCGTACATGCGCATCGGCAAGGTGGGCGGAACCATCGAGGCCGACCTGCGCGTGCGCGGCAACGCCAACGACCCCATGGACCTGGGCATCGCGGGCGAGGGGCACCTGCGCAACGCCTCCCTCACCGACCCCGGGCAGGTGAAGCTCTGCAGCGCGAAGGCCCTCGACGTGGTGATCGACAGCATCGATGTGAGGAACCAGCGCTACCGGCTGCACCGCATCACGCTCGATGCCCCCTATGCCCTCTTCGAACTGTACGACGACGGCGACAACTGGACGCGCCTGCTGCCGGTGGACAGCACGGCCTCCGACAGCACCGCCGAGGCCCTGGGCTACGACCCCATGAACCCCTTCAGCATGCTGGCGTACTACGTGAAGCTGGTGGCGGAGGACTACGACGCCCTCGATTACCGCGTGGACACCTTCGGCATCGTGAACGGCCGGGTCGACTTCAACGACTACACCCTGCAGAACACCTTCCGCTACGCCCTCACCGACCTCACGCTCACCTCCAGCAGCATCGACAGCCGGCGCGACAGCATCACCCTGGTGGCCCATTCGGCGCTCAACGGCACCGGCAGCTTCGATGCGCGCATGGACCTCGACCCCAACACCCTGCGCGACCTGCGGTTCAGCTACGACGTGGTGAGCCTGGGCATGCCCGACTTCGGCCCCTACACCACCTTCTTCCTCGCGCATCCGGTGCTCAGCGGCGTCACCACCTTCCACAACCGGACGGACATCGTCGACAACAAGCTGAAAAGCACCAACCACGTGCTGGTGGAGGACTTCCAGTTCGGGCGGAAGATGCAGGTGTCCACCGCCTATCAATTGCCGGTGCGGCTGGCCGTTTCGCTGCTCAAGGACAAGGACGGCAACATCGAGCTCGACATTCCGGTGGAGGGCGACCTGGACGATCCGGAATACCGGGTGATGCCCATCGTGTGGCAGGTGCTGAAGAACCTGGTGGTGAAGGCCGTTTCGGCCCCTGCGAACCTGCTGGCCCGTGCGTTGAAGCTCGACGAGGAGGACCTGAAGGGCGTGCGCTTCCTGCACCTGCAGGAGGACCTCACCAACAAGCAGGTGAAGCCCCTGCGCAGCGTGGTGCGGGTGGCGCAGGAGAAGCCCGACCTGCGGATCGAGCTGGTGCAGGCCGGCGACCGCACCGGCGAGGCCGAGGCCCAGGCCCTGCTCCTGGCGCGCAAGGCCTACCTCGCCGATAGCACGGGCCGGCCCGTTGAGCTGCCCAAGGTGGAGCTGGAGGCCGCCGTGGCCCGCATCGACATCAAGTCGCCGGGCTTCACCGCGTGGCTGGACGGCAAGCTGGGGCCGGGAAGCGAGCCTGTTCAGAAGCGCTGCATGCAGCTGGCGGGCGAGGCGGCGCTCAACACCGAGGTGGACCGGCTGTACGCCGCGCGCATCGCCCTGCTCAAGGCCTGGCTGGTGCAGGAGGGCGGCCTGGCCCCCGGGCGCGTCATCGTACGCGATGCCACGCCCAACGACAAGCTCCCGGCCAGCGGCCAGCCCTACTTCGAGCTGAAGGTGGGCAACGCCGACGGCGACTGAACGCGGCTGCGGTCCTCAGAGGAAGCGCTCCATCCAGCTTTCGCGGAGGGGGATCCGGAAGCGCCGGTCGAGGTCGCTCTTGTTGCCCACGAGGTCGTCGAACACGATGGTTTCGGCATGCAGGACCCCTTCGTCGAGCAGATCGTCGATCTCGTTCACGCGGCACGTGCGCACCTCGCCATCGGCCTCGAACACCACCACCATGCGGTCGGTGAGCGGTCGGCCCAGCAGGTGCTCCAACCGCTGGATGAAGTGCACGCTCTTGTCGATGCTGCAGCCACTGGCGCGGGCCTGCTCCTCATCGACCGCCACCACCACGAAATGGCCGTGGAGCACCTCCACCACGGCATCCAATGGGGCGCCGTGCGCGGCCCAGGTGCTGGTGAAGGCGGAGCCCTCCTTGTGGATCAGCTGCTGCTCGGCGCCGGTGAAGGGCCGCGCGCTCTTGTACACCCACACCCGCGCGTGGGCGGGCATGGTGGCCAGGCTGGTGGCATGCGTGATCATGGCCGTGGTTTCCACAAAGATCGGGCACCGGAGACCGCTCCCGGCATCCGTTCGCCCAACGCCTTGCGGGATGAAGTGTTCATCGCGGGACCGTGCCGCGCGATCGATACGGTCCCGTCCGCCATCTTTGGGCCCAAACCTGCACCCCTTGAAGCGCACGTTCGTCCTGCTCTCCCTGCTGCCGGCCCTGGGCCTGGCCGCCCAACAGACCACCACCGAAGGCCCGCTCTGGCTGCGCAACGCCGCCATCAGCCCGGACGGCAGCACCATCGCCTTCTGCTACCAGGGCGACATCTGGCGGGTGCCCGCCGGCGGCGGTGACGCCGTGCCCCTCACCACCAACGATGCGCTCGACTACGCGCCCGTGTGGAGCCGCGACGGGCGGCAGCTCGCCTTCGCCAGCCTGCGCTACGGCAACGCCGATGTGTTCGTGATGCCCGCCACCGGCGGCGCGCCCACCCGCCTCACCTACCACGCCGGCGGCGAGGTGCCCTCCGACTTCAGCCCCGACGGCAAGCAGGTCATCTTCTACGGCGGCCGTCAGGATGACGCGAAGAACCAGTTGTTCCCCGTGGGCGGCCTGGGCGAACTGTACACCGTGCCCAGCACCGGCGGCCGCCCCCTGCAGCTCAGCACCATCGCCATGCAGAACGCCCGGTACAACCCCGCCGGCACCCTCATCGCCTACCACGACCGCAAGGGCTACGAGGACAACTGGCGCAAGCACCACACCAGCTCGGTAACGCGCGACATCTGGACCTTCGACCCGGCCACCAAGGCCTACCGGCAGGTCACCACCTTCCCCGGCGAGGACCGCAACCCCGTGTTCAGCAAGGACGGCGGCACCATCTACTACCTCAGCGAGGAGAAGGGCACCTTCAACGTGCACCGGATCCCTGTGGGCGGCGGCACCAGCACGCAGGTGAGCTTCCTGAAGGACCATCCGGTGCGCCACCTGAGCATGAGCGACGGGGGCGTGCTCTGCTTCGGCTACCGCGGCGAGCTGTACACCATGACCGAGGGCAATGAGCCCCGCAAGGTGAACATCCGCATCAACACCGACGGGCGTTACAACCCCGAGCGCATCATCGACGTGAACAGCGCCGACGAGTTCGAGGTGAGCAGCAACGGCAAGGAGGTGGTCTTCGTGCAGCGCGGGGAGGTCTTCGTCACGAGCATCGCCGAGGGCACCACGCGCCGCATCACCAACACGCCCGAGCAGGAGCGCAACGTGAGCTTCAGCCCCGACGGCCGCACCATCCTCTACGCCAGGGAGCGCAACAACAGCTGGGACCTCTACACCACCACCCTGGTGCGCAAGGAGGAGAAGTACTTCTTCAACGCCACGCTGCTGAAGGAGGAACCGCTGCTCACCACGCCCGCCGAGGAGTTCCAGCCCGCCTACTCACCCGATGGCAAGGAGGTGGCCTACCTGGAGGAGCGCACCACCCTGAAGGTGTTGAACCTCGCCACCAAGCAGACGCGCGTGGTGATGGCGGGCGACCGCAACTACAGCTACTCCGACGGCGACCAATGGTACCAGTGGAGCCCCGACAGCAAGTGGTTCGTGGTGAGCTTCCTGCATCCCCGGCAGTGGATCGGTCAGGTGGGCCTGGTGAGCGCCGAGGGCGGCAAGGACATCATCGACCTCACCAAGAGCGGCTACGGTGGCTACATGCCCCGCTGGGCCATGGACGGCAAGGCCATCGTGTACATGAGCGACCGCGATGGCATGAAGAACCACGCCAGCTGGGGCGGGCAGAGCGATGCCTACGCCATCTTCCTCACCCAGGAGGCCTACGACACCTACAAGCTGAGCAAGGAGGAGGCCGCCCTCGCCAAGGAGAACGAGGACAAGAAGGACGACGGTGACAAGAAGGACCCTTCGACAGGCACCGGGAAGGACGACAAGGCGAAGAAGGACAAGGACAAGAAGGACGATGCGAAGAAGGACGGGAAGAAGGTGGAGCCCATCAAGATCGAGCTCGCGGGCATCGATGACCGCAAGGTGCGCCTGACGCCCAACAGCAGCGACCTGAGCGGGGCCGTGCTGAGCAAGGACGGCGAGAAGCTGTACTACCTGGCCCGCTTCGAGAAGGGCAGCGACCTGTGGCAATACGACATCCGCAAGCGCGAGACCAAGATCCTGAACAAGATGGGAGGCTGGGCCGGCGGGCTGATGCTGGACCAGGAGGGCAAGGCCCTGTACTACATGAGCATGGGCGGCATCAACAAGTACGACATCGACAAGGGGGAGAACAAGGGCGTCGGCATCAGCGGGGAGATGGTGCTGAACGAGAGCGCCGAGCGCGCCTACCTCTTCGAGCACATCTGGCGCCAGGTGAAGAAGAAGTTCTACCGCGTGGACCTGCAGGGCGTGGACTGGGACGGGTACAAGGCCGAGTACCAGCGCTACCTGCCCTACATCAACAACAACCACGACATGGCCGAGCTGTGCAGCGAGATGCTCGGCGAGCTCAACGCCAGCCACACCGGATCGGGCTACGGCGGCGACCACGTGCCCAACGCCGACGAGACCGCCGCCCTGGGCCTGTTCTACGCCAACGAGCCCGGGCCCGGCCTGCGCATCACCGAGGTGATGGAGAAGAGCCCCGTGGTGCAGAAGGGATCCAAGATCAAGGCCGGCTGTGTGATCGAGAAGATCGACGGCCAGGAGATCGCCGCCGACATCGACCCGGCCAGGCTGCTCAACCGCAAGGCCGGCAAGCCCACCCTGCTCAGCCTCTACGACCCCAAGGCCAACACCCGCTGGGACGAGACCGTGAAGCCCATCACCCTGTGGGAGGAGATGGACCTGCAGTACCACCGCTGGGTGGAGCGCTGCCGCCACCTGGTGGACAGCCTCAGCGGCGGGCAGCTCGGCTATGTGCACGTGGAAGGCATGGACGACCACAGCTTCCGCACGGTGTACGAGGAGGCGCTGGGCCGCTACCACGACAAGAAGGGCCTGGTGGTGGACACCCGCTTCAACGGTGGCGGCTGGCTGCACGACGACCTCGCCACCTTCCTGAGCGGCAAGACCTACATGACCTTCATGCCACGCGGGCAGGACCTGGGCACCGAGCCCGCCTTCAAGTACCAGCGCCCCAGCTGCGTGGTGATGAGCGAGGGCAACTACAGCGATGCGCACATGTTCCCCGTCACCTACCGGGCATTGGGCATCGGCAAGCTGGTGGGCATGCCCGTGCCCGGCACCGGCACCGCCGTGTGGTGGGAGGGCCTGCAGAACGGCATGTGGTTCGGGATCCCGCAGGTGGGCATGGTGGACACCAAGGGCAACTACCTGGAGAACCAGCAATTGGAACCCGATGTGCGCCAGCCGCTCGATCCCGGCATCGTAAGCCAGGGCCGCGACCAGCAATTGGAGGCGGCGGTGAAGCTGCTGTTGGGACAGTGAGCTGAACGACCAGCCCTGTTCGGGACGAAGGCCGGGATCGCAACGATCCCGGCCTTCGTCCGTTCATGCGGACCGTCCACGCTTCTCATCCGCTCGCATCCATTTCCATGTCCTATGCATCCAGCGAACGCCCGGGCCGGCACCCTGCATGCCCCGACCGATGACCTCATCGCTACGGGGGATACGCTCCTCGATATCCAATGAAACTCCCTAGCTTCAACACGAACACCACATCCAAGAACCATGGCACTCTCGAATCTTCAAGCCGGTAATTCCCGGGGCGTTGACGGCACGGTGAAGTTCCAATCCTCGGCCAACTCCTCGATCGGGGTGAACGGCCTCGTTTCCGGATCCAATAGCGCGGTGCAGTTCACCGTGTACATGGACCCTCGGGACTTCACCTGCACGTTGAGCGGTGACAACCAGAAAGTGCTGATCTCCACCCAGGGGCGGTATTCCAACCCGACCAACAACGTGTACACCGTGGACACCGGGATCGATCTGCGCCGGGCGAGCGGTGGTACCACAGCCCTCACGGTCCAGGTCATCCCGCAAGGTTCATCAACGGGGTCCACCTATACATTCACCAAGAGCACCGGTGGCGGCATCGAGGCCTGAACGTGTGGAGGAGCGGGCATTCCGGTGCTTGCCCGCAGGCCAATGCGTGCTGCTCCTGCTGCTCGCCCTGCCCGGCCTCTCCCAGCGCGGCAGGGTCCGGGCCGACCGTGTTCCGATCGACCTGCCCACGCACAAGCAGAGCGACGCACATCGGGCCTTGGGCCATGTGCGGAGCATCATGCCCGGGACCGACCGACGGAGCGATCCCGCCCCCCCCGACCTCCCGCCCTTCCGGGAGCGGGATCCATTGTCCAGGATCGAAGCGATCTCCTAGATTCAACCGGATACACCAACCCCCAAGACCATGGCACTTTCCAACCTTCGTGCAGGCGATTCCCTCGGTATCAGTAGCACTTACCGGTTCAACAGCTCTCAGAGCGACCGTACCGTCCGGGTGCTCGGAATGCAGTCGAATTCGAACACGGTGATCGTGTTCTCAGTGAACCTCGAACCCCGGAGCTACAGGTGCGAGCTCAGCGGCGATAACTCCAAGGTCCTCATCACCATGACCGGGGCCAGCAACAACCCGGCCCCGCAAGGTTTCCAGGTCGACATCGGGATGGACATCACCCGGGTGTCCGGCGGCGGCACGGTGCTGGTCGTTCAGGTCATTCCACAGGGCTCCTCCACAGGCACCACCTACACGTTCACCAAGAGCACCGGTGGCGGCATCGAGGCCTGACCGTGCGGAGGAGCGGGCATTCCGGTGCTTGCCCGCAGGCCTATGCGTGCTGCTCCTGCTGCGCGCGCTGCCCGGCCTCTCCCAGGGCGGCAAGGTCTGGGCCGACAGTGTGCTGACCGACCTTGCCACGCACAAGCAGAACGACGCGCATCGGGCCGCAGGCCTGGCGCGGAGCATCATGCCCGAGATCGACCGGCAGGGCGACCCCTGCCGGTCGATGCACGTGCGCCTGTTGCTCTCCAACTACCTCGATCGGCTGGGCGCGGTGGATTCGGCGCTCGCGGTCTTCATGGACGACCGGTTCGCCGGGCTGGACCGCTGCGATGGCGCGGTGCAGAAGGACTACTACCGCTTCATCACCAACGTGTACCTGAGCGTGGGCGACCTGGACCGTGTGGATTCGCTGAGCAAGGTCTGCTACGCGAAGGCCCGCACCGGTGCCATGGCCACGGTGGACCTGGCCGAGGTGCGGAACAATCACGCCATCGCCCTGGCGAGCAAGGGCCAACTGGACGAAGCGCTGCAGGTCTTCCAGGCCATCCACGACGAGGCGCGGGCACGCGGCCACACCGACAACATGATCCAGAGCCTGCTGAACATGGCCACCATCCATGGCATGAGGCACGAATATCCGCAGGCGCGCGACGCCTACCTGGAGGCGCTGGCCGTGGCACGCAAGGGCGGTTTCACCGACCACCTGGTGCGCTGCTACCAGAACCTGGGCAACGTGATGGGGGACATGGGCCGCCCCCAGGAGGCCCTCCTGTACCAGGATTCGGCCGTGCGACTGGCACGCGAGATGGGGTTCATGCAGGGCGAGGCGGACGCCATCCGCGAGCGTGCCAACATCCTGCGGAGGTTGAGCGGCGACAATCCCGCGTACGACGAACTGCTGCGGTACCTGACGCTGCACGACAGCATCCTGGACACCGACAAGATCAAGGCGGTGACCGAAATGCGCGAGAAGTACGATACCGAGCGCAAGGAGAAGGACAACCAACGGTTGCGCGCCGCGAACCTCGCCGCGGACCTGGAGCGGGAACGCCTTCAACGGGTGCGCAACGTGTACCTCTTCACCGGGCTGGTGGTGCTGGTGGCGGCCATCGGGCTCATCGGCCGGTTGCGGGTGGTGAACCGATCGCGCAGGGCCATCCGCAAGGAGAAGGAGGTGAGCGAGGGGCTGTTGCACAACATCCTGCCCGAGGAGGTCGCCACCGAACTGAAGGCCAAGGGCCATGCCGATGCGCGGCACTTCGACCGGATCACCGTGCTCTTCACCGACTTCAAGGGGTTCACCGAGCTCAGCGAGAGGCTGACGCCGGCCCAGCTGGTGGACGAGCTGAACACCTGCTTCAAGGCCTTCGACGGCATCATGGAAGCCCGGGGCATCGAGAAGATCAAGACCATCGGTGATGCCTACATGGCCGCCGGCGGATTGCCCGACCCGGGTCGCGGATCGCCGCACGACACCGTGCTGGCCGCGCTGGACATGCAGGACTTCATGGCCGGGTACCGCGCGGAGCGTGAAGAACAGGGCCGGCCCTTCTTCGAGATGCGCGTGGGCCTCCACACCGGGCCGGTGATCGCCGGCATCGTGGGGGTGAAGAAGTTCGCCTACGACATCTGGGGCGACACCGTGAACACCGCGAGCCGCATGGAGAGCAGCGGTGCACCAGGGCATGTGAACATCAGCCGCGACACCTACGAGCTGGTCAAGGACCGGCCCGACCTCGCCTTCATGGAACGCGGGCTGGTCGCGGCCAAGGGCAAGGGCGACATGGCCATGTGGTACGTGGAGCGCAAGGCCTGAACCGGGACCGCCGTGCGGCTCAATGCCGCTGGCACTCCGCGATCCGCGCCAGGGTGTTGGTGATGAAGGCGTCCGCCGTATCCGCCTCCCTGCTCAACGTGAAGCGCGCCCGGCCGCCGAAGGGCCCGGTGCCCTCGAAGGTGAACACCCAGTGCGCGCCCTGCAGATGGAAGTTGGCGGGCAGGTCCTCGCGGGCGGTGGCGCGCTTGAGCAAGCGCCCCCCGTACCCGGCCTCGCGCAGCTCGAAGCGCATCTCATCCTCACGACCGGAGATGCGCGTGCAGCGCAACAGCAGGCCGCCGACCTCCACGGAGCGGCCTTCGCGGATGCGCTCCTCGATGCGGTGGTCCGAAGCCTCCAGCACCTTCACATGCCCGCGGTCGGGGCAGGTGGCGGCCTGCTCATCGAACCGGTCCACCACATAGGCCACGTAGGCCCAGCGGGCCATCACCGCCCACGGGATGCGGCACCAGCCCTTCCGCCCCCAGTCCTGGCCCCAGGAGTTCAGCACCAGGTAGGTCGAATCGGTGGCGTCGTAGCCGGCGCACACCAGCGCATGCCCATCGATCGCCCAGTCCGCAAGGGTGGTGTCCACGCCCTGCCAGACGAATTCGCCGGAGCCTTTCGCAGCGGCGCGCCCCGCGGTGAGGAATCCGCGGTCGATGTTGAGGCCGAACACCACCGGCCGCCCATCGGACAAGTGATACCGCCACTGTTCCGCGTTCGCCACATCCAAGGCCATCGGGCTCTCCATCACGTAGCGGCGGGCCCTGCTCAGCGCCTCCGGGGCGATGGGGTCGAGGCATGCCTTCGAGGCCGTGTCGTACGGCATGTCGTTCCAGCTGCACACGCCCAGTTCCACCGCCACGCTGATCGCGTGCACCAGGTCGGAGCCCTGATCGCAATCGGCGGAGCCCGATACGTGCTGGATGATGTAATCGTACACGAAGGCCGGCGAGAACATCGTGTCGCCCCCCACCGGCGACGCCCCTCGCTTGCGGTCCTTGGCCACGGTCGAACGCTCCTGGTAGGCCTTCAGCGCATACCCCACGGCCCAGCCCGTGCAGCTGTTGCGCCGCCCCTGGTAGCCGGCCGGCGGGAACCAGGGTGAAAGGTCCACCCGCTCGGGCAGGCGGGTACCCTTGGGCAATGCGAACGGATGCTCGTACGGGATCTTCAGGATCGAAAGGCTGTCCGGATAGAGCGCGCCGGTGTGGCAGGCATCATCGCCGGCTTGCGAACGGCCCGTGATGGTGCACAGCACGAGGAGCATGGTCCCGATGGAGCGGGTCGTGTGGCGCTGCACCTTGGAAAGGTAGCCCTTCCCGACCGCACCCTACAGCTCCCCCGCTTCCGCGATCAGCTCGGCGACGTCCTTCACCACGATCTCGCCCTCCTTGTTGAAGTGCTTCACGCCGTCGGTGAGCATGGTGTTGCAGAACGGGCAGCCCGCGGCGATCACGTTGGGGGCGGTGGACAGGGCGTCCTCGGTGCGCGCGATGTTCACCTCCTTGTCGCCGGGCTCGGCCTCCTTGAACATCTGGGCGCCACCGGCGCCGCAGCACAGGCCGTTCTTGCGGCTGTTCTTCATCTCCACCAGCGCGGCGTCGAGCTTCAGCAGCACCTCGCGCGGGGCCTCGTACTCGCCGTTGCCGCGGCCCAGGTAGCAGGGATCGTGGAAGGTGATGCGCTTGCCCTTGAAGTCGCCGCCCTCCACCTTGATGCGGCCTTCCTTGAGGAGGCTGTTGATGAACTGGGTGTGGTGCATCACCTCGTAAGTGCCGCCCAGTGCGGGGTACTCGTTCTTCAGCGTGTTGAAGCAGTGCGGGCAGGCGGTGACGATGCGCTTCACGCCGTAGCCGTTGAGCGTGGCGATGTTGGTCTGCGCCTGCATCTGGAAGAGGAACTCGTTGCCGGCGCGGCGCGCAGGGTCGCCGGTGCAGCTCTCCTCGGTGCCCAGCACCGCGAACTTCACGTGGGCGGCATTGAGGATGCGCACGAAGGCCTTGGTGATCTTGCGGGCGCGGTCGTCGAAGCTACCGGCGCAGCCCACCCAGAACAACACTTCCGGCGTTTCGCCGCTGGCCAGGTAGTCGGCCATGGTACGGACACGCAGCTCGCTCATTGCTCGAACACCTGCACGGTGCGTTGTTGTTCCACCAGCTCGGTGAAGTGACCCTCGTAGCGCGTGGCCCGCACCTCACGGTCGTCGATCCAGTGGTAATTACCGCCGCGGGGCTTGCCCATGAGCATGCCATGGTACCGGAAGCCGTGCTTGTTCAACCAGGCCTCGGTCACCGCACGATGCTCCTCGGTGCGGCTGGTGAAGAAGGTGATGATGTGGCCTTCCTCGAACCACTTGTTCAACTTCTCGAGCGCTTCGGGGAACACCGCGGCATCGGCCATGCGCCAGGGCTCCTCGTTGGGGATGTCCTCGCAGATGGTGCCGTCGATGTCGATCAGGAAGTTCTTGATGTGCGGCGGCAGCTTGGGGCTCACGCGCTTCCCGTTCTCGGTGGTATCGATCAGCTGGGCCATGGGATCTCTTCTTGGGGCGCGACATGTCGCGCCCGTACGCATTTCAGCTTTCCGCCCACTTCATCCGGTCGCTCTGGGCCATCTGCCAGGGGGCGCCGTTGTTCTCCACGTTGGTGAGCATGGTGGCCAGTGCGGGCGGCACCTTGCTCTCCTCCATCACCAGGTAGCGGCGCAGGTCCATGATGATGCCCACGGGGTCGATGTTCACCGGGCAGATCTCGGCGCAGGCGTTGCAGGTGGTGCAGGCCCACAGCTCCTCCTCGGTGATGTAGCCGCCCAGCAGGGCCTTGCCATCGTCCTCCCACTTCCCTTTCGCCTCGATGCCGCGCCCCACCTCCTCCAGGCGGTCGCGCGTGTCCATCATGATCTTGCGCGGGCTCAGCAGCTTGCCGGTCTGGTTGGCCGGACACACGCTGCTGCAACGTCCGCACTCGGTGCACGTGTACGCATCGAGCAACTGCTTCCAGGTGAGGTCGGTGACGTCCTTCGCACCGAAGCGTTCGGGCAGCTCGGCCCCGGCCACGGTGCGCGGCGGGTTGGGCGCCGGCGGCGGCACCGCGGGGTCCATCATGCTCTTCACCTCGCCCATCACACGCTCCATGTTCTTCAGCTCGGTCCTGGGCCGCAGGTTACTGAACCAGGTGTTGGGGAAGGCGAGCAGGATGTGGAAGTGCTTGCTGTAGGGCAGGTAGTTCAGGAACGCCAGGATGCCGATGATGTGGAACCACCAGCAGGCCCGTTCCACCGCGACCAGCCCGCTCTCACTGAGGCCGGCGAGCATCGGGGCCAGCATGCCGCTCACAGGGAAGGAGCCGGCCTTCACGTAGTGCTCGGCTCCCTGCTGCTGCAGCGCCAGGTCGGCGGCGTTCATGGTGAGGAAGGCGCCCATCAGCAGGATCTCGGTGACGAGGATGAGGTTGGCGTCGGTGCGCGGCCAGCCGTCGAGGTCCTTCATCACGAAGCGCTTCAACTTGATGACGTTGCGGCGCGCGAGGAAGGCCACGCAGCTCAGCAGCACGGCGAGCGCGAGCCATTCGAAGCTGCCGATGAGCACATCGTACAGGCCCCCGAGGAAGCTGAACACGCGGTGGGTGCCGAAGACGCCGTCGATCAGGATCTCCAGCACCTCGATGTTGATGATGACGAAGCCCACGTAGACGAAGAAGTGCAGCACGGCGGCCACGGGGCGGGTGCCCATCTTGCCCTGGCCCAGGGCCACACGCGCCATGGTGGCCCAGCGCTCGGCCGCGCGGTCGCTGCGGTCCTCATCGCGCCCCAGACCGATGTTGCGCTTCACGCGGCCCACGTTGCGGGCGAACCACCAGGCCGCGGCGCCCAGCAGGATCAGGAAGACGATGTTGCCGATGCCCATCTACTTGGCGCCTTGTTGCTGCATGGCCTTCTGGATGCGCTCGATGTCGGAGTCGCTCAGCTTGGGCAGCTTGTCCTTCTTGCCGAAAACGCTGAAGTAGCGGTTGGGGTTCACGCGCAGGTCCTCCAGCAGCAGGTCGAGCTCGCGGCTGGCGGCCTCCAGGTTGTGGTACAGGCTGTCGTTGGTGACGAGCTGGCCCAGGGTGCCTTCGCCGCTGTTGATCCTGGTGAGGGTGCTGCGCAGCTCGGCACTGGTGGCGCTCAGGTCCTTCATCACCTTCTGCAGGTCGCCGCTGGCGAGGGCGGCGGTAAGGGAGTCGACGTTGGCGAAGATGCTGTTGAGGCGGCCCTGGTTGGCGGCCAGGGTGTTGCTGAGCCGGGTGAGGTTGTCCATGGCCAGCTTCATGTTCTCGCTCTCGGCGGCCAGCAGGGCGTCCAGCCGCTGGGCGGTCTGCTTCACGCTGGTCATGGTGCTATGCAGGTCAGCGAAGCTGGCATCGAGGTGGCCGCGGGCGTCCTTGTTGAGGATGCCCTGCACGGAGCTGAGCACCGAGTCGATGCTGGCGATCATGCCCTCGGCCTTGCGCTTGAGGGGGTCGATCTGCTCGTTCACGCTCTCGGTGAGGCTGAGCTGGGCGTCGCCCAGGAGGGTATCCCCGCGTTCGGCCATCACGCTGCTGTCGCCCGGCACCACCTGCACGGCGCGGGTGAAGAGGTCGGCGCTGTAGATCTGCAGGCGGGTGTCCTTGGGCAGCTTCAGCTCGTCGGCGTCGAGCTGGAAGGTGACGGCGATGCGGCCGGTGCCGTCCTGCAAGAGGCGGGTGTGCACCACCTGCCCCACCTTGTACCCGTGGAAGAAGAGGGGCGTGCTGGGGGTGATGCCGCTCACATCGCGGTACACGGCGTGGAAGAGGGTGCGCTTCTGGAAGAGGTCCAGCCCCTTGAGGTAGTTGAGACCGAAGACCAGCAGGGCGATGCCGCCCAGCATCATGCCGGCAATGGAGTACTCGCGCTTGATCTTCACCGGGGGCGGTCGCTAGTGCTGCTGCGCTAAAGTAACGGCCTTCTGCAGATCGATCCGCTCAGCGCCCTGGTAGGCCACGATGAAGGCGCCGTCGTAGCCCTTCTCCCGGCAGCGGGCCTGCACCTCGCGGGCCCTGGCGAGCGTGGGCTCATCGCCCACCTGGTACTTGAACAGGCCGCCGCCCTCCACCTCGCGCACCCCCTCCAGCCCGTTGAAGTTCTTCGGCTTCGAGGGGTCGATGCGTTTGCTGCTGGTGACGATCTGCACGCGGAAGCGCACGGCGTTGTCCGTGGTGGTGGCCTTGGGGGGCGTGGCGGTGCTGTCGGGCACGTTCACCACCACCTGGGTGCTGTCGGGCCTGGCCACGGCGGGCGAAACGTCCACGGCGGTGCCCTCCAGCTGGGCCTTGTACTCCTTGAAGGCCCGGTAGATGGCGCTGGCCAGGTATTCCTGCCCCTGTGCGCTCTGGAGGAAGTCCTCCTCGCCCGCATTGGAGAGGAAACCGAGCTCGATGAGCACGCTGGGCATGGTGGTGTAGCTGATCACCAGGAAGCCGGCCTGCTTCACCCCGCGGTCCGAACGGCCCACGCGGTCCTTGAACTGCTTCTGGATGAGCGAACTGAGCAGCAGGCTGTGGTCGAGGTAGGCGTTCTGCCGCAGGCTGAGGGCGATCATGCTCTCGGGGTCCTTGGGGTCGTAGCCGTCGTACTTCAGCTCGTGCCCGTCCTCCAGCAGGATGGCCTCGTTCTCGCGCTGGGCCACCCGCATGTTGGCCTCCGTCTTGTGCAGGCCCATCACGTAGGTCTCGCAGCCATGCGGGTCGGGGTTGTTCACCGCGTTCAGGTGGATGCTGATGAACACATCAGCCTTGTTGCGGTTGGCGATGGCGCAGCGTTCCTTCAGTTCGATGAAGCGGTCGTCCTCGCGGGTGTACACCACCTTGGTGCCGGGCAGGCCCTCGGTCATGTACTTGCCCAGCAGGCGGGTCACGTTGAGGGCGATGTGCTTTTCGGTGGTCTTGTAGCGGCCGGTGCCCAGGTTGCCGGGGTCCTTGCCGCCGTGGCCGGCATCGAGGCACACCACGTCGATCCTGTTGGGGTCGCCGCCGGGGGGCAGGCCGCCGTTCGGCACGGAAAATGCGCGCGCCGCGGGCACCATCGCCAGCAGGGCGAGCACCAGGGTCTTGTTCAGCCGTTCCATCACTCCCGCTGCCGCAGGGCGATCCGCTACTTTCGCCGCCCTGATGGGGGCCGTGTACCGGATCCGTCCTGCCGGGCGCGAAACTAGCCGGGTCGTGCCCCGCAGGGGGGCCGCGCCGGTCGCAGTTTTCCTCACGTTCATGTGGATGTTGGTGGGGGCCGGGGCACGCGCCCAGGGCTTGACGGAGAAAGTGACGGCCAGCGCGCGCGACAGTTCCACCTACGACGCCGCATCGCAAACGGCGTTCCTCTATGGGGCCGCCACCGTCACCTACGGCGCCATCACCCTCACCGCCGACCGCATCCGCTACGACTTCAAGAACGAGGAGGCCGAGGCCTTTGGTACCCTGGACAGCACCGGCACGCCCACCGGCATGCCCGAGTTCCGCGAGGGCGACCACGTGGTGCACGCCGATACCATCCGCTACAACTTCCGCAGCACCAAGGCCTTCATCCGCGAGGTGCGCACCCAGGAGGACCAGCTCTACGCCCTCGCGCACCTGAGCAAGCTCCAGCCCAACGCCGAGATCCACAGCAAGGGCGGCATGCTCACCACCTGCGACCGGCCCCACCCCCACTACCACTTCGCGGTGAGCCGCATGATGGTGATCCCCGACGACAAGATCGTGGTGGGCCCCGCCGTGATGAAGTTCGGCAAGGTGCCCACCCCCCTGGCCGTGCCCTTCGCCTACTACCCCACCAAGGAGCACGGCGCCGCCGGCGTGCTCATCCCCACCTGGGGCGCCAGCGAGACCCTCGGCTTCTACCTGCTGAACGGCGGCTTCTACGTGCCCATCAGCGACCACGTGGACCTGAGCCTCACGGGCGACATCTACAGCAAGGGCAGCTGGGGCCTGCGCGCCCAGAGCAGGTACCGCACCCGCTACCGCTACACCGGCAATGTGGACCTTACCCGGAGCACATTGCTGCAGGGCGTGCCCGAGACCCCCGGCTACAGCCGGCAGGACAACTTCTTCGTGCGCTGGAACCACGCCATGGACAGCCGCGCCAGCCTCACCGACCGCTTCAGCGCCAGCGTGAACGTGGGCTCCAGCCAGGCCTTCACCAACACGCTCAACAGCAGCAACGTCGACTACCTCAGCAACACCTTCCAGAGCAACGTGCAGTGGAGCCACAGCTTCCCGCGCAGCCCTTTCAACACGGCCGTGGCCCTGCGGCATTCGCAGAACACCAAGACCGGGGTGTTCGACATCACCGTGCCCTCGCTCACCCTCAACATGCAGCGCATCTACCCCGGCCAGCTGCTGCGTGAGGGCAAGGCCGCCGGGCCGCACTGGAGCGACCAGATCGGCGTGAGCTACGCGCTCAACTTCGACAACCGCCTCACCACCACCGAGGAGCAGCTCTACCTGGGCAACCTCAGCACCCTCTGGGGACAGATGCGCAACGGCGTGCGGCAGACCGGCGCCGTGAACAGCTCCCTCAAGGCCGGCCCCTTCACGGTGAACCCCGAGTGGCAGTTCACCACGCGCACCTACTTCGACAAGCTGGTGAAGACCTACGACACCGCGCTGGACACGGTGATCACCGACACGGTGCAGGGCTTCTACAACACCTTCGACTGGCGGTTGGGCGCCACCGTCACCACCAAGCTGTACGGCATGTACCAGTTCAGGGGGAAGGGCCTGCGCGCCATCCGCCACGTGATCACCCCCAGCGCCACGGTGGCCTACCAGCCCGACTTCAGCACGCTCGTCACCGGACCGTACGGCACCAGCGGCACCGAGGCCACCTACAACCCCTATGCGCTGGGCATCTACGGCAGTCCGCCCGCCACCGAGAGCGGCATCCTCAACCTGGGCCTGATCCAGAGCCTGGAGGCCAAGGTGCGCGACGGCAAGGCCCGCAAGGCCGGCGAGGACAAGAGCAAGAAGGTGCGCCTGGTCGACTACTTCGGCCTCAACACCACCTACGACTGGCTGAAGGACAGCCTCAACTGGTCGCCCATCGCCGGCTCCTTGCGCACCAGCATCCTCGACAAGATCAACATCAACAGCACGGCCGTGTGGGACACCTACGGCACCGACACGCTGGGGCAGCGGATCGAGGCCGCCGCGCGGGAGACCAGCGGGCGGTGGGCGCGGCTCACCGGCTTCAACGTGGCCACCGGCTTCGAATTCCGCAGCAAGCGCTACGGCACCGCGGTGAAGCAGGGCAACACCAACGACCAGCAGGTGGTGGAGGAGACCGACCCCGCCAAGGGCGCCAACGTCAACTTCAGCCTGCCCTGGCGCGTGGCCGTGAACCACAGCTACACCATCAGCCGCGTGTGGCGCGAGGCCGAGTACACCGAGACCACGCAGAACAGCCTGCTCTTCAACGGCGACCTCACCGTGTTCAAGTACTGGCGGCTGGGCTTCAACAGCGGCTACGACATCGAGAACGGCGCGTGGACGCCCACCACCCTCAACCTGTACTGGGACCTGCACTGCTGGGAGTTCAACGCCAGCTGGATCCCCAACGGCTTCCGCCAGAGCATCAGCCTGCGCATCAACGTGAAGGCCAGCATCCTGCGCGACCTGAAGGTGGACCAGCGCGTGCCCGTGGGGGGCAGCGGGGGCCGGGTGCTGCGGTAAAGGCACGAACGGACCGGTATACCGTTCCCCGCCCGACCCCACCCGTTGGTGGCGGGGGGCCGTGGGCGAGCGCCCGATCCCGCTACATTCGCGACCTGCCGTCCGGGCCGTGCCGGAGGCCTTGCAAGGACCCCTGACCTGATGATGAGCCTTACCCTGAAGCGCCTGGCGCTGTGGATGGTGTTGTGCGTGCCCGTGATCGGCGCGGCCCAAACGGGCACGGTGCGCGGCTTCGTGTACGAGAAGGAGACCGGCGAGCCCGCCATCTTCACCCCCGTCACCCTGGTGGGCACCACCCCCGCCCTGGGCGCCGAGACCGATGTGAACGGCTACTTCAGCATCAGCAAGGTGCCCCCCGGCCACTACACCGTGCGCATCATCAGCATGGGGTACGACACCCTCACCAAAGCGGTGGACCTGAAGCGCGACCAGATCATCACCGAGAAGCTCTACCTGAGCAAGGCCACGATCATGATGCGTGACCTGGAGGTGACCACCGAGAAGCGCGAGGCCCAGAACACCGTGCGCCTGGGCGTGACCAAGCTCACCCCCAAGCAGATCGAGCGCATCCCGGCGGTGGGCGGCCAGGCCGACCTGGCGCAGTACATGCAGGTGGTGCCCGGCGTGGTCTTCACCGGCGACCAGGGCGGCCAGCTCTACATCCGCGGCGGCTCGCCCATCATGAACAAGACGATGATGGACGGCATGGTGCTGTACAACCCCTTCCACAGCATCGGCCTGTTCAGCGTGTTCGACAACGACATCATCCGCAATGCCGACATCTACACCGGGGGCTACAACGCCGAGTACGGCGGCCGCATCAGCAGCGTGATGGACATCACCACGCGCGACGGCAACCGCCAGCGCCTCAGCGGCAAGGTGAGCGCCAGCACCTTCGCGGCCAAGGCCCTGCTCGAGGGTCCGCTGAAGAAGCAGCAGGA
Organism: Flavobacteriales bacterium; assembly: GCA_044226515.1. GTDB lineage: Bacteria > Bacteroidota > Bacteroidia > Flavobacteriales_F > PHOS-HE28 > PHOS-HE28. The sequence goes on along the minus strand of JBGAGX010000022.1, from coordinate 22,704 downwards.
GGAGGGCGGCGGCAGCAGCAGCTTCCTGGTGAACTACCGCACCAGCTACCTGGACAAGACCAGCAAGACGATCTACGAGTACGTGGACAGCGCGGGCCTGCCCTTCGAGTTCACCGACGTGTACGGCAAGCTCAGCTTCAACGGCGCCAACGGCAGCAAGTTCAACCTGTTCGGCTTCAACTTCACCGACGGCGTGAAGTACCAGGGCGTGAGCGACCTGGGCTGGCGCAACTGGGGCGCCGGCACCAACTTCGTGCTCGTGCCCACCGGCAGCGCCGTGCTCATCGACGGGGTGTTCGCCATGAGCAACTACCGCATCGCGCTCAACGAGGCCGACCTCCCCGAGCGGTACAGCGAGATCGCCGGCTTCAACGGCGGCCTCAATTTCAAGTACTTCATCGGCGAGGACGAGGCCAAGTACGGCCTGGAGGTGCTCGGCTTCCGCACCGACTACTCCTTCTACAACAGCATCGGCCTGCAGGTGCAGCAGGAACAGAACACCAGCGAGATCGCCGGCTACTTCAACTACAAGAAGAAGCTCAAGAACTGGGTGCTCGACCCCGGCATCCGCCTGCACTACTACGCCTCGCTGAGCGTGGCCAACGTGGAGCCCCGCGTGGGCGTGAAGTGGAACATCAACGACAACCTCCGCTTCAAGGCCAGCGCCGGCCGTTACAGCCAGAACCTGGTGGCCGCCAACAACGACCGCGACGTGGTGAACCTCTTCTACGGCTTCCTCAGCTCGCCCGACAACCTGCCCAGCACCATCACCACCCCCAACGGCGACACCCGCGAGGTGAAGGACCCCCTGCAGCGCGCCAACCATTACCTCGCCGGCTTCGAGATCGACCTCACCACCGATTGGAGCCTGAACGTGGAGGGCTACTTCAAGGACTTCCGCCAGGTGACCAACCTCAACCGGAACAAGCTCTACGACGACAGCCCCGAGTTCTACGACAAGCCCGATGAGCTGAAGAAGGATTTCATCGTGGAGACCGGCAAGGCCTACGGCGGCGATGTGCTGCTGAAGTACGAGAAGAACGGCCTCTTCGTGTGGGCGGTGTACGGCTACAACTTCGTGACCCGCTTCGATGGCACGCAGGAGTACCACCCCATCTGGGACCGCCGCCATCAGGTGAACCTGGTGTTGAGCTACAACTTCGGCAAGTTCAACAGCTGGAAGGCCAACGTGCGCTGGAACTACGGCAGCGGCTTCCCCTTCACCCAGACCCAGGGCTTCTACGGCCAGCAGACGTTCGGGGGCGGCATCGGCACCGACTACACCCAGCAGAACCCCGACCTCAGCACCATCTACGGTCCGCTCAACGGGGGCCGCCTCCCCTCCTTCCACCGCCTGGACTTCGGGGTGACCAAGACCTGGAAGCTGGACGACCGCCAGACCATGCAGCTCGACTTCAGCTGCACCAACGTGTACGACCGCGACAACATCTTCTACTTCGACCGGGTGCATTACCGGCGGGTGAACCAGCTGCCGATCCTGCCCAGCGTGGGCTTCAGCTACATGTTCTAGGCCGGTCGACCGTGCTCCGGGAACGGGGTGGCGGGCCCTGCCCACGGGCCCGTCACCACGAACGATCCGCCCGACTTTTCCACAAACCCGAGCTTCGTCACCAACGGCCCGGCCCAAGGTGCTACTTTTACACCCCGTGATCGCCGATCCATCATCGGTGCGGTCAACAAGGCGATGACGGGTTCCACCAAGTACATTTTCGTTACCGGAGGGGTCACCTCCAGCCTCGGCAAGGGCATCATCAGCGCCAGCCTGGCCAAGCTGCTGCAGGCGCGCGGCTTCACGGTCACCATCCAGAAGCTCGACCCCTACATCAACGTCGACCCCGGCACCCTCAACCCCTACGAGCACGGGGAGTGCTTCGTGACCGAGGACGGGGCCGAGACCGACCTCGACCTGGGCCACTACGAGCGCTTCCTCGACGTGCCCACCAGCCAGGCCAACAACGTCACCACCGGCCGCATCTACCAGAACGTCATCAGCAAGGAGCGCCGCGGGGAGTACCTGGGCAAGACCGTGCAGGTGATCCCGCACATCACCGACGAGATCAAGCGCCACATCCAGGCGCTGGGCCGCAAGGGCATCTACGACTTCGTGATCACCGAGGTGGGCGGCACCGTGGGCGACATCGAGAGCCTGCCCTACCTGGAGAGCATCCGCCAGCTGCGCTGGGAGAAGGGCAAGGACTGCCTGGTGGTGCACCTCACCCTGCTGCCCTACCTGGGCACCACCGGCGAGCTCAAGACCAAGCCCACCCAGCACAGCGTGAAGGAGCTGCTGAGCTTGGGCGTGCAGCCCGACGTGCTCGTGTGCCGCACCGAGCACCCCATGCACAAGGGCATGAAGGAGAAGATCGCCCTCTTCTGCAACGTGGACGCCGACGCCGTGATCGAGAGCCGCGACGCCGACACCATCTACGACGTGCCCCTGCTCATGCAGGAGGAGAAGCTGGACGAGGTGGTGCTGCGCAAGCTCGGCATCGCCACCTACCCCGAGGCCGACCTGGCGCCGTGGCAGGACTTCCTGCGCCGCTACAAGGAGCCCAAGGGCGAGGTGCACATCGGGCTGGTGGGCAAGTACGTGGAGCTGAAGGACGCCTACAAGAGCATCAAGGAGGCCCTGGAGCACGCCGGCGCGGCCAACGAGCGCAAGGTGCACATCAAGTGGGTGCACAGCGAGAAGCTCACGGCGAAGAACGTGGCCAGGCAGCTGGCCGGCCTCACCGGGATCCTGGTGGCGCCGGGCTTCGGCCACCGCGGCATCGAGGGGAAGATCGAGGCCATCCGCTACGCCCGCGAGAACAAGGTGCCCTTCCTGGGCATCTGCCTGGGCATGCAGTGCGCCGTGATCGAGTTCGCCCGCCACGTGCTGGGCCTGGAGGGCGCCAACAGCGCCGAGATGGACCCCCACACGCCGCACCCCGTCATCGCCATGATGGAGGAGCAGAAGAAGATCGAGAACAAGGGCGGCACCATGCGCCTGGGGGCCTACCCCTGCGTGCTGAAGGAGGGCACCAAGGCCTTCGCCGTGTACGGCAGGAAGCAGATCACCGAGCGCCACCGCCACCGCTACGAGTTCAACAACGCGTACATCGACCAGTACCGCAACGCCGGCCTGCTGCCCGTGGGCACCAACCCGCAGACGCAGCTGGTGGAGGTGGTGGAACTGCAGGACCACCCCTGGTTCATCGGCGTGCAATACCACCCCGAGTACAAGAGCACCGTGGCCAAGCCGCACCCCCTCTTCATCCACTTCGTGCAGGCGGCCATGGCGGCCCAGGGCACCCCCGAGCCCGCCAGAAGCGAGCAGGTGAAGGCGTAGGTCAGTTGGCAGTGCGCAGTACGCGGTCGGCAGTGCGCGCTCTGCGGTCAACCCCGGCGAGCCCGTGAGCCGCATTCCGCTGTGCCACTGCGTCATCTGCGGATAACCCAGGCAAGCCCAGCATTCATCTGCGTCATCTGCGGATAGCCCCGGCGAGCCCGCGATCCAAGTTCTCTGCGCGCTCTGCAGCTCTGCGGTCACCACCGGTGAGCCCGTGAGCGGCATTCCTCTGCGCCTTGGCGCCTCTCCGGCTCCTCCTCCTCTCCCCCTTGGCCCTACCGCTCAAGCCTCGCGTTGTTCCGGTCATCCTTCTCCGGTCCCTGCTCCACCCGTCCAGCCCGCCGCTCCTTCTATCTTCGCGCCTCTTTCACCGCCGCCTTTCCCGGCAGCCCGCACGCCCCGCATGGACCGCAATTCGATCATCGGCCTCATCCTCATCGCCGCCATCCTCATCGGCTACCAGATCTACACCGCGCCGAGCCCCGAGGAGCTGGCCCGCCTGCAGCGCGAACAGGACAGCCTGGCCCTGGTGGAGCAGGAGAAGCAGGAGCGCGTGCAGCAGCTCGCCGCCGCCGAGCAGGCCCAGGCCGAAGCGAGCACCCCCATCCCCGGCCTCAAGCAGGTGGACAGCCTGCGCGTGGTGGTGAACGGCGACACCCTGCTGCGCGACAGCGTGGACCTCGAGGGCCTCAAGCGCCAGGAGCTCGCCAAGCGCCTGGGCGTGTTCGCCGCCGCCGCCGAGGGCGCGCACGAAGAGGTCACCATCGAGAACGAGCGCCTGCAGGTGAGCTTCAGCACCCAGGGCGCCGCCCCCAACCTCATCCGCCTCAAGGACTACAGCACCTACCAGCGCACGCCCCTGCTGCTCGCCGACCCCGACAGCGGCACCTACGAGTTCCGCTTCTTCGCCGGCAAGCTCGACATCAGCACCAAGGACCTGCACTTCCGGGCCGAGAAGCTGGGCACCGACGGCGTGCGCTTCACCGCCCCCACCAGCGAGGCCGGCAAGGAGCTGCGCATCACCTACACGCTCGACAGCACCGGCTGGTTCATGCACGTGAACACCGAACTGGTGGGTCTGCAGGGCGAGGTGGACCCGCGCACGCTCTTCTTCCACTGGGACGTGCTGGGCCGCGCCAACGAGAAGCACCTGCCCACCGAGCGTCAGAAGTCCACCGTGTTCTACAAGTACCAGAGCGACGACCGCAACTACCTCAGCGAGACCAAGGACGAGGCGAAGGACCTGGAGGGCCGCACCAGCTGGGTGGCCTTCAAGCAGGACTTCTTCACCCTGGCCATGGTGAGCGACCAGGGCTTCGCCAGCAACGGCTCGCACATCGCGGTGCGGGTGCCCACGGACACCACGCACACCAAGGCCTACAGCGCCAAGCTCTACTTCGAGGCGGAGCCGGCCGCCCACGTGCAGCTGCCCATGCGCTTCTACCTCGGGCCCAACCAGTACAACACCCTGCGCCGCACCGAGGTGCCGCAGTTCGACCGCATCATCGACCTGGGCTGGGGGATCTTCGGCTGGATGAACCGCTTCCTGGTCATCCCCATCTTCAACTTCTTCAGCAAGTTCAACCTCAGCTACGGCATCATCATCCTGCTGCTCACCATCGCCATCAAGCTGCTGCTGATGCCGATCGCCTACCGCAACCAGAAGAGCAGCGCCCGCATGCGCGCCCTGAAGCCCGAGACGGACGCCATCAACAGGAAGTACCCGGACCAGGAGGACATGATGAAGCGGCAGCAGGCCAACATGGAGCTCTACCGCAAGGCCGGCGTGAACCCCGCCGCGGGCTGCGTGCCCCTGCTCATCCAGATGCCCATCCTCTACGCGATGTTCCGCTTCTTCCCCAGCAGCATCGAGCTCCGCCAGCAGAGCTTCCTGTGGGCCGACGACCTCAGCAGCTACGACAGCATCCTCAGCCTGCCCTTCACCATCCCCGCCTACGGCAACCACGTGAGCCTCTTCACCCTGCTCATGTCCGCCAGCACCATCATCTACACCCTCATCAACAGCAAGCAGATGCCCAGCCAGCAGGGCGTTCCCGGCATGAAGCTGATGATGTACATGTTCCCGGTGATGATGCTCTTCTTCATGAACAGCCTGCCCGCCGGCCTCAGCTACTACTACCTGCTGGCCAACGTCATCAGCATCCTGCAGATGACCCTGCTGAGCAAGTGGTTCATCGACGAGAAGAAGCTGCGCGCCGAGCTTGAGCTGAACATGCGCACGCCGAAGAAGAAGAGCAAGTGGCAGCAGCGCATGGAGGACATCCAGAAGCAGCAGCAGGCCCAGGCCCGCCGCCGCAAGTGATCAGTACCCCTGCCCCTGCCCCTGCTCCTGCCCCTGCGAACCCCGGCACCCTTCTTGCCCTGCTCCCGGCATCATGAGCACCAAGGCCACCCTCCTCGGTCTTACCCTTTTCGCCATCGCGTGGTTCGCGTGCAGCGGGCAGAAGCGCACCACCGTGCAGGAGGAACGGTTCGGCAGCGCCACCGACAGCCTCTTCTTCAGCCTGGAGCGCACCCCCTGCTTCGGCAAGTGCCCGGCCTACACCGTGAACGTGTACCGCAGCGGTTTCGCCACCTATGAAGGACGCACGCATGCGCCCCGGGAGGGCCGTTACACCGGGCGGGTTGACCGGGTGACGATGGAGCGGCTGCTGCAGCAGGCCGAGGCCATCGGGTTCTTCGGCCTTGCGGACACGTACGACGGCCCCGTCACCGACCTGCCCAGCACCATCACCCGGATCGTCAGCGGCGACCGCGACAAGCGCATCGTGGCCCGGTACAAGGTGCCAGCCACGCTCAAGGCCTTCGCCGCCCAGGCCGACACCTTGCTGAAGGACGTGGTGTGGACGCCGATGGAGCAGCTGCGTTGAGCCTCGCTCAGTGTGGCGGTCCCCGCGCCCTCCGCGGCCGCCCGGGATCGCCCTCGGCCCGCGCCGGCCACGTCCCGGAACGCACCCAACCGCCCGTCCCTCCTCCACGTCCACCGGGGGATCCCGATCCTTCTACCTTTGGCGCCCCTTGTCCGCCGAAGCCCTTGGCGAAGGCGGACCCTGTTGCTCTGGAAGTCCCTTGTTGCACCCTAACCGAAACCTGATGAGAAAGTCGTTCCTGCTGCTCGTGGCAGCGCTCCTCAGCACCAGCATGGCCGTTGCCGGCGAAGGCATGTGGCTGCTGAACAAGCTGAAGCAGATCAATGAGAACCAGATGCGCGAGATGGGCTTCAAGCTCACCGCCGAGGACATCTACTCGCTCAACAAGAGCGGTGTGAAGGACGCGGTGGCGCGCCTGGGCGGCGGCTTCTGCAGCGGCGAGATCGTGAGCGCCGAGGGCCTCATGCTCACCAACCACCACTGCGGCTACGACGCGGTGCAGGGCCTCAGCAGCGTGGAGCACGACTACCTCACCGACGGGTTCTGGGCCATGACGCGCGACCAGGAGCTGCCGGCCGGTTTCTACGTGAGCTTCCTGGAGCGCATCGACGACGTGACCGACAAGGTGATGGCCGAGCTGAAGCCCGGCATGACCGAGGAGGAGCGCGCGGCCAAGATCGAGGAGGTCGCCGCGAAGCTCGAGGAGGAGGCCGTGGGCGGCCGCGAGCACCACAGCGCCGACTTCAAGGTGATGTACGAGGGCAACGAGTTCTACCTCTTCCACTACATCGACTACCCCGACGTGCGCCTGGTGGGCACGCCGCCCAGCGCCATCGGCAAGTTCGGCGGCGACACCGACAACTGGATGTGGCCCCGCCACACCGGCGACTTCAGCATGTTCCGCGTGTACATGGGCGCCAACGGCGAACCCGCCGAGTACAGCAAGGACAACGTGCCCTACAAGCCCAAGTGGCACTTCCCCATCAGCCTCAACGGCGTGGAGAAGGGCGACTTCGCCATGGTGATGGGCTACCCCGGCAGCACCGACCGCTTCCTCAGCAGCCAGGGCGTGAAGCTCGCCCTCGACGCCGAGCAGCCCAGCCGCGTGAAGATCCGCGGCAAGAAGCTCGAGCTGTACAAGCAGGACATGGACGCCAGCGATGCCGTGCGCATCAAGTACGCCAGCAAGTACGCCCAGGTGAGCAACTACTGGAAGTACTTCATCGGCCAGCAGCGCGGCCTGAAGCGCCTGCACGTGTACGACAAGAAGGCCGCGCAGGAGAAGGAGCTCATGGCCTGGGTGAACGCCGACGCCGGCCGCAAGGCCAAGTACGGCGACCTGATGAAGCTGCTCGACGAGGGCTACGCCGAGCGCGCCAAGTACGAGAAGGCCAGCACCTACATGCAGGAGGCCGCCTTCGGCAGCGAGATGGTGCTGATGGGCTTCCGCACCTTCGGCCTGTACAACCAGCTGAAGACCGACCCGAAGGACGCCGCCAAGGTGAGCGCCATGGTGGCCGGCGTGAAGGCCCGCGCCGATGAGTTCTGGAAGGACTACAACCCCGCCACCGACGAGAAGGTGACCGCGGCCATGTTCGAGATGATCCACAACGACGTGGAGCGCGGCCTGCAGCCCGACATCATGAACACCATCGAGAAGAAGTACAAGGGCGACTTCCACGCCTGGGCCAAGGCCATGTTCGCCACCAGCATCCTCACCGACCGCAAGCGCCTGGACGCCTTCCTGGCCAAGCCCTCGCTGAAGGCCATGGAGAAGGACATGGGCGTGCAGACCATGATCAGCTGCCTCAACATCTACCGCGGCCAGCTCGGCCCCGCGATCCAGGCCAGCCAGGAGAAGATCGACCACGGCTACCGCCTGATGGTGGCCGCCATGCGCGAGAAGGAACCCAACAAGATGTGGTACCCCAACGCCAACAGCACCATGCGCCTCACCTACGGCAAGGTGAACGACTACAAGCCGGGCGATGCCATGCACTACGACCTGGTGACCACCGCGAACGGCATCCTGGAGAAGGAGGACCCCACCAACGAGGAGTTCATCGTGCCCAAGCGCCAGCACGACCTGCTCACAGCCCGCAACTACGGCCGCTACGCCGACCGCAGGAGCGGTGAGCTCGTCACCTGCTTCATCAGCGAGAACGACATCACCGGCGGCAACAGCGGCAGCCCTGTGATCAACGGCTACGGCGAGCTCATCGGCATCGCCTTCGACGGGAACTGGGAGGCCATGAGCGGCGACATCGCCTACGAGCCCGAGCTGCAGCGCACCATCAGCGTGGACATCCGCTATGTCCTCTGGACCATCGACGTGTTCGCCGGTGCCGGCCACTTGGTGAAGGAGATGACCATCGTGGACACCCCGCACGTGGAGCCGAAGGCCGAGGAGCCCGCCCCTGTCGCACCGGTAGCTCCGGCCAAGCCGGTACCGGCCGCTCCCGCGAAGAAGAAATGATCGACATCCCACGAACGGGAACGGGGCGGCCGATGGCCGCCCCGTTCCCGTTCATGCCGGTGCGGTCATGCGTCGTGCGTCTCGTCCGTGGACCGCAGCACAAGCCAGGCCCCGCTCATGAACACCGTGTTCTTCACGATGTACTGGCCCACGAGCGTAAGACCGTAGGGCACATGCGTGAACACCAGTGAAGGCAGCAGGAACATGGGCGCCAGCGTGCACAACATATGGCCCAGCATCAGGTGCAAGGCGAGCCGGGTGCGCAGGCCGAAGAGCATCATGAGGCCGATGACCACCTCCAGCACCGCCAGCAGGCCCACGGCCAAAGGACCGCTCACCACGCCGAAGGTGAGGCGCTCCACCGTGAGCTCTGCCAGCCCTTCAGCCGGGCTCAGGCCCGGCACCGTCTTCAACGTGCCGAACCAGAGGTAGCACAGTGCCAGGCTCAACCGCAGTGCGGCCAGGGGCTTGACCTTGGGGAGCGTGAGCGGGTGGGACAACCGTTGCGGAGTGGTGCGCTGGGTGAGCATGGCCTCAAGTTCGGCCGAGGCGCACATGACGGGGATCAGGCCTCCGCCCAGGCCGCCTCCTGCGGGGTGGAACGTCCTTCCCCCGGTGCGGATCGACCCTTCGCCGGGATGGGCACCCCGACTAACTTGCCGCCGTGCGTGTGCTCATCGCCGACGACGACGTGCTGGTCACGGACCAGCTGTCCCACTTCGCCGGAAAGCTGGGGGCCACCGGCATCACCGTGGTGCACAGCGGCAGCGACGCGCTCACGGCCCTGCGCGAAGGCGTCCACGACCTGCTGGTGCTCGATGTGCACATGCCCGGCCTCAGCGGTCCGGAGCTGCTCGCCACGGCGGGGAGCACGCTGCCCGTGATCATCGTGAGCGGCGACCGCGACTTCGCGGTGGAGAGCTACCGCTACAACGTGGTGGACTACCTGCTGAAGCCCGTGGACCTCGCTGCCTTCGCCCGCGCGTGGAACAAGGTGCTGGAGCGCCACGCAACCACCGGCGCCACCGGTACGGTGTTCGTGCGCACGGGCAACGACATCGTGCGGCTCGACCTGGACGAGGTGCGCTTCATCCGCAGCGACAGCAACTACGTGCGTTTCGTGCTCGCCGACCGCGAGGTGACGAGCCTGATGAACCTGAAGGACCTGGAGCGCAAGCTGCCCGCCGGCTTCGTGCGCGTGCACCGCAGCTTCATCGTGAACCTGCGCCACGTGGACAAGCTGGACAGCCAGGACATCAAGATCGGGCGCACCCTGGTACCGGTGAGCGACAGCTACCGCGAGGAGCTGCTCAGGCGCCTGGCCCTGTTGTGAGCAGGGACCGCTGGGCCGCCATCAGGGCCCGGTCGCAACAGCGGAACACGGCCTCCACCGCATCCGCTGCGACGCGATCACCGGGCGTCAACGCCTCCAACGCACGCACACCTTCCTGCAGGCCGAACAACTGCCAGTGCGGGCGCAGGCGATGCCGCACGTCGGCCATGCCCTCCGTGTCCCCGCGCTCCAAGGCCGTGCGCAAGGCCACGCGCGCCGCAGCGAACTCCTTCCGGAACTGCTGGTACACGCGCAACAGTTTCTCGCCATCGTGGTCGTACTGGGCCGCGAGCGTGGTCAGCTGCACGGGCTCCCGGCACGCATCCGCATCACGTTGGCACCAGAACGCTGCGGCGGCCTGCAGTTCCTGGGGATCGATGGGTTTCGTCAGGCGGTCGTTGGCCCCGGCCTTGAAGGCCTCCACGGCATGCTCGGGGTCGGCGAAGGCGGTCACCACCAGCATCGGCACGTACCGGTAGCGTTTCAGCCCGCGCAGGCGGAAGAGCAGTTCGCTACCGCGCATGTCCTCCCCCAGGTCGAGGTCGATGAGCACCAGGTCGAAGGCCTGCGCCGCCGTGGCGGCCAGGGCCGCCTCGCTGTCGGCCGCAAGCACCAGTTCCCAGCCCCATTTCGAGGCCCACTGCGCCATGAGCATGCGGTTGCTCTCCACGTCCTCCACGTACAGCACGCGCAGGCCCGCCGTGGCCGCCGGAGCGAAAGCCGGCCGCGGTGCGGCCTCCACGGCACCACCGGCCATCGGGATCACCACGGAGAAGCGGCTGCCCGCGCCCGGTGCGCTTTCCAGCGTGATCGAGCCGCCCATGGCCTCCACCAGCCGCTTGGTGATCGCCAGCCCGAGCCCGGCCCCGTCGGTGCGCTCCGAGGCCGCGGCCCGCTCGAAGCGTTCGAACACCAAGGGCTGCAGCGAGGCTTCGATGCCGGGACCGGTATCGCTCACCACGATGCGCAACGCCCCGTCCGCATCCATCGCGGCCCGGATGTCCACATGCCCGGAGGTGGTGAAACGCACGGCGTTCCCCACGAGGTTGTCCACCACCTGATGCAGGCGCAAGGGGTCAACGGTGAGCAGGTCCGGCAGCGACCGCACATCGGCGCGCAGGGCCAGGCCCTTGGCGGTGGCCCCGGCCAGGTGGGCCTGGGCGATGTCCATCACCACGGTGCGCACATCGGTGGGGACGGGCTCGAGCACCAGGCGCCCTTCGCTGGTGCGGGCGTGAAGCAGCAGGTCGTCCACCAGCCCGCGCAGGCGCTGGGCGCTGCGCCGCACCACGGCGATCCGTTCGCGGTCCGCCTCCTCCATCCGCTCCACGTCCATCTCCCCCGCCATGCCGATGATGGCGTTGAGCGGGGTGCGCACCTCGTGGCTCATGTTGGCCACCAGCTCGCGGCGTTTGCGGTCGCTCTCCTCCGCCGCGGCGCGGGCCTGTTCAAGCTCGGCCACGCGCTGATCGATGCGTTCCTGCATGCGGCCCACGCTGCGCGCCAGTCGCCCGATCTCGTCACGCCGGTCCACGGGTAGCGGCTCGTTGCGGGCGCCCCCCGCGTAGCGCTCCACGCGGTCGGTGATGCGGGCGAGCCGCGCCGCCATGGCCCGCGCGTACACCAGCCACGAGAGCGCCACCAGGCCGGCGATGGCGGCCGCCCACCACAGCACGCGGTCGCGCTCGGTGTTGAGCGTGGCCATCAGCGGGCGCATGTCCTCGCGCAGCACGAGCTGAAGGTGGTAGGGAAGCTGCGGCGGATGCACATCGCGCCGCACCACCATCCAGGCACCGGCCTCTGAAGTGCTGCCGACCGCAGCGTCCAGTCCCTCGCCCCGGCCCAGCAGCTGGTGGAAGCAACGCGCCGTATCCGGGTGCAGGAGCAACTGGCCCGCCGTGTCGGCCAGCATCAGCTCGGCGTGCTGCGGCTGCAGCTGTGCGAGCTCGGCGAAGAGCGGCCGCAGGTCGGCGTTGATCACCACGATGCCGGCCCGCAGTCCCGAAGGCTCATCGATGCCTGCGGCGCTGCGCAGCGTGGGCACCAGCGGGCGTTCGATGGTGCCGTGCTCGATGTTGAGGTCCATGGCACTGAAGTAGTGCGCATCGCCGCCGAGCGCCATGGTGGCCTTGTAGAAGTCGCGGTCGCCCTTGGCCTGCAACAGGCTGTCGGGGACCTGCACCACCCGCCCGTCCGACATGTTCGAGCGCACGATCTCCATGCCGGCGCTGTCGGCCGCGATGTAGCGCACCTGCGCATAGCCCGGCCTGCTTCGGTGGAAGCTCCGCATCAGGGCGGCCAGGTCGCGATGGGCCCAATGGATGCGGGCGGTATCACCCGCCTCGAGCGCGGCGGTGTACGCACGCACCTGCTCGTTATCCGCCAGGAAGGCGATGTCCTCCTCCACGGTGGCGGTGAAGGAGGAGAGGCGCTGCGCCGCGAGGTCGAGCACATGCTCCGCATCGCCATGCGCGTTGGCCAGCACCTGGTCGCGCGCGGCCTGGTGCACCAGCACGGCCACGGCGAAGGCCGCACCGATCAGCAGCACCATGAACACGACGGTGCTGCGTGTGACGAAGGAGGACCACCAGGGGGTGCGGTCGGAGGACATGGTCAACGTTCGGCGCCGGCCGCGGGCCGCAGGCGCAGGTCGAGGCGAAAGGTACGCGCGGCACTGTCCAGCGGCTGTACGCACCGGCGCAGTTCCTGCTGCCCCGGAAGCGGCACCACGCGCAGCTCGAACGCCTGCCCCGCCGGAACGAAAAGGGCGTAATGCCCGTCCCCGTTCACCTCGGTGAGGGCCCAGCGCTTGCCCTGGAGGTCGTAGTGCTCCACCGTGGTGAAGACGGGCCTGCCGGAAAGGCTATCGGTGACGGTGCCATGCACCTGCACGCGGGCGGGTCCCTGCGCTGCGGCGAGGCCGCCCAGCAGCAGGCCGAAGGCGAGCAGCAGCGGCCGCGGCTCAGGCATGGGGCGTGGTGTTGCGTTCCTTCCCGACCCAGGCGAGCGAGGCGCCGATGGCGGCCATCAGCGGCACGAACATCAGGCCCAGCAGCGGCAGCTTGGCCAGCACCATGAACAGCCCGCCGATGGTGAGGACCATGCCGGGGTGCGCGCGGGCGGCCCGCATGCTCTCGCGCACGCTCAGGCGTCGCCGCTCGAAGACGTAGTCGAACATGGAGAACCCGTAGAAGTAGGCCGAGACCAGGAAGACCACCGCCACGCTCAGCGGCGCCAGGATCGGGACGGCCAGGGTGACGGCCCACACGAGCAGGTTGATGGCGAGCTCGATGATGCCGTTGCGCACGGCCATGCGCACGCCCCGCCAGGTGTCGCGCAACAGCTGCGGCAGGCTGAACGGAAAGCTGCGGCCGGTGGCCAGCTCCTCGGTGCGTTCGCTCGCGTAGGCCAGCACCGGCGAGAGCACGATGAGCACGATGTACTTGTTCATCAGGGCGAAGAGGAAGAACAGCGTGAGCTTCACGGCCACCAGCAGCACCATGGCGCCGCCGTTCTCGAAGAACACCTTCACGTACGACCAGAGACCATGCAGGTCGGCCTGCTCATCGCCCAGCGTGCCGCCCCCCACCAGGCGCATGATCCAGCCCTCGGCCTGTCCCGCCAGCCAGGTGGAAAGCGCGAAGAGGCCGAAGGCGAAGGCCAGCCACAGCAGCCCCGGCACCACGAAGAGCCAGGCCATGCCGTTGCGCAGGGCGAAGGCGGGGGCGCGGAAGAAGCCCGTGAACGCGTGGCCTGCGTCGCTGTGCATGGGTGAAAGATAGCCGCTCCCCCTTGGCTACTTTTGCGCCTTCCCGCCCGCCCGATGGAACTGAACGCGCTCACCGCCATCTCCCCCGTTGACGGCCGCTACCGCGACCGCACCGCCCCGCTGGCGGCGTGGTTCTCGGAGATGGCCCTCATCCGTTACCGCCTTGTGGTCGAGCTGGCCTGGTTCCGGCACCTGTGCGACCTGCCCCTGCCCGAGCTCAAGGGTCTGGACACGCGCATCCTCGACGAGCTGGACGCACGGCTGGGCGCCTTCACCGAGGAGGACGCCGCGCAGGTGAAGGCCATCGAGCGCACCACCAACCACGACGTGAAGGCCGTGGAATACTGGCTGAAACAGCGCATGGCCGAGCGGGGTCTCGACGCCCGCAAGGAATTCGTGCACTTCGGGCTCACCTCGCAGGACGTGAACAACACGGCGATGCCGCTGCTGGTGAAGGATTTCATCTTCACGCACTACCTCCCGGCGCTGATCGGCCTGCGCGACCGGCTGCACGGGCTCGCGCTGGATTGGGCCCAGGTGCCCATGCTGGCACGCACGCACGGCCAGCCCGCCTCCCCCACACGGCTGGGCAAGGAGCTGCAGGTGTTCGTGGAGCGCCTGGACGTGCAGCTGCGTTTGCTGCGCGAGGTGCCGTTCAGCTGCAAGTTCGGCGGGGCCACCGGCAATTTCAACGCGCACCATGCGGCCTATCCCGAGGTGGACTGGGTGCAGGTGGCCGACCGCTTCTGCGCCGACCGCCTGGGCCTGCAACGGCAGCAGTTCACCACGCAGATCGAGCACTACGACAACCTGGCGGCGCTCTTCGACGGGCTGCGGCGCGTGAACATCATCCTGGTGGACCTGTGCCGGGACATGTGGCAGTACATCAGCCTCGACTACTTCCGCCAGCGCACCAAGGCCGGCGAGGTGGGCAGCAGCGCCATGCCGCACAAGGTGAACCCCATCGACTTCGAGAACGCCGAGGGCAACCTGGGCATCGCCAACGCGCTCTTCATCCACCTGGCCGAGAAGCTGCCCATCAGCCGCCTGCAGCGCGACCTCACCGACAGCACGGTGACGCGCAACATCGGCGTGCCCATGGCGCACACCATGATCGCGGTGGACGCCGTGCGCAAGGGGCTCGACAAGCTGCTCCTGAACACCGCGTCGCTTGAGCGCGACCTCGAGGCCCAATGGCCCGTGGTGGCCGAGGGCATCCAGACGATCCTGCGCCGCGCGGGATACCCCGAGCCGTACGAGCGCTTGAAGGACCTGACGCGGGGCAAGGACCGGATCACGCAGCACGACATCGCCGCCTTCATCGAGCAGCTCGATGTGGCCGAGCCGGTGAAGGCACGGTTGCGCGCGCTCACGCCGCACAACTACACCGGCGTGGACCTGCTCGCGCGGACCACACCGTGAGCCTCACCCCTGCCCGAGCTGCCGCTGGAACACCACCAGGTCCAGCGCCGGCACCTCGTCCAGCTCCAGCTGCCGCATCATCGTCACCACCTGCCCGCGGTGATAGCTCGCGTGGTTGAACGCGTGCATCAACATGCGCCACGCCACCTGCTCGTGGGCGTTCCCTTTCAGGTCGTGGTAGGAATGCGTGCGCTCCAAGGCGCCGGCATGGAGGACGCGCACATGATCGCGAAGCACGCGCGCATGCTTGAGCAGGGTGCCGATGGACCGGTCCTGCTCGGCGGGCCAGCTGTGCGCCACGCCGGTGAGCCTGCACGTCCACACGTGATGCGCATCGCGGATGTGAAGCAGCGTGGCGCGCAACGAGGGGAAGCTGCTCCGCACCGGGGCGTCGATCAGCGCTTCATGCTCGCGCGAAAGGCGCTCGACCAGGCGCGTGTTCGCCCACAGGTCGTAGGCGGCATATTCGTCGATGAGGTGTGCGATGTCCATGGCAGGTGGATAACTGTGTTAAAAATACCGGCACGGGCCACTTGATCCGCTGCACCGGGTCGAGGTAGGTTCGCATCATAGGAAACGACGGAATGATCACCACCCTCTTCGGACGCAAGAAGCTCACAGAGGACAAGCTGGCCAACATCTTCGTCAACGCCATCTTCGAGCTCACCGACCAGGGCTATCCCACGATCGTCGCCGAACTGCAGGACTCGCCGGAGTTCGAGCGCGTGCCGGCCTTCGGCCCCGGTGACGACGAGCTCTTCGCGCAGATCGTGCTCGCGGGCAACCTGATCGAGGCCAAGCGCATCCTGCCATCCGGCACCGACCGCCGCATCTTCAGCCTCAGCATCTCCAAGTTCGCCCACGCCTACGGGCTCAACGCGAGCGACCTGGAGGTGGACGTGATCGCCATGCAGCACGAGATGGAGCGGCTGAACTTCCCGAGCAAGAACACCGTGTACGCCATGAGCAAGATGGTGTTCGCCAAGTTCGATCTGTTCCGCGACCAGAAGGAGTACTTCCGCGAGCAGCGCGCACCGGACCCCATCGTGCTCAAGCGCCTCAACGGCCTGATGGGCTTCTTCCTGTGGAACTGGTCCGAGGTGACCGAGGAGTTCCGCATCGTGAACTGAGCGGCGACGACCGCGCCCTTCCCTTCGCGCTCCGACCTCCGCCCGGCTCAGGCCTTCACGGCGTTGCCGATGCCGAGCTGCTCCACGGCCATGTCCACGATCTGCCCGCCGATGGCCAGCGCGGCGGTGGCTGCTGGCGAGGGCGCGTTCAGCACGTGGATGTGCGCACCGAGGCGCTCGATGCGGAAGTCATCGACCATGGCGCCGTCCTGTCCCAGGAGCATGGCCCGTACGCCGGCACGACCCGGCTTGATGTCGTCCATGGTGAGCGACGGGATGAGGCGCTGCAGGGTCTTCAGGAAGAGCTTCTTGCTGAAGGCACGGCGGTACTCGTCGAGGCCGTACTTCATGTTGCCGAAGAAGAGCTTCCAGGTGCCGCCATACGTTAGCGCGTCCACCGTGTCCTTCAGGTCGAAGTCGGTCTTGCCGTAGCCCTCACGCTTGAAGGTGAACACCGCGTTGGGGCCGCATTCGATGCTGCCGTCGGTCATGCGCGTGAAGTGCACGCCGAGGAAGGGGAAGCGCGGATCGGGCACGGGGTAGATCAGGTGCTTCACCTTGTGCTTGCCCTGCTCGGTGAGGTCGTAGTAGTCGCCGCGGAAGCCCACCACCTGTTCCTTCACGGTGGCGCCGTCCGCACGGGCCAGGCGGTCGCTCTGCAGGCCTCCGCAGAAGATCACGTGCCGGGCGGTGTATGTGGCCTTGTCGGTGGTGATGGTGCTGGCCCCCTCGGCCTGGGCGGTGCGCACCACCTTCTCGCCCGTATGCACCGCGCTGCGCGGGTTGATGCCGGTGGCCACGCGGGCCATGGTGTTGGTGGCCCCGCGGAAGTCGATGATGCCGGTGCAGCCCACGTGCACCCCGGCGATGCCGTCGCAATAGGGCTCGATCTCCTTGATCTCGGCGGCGGTCACCTGCCGCATGCCCTCGATGCCGTTGGCCACGCCGGTGTTGTAGATCTTCTCCAGGCGGGGAAGCTCCTCCTGGGCCGTGGCCACGATGAGCTTGCCGCAGATGTCGTGCGCCACCTTGTGCTCCCTGGCGAAGGCCACCAGCTCGCGGCGGCCGCTCACGCAGTTCTTCGCCTTGAAGCTGCCGGGCTTGTAGTAGATGCCGCTGTGGATCACGCCGCTGTTGTTGCCGGTCTGGTGGTCGGCCAGGCCCTTCTCCTTCTCCAGCAGCAGGATGTCGAGCTCGCGGAAGCGGCTCTGCAGCTTGTACAGGGTGGCCGCGCCCACGATGCCGCCGCCCACGATGATCACGTCCCAGGTGCGCTTGTCGCTCATGTCTTGGAGGCCCGCTGAAGGGCGGCGCGAAGTTAGGACGGGCGCCTACGCAGCGGCCACCTCCTGGCGGGGCACGCGCAGCAGCAGGATAAGGCCCAGGACGAAGAAGCTGCCGATTGCGATCACGGTGTTGCGGAGGTCCTGCGTGGCCTGGTACACCAGCCCGTACGAGGCGGTGCCCAGCACCGTGCCCAGGTAGTAGCTCACATCGTAGAAGCTGAAGTAGCTCGCGTGGTCCTCGGTCTCGGGCAGGAACTTGGCATAGGTGCTGCGCGAGAGCGACTGGCATCCGCCCATCACCAGGCCCACGCAACTGGCCAGCCCGTAGAACTCGTGGGCCCAATGCGTGTGGTAGGCGGCGAGGCAGATGCCCACCCAGATGGTGACGCCCACGAGCAGGGCCCGCACGTTGCCGAAGCGCGCGCTCAGGCGTGTGAAGAGGAAGGCGCCCACCGCGGCCACCAGCTGGATGAGCAGGATGCTGATGATGAGGCTGTCGTCGCCGATGGCCACCACCTGACCGTCCGCGTCATGGTCCTTGATCTCGCGCGTGGCGAAGGCCACGGCGAGGTACATCACCGTCTGGATGCCCATGTTGTACACGAAGAAGGCGGAGAGGAAACGCTTCAGTCGGCGGGTGCCGCGCATCTGCGCCCACACCTTGCGGAGCTCGCGATAGCCGCTGGTGAGCACGTTGCCCCGTTGGGGGTGGGCGGCGCGCGTGCTGCGCGGCAGCGTGCGGAGGGGGATCTGCGCCCAGCCCACCCACCACAGCCCCACGCTGAGGAAGGAGAGCTGTGCGGCGAGGGCCCCGGCACCCAGGCCCAGCGCGGCTGCCAGTGCGTCAATGCCGAACAGGCCCGGTGCCATCACCATGGCCAGGTTCAGCACCAGGAGCAGCACGCTGCCGATGTAGCCCATCACGTAGCCCCGGGCGCTCACCTTGTCGTGGTCGGCAGGCTCGGCGATCTCGGGCAGGAAGGCGTCGTAGAAGACCAGGCTGCCCGAGAAGCCCACGCAGGCCAGCATGAACAGCAGCAACCCGGGGATGAGCGTGTTGAAGGTGAGGAAGGCGAGACCGGCGCAGCAGGCCGCCCCGGTGTAGCAGAAGGCCTTGAGGTAGGCGAGCTTGTTGCCACGGCTGTCGGCGATGCCGGAGAGGATCGGCGCCAGCAGCGCCACGAGCAGGAAACCTGCGCTGAGCGCATAGGACTGGAGCGAATCGGCGGGCACTCCGTATTTCTCCAGCACCAGGTCCTTCCCGTCCATCACCGTGATACCGGCGTAGTAGATGGGGAAGATGGCCGAGGTGATGGTGAGCGAATAGGCCGAGTTGGCCCAGTCGTACATGGTCCACGCGCGGATGATGCGGCGGTCGCCCTTCTGCATGGAGGCAAGGTAACCGGGAAATAGGAAGGCCCGGGCTGTTCACCCAGGCCTTCGCGAACGATCCAGGAGGATCACGGTTCGATCTCGAACTCCACGCGGCGGTTCTTGCTCAACGACACCTCGCTGTCGCCGGGGTCGGCAGGGCTCTCGGCCTTCTGATCGGCGGTGGTGATGCGCGCGGCGTCCACGCCACCTTCCACCAGCGCGGCCTTCACCGCCTCGGCACGCTCCTTCGCCAGGTCGGTAAGGTCGGGACGCATGCGCACGCGGTCGGCCTCGATGGCATCGGTGTGGCCCACCAGGCGCACCTTGATGTCGGGGTTCGCCTTGAGCAGCTCGGTGAGCTCGGTGAGCAGCGGGTCCATGGCCCCGTCGATGCTGCGTTGGAAGCGCTTGAAGTAGATCACGCTCTGATCCACCTGGGCGGCGGGCTTGAGCGCCTTGTTGGTGGTGGCCTTCTTCCCGTAGATGAACTCGCTCTCGGCCTTGTCGAGCTGTTCGCACTTGCACTCGCTGGGGTTCTTGATCGCGAACACGGCCACGTCGTCGATGAAATAGTAGGCGTTGGCCTGCTGGGGGCGTGTCTCACCCTTCGGCCGCTTGATCTTCACGGTGTTGGTCTTCTCGTTGGCGGCGAAATTGCCGATGAGGATGTACTGCTCGTCACCCTTGGCGTCGTAGATGCCGCATACCCCCTGCCAGCTGAACAGGTCCTCGTAAACCTTGGTGCGCAGCGCGGGCACCTGCGGCTCGTAGGTGAGGTTGCTCTCGTCGTCCTTCTTGATCATCATCTTGCTCAGGTAGGCACCGAACTGGTCGGAGCCGTACTTGCTGAGGTCACCGAGGGTGACGTAGTAGCGCACGCAGTACTTCTGGCCCTTGGTGAGGGTCTTCTTGAACTTGGCCTGGAGGTAGCTCCGGGGCTCCTTGTTCAGGTAGCTCCACCACAGCAGGCCGGCGTAGTTCTGGCCGCTGAGGGCGCTCTGGTCGCCGCGCTCGCTGCGCGGGGCGCTGGCGGGGCTGTTGGCCACCGTTTCGCTGAAGAGATCGGCCTTCTTCGCCGTGGGGCTCTTCCAGCCTTTGGCCATTTCAATGCTGCCCAGGCGCTTCAGCTTGCCATCCAGTTCCTCGAAGCTGCCGTTGAGCACCATGTTCACACTGTCGGGAACGTCCTGGGCGGACAGCAGGCCGGTGAAGAGCAGGCAGGGCAGCAGGAGTTTCGATCGGAGGTTCATGAACGGTGGTTGTGTTCCTTGACGGTATCGATGAAGCGGCGCACCCCGTCCACAGGGATATCGGGGTACACACCGTGGCCCAAGTTAGCGATGTGCCGCTGAGGACCGAAGGCATCGAGCATGCGGGTGGTCTCCCGGGCGATGGTGGCCCCGTCCGCATACAGCACGCAGGGGTCGAGGTTGCCTTGAAGCGTGCGGTCCGGTCCCACCACCTGGCGGGCCCAGCGCGGGTCCTGGGCCCAGTCGAGGCCTACGGTGGCGCAGGGCAGCGCGGCGATGTCGGCCGTGGCGAACCAGGCGTCCTTGGCGAACACGGTGACCGGCACCTCGGTGATGGCCTCGCAGATGCGCTTCAGCCCGGGGATCACGAAGGTGCGGTAGGTGTGCGCATCGAGCACGCCCGCCCATGAATCGAACACCTGCACCATGTCCACGCCAGCGGCCACCTGCAGCTTCAGGTAGGCGATGGTGGTGTCGGTGAGGCGGTCCATGAGCGCGGTGGCGAAGGCGGGATCCGCGTAGAGCGAACGCCGTGCCACGCTGAAGGTCTTGCTGCCCTTGCCCTCGGTCATGTAGCAGAAGAGCGTCCACGGCGCTCCGGCGAAGCCGATGAGCGGCACGCGCCCGTCCAGCCCCTGCTTCACCAGCTTGATGGCGGCAGGCACGTAATGGAGCGCATCGGCCACATCGGGCACCTGGATGCGCTTGAGGTCGTCCATGGACCGCACCACCTCGGGGAAGCGCGGACCCTTGCCTTCGTCCATCACGTAGGGCAGCCCCATGGCCTCGGGCACCACCAGGATGTCGCTGAAGAGGATCGCGGCGTCCACCCCGAGGATGTCCACCGGTTGGATCGTGACCTCGGCGGCAAGCTCCGGGGTGGTGACGAGGTTGATGAAGCTGCCGGCCTGCTCGCGCACGGCCCGGTACTCCTTGAGGATGCGGCCCGCCTGGCGCATGAGCCACACGGGGGTGCGCTCCACCCGTTCGCCACGGGCCGCACGCAGGATGAGGTCGTTCTTCAGCACGGCGCGAAGATCGCGGTCCGCCTGTCAAGGAGGTGTCAGGAACGAAGAAGGGCGGCCCGCAGGCCGCCCTCCCTGAACTCGTCAGAACCTCCGACTAGTCGAGGCTGAGCAGATAGGCCACACGCAGACCGAGGTACGTGCTGGAGCTCGTGCCATCGGGGGCATCGCTGTCAGGGCTGATGCTGTTGTAGCGCAGGCCGATGTCCAGCTTCTCCAGCTGGTAACCGGCGCCGATCGCCCAGCTGAAATTGGAGCTGGAGGTGGTGGTACCATCGATCTTGCCAAGGACCCCCAGGTCGATGTCCTCGGTCTTCACGGTGGAGCTATGCACACCGAGCTGCGCATGGGCATAAGGCCCCGCCTGGCTCTCCTGGAAGTAGTACTTCAGACCGGCCTGCAGCGGCATCATCGTCGCGCTCTTGATCACGTCGGAGAAGTCCGACTTCACCATCAGGAAGTCGTAGGCGATCTGCGCGGTGATGCCGAGCTTGTCACCCACGGGAAGCTCGAAGCCCACGGCAGGTCCGATACCCAGGCTGTAGCCATCGGCGAAGTCGCCCAGCGGCAAGGCGATATCCGCGCCCAGGCTGATCTGGTTGCTCTGGGCCATCATGCCGCCGGCCAGGGCCATCGCGGCGAAACTCACGAGTACTTTCTTCATGGTGGTTGGATTTGGTTCGCGGTGTCGGCCAAAACTATGCCACAGCGGCCGAATCAACATGATGCGCACCAAGTATCCGGTGTACACCGGAGCGCACAGGCGTTGCATCAACGGCGAGGCCTTCAAGGAGAAAGCCCCGCCACCTTTCGGTCGCGGAGCTTCCGTGCTTTGGCTGTGATCAGCCCTGCTGCTGCGCGCGGATGATGTTCAGCGCACTGCCGGCCTTGAACCACTCGATCTGCTGGTCGTTGTAGGTGTGGTTCGCCAGGATGGTGTCGCTGCTTCCGTCCTTGTGCTTGAACACGAGCGTGAGCGGCTTGCCCGGCGCGAAGGCGGTAAGGTCCGTGAAGTCGATGCGGTCGTCCTCCTGGATCTTCTCGTAATCGGCCTCGTTGGCGAAGGTGAGGGCGAGCATGCCCTGCTTCTTCAGGTTGGTCTCGTGGATGCGGGCGAAGCTCTTCACCAGCACGGCGGCAACGCCCAGGTGACGCGGCTGCATGGCGGCGTGCTCGCGGCTGCTGCCTTCGCCGTAGTTCTGGTCGCCCACGATGATGCTGGACACCCCAGCGGCCTTGTAGGCGCGCTGGGTGGCCGGAACGGCACCGTACTCACCCGTAAGCTGGTTCTTCACCTTGTCGGCCTCGCCGTTGAAGGCGTTGATGGCGCCGATGAGCGTGTTGTTGCTGATGTTGTCCAGGTGACCGCGGTAGCGCAGCCAGGTGCCGGCCATGC
>JBGAGX010000021.1:0-61741 GCA_044226515.1 Flavobacteriales bacterium | reverse complement strand
CGTTTCGAGTGCGGCATCGGTGCGTTCAAGGCGCGCATGGTGTATGCCTACAACCTGCGCCTGTCGAAGCCGGAGCTGGAGGGCGTGAACACCCACATGCTGGCGCTGTGCTATGCGTTCCGGCTGAAGCGGCTGCCGCGTGATGATGCGCAGCGGATGCGACCTTGATCGCGAGGGCGGGCGACCTCAGTACCCGGCCGCCATGTCATCGCCGCGCGGGTCGGCGCCTCCTTCCAGCCGTCCGTCGGGCAGCACCAGGATGGCGTCCACACGTCCGATGGGTTCGCGTTCCTTCAACACGTGCCCCATCCGGGTTAGCGCAAGACTATCGGCCGGCGCGATGGCTCCGGATTCCTCGAACACCACGTCCGGCAGCCATTGGTGGTGGAAGCGGGGGGCGTTCACGGCCTGCTGCATCCCCATGCCGTGGTCGATCACGTTCAGCAGCACCTGGAACACGGAGGTGATGATGGTGGATCCCCCCGGCGTGCCCAGCACCATGTACAGCTTGCCATCGCGCGTGACGATGGTGGGGGTCATGGAGGAGAGCATGCGGTGACCGGGTACCACGGCGTTCACTCCGCCACCGACCAGCCCGTACATGTTGGGGACGCCCGGTGCCAGGCTGAAGTCGTCCATCTCGTTGTTGAGCACGAAGCCCGCTCCGCCCACCACCACGCACGAGCCGTAGCCCCCGTTCAGGGTGGTGGTGCAGGCCACGGCGTTGCCCTGGCCGTCGACGATGGAGAAGTGCGTGGTCTGGTCGTGTTCCCGCCCGATCGGGCCCGCGGTGATCGTCGTGCTCGGGGTGGCTGCTTCCGGATCGATGCCGGCCATGCGATGGGCGATGTACAGGCTGTCGATGAGCTGCGCGACGGACACGTGCATGGCGGCCGGGTCGCCGAGGTGCGTGGCGCGATCGGCGTAGGCGCGGCGTTCGACCTCGATCATGCGGTGCAGGGTGGCCGCGGTGCGGCCCTGCGCATGCACATCCATCGGCGCCATCCCGCCCAGCAGTTGCATCAACAGGACGCCACCGCTGGAGGGCGGCGGCATGCCGATCACCTCCACACCACGATAGCGGCCGCGCACCGGAGTGCGCCATGCAGGGCGGTAGCCGAGCAGGTCGTCGTGCGTGATCAGGCCATCGCCGCGTGCCATCTCGGCCACCAGCAGGTCCGCCGTGGTGCCCGCGTAGAAACCGTCCGCTCCTTCATCGCGGATGCGCTCCAGCGTCCGGGCCAGTTCGGGCTGTACCAGCGTGTCCCCCTCGGCCCACTGGGCGCGTGCGGTGAACGCGTTCGGTCGCGTGCAGTGCCGACGGATCCGTTCCAGTGACCCCGTGAGCTCCTGCGCCTCCTTGCGGGTGAGCACCACACCTTGACGTGCCACGTCGATGGCCGGTTGGATCAGCCGCTCCATCGGCAGGTGGCCTAGACTGTCGTGAAGGGCGAAGAGCCCCGCCACACTGCCCGGCACGCCCACCGCTCGATGACCGTACAGGCTCTGCTCGGTCATCGCTGCACCCTGCGCGTCGAGGTACAGGTCACGATGCGCCGCTGCCGGTGCCGTCTCCCGGAAGTCGAGCGCGTGGGTGGTCCCATCACCGTTGCGCACCACCAGGAACCCGCCACCGCCGATGTTCCCCGCCCAGGGCAGCACCACGGCAAGGGTCCAGTGCACGGCCACCGCAGCGTCCACGGCGTTCCCGCCTTCGCGGAGCACCTGCAGGCCCACCGCGGTCGCGACGGGGTGTGCGCTCACCACCATCGCCGTGTCCGCGATCACACCCCGCGGTCCTGCCGCCACCTGTTCACGAGGGGGAGTGGCGGTGCATGACCCAAGGGCGATCGCGAGGATCCCGGTGAAGAGAAGAGCATCGCGTGCTGACATGAAGCCCAAGGTATAGTGCGGACCGACGGAGCGCGGAGTGAGCGGGTCCCGGCCTATTTTTCGGCGATGAGCGACGAACAACGAAACGCGGACGAGGCGCCGCGTGAGCCCGTGGTGATCCGCACGGCCGACGGAACGCCGTATGAAGTTCCGGTGGAGGGATCGCTGCCGCTGCTGGCGCTCGGCTACCGGGGCCTGATGGCATGGCGTGCGAAGCGCGCGCAGATGCAGCGCGGCAACAACGCGAAGCGATGAGCACCGCTCCCCGTCGCAAGGTGCTGGTGATCGGCTGGGACGCCGCCGACTGGAAGGCGATCGATCCGCTGATGGACCGCGGCCTCATGCCCAACCTGGAGCGCCTGGTGAACGGTGGTGTGCGCGGGCGCATCGCCACGCTCGATCCACCGCTCTCGCCCATGCTGTGGACCAGCATCGCCACGGGGAAGCGGCCGTACAAGCACGGCATCCTCGGCTTCACCGAGGCCGGTGCCGATGGTCAGGTGCGACCGATCACCAACCGCGACCGCAAGGTGAAGGCCATCTGGAACATCCTTACCCAACAGGGCCTGCGTTCGCACGTGGTGGGCTGGTGGCCGAGCCATCCGGCCGAGCCGATCAACGGCACCATGATCAGCAACTTCTACCAGCGCGCCTTGCGGCCCATCAACGAGCCCTGGGTGATGCACCGGGGCACCGTGCACCCCGAGGCGATGAGCCTGCACTACGGGGAGCTGCGCATCCACCCCGCGGAGCTCACCGCCGCGCACATCGCTCCCTTCGTGCCGCGCTTCGCCGAGGTGGACCAGGAGAAGGAGCGCTCGCTCGAGACCATCGCCAAGCTGCTCGCCGACTGCTCCACCGTGCACGTGGCGGCCACCTGGATCATGGAGCACGAGGAGTGGGACCTGATGGCGGTGTATTACGATGCCATCGACCATTTCAAGCACGCCTTCATGAAGTTCCACCCGCCGCGCCGCCCGCACATCCCCGAGCGGGAGTACGAGCTGTACAAGGGCGTGGTGGAGGCGGCCTACCGCTACCACGACCTCATGCTCGGGCGCCTGCTCGAGCTGGCCGGTGAGGAGGCCACCGTGCTGCTGTTGAGCGACCACGGCTTCCACCCCGATCACCTGCGCCCCGTGGCCCTCCCCAAGGAGCCCACGGCGCCCGCGCTCGAGCACAGCCCCTTCGGCATCCTCTGCGCGAAGGGACCGGGGATCAAGCGCGATGAACTGATCCACGGCGCCGGTCTGCTCGACATCACCCCCACGCTGCTCACGCTCTTCGATCTGCCCGTTGGAGCGGACATGGACGGCAGGCCGCTGCTCGAGCTCTTCGAGGAACCGCCCGCGCCGAGGGTGATCCCGAGCTGGGAGGATGTGGAGGGGGCGTGCGGCATGCATCCCCGGCAGGAGGGTGCGGTCTTCACCGACCTGGACAAGGAGGCGCTTGCGCAACTCGTGGAGCTGGGTTACGTGGAGGATCCGGGTGACGACCCCGGGAAGGCCGTTGCGCGCACCGTGCGGGAGAACCGGTACCACCTGGCGCGCGCCCTGCTCGATGGTGGTCGGGTGCAGGATGCGCTCAACGTTCTGTATGAGCTCTTCGACGAGGCGCCCGAACAGGAACGCTACGGCGTGGAACTGGTGCGCACGCTGCTCCTCGCACAGCGACCTGCCGAGGCCCGTGAAGTGCTCGAACAGCTGAAGGTATCGCGCGCGCGCGCGCACGAGGAGGAGCGCACCAAGGCCGAGGCGGAGGGACGCGACATGGGATCCTACGTGCCAGGACCGCGGATACGTGCCATGGAGGTGGCGGTGCTCGATGGCGAAGGGCATCACGCGAAGGCCCTGCTCGAACTGCAGCGCATGGCGCAGCGCCCGGGTCTCGGCCCGAGGCTTGAGCTGCGCATCGGTCGTTCGCTCGTGAAGCTCGGTCGGTGGAAGGAGGCGCTCGCGGCCTTCGGCCGTGCCGCCGAGCACGACCCGCAGGCGGTGTCGGCATGGCTCGGCCAGGGCATCTGCCTGCTGAAGCTCGGGCGTCCGCGCAAGGCCATCGATGCGTTGCACGAGGCGGTGGCGCTCCGCTTCAACACCCCGCAGGCGCACTACCACCTGGGCGAGGCGTACCTGCGTGCCGGCCATGTGAATGAGGCGGTGCAGGCTTATCAGGTGGCGCTACGCATGGCCCCCGGCATGCACAGGGCGCGCATGCGCCTGGCGGCGCTGCACGAGGAGCAGCTCGGTCGGCCCGACATCGCCGCGGAGCTGCGCGCGCAGGTGCAACGGGCCGGCGAGCGCAAGGTGGTGACGGTGGTGAGCGGGCTGCCCCGCTCGGGCACCTCCATGATGATGCGGGCCCTCGTCGCCGGCGGCCTCGTACCGTTCACCGATGCCGAACGCGCCGCCGACGAGAGCAACCCGTACGGCTATTTCGAGCATCAGGCCGTGAAGGGCCTCGCCACCGACAACCGCTTCATCGCCGATGCGGTGGGGAAGGTGGTGAAGGTGGTGGCGCCCTTGCTGCCCTTCCTGCCGATGGGGTTCAGCTACCGTGTGGTGTTCATGGAGCGCGACATGGACGAGGTGCTGCTGTCCCAGAACCGCATGATCGAGCGCCAGCGGAGCGGTGCGACGGCGAAGGCCTTCCGCGTCGGCCTCGACGAACCCTTCCGCGCCCAACTGGCCAAGGTGGAGAAGTGGGCCTCGCGCGCCGCGAACGTGGAACTACTCCGCGTGCCGTACCACGCCGTGCTCAACGATCCCGAGGCGGCGATGGAACAGGTGAGCGACTTCCTCGGCGACGAGCTCGACGTGGCGGCGATGGTGAGCTCGGTGGATCCCACCTTGTACCGGAGCAGGACCCGGGCCGGCACGGAATGAACGCATCGCACCCGGCAAGGACCGATCGCTGGCACGTTCCCGGGCGATCTCGTATCGTTGTATCGACAACACCAACCACACCACCATGAAGGAGAACGTTACACGGTCCCGCTCGTGTGCCGACAAGTGGAAAGCCTACACCGGGATGGCGGCCGCCTTCCTGGCCATGGACCGGGATGCCGATGCGCAGGTGGTCTACACCGACGTGGACCCGGACGAGGTCCTCTTCAACTCCGACTACGCCATCGACTTCGACAACGACGGCACGCCGGACATCCAGTTCGTACACATCGAGTCGAACATCAGCAGCAGTTCCTACAACCTCACCATCCGGGGTGCGCTTGCGGCCGGTGATGTGATCGGACCGGGTTCGAGCAGCTATGTCTATGGAAGCGCACTCGCAGCCGGCATGCTCATCGCCCCGGGCGACCCGAACTGGAACGCCAACTCGAGCGTGATCCTCGGATTGCGCTTCGCATCGAGCTCCAGCCAGGGCACCTACGGCAACTTCTCCGGACAGACCGCCTACCTGGGGTGCCGCTTCGTGAACACGGGTGGCGACACCCTGTATGCATGGGTCCATCTCGCCGTGGATGCGCAGGTGGGCAACATGACCATCCTGGGCTACGCCTACGAGACCACGGCGAACACCGCCATCGTCGCCGGCGATCAGGGCACCACCACCGGAGTGAACCTGCCCCGTGCGCTGACCGAGATCAAGCTGTATCCGAACCCCACCCGCGATCTGGCCACCCTGCGACTGGGTGACGACCTCACCGGTCAGGTGTCGGTGCAGGTGCTCGACGGCATCGGCCGACAGGTGCAACGCGCGGAGCTGAACATGGCTTCCGGCACACGCAGCTTCCAGGTCGACCTGTCCGCTCTTCCTGCAGGCACCTACTTCGTTACCGTGCGCAACGGCGGCAATGTGGCGCACCGCAAGCTGGTGAAGACCAACTGAGCCGGAACTTCTATCCAACGGAAGGCCGCCCTTGGGCGGCCTTCTTCGTTCCATGCGTTCCATGTTCGGTCACGACGCCAGGCCTCAAATGGCATCGATGGCCGCACGATCGTGTCGCTATGTTGGTGCTGGGCGAGGGCGATGCGACGCATGCGTTCGGTCGTCCGAGGAAGCGTTGAGCCGACGCTTCATGTGCTTCCATCGCCAATGCGCGGTCCGTCCATCATCGTTCGATCACAACTCGTTCGTTCGTCGCAGCATGTGATGGATGACGTTGTGCGCACCGCATGCGCGTGCATCGCATCGATCATCGATCGCATGGCTTGATCGATCATCGCAACGTCGTTCGATCGCGATCAACGATTTCAACAAAGGGTCGTTCAAAGAAGAGTGCAACCACATGATGTGTTCTTCCGTAGAACATGATACGTTTGTTCAAACCTCCAGAACAATGGCAAAGAAAGCTGCGAAGAAAGCCGCCCCTAAGAAGAAGGCGACGGCGAAGAAGGCCGCCAAGAAGGCTGCCCCGAAGAAGAAGGCCACCGCCAAGAAGGCCGCGAAGAAGAAGTAAGAGCGTTACACGCTAACGCACGAAGGGCCCGCCAAGCGGGCCCTTCGCTTTTTCGTGCGGTGCCGTGCCACACCTGTATCCGTGCGTGCTGCGATGGCCGATGCCTCCCGTGTTCCGTGCCACGCATACATGGAACGCGAGCGCTGCGGTGCACCCGGCATGTGCGGTCATGTGCTGGCATGGTCTCCTGTTCAACGCGCGTGCGCGCTCCTTCAAAGCGAAAGCCCCGTGGCATCACCACGGGGCTTTCGCGTTGAACGTGTGGCCGTCACTCCTTCATGAACTTCGCCTGGAGCGTGGAGCCTTCGGCGATCACATGGAGCACGTAGGCGCCAGTGGGCAATGCGCTCACATCGATGGCTCCGTTGCGCACCACGGTGCGCAGCAGCTCGCGACCGGCGATGTCGTTCACGATGGCGGTGTGGTTGCTCACATCCGCCGTACCGTGCATCCGCAACGTGGTGGTCGCCGGGTTCGGGAACACGCCGAAGACGATGCCCGGTGTGGCCGTGATGCCGGTGCTCACGTCCTCCACCACCGTCACGGTGGAGTTGATGGGCGGGGCCGGTACGGTGCTCACCAGGCCCGAAGGCCAGTACACGATCAGGCTGTCGATGGTGTCGTCCGGTCCAAGGCCGAAGTGGGTGTTCAGGCTGCTCATGTAGCGGAAGCCGTCGCCGCTGCGCACCTCGCGGATCTGCGCACCGAGCGCGCTCACGATGCGCACGCGCGCCCCGATGCCGTTGCCGTTGCTCAGCGTGCCCACCGTGTGGACGGTGAGCCAGTTGTTGCTGTTGCCATCGTTCATCCAGACGGTGCCCCCGTTCAGGATGTCCAGGAACCCGTCGTTGTTCAGGTCACCGATGGGGCCGCTGGACAACGAGAGCATGGAGATGGTGAAGGTCATGTCGCCGTTGTTGTGGGCCAGCGCCGTGGTGCCGCCCAGGGAGCCGCCGAGGATGTCCAGGTACCCATCGTTGTCGAAGTCGTGGGTGACGTACTCGATGCTGGTGCCGGTGAAGAGGTCGAAGCCCGAGCCGGTGGATACGTTGGTGAAGGTCGTGCCGTCGTTCCGCATCAGCTTGTGGCCGCCTCCCGAGAAGCTGCTCGCCCCGATGAACACATCAAGGTCGCCGTCGTTGTCGAAGTCGCCCCAGGCGCTCGACCAGCTCTGCTGGTAGTCGGCCAGGTTCATGGTGCCCGCCACATCGGTGAAGGTGCCGTTGCCGTTGTTCCGATGCAGCTGGTCGATGCTGGCCGGCGAACCCGCGCCCCGGCATTTGGCGATGAACATGTCGATGTCGCGGTCGTTGTCGTAGTCCACCCAGATGGACCCGTAGTTGCCGCCGTCGGGTGTATCGCCCAGGCCGCCCTGGTTGTAGTTGAAGTTGTTGTTGCCGTCGTTCAGGAAGTAGACGTTGGGCGCCACATCATGGCAGCTGAACACGTCCAGGTGGCCGTCGTTGTTGATGTCGACCGTGTTGGACCGCTGGCAGAAGATGTACTGCGGGAAGGAGGTCTCCGTGTACGCCGTACCGTTCGCGTTGGCCATCATCAGGGTGATGCCGCTGCCGGCGTACACCAGGTCGTTGTAGCCGTTCTTGTCCAGGTCGCCGGCGCACATGCTCCACGAGGGGGTGTAGTCGGCCGCCGAGGTGGGGATGTTCACGCTGTTGAAGCCACCGCCGGAAAGCTGGTAGTTCACGTGGATGTTGGTGGCCGTCACGTCCACGGCGTCATCAAGGGCATCGGCGTCCATGTCCACCACGCAATAGGCCATGCCCGAGGCGCCGACGGAGACCGCCGTGAAGCCTCCCGCGGGCGGCGGCACCGGCGAGGACTCGGTCACGGTGAAGGTGAAGCCCGCCGAGCTCCATCGGTTGTCCCAGCAGATCGTGTAGGTGGTGCCCGCCGTCACCGCGAACGTGCAGATGCTGGCGTAGTTGGCCCCGCTGTCATCGTCGCCCGCATGGCAGGTGAGCGCCGCGCAGGTGCCGGTGTACACGTGCACCCGCGTGTCGACCCCCGACATGTTCGAGCTGATCGTGATCGAGGTGTCCATGGTGGCAGTGAAGGTGTACCACTCGCCGGCGGTGGGGGTGCCACCGTTCGGCGCGCAGAACGGCGCAACGGGCGGGGTGCCGTTCACCGCCGTGACGGTGTATGAGCCCAGGGTGATCGGCACGGCCGATGCACAATTGTCCTGGGCCTTCGCGAGCGTGGCCGCAAGGCCGAGCCCGATGAGGAGGAGCTGTTTCTTCATGGCAGGGGTGTTTGAGGGGGTCAGGGACAGGGCGGGCCCATGGAATCGATCCATTGGCCGATGAGGTCGAGCGCCTCCTCGTGGATCACCGAGCGGCCCATCAGGGGCATGCGCACGGCCTCGTCCACGGAGTTCAGGCGGTAGTAAAGCATGCTGCGGTTGCGGTTCCCGCGCGCCACGATGTAGGTCTGCGAAGGGTCGATGGGGTCCTGCGGGGCCACACAGATGCCGAGGTTCAACGGGTCGGTGGTCTCCCCCCAGGCGAAGCGCATGGGCCGGTAGTCGCAGTGCCTTCCGGTGCTGTGGCAGTGCGCACAGTTCATGTCGAGGTAGGCGCGCACCCGGTCGTTCAGCGATTGTGAGCCATCGCGCCAGTCCACCACCGTGTTGATCGCCGATGGATAGCCCGGGGCGAGGTAGCCCACCGACTCCCACTTGGCCAGCTGGTTCATCGGGCCGTCCGAATAGGCGTAGGTCGAGTTCAGGTTCTGGGGCTTCGGACCGATGGGCACGTTGTTGTCGAAGAGCTTGTGGCAGGTGTGGCACTCCGCTTCCGAGGGGATCCGGAAGGTGACGCAGCGCGGCTCATGCTGCTCGGTGGTGTAGATGAGCGATCGGTACGCCCCGTCGAGGCTGAAGGTGGCCTCGGTCTGCTCCTCGTTCCAGATGTAATCGGCGAAAAGCCATTCCCCGTTCTTGCGGTACAACAGGCGTGTCTCCAGGATCTGCCGGGTGTTGAACGGCTGCACCTTGTCGTAGTAGAAGTTCTTGATCAGCACCGTGCCATCGGGGAACTCCAGGACGGTGCTGTCGCTCGCGTAGGTGGCCTGCACGCTGTCGGGCATCCACACGAAGCGCTTCTTGTGCGCGTAGTCGCTGAACAGGGGCGTGATGGGCTCGTAAGGGAGCACGCCCGCGGCCGGCTCCAGCTGGGCCAGGTCGCCGGTGAAGAAGTTGTACTGCGAAAGTGTGGCGTAGGGCATGGAGTCCAGGTCCACATCCACGTCGCGGTTGGCCCCCGACGACGGCGGGGCCGGTTCTTCGTACACGTCACGCCGGCAGCCCACGGAAAGGGCCAGCGCGGTGAGCGCGAGCAGGGCGGTCCTCTTCATGGTTCGGTTCCGGAGCAGGTCGATGCAAGGTACGCAGCGGTCGTTGGCGTGCGACCAGGTGTTCGCCCCAGGCTTGGGATCGTGAGGAGGACGCCGGCCACCGGAGCATGGACGCCGCGATCGCGCGGACCGTTGCCCGCGCCTAGACGGTGAAGTAGGGCCGCAGCTCCTCGCCGAAGTACTGGAGCGCGTTGCGCACGCCAAGCGGAAGGCCGCCGCCCAGCGCGCACAGGGAGCCGATCTCCATGGTCTCGATGAGGTCGTTGAAGAGGGCGCGGTCGATGCGCCGGTCGTGGTCGAGCGCACCCTGGATGAGCTCCTTGCCGCGCGTGCTGCCGATGCGGCATGGGAAGCACTTGCCGCAGCTTTCCGCCGCGGTGAAGGCGAACAGGTGCTCCAGGTAGCGCATCATGGGGAAGTCGGCCGGGATGCTGAGCACGCTCGCATGCCCGAGGAGGAAGCCCGCGCCTTGGAAGCTCTCGAAGTCGATGCCCAGCTCGTTCACCTTGTGAAGGGGCACGATGCCGCCCAGCGGACCGCCGATGTGCAGGGCCTTGGTGGGGCGCGCGAAGCCCAGGCCGAGCTCGTCGATCACGGTCGCCAGCGGTGTGCCGCACTCCACCTCGTAAAGACCGGGCCGCTTGAAGCCGCTGTCGAGGCACACGAGCTTGCTGCCCTTGCTGCGCTCGGTGCCGAGCTTCGCGAAGGCCGCGCCGCCGTGCTTCACCACCCACGGCACGCAGGCCAGGGTCTCCACGTTGTTCACCACCGTGGGCCGGTTGAACAACCCCTGCTGCGTGGGGTAGGGCGGACGCGTGCGCACCTCGCCGCGCTTGCCCTCGATGCTGTTGAGCAACGCGGTCTCCTCGCCGCACACGTACGCGCCGGCGGCCTTGATCACTTTGAAGCGGAAATCGAAGCCGCTGCCCTTGATGTTCCGCCCGAGCCAGCCCCTGGCCTCCAACTCGGCCACTGCCGCCTTCGCCACCTCCACGGCCTCGGGATACTCCGCACGGATGTAGAGCACGCCGCTGTCGGCACCGATGCAATAGCCGCCGATCATCATGCCCAGCAGCACCAGGTGCGGCCGCTGCTCCAACAGGTAGCGGTCGCTGTAGGCCGCGGGGTCGCCCTCGTCGGCGTTGCACACGATGTACTTCCGCTCCCCGGGGGTGTTGCGCGCCGACTCCCATTTCAGGCCCATGGGGAAGCCCGCACCACCGCGACCGCGGATGGTGGCCGCCTTCACCTCGTTCAGCACGTCGGCGCCGTCGCTCTTCAGCACCTGCTCCCACAGCGCGTAGAATTCCTCGAGCGGCGGCATGGGCGCGGTGAGGATGGGCTGCGCCATGCTCGTGCCCACATGGTGGCGGTCCATCCCCGGGTGCTTCAGCAGGTCGGCGCCTTGCAGGTCGGGGGCCTTCACCAGCTCGCCCACGCGGTCGATGCTGCCACCGCTGTAGTTGCGGCCGCCGATGTGGAAGGCGCTGTTCTCGTGGCAACGGCCCAGGCAGCACATGTGCCCGATCTCCTCGGGCTTGAAATGCGCGGTGAGCGCGTGGTGCACCTTGTCCTGCGTGCCGGCCACCAGGCAGGCGCTGCCGTTGCACACGTACGCCTTCTTTCCCTTGTTCGCCTTGCTCAGGAAGTCGTAGAAACTGCTCGTGCCGTAGGTGATCGCCTCGCCGATGAGGTATTCGTCCGAGATGCTGGTGAGCGCGGCCTCATCGGGCGTGCCGGTGGCGGCGGCGGCCTGCTGCAGCCGTTCCCAAAGGGGGTCGTCGAGCTCGCGGCCTTCCCGGCCGGAGAGGGAGGAGATGTTCTTGGACATGGCCGCACCAAAGTACGGAGCCCGCCCATCCGGCAAGATTCACTCCCCGCTGCCGGGGTGCTTCGGTTTCCGCTTGTACCGCTTGGCGCTCTTCACCACCTTCTCGCGGAAGCGCCCATCGAGCGCGCCGGCCGCCTTCTGCGCGGCCCGCTTGGCCTCACGTTCCAGCTGGTCGGTGGTCACGGGCTTCTTGCGTCGCTTGGCGGGCATGGCGCGAAGTTCGGTCCTTGTCCGCGTTCCGGTCACGACCCACGCAGGACGCCGTAGTAGCGCACGTCCATCAGGCGTCCGTCGCCGGCGCGGAAATCGCTGCGAAGGATCCCCTCCAGCTCGAACCCGCAGTGCTCGAGCACCTTGATGCTGGCCTGGTTCTCCGGGTCCACACGCGCGAACACCTTCCGCACGCCCAGCGTGGTGAAGGCATGGTCGAGCGCCCAGATCACCCCGAAGGTGGCGTAGCCCTGCCGGCGCCAGGTGGAGCCCACGAAATAGGCGATCTCGCACTTGGGCACGCCCCAGTCGAACTGTTTCAGGAACACCATGCCCGCGGGCGGGGCGTCCTCGTGGTCGCGCAGCACGAAGCCGAACATCTCGCGGGCCTTCGCCCGCTCGAGCAGCTCGCCCACGTAACGCCGGGCGCTGCGCCGGTCGGTCATGCGGGTGGTGGTCACCGGGAAGTACAGCGAGAGGTCGAGCTGCTCGGCCTGCACCAGCGCGAGCAGGCCTTCGGCATCATCGGCCACCAGGGGATTGATGATGACGTAGTTGCTCATTGCTCGTCGCGCATCCGCAGCGCCGCCTCACGCATGTGCAGGGCGCGCTCGCGACCAAGGTAGCGCTCCACCCCGGCGTGCACCAGGTACACCAGCGGCGTGCTCAGCACGGCCACGATGAGCTTGTAGCTGTATGCCGTAAGCACCAGCGCCGTGGCCATGGGGAAGCTCATGCCCTTGAAGACCCAGAACGCCACGTAGGTCACCACCACACTGTCGATCAGCTGGCTGATGAGCGTGCTGCCCGTGGCGCGCAACCAGATCCGCTTGTCGCCGGTGATCCGCTTGATCGCCCGGAAGCTCACCGCGTCCACCAGCTGCCCCACCACGAAGGCGGTGAGCGAGCCCAGGATGATGTTCATGCCCTGCCCGAAGATGCTGGCGAAGGCCGCCTGCATGTCGGGCACCCCCTGCTGCGCGCTGCTCGTGATCCACCAGCCCTGTTCCGCCGGCATGCGGATGGCCAGGAACATCACCACGAAGGCGAAGGCGATGAGGCCCGTGGTGAGCAGGGTGAGGAAGCGCACGCCGCGCACACCGTAGTAATCGTTGATCACATCGGTCATGATGAAGACGATGGGCCAGGGCAGCACGCCCACGCTGAGCACGAAGCTCAGGTGCGGCTGTCCGAGCAGGGTGAAGTCGGCCTTGCTGATGCCGAGCAGCGTCTCCAGCTGGAAGAGCTTCACCCCGATCATCTCCGCGATGAGCGCGTTGGCCACGAAGAAGCCGCCGAGGATGAGGTACAGGCGCGTGGCCTTGTCGGCGAGGATGGAGTGGATCATCGGTCGGAAGATAGCTGATGCCCTGATGGTCACTCCTTCATGAACCCGCGGCCATGCCAGCCGTTGGCGCGCTTGATCCGTATATGGTACACGCCACAGGCGAACGGGGCGGTGTCGAGCTCCACAACATTGTTGTGTATCGTACGCGACAACAGCACACGACCGGTCCCGTCACGCAGTTCGATCCCTTGGATCCCCTCTCCTCGTATGAACAGCATTTCACCCGCCGGGTTCGGCCAGACCTCGATATCCGCTGCTCCCTCCGGATCTAGGGGGACCACACCTCCAGGAACGCAGGGATCGTATGCCGTCATCATGGGTGATGTTTGCATGCATTGGGCCGTGATGTCATCGAAGGACATGGTGACCGCCTGCACCTCGAAGCCCTGCCCGACGGTCACATCGAAGTCCGTGGAACCAATGTCCAACGGCTCGCTGCACGGAAGCGTGAAGGGATCGTCGGTGCGCCAGAGGCCAAGGCCTATACCGCCGGAGAAGTTGTCCGTGGGCAGGTCCGAAGCGGGGATCACAAGGTCGCCGGCGGAAGTCAGGATCGTCCGGTCCAGCGTAAGCGAAGCGGTCATGCGCGCAGCTGGCCCGATCAGTCCTTGTTCGTCCACGCGAAGTGCGAAGCCGCGATAATTCCCCATCCATCCTGTGAAGAGGAAAGAGGTGTCGCTTGTGGCCACGAACGCACGCGGATACAGAAAGGTATCCGGTGCCAGGTCGAGGCTGAGCTGACGCTGCCATAGCGTATCACCATCGGCGGCAGCGCGCATGAGCAGCAGGTACCGGGGTGGGGCCGGGAACCAGCTGACGATGCCACCGATCAAGATGGTTCCATCGCTGAGTTCCGCCATGCCCACAGGCGAGATCAGTTTGCCCGATAAAATGTACCGCTTCGCCCATTCCACTCCACCTGCGCTGTCCAGTTTCACTGAACATGTTGTCGCTTGTGTCGACCAGCCTCCTGGCAACGTATCGTAACCCGCCGCGCATATGATCACCCCCCCTGCGGCGGAGCGCGTGGCGGAGATCCCCGTGGCGCCGCGGCCGTCGATCCGAATACCCTGTGATCCAAGGTGGGCGCCGGTCGGATCGAAGCGGCTCATCAGCAGTTGCCCGCCATCGGGGATCTCGTCGGTACCCAAGGCCAGCAGGGTGGTGTCGTTCTCCCAGATCACTGTTTCGTACCGGCCGAGAGCGCCGTTGCGGCGGTTCACGGAAACAAGTGCTCCCATCGCGTCGAGTCGCACGATAACGGGCCGTTGGTCCATACCGAACAGGAGAAAGTCGCCACCCGGCAATTCTGTGGCGCAGGTGATGTACAACACCGATCCCGTTGGAGGAATGGTGCGCGTGGAAATCAGCAGGCTGCCATTGGCCGAGAACCGCTGGAAGAGCAGATATGTGGAATCGGTGCCATACTCGAACTCCCAGCTGACCTGTACGATATCCGAATTGGACGCCTCGATCACCACATTGGTGCCCCAGCCCATGGTGTCTGGATCGGAAAAGATCCGATAAAAGGGTGACTGAGCGTTGGCCAATGGACACACCAGCGCCCAGACCATAAGGATGATGTAGATGCGTTTCATGGTTGGATCGATCCTCCTGAGGCACAGTTCAGCCAGGATGGAGTGGGTCATCGGCTTCCAAGGTAACGGAAGCCGCCACGCCTAGTCCTTCACCAGGCGGTGTGCGGACCAGCCGGATCCCGTCCGTACGCGGACCACCAGCAGACCGGACAGAAGACCCTCCAGGTCAAGTACGCACGTGTCGGAGGCATGCAGGTGTCGATCGGCCAGTAGCCGTCCCATCGCATCCAGGACCTGGACCTGCCGTAGGTCCTCCGCCGTGATGCACACCTCCCTCGAGGCCGGGTTCGGCATCAGCCCGACCGTCGTTACAGGAGTGATCGCGGCGGTGCCAGTGCCCAGGCAGGCCGGCATGTTCAGCAAGGTGATGGAGGCGGACGGGAACAACGCGGTGGCGTCAGCCACGATCGGCGAGGCCAGGTTCTGCACCAGGATCGGGTTGTTGAACAGGTTGGGGGTGCTCTGCGTCACGGTGCATGGCCTGTTCGGGCAGTTCGACGTGCCATCGGGTGCCAGGCCGCGCATCAGGATGCAGTTCCCGGTGAGCGGGGAGGCCGCGTAGGAAGCCTGCAGGATGTTCCCATCGGCCAGGACCACCTGGTCCTCGATCCATTCCCCAGGGGTGCGGTCGTGCAGGAGCAGCTGTGGCGTGGTCAGCGCTGTGTCGATGCGCAAGGTGAACATGTCGGAGATGATGTTGGTGAAGCCCGAAAGCACCAGCATGCTTTCCCCTTGGAGGGTGAGGCCGTAGCTGTCCAGGTAACCATCCGATGGCGTATCGGGATCGACCTGCGTCACATGGATCTCGTTCCCGTTCAGGTCCAAGGTGACCATCACCGCCTTGCTTCCCTGGGGGAACTGCGCACGCACGACATAGACCAGGTCGCCGTGCGCCAATTGCACCACGCCCTGCGGAAAGGTGTGTTGGTTCGCGGCGAACAAGCGGCGCGCCCATTCGATCTGACCAGTGCTGTCCAACTTGGCGATGTGCGCGGTCTTGAACAGGACGAGCCCGTTGTTCAAGGTCCACGACTCTCCGATGATCACATGGCCACCGTCGGCCGTCGGGATCAGGTCGGTCGGGAGTGTGGCCACCTGGCCGATGGTGAAGGTCGATGCGCCCAGCAGGTCACCGCTCGTGTTCACATCCACCACCACGCCGTAATAGTCCGCAGGGAAGGAAGGCTGCTGGTATCCGGTGATGCGTACGCTTCCATTGGCGTTGGCGGCCAGGGCGAAGAACCGTGTATTGAAGTTCAGGGAGTATGTTCGGGCGGAGAGCACGTTCCCCAGCGTGTCCAAGTGCAGGTAGAGCCCGAGCTCCGGGGCGGGCTGGTAGATGAAGCCACAGGCCGCGAGCGTACCGTCGTCCAAGGGGAGCAGGTCCGTGAGCTGCAAGGCATACCCGGGAGGCTGTGCGAGGGCGGACGTCCACTGGATCGTGCCCGTCGTGTCAAGACCGTTCAAGTGGATGGTGTCGCCGGAGGCCAGCAGCAGGGGTCGCCCGTCGGCGCGCAGTTCCAGGTGAAGGCCGTTCAGGGAATAGGTGCTCGGATCCGCCTGATAGTGGAGCGTGGCGAACGGGAGTTGTCCTTGGGCGGAGCCGCCGAACAGGACGAGCAGCGCGGATGCGAGGGTGTGCTTCGTGGTCATGGTGATCGCTTGCTAGACGCCTGAAGCTCGGTGAGGTGGCTTACCCGGGCGCCACCGGTCCGGTCACCCCGGGTGTGGCATCAAGGTACAGGGAGCTCCTCACCCCGCCACGTTCATCCCGATCAGCTTGCCGATGCCGAAGGTGACCGCCGCCGCCGCCAACCCGAAGAGCACCTGCCGCATGCCGCTGAACCAGATGCTCCGACCGGTGAACAAGGTGATCGCGCTGCCGATCACGAAGAGCCCGATGGCGCTCAGGCCCACGCTGATCGCAATGGCCTGCATACCTCCAAGCCAGAAGAAGGGCAGCACCGGCAGGATCGCGCCGATGGCGAAGAGGAAGAAGGAGGTGATCGCCGCCTCCCACGCCGAGCCCTGCAGCTCCTCCGTGTTGATGCCGAGCTCCTCCTTCACCAACAGCGCGTGCGCCTTGCCGGTGTCGCGCATGGCCTCGTCCGCCAGCCGCTGCGCCTCCGCCTCGCCGATGCCCTTGGCCATGAAGATGAGCACCAGCTCCTTGCGCTCGTCTTCCGGGTTGGTCTCCAGCTCGGTCATCTCCAGGGCCATCTGCCGCTCGTAGAGCTCCTGCGAGCTCTTCACGCTGATCCACTCGCCGAGGGCCATGCTCAAGGCGCCGGCCAGCAGCCCCGCGAGGCCCGCGAGCAGCACGCCCTGCTCACCCTCGGTGGCGCCGGCCACGCCCATCACCAGGCTCATGTTGCTCACCAGGCCGTCGTTCGCGCCGAGCACGGCGGCCCGCAAGGCGTTCCCCCCAACGCTCTTGTGGCGACCCTCGATCCGCCCGAGCTGTTCGCCGCCCATGCCACGCTTGCCGGCCATCAGGGAGCCGAGGATGCGCACGTGGTTCTGCTCCGCACCGCTCACCGATGCCCCGCTGCGCAGCTTCTGCGCCACGCTGGCCTTCGCCAGGCCCTTCTCCACGTCCATCAGCTGCGCGATCACGTGGTCGTAGCCCAGGATGCCGCCGATCCGGTCCAATGTGCGCGCCCGCCACGAGGGCCCGGGCATCGCGCTCAGCTCACCGCTCTGCTTCAGCTCGTTGAACGCATGTTGGGCGTGCCCGCGCTCGATCGCGGCCATCTCGCGGAAGAGCTGTGCGATCCGGGGGTCCGCCTCATGTGCGGCGATGCGGTCGTACAGGAACGCCGCGTCGATCTCGGTCTGCAGACTTTCCTTGCGGAGCGTGGGGGAGGGATCGGCCATGTCCGAAGGTCCGAAGAAGTGAGCGAACCTCACGGAAGGACCGTCACCTCGGCACCGGCTTGAACGATCCGCACTCCTCGCTTCACGCTGGAACTCACGTTCACGCGATCACCACCACCTCATCACCCACCCGGACCGACCCTTCCACCGATCCCACCGCGTTCATGCCGAACAAGACCTTCTCCCCCTCACGTCGATAGGTGGCCAACGTGCGCAAGGGCTCCTTCCCGCGCTCACCAGTGCGTTGGTCCGTGGTGGTGACCACGCAGCGGCCACAGGGCTTCACCAGGTGGAAGCGTGCATCGCCGATCGCGATCTCCTTCCAGCCGTCCTCCTGGAACGCATCACCACCGGCGATCACCAGGTTGGGCCGGAACCGCTCCATGGGGACCGGTGCGGCCAGTCGTTCGTTCAGGTCATCGAGCGAGGCCTGCGAGATGATCAGGTAAGGAAAGCCGTCGCTCAACGAGGTGAGGCCTTCGGCATAGCGATCATCGGTGGCGCGCTTCGCGGCATCGGGCATGAACACCAACCGCACCGGGCGCCCGAGGTGTTCACTGAACCACAGGTTCCAGGAAGGATCACCGGCCACGACATCGACCGGATCGTCCCACACCTTCGTCGCGATGTGGGCTCCTTCACCGAGATGCCAGGGCAGGTCGAGCGAGCGCCCATCGCGGATGTCGGTCACGCGAAGGCCATCGGCACGTGGCGCGGTATGCAGGCACGCCATCCCGGGCACCTCGCGCTGGGTCATGAACAGGCCCTCCCGGTCCACGAGCATCCACCGGCGGTCGTGCTCCAGGCCACGGTCGGTGAGCCGCGCATCACGCACGGGGAAACCACCGAGCGACTTGATCGGGTAAAGGTGGACGGAGGCGAGCGAGCAGGTGCTCATTCGCGCACCACGCGTTCGATCCACTGCTTCCCTTGGCGGTCAAGCACCAGGATGTAGGTGCCTTGTGACGCTGGAAGCGTGATCCACATGCCACCTGCGTTGCGTTGCACACGCACCTCCACGCGTCGGCCACGGATGTCGTACACCGCGCTCAAGGTCGTGCGCGCATCGGCGATCACCACGGTCCCGTCGCTCGTCGGGTTCGGGAAGGCCATGGCCTGTGCCGCAACGGTCTCCGCCATCCCCACAGGTCCGCTGAAGGTGCTGTCCTGCGCCACCAGGGTGGGCGTGCCGTCCATGCTGTCCACCATCGTGCGGAAGGCATCGATGCGGGTGCCGTTCAGGCTGAACATCTCGGCGTTCCACCGCGGAGGCACGGGTTGGTACCACACGCGCACCTGAATGTTCAGGGCCCCGCCATAGCCGTTCAAGGGCACATGGTAATGCACCTTGTCGCCACCGTTGCCTTCAAGGCCGAGCGCATCGTGGTTGAAGTCGAGGTCGGTGGCGGGCACCCCGGCGATCAGCGTGGTGTCGTAGCTCGGGTGCGCGGTGCTGAAGCCGAGCGGCACCAGGCGGTTGTCCTTCAACGGGCTCTTCGCGCGCTCCAGCACGGTGGTCACGTCGTCGTTCACATCGCCCATCACCAGCTCGTAGATCTGCGCCTGGTCCGGTGCGGTGATCACATCGTGGTGCGGCTCCATCGCGGGGTCGTGGCCTTCCACCTCGTAGGTGCCGTCATAGCGCCCGCTGTGGAAGAGCGTGTCGCCGTTGGCATCAAGCACGTCGAGCTCCACGAAGGCGCGGCGGCTCGGATAACCGCTTGGGAACTTATGGCCGGTGAGGTTCACCAGGTCCACATCGACCCATGCCGTGTCGGTGGTGCGGTCCAATACGGTCACGTTCAGCTGCAGGGTCCGTTGCTGCAGGTTGCCCAGCGTGCGCGCGATCGTGCTGTCGAACTGCGTGTCCGTGGCGGGGATGCCGAGGTCCGTGCGGTGCTGTTTCATCAGCTCCAGCATGTACACATTGCCCCCGGCCAGGTGGTGCAGGCCGAAGGGCGCGTGGCCGGGCAGGAAGGAGTAGTCGGACGCGAGGACGATGCTGTCGTTGAGCCGGGGCATGTGGCAGCCGCGGCAGTTCTCGTCGGTGCCGTAGTACGCGCTGTTCTTGTACTCGTGCCAGGTGGCCTGCTCCACGAACTCGTACGGCGTGGCGTTGCCCTGCAGGTCGAGCGTGCCGGTGAGCAGGGTGTGGCAGCCGGCGCACACGCGTCCGTCAAGGACATGCTCGCCCTTCTGCGGCCGCCAGCCCACGAAGAACTCCATGATGAAGGCGTTGATCACATCGTCCTCGTACGGACCGTATTCCTGGGCACTGTCGAGCCGCAGGTCGCCGCTGAAGTAGTTGCCTGCGGCCGATGGGCGTTGCATGTGGCAGGCGAGGCAGCTCACGCCGTCCTGCCCGAGCACGCTGGTGTCGAGCATGGCCGCGGTGAAGGGCGTGAGCCCGCTCATGCTCTGCTCATAGCTGCCCAACGGGGTGTGGCAGCGCAGGCACTTCTGTTCGATGGCGCCCTGGTGGCCCGGGTTCACCAGCACTTCATGCTCCAGCTTGGCGCGGAAGAAGGGGTCGCGCGCGCTGTTGGCCATCAGCGTGCTGCGCCAGTCGTCCGCGAGGTTCACGTCGCGTCCGGTGCTGTCCACGCTGGCCACACCGGCGGTGTCGTGCCCGTGGCATCCGGCACAGCGGCCGGCGGTGGCGAAGTAGGTGCTGTGCATCACCACGAGCTCCGTGCTGCCGCTGCGGTAGACGAGGAGGTCCAGGTCGCTGTGCGGGCCATGGCTCGGACGGGTGGCCTCCGTCCAGGCCGCCAGCAGTAGCACCACCAGCACGAGGCCGGTGAGCACGGTGAGGGGGTGGCGGCGCATGCGGCGCAAGTTATCGGAGCGCGGGCCCGGTGCGAAGCAACAACGCAGGCCATCCTTTTGATCGCCACCAACGCACAGGGGCCCCCTTGCGGAGACCCCTGCACGCTCACAACATGCCCGCCCGCCCCGGGGGGACGGACGGACGCGCGTGGTCAGTTCGTTCGGAGCTTGGTCACGTCCTTCTTCTCGTACACGTACACGAAGGCGCCATCGTAGCTCAGGGTGCTGGTGGAACCTTTGCGCGCGTTGAACTGGCGGTAGCTGCAGTTGTTGAGGTCGAAGGCGGCCACGTCGCTGCCCTCGGTCTTCATCAGCAGCACGCGGTCGTGGCGGCTCTCGATGTCGGCCACCTTCCACTTGTTGCTCTTGTTGAGGCTGCCGTCGGCGCGGCGGTGCAGGGCCACGCCCTTCTCGCCCACGATGATCACCTGGTCGTTGTAGGGCAGGATGGCGTTCGCGTTGCCCACTCCGTCGTCGCCCAGCGGGACCTCGTAGATGTCGGCGCCGCTCTTGTGGTCGATGCAATACAGCGCCTTGCCGCTGCAGATGTAGAAGCGGTCGTCCTCGATGAAGGCGTTGGTGATGCCCTTCTTGAAGCGCTCACTGTCCCAGGCCAGGGCGCCGTCGCTGGTGTTGAAGGCCTGCACGCCGCAGGGCTTGATGTTGCGGTACTGCACGCGCCACTCCTCGT
Source organism: Flavobacteriales bacterium (assembly GCA_044226515.1). Classification (GTDB taxonomy): domain Bacteria; phylum Bacteroidota; class Bacteroidia; order Flavobacteriales_F; family PHOS-HE28; genus PHOS-HE28. The sequence continues at coordinate 40,675 of JBGAGX010000021.1, read as the reverse complement.
GGGTGATGTAGCCGTCGGGTGTGGTCTCGCGCCAGTAGATGTAGGCCTGCGTCTCCACCAGGCCGCCCACCTGCAGGATCACCTTGCCGTCGGCCACCCACATGCCGGGGATCGCCTTGGCCTCCTTGATCTCGGGGCTCGTCCACAGCAGCTTGCCCGTGAGCCGGTCGTACTTCTTCACGTACTGGCTCTTCTTGTTCTGCATGTCCAGCACGTACAGGTCGTTGCCGTCCACCACGGGCTTGGCCACCGCGCCGTACACGCCGAACTTCTTGGCGTGGGCGGGAGCGCCCGCGATGCCGTCGGGGGTGAAGTCGAAGGCCGCGCTCCACTGGGTGGCGCCGGTCTTGTAGTCGTACACCTGGATGCCGTTCAGCATCAGGAACACCTTGCCCTCCTCCAGCTTCAGGTCGTAGATGAACTCACGCGTCACCACCTTCCGTTCGGCGCGGCCCACGTAGGTGTTCTCCCACTTGATCTTGCCCGTGTTGAGGTCGATGCGGGCGATCTCGTTCTTGAAGCCCTTGAACAGGTGTGCGAGCCCGCCCGGCACGAAGTTCACGCAGAGCATGTCGTCCCCGTCGATGATGTACTTGCCCACCGCGCCCGTGAACGCGTTGGTGCTCCAGAGCTCCTCACCGGTGCGCGCCTTGATCATGGTGAGCGCATCCTCGGTGCTGATGGCGAACATGTCCTTCTCCTTCAGGTAGATGACGTTCTCATCGGTGAGGTTGCTGTACTTCTCGGTGGTCCACAGCGCGTTGCCGGTGGGCAGGTCGATGCAGGCGATCACGTCCTTGCCGCCCTTCTTCTCGAAGAGGAACACGGTGTTGCTCTCCCAGAAGGGGATGAGCTCGTCGATCTTGCGAAGGCGCGGCGCGAGGTCCTTGAAGGCCTTGGTCCACACCGTGCCGCCGTCCTTGTTGCGGAACACGGTCATCTCCTTCTCGCTGGCGGCGTAGCTGATGTTGTCGTCGCCGGGGTTCGGGTCCGTTCCGGTGAACTCGATCTTGTGCTCCAGGCGGGTGGTCCATACCTGGCTCATCTCCTCCTGCGCGCTCAGCTGCAGGGCCGAGGCGATCAGGGTCGCGGTAAGTACTGAAGTGCGCATGTTGTTGTGGATTGAGTGATCTCTGTCGTTCGGTCAAGGGAAGTGGAGCGCCACGGTCACGGTCTCCTTGTGGCCCTTCGGCAGCTTGAAGCCGAAGCGGTGGTCCATCCAATGGTCCTTCACCGTGTTCTTCCACGCGATGGCGAGCGTGGAGCTGGGGATGTACACCGTTTCCACGCGACCCTTGTCGTCGATGGTGAGCTCGAGCAGCACGTCGCCGGCCAGCGCTCCGCTGGTGATGGCCTCCGCCCACAGACCTTCCTTCAGCTCACGGGCGATGGCGTTCCGGGCGCTGTCCTGGACGGCGGCGTTGTCGTAGAGCTCCGGCCGCTGGCCCCGTGCCGGAGAGCAGCAGAACAGGGCCAGGGCCAGAAGCGCGGTGTGGTGTTGGAGGGTCTTCATGGGGTGAGGATGCCGAGGTCGCCGCCGAGCCCCACCACCAGGCGGCCGTCCTGCAGCCATGCATAGGCCACGCGTCCGTCGTGTTGTTCGGTCTCGCCGCTGTCGTACCGGTGCTTCTGCTCCAGGTCGATGAGCAGCCCGGTCTCGCCGGTATCGAGGGCGTAGAGGGTGACCTTGCGCTGGTTGTGCCCTTCGGTGCTGCTCAGGGCCAGCATGCTGCGGTCCGGGCTCACCGCCAGGAAGGGCTCGTTCATCAGGCTCTGGAAACCGGCGCGCAACGGTTCACCGCTGGCGTCGATCTGCTGCACATAACCCGGCCGGTCCACCATGTTGAGGTTCCACACCTTGCCACCGGACACCGGTGCCACACCGCTGCGGGGGTCCTGTGAGCTGTACACCAGCAGGCGCTCGCCGTCTGCCGTGTAGCCCATGGCGCGGATGATGTCGTACGCCTCGGGCACCGTCCGCTTCAAGGCCCCTGACCGGGCGTCGAACAGGCTCACCATCTGCCGGTACTTCAGCGCGGCCTTCAGGGCCTTCTTGTCCGTGCGAAGGCTCGGTACGGTCGCCAGCTGCGCCTCGGTGGGCCGGTGGCTCACGGCCACCGTGCGGCCATCGGGGCTCAGGGCCACGGCGTTGGTGGCATCGGTCACGTCGAGCCTGCGCATGACCTGGCCGTCCACCAGGTCGTGCAGGGTGACCGTGCCGCCATCAAGCACGGCGAGCACGGTGCCATCGGCGCTCATCGCGGCGTCCATCGCCTTGCCCGCATCGAGCACGATGCGGCCGGTGGCGGCCTCGATCACCAGGTGCGTGCCCTGCATGTCGCCCTTGCCCTCGGCGGTGAAGCGCCACAGCTCCTTCAACAAGAGCAGCCGTCCATCGGCGCTGCAGCGGATCCTCGGCCCGTCCTTGAACCCGTCCAGGGGCAGGGTGCGCACCGTGCGCCAGCCCACCGTGTCGATGAAGAGCAGGCCGCCGTTGCGGCCGCAGCCGGCCACCAGGGTGTGCCCGTCGGGCATCGGCTCGATGCAGGTGATGGGGCCCTCGTGCGCGGACAGGCGCACCTTGCGCAGGTCGTCCTCGTTCACCACCTGGGCCTGCGTGATCAGCAGCAGCAGGCACGCAAGGGCCACCAGGAGCCAGCGCTCCCAGCGCAGATGAAAGGGGATCACAGGACCGCGCATGTCGTGAGGCAACAGCGGGTCAAAACTGCCGGGATGCACCGCCCCCTTTCCTCGGGGCCTTGCCGTGATCGCGTACGGTGATCACCGTAGTCCGCGATCCCGCATACGGTTGTTCATGCGTGCGGCGTTCACTCCCCGGGGCCGCCGGGCGGCGCCGCTACTTTCGCACGCATGTACCGCACGCTCCTGCCCTTCCTTCTGGTGCTCGCCGGCCTTCGTTCGGGGGCGCAGTCCGTACAACCGTACGTGGACCATTGGGACAGCCTGCGTACGGTGAAGCGCAGCGAGGGCCTGTTCGTGAACGGGCGGGAATGGGGGGAATGGAAGTTCTACGACCGCCAGGGCCGCGTAGCCGAAGTGGCCGAGTTCAAGGCCGGTGAGCGGGACGGGCATGTGGTCCTCTACTACGACAACGGCCAGGTGCGGCAGGATGGCCACATCCACAAGGGCGTGCCCGACAGCACGGTGAAGAGCTTCTACCGCGACGGCAAGGTGATGGAGGAGGGGGCGTACAGCAAGGGCGTGAAGCAAGGTCCTTGGTCGTATTTCTACGGGGATGGAAAGCCCCTGTTGAACGAACTGTGGGACAAGGGCATCTGCCTGACCCTGGACGCCTGGGACCGCGATGGCCGACAGACCTTGGTGAAGGGGGAGGGGGTGGTGCGCACCTATTACCCCAGCGGCAGCATGCAGGAGGAGACGTCCTACCACATGGGGGTGAGGAGCGGGCCCATGCAGGTGTTCTGGCCGGCCGGCAACACCAAGGTGAAGGGGGCGTACACCGGGGGCGTGCCTTCCGGTACCTGGGACCACTGGCATTCGAACGGCAAGCCGCAGAAGCGCGAGACCTACGAACGCGGCAAGCTCAACGGCCCGTTCACCCAGTGGTTCGAGAGCGGCCGGGAGAACATCACCGGCTTCTTCCGCGACGATGAGAAGGACAGCACGTGGACCTGGTACACCACCACCGGGGCCAAGGACATGCTCGGCCACTTCAAGGCCGGGGTGCAGCACGGCCTGTGGAAGTACTGGTACCCCGGCGGGCAGCTCAGCTCGCTCGGCACCTACGTGGACGGCAAGCAGGACGGTGAGTGGATGTACTACTACGAGGGCGGGCAGCAGTGGCGCCGCGGCAATTACACGAAAGGGTTGAAGGAGGGCGTGTGGACGACCTGGTACGAGAACGGGAAGAAGCTGCAGGAAGGGCCCTATGTGAACGGCGTGTCGGAAGGGGAGTGGAGGAGCTGGTTCGAGAACGGACAACAGAAGGACATCGGTTCGTTCAAGGCCGGGAAGATCGACGGGGCCTGGCGGGGCTGGTACCCCGACGGCAAGCAGGAGTACGAGGGGTTCTGGAAGAACGACCTGAAGAGCGGGCTCTGGCGGTTCTGGCAGGAGAACGGCCGCATCAAGGAGGAGGGCACCTACGTGGACGGGCGCAAGAACGGGCGGTGGACGGCCTACAACCAGAACGGCATCATCATCTCCGAGGGCCTGTACACCAACGGCTCCCCCAGCGGTCCCTGGGTGTACTACGACGATGCCGGGGTGAAGATGCGCGAGCAGGTGCTCAGCAACGGCGAGCCGAACGGGCCGTGCAAGGTGTACGACCAGCGCGGGCGGGTGCTCCAGGAGATGAACTACCGCAATGGCAAGCTGCACGGCACCATGACCATCTATGGCCGCGACGGCAAGCCGGTGCAGCAGGTGGAGTACCAGGACGGGGAGCGGGTGAAGGCCCCGCCACCGGCCGCGCAGCCACAGCGGAAACGCTAGGCCCGGACGTAACAAAGCCCCCCGACCGATGGTGGGAGGCTCTGTTACCTGTCGCTTCAGCCTTCTGGCAGCAGGCTCAGGTCTGCATGGTCCCTAGCGATAGCCGTTGATGTAGGCGTTCGCGATGATCTCGCTTTCCCGGATCAACCCCTGCACGATCTCACGGATGAGGTCGTTCAATTGCTGGTCGGAGTAACGGTTCAGATCATGGTACACATGCGTTTTCCGCTTGCTGCTCTTGATGAAGGCTATCTTATCCTTCTTCGTCATGCGCCCTTCTACGGCGGGCCGGGCCGAAAGGATCCATGGCCGGGCGAAAAAACGTGGTATCCCTTGCCGATCCTGCGATCCAGGCGGTGGGGCGGGTCCGTCACCCCCTGAAACCGGCGGCGGGCTCTCCGGTAACCCGGGAGCCCGCCGTCGGCTTTCACCAAAACCTCAGCTCGGATGCGCTGATAGGGTTGAACCCTCGTGCGCTTACGAACACACAAATCATGCCACGATGACCAAGTGGGTCCTCGGGCGACCCTCCTCCCTATCCGGCCAGGCCTTGGGCACGCAGCTCGTGCATCCGGCGCAGCGTGTCCATGTATTGCTTCAGGTCACCGGTCAACATCAGGCGCATGGCTTGGCGCTTCAGCTTCAGGTATTCCTTCACGTGGGTCAACATGGCTTCGGGAGTTAAGGGGTTCCGGAAGGATAACTTTCAAGGGGCGTGCCAAATTGTGCGGACCCTTGCCGGACGGCGGGCCGGCGTTCCCCAGAGGGGCCTGGCCGGCACTCGGACCGAACACCGTACTTTCGCGTGGCTCCCACCGGGAGCGCGACCATGCAGCGCGGCGCTTACCTCGTTGGAGTGGCCGGAGGCAGCGGATCGGGCAAGACCAGCCTGGTGCGTGCCCTGCGCGACAGCCTGCCCGAGGGTTCGGTGAGCGTGGTCAGTCAGGACGACTACTATTTCCCGAAGCACCAGCAGCACATCGACGCCAACGGCAAGGTGAACTTCGACCTGCCCACGGCCATCGACCTCGATGCCATGGCCCGCGACCTTCGGCTCCTGGTGGGCGGCGAGCCGGTCTACCGTCCCGAGTACACCTTCAACAACGACGCCATCGAGCCCCGCTGGCTGGAGGTGAGGCCCTCGCCGGTGGTGCTGGTGGAAGGCCTCTTCGTGCTGCACCATGCGCCCACCCGCGAGCTGTTCGACCTGCGCGTGTTCATCGAGGCGAGCGAACAGAGCCAGCTGGAGCGGCGCCTGAAGCGCGATGCCGTGGAGCGCGGGTACGGCGAGGAGGAGGTGCTGTACCAGTGGGACAACCACGTGCTGCCGGCCTACCGCAACTACCTGCTGCCCTACCGCCACCATTGCGACCTGCACGTGGTGAACGAGGCGGGCTTCCAACGGGCGCTCGCGGTGCTGCGCCATCACCTGCTGCAGGTGGCCGGCATCACCGAGCCGCTCGCTCAGCCCCTGTAAAGGCCGCGCTCGCGGATGTACGCCACCACGGCCGGCGCCACCAGGCCTTCGATGGACAGGCCCTCACGCACTCGGGAGCGGATGTCCGTGGCCGAGATGTCCAGCAAGGGCGCATCGTCCACCACGGTCACCGCAGGGTGCCCGGCGTACGGTGCATCGTGCAGGTGCGTTTCCATCCCCGGGCGCGGGTACACCAGCACGCGGTGGTGCGCCAGGATCCCCTCCGGTTCCTTCCAGCGGTGCAGCGCCGCGAGGTTGTCGCTGCCGATGATCAGGGTGAACGCGTGCGTCGGCCAGCGGGCGCGCATGGCGGCCAGCGTGTCCACGGTGTAGTTGGGCTTGGGCAGGTCGAGCTCGAAACCGCTCGCGGCAAGCCCTGCGTGCCCCTGTACCGCGAGCTCCACCAGGTGCAGCCGCTCCACCTCCGGGCTCAAGGACCGCTCCCGCTTGAAGGGGTTCTGCGGTGTCACCACCAGCCACACGGCATCAAGGCCAGCGGCTTGGCGGAGGTGCGATGCGATGGCGGTGTGGCCGTTGTGCGGCGGGTCGAACGAGCCGAAGAGCAGGCCGATGGTCATGGGGCGAGGTGCGCGCGCACCAGCCGCACGGCCTCTTCACAGGCGCGGGCCAGGTCGTCGTTCACGATCACCGCGTCGAAGCGGTCGCGGAAGGTCATCTCGTGCTCGGCCTTGGCCACGCGCATGCGCAGGGTCTCGGGCGTTTCGGTGTTGCGGCCGTTGAGGCGCCGTTCCAGCTCGGCCACCGAGGGCGGGCTCACGAAGAGCGCCAGCGCCTTGCTCTGGTACACCTCCTTCAGGTCCAGACCGCCCACCACGTCGACGTCGAAGATCGCGTGGTGACCCGCCGCCCAGATCCGTTCCAGCTCGCTGCGCAGGGTGCCGTAGTAGCGGCCCGGGTACACTTCCTCGTACTCCACGAACTCACCGGCCTTGATCCGTCCCCGGAACTCGTCCACGCTCAGGAAGAAGTAGTCCCTCCCGTCCACTTCGCCCGCGCGCATGGGCCGGCTGGTGGCGCTGATGCTGAACTCGAGCCCCAGGTCCTGGGCCAGCAGGTGCTTCACGATGGTGGTCTTGCCCGCGCCGCTGGGGGCGCTCACGATCACGCTCTTGCCCGGTATGCCGCGTGCCCCGTTCGGTCTCTCCGCTCCCTTCACCATCCGGCTGCTGTTGCGTTCGTGGCGTTGTGGTTCAGAGCACGTTCAGCACCTGCTCCTTGATCTTCTCCAGCTCGTCCTTCATCAGCACCACGCAGCGCTGGATGGTGGCGTCGTTGGCCTTGGCACCGAGCGTGTTGATCTCGCGGCCCATCTCCTGCGCGATGAAGCCGAGCTTGCGGCCCTGCGCGTCATCGGCCTCAAGCGTCTCCAGGAAGTAGGTGCAGTGCGAACGCAGGCGCACCTTCTCCTCGTTCACGTCCATCTTCTCCAGGTAGAACACCAGTTCCTGCTCGAAGCGGTCCTGGTCCACCGCGGCCTGCAGCTCGGCGAGGCGGGCGCGCAGGCGCTCGCGGGTGCGCTCGGCACGGCCCAGGTCCAGCCCCTCCACCTGGTGCAGCTGGTGCAGGATGTGGCCCACGCGCGCCGCGAGGTCGTCGCGCAGCCGCTGCCCCTCGCTCTTGCGGAAGCCGTCGAAGGAGGTGATGGCCTCGTGCACCAGCTTGCGCAGCGCGCTCCACTCCTCGTCCGTGAGCTGGTCGCGCTGCGTGGTGCTCACGTCGGGAAGGCGCAGCACCAGCCCCAGGATGTCGGTGGTGGCCGCAGGGTCCGTCTCGGCGGCGATGGCCTTCAGCTCGGCGTGGTAGGCCTTGATGAGTGCGCGGTCGAAGCTGGTGCGCTTCTCGGCGTGCAGCAGCTCGGCGTTCACCGCCACCTCGGCCTTGCCGCGCACGATGGCCTCGCCCGCGATGCCGCGCAGCTCGGCCTCCTTCTCGCGCAACATGGAAGGCACCTTCAGCAGCAGGTCGAGCTGCTTGCTGTTCAGGGAGCGCACCTCCACGGTGACCTTGCGGTCGTTCACCACGCCTTCCGCACGGCCGAAGCCGGTCATCGATCGGAGCATGCCGCGAAGGTAGGCGAGCGGTCCACGTCACGCCGCCTTCCGGTCGGCGCGCGTCACCAGGTGCACGCCCAGGAAGATCGCCGCGCCGCACACCCATTGCAGCACCCCGCCGGTGGCGTCGGGCGTGGGCGGCTTGCCGGGCAGTTGGATGCCCGTGCGCAGCTGCGCCCAGGTGAAGAAGGTGGCGAGCAGCGGCTGCAGGTAGATGAAGGTGCCCACCACGCCGGGATTCACATGCCGCAGCGCCCAGGTGTTCAACAGGTAGGCCACGAAGGTCACCATCACCACCACGAAGGCGATGCTGCCCCACAGCCCCGGCGTCAGCGCCGACCATTGCACGGCCGCGAGCTCGCCCGCACCGAAGGGCAGCACCATCACCGTGCCCAGCAGAAAGGTCCAGCTCATCACCGTGGTGGCGGTGTACTTGGCCATCAGCGGCTTCACCAGCACCAGGTAGATGGCGAAGGAGCTCGCGTTGATGAGGATGAAGAGGTCGCCCAGCAGGGTGGCCGCGCCGGTGCCGCTGTCGGGACGCACGAACACGAGGGTGAGCGCGCCGCCCGCGCCGAGCGCCACGCCGAGCAGCTTCGGCCACGTGATGCGTTCTCCGATGTAGATGCCGCTCATGGCCAGCACCAGCACGGGCGTGGCCACCATGATGAGGCTGGCGTGCACCGGGGTGGTGCGCATCAGGCCGTTGAAGAACATCAGCTGGTTGAGCGCCACGCCGGTCACCGCGCACAGCACCAACCGCAGCGCATCGCTCCAGGCCACACGCTCGCGCAGGAAGACGCGCATCACCCAGAACAGCACCGTGGCGCCGATCACGCGCAGCAGGATGAAGCCGCTGGGGCCGATCACCTCGGGCATCAGGCCCTTGGCCACCACGTAGTTCACCCCGTAGATGAGGTTCACCACGAAGAGCGCGACAAGCGCCCAGCTGCGGGTGGTCATGGTGGCGCGAAGATGGCGAGCGCTCCGGGCCTTCCGGTTACCTTCGCCGGCCAATTCCCCGGCCGCGTTCCGGCGCCGGGATCAACCCGCAGGAACCATGCGCTTCGGCACGAAAGCCATCCACGCCGGTGTGGAACCGGACCCCACCACGGGGGCCATCATGACGCCCATCTACCAGACCAGCACCTACGTGCAGGCCGCGCCGGGCGACCACAAGGGCTACGAGTACAGCCGCACCCACAACCCGACCCGCGATGCGCTGCAGGATGCGCTGGCGGCGTTGGAGAACGGGAAGCACGGCCTGTGCTTCGCCACCGGCATGGCCAGCATCGACGCCATCTGCAAGCTGCTGAAGCCCGGCGATGAGGTGGTGAGCACCAACGACCTGTACGGCGGCACCTACCGGCTCTTCACCAAGATCTTCGAGGGCTTCGGGCTCAAGTTCCGCTTCGTGGACATGGGCGACCTGCGCAACGTGGAGGCCGCGATGACGCCGAACACCAAGCTCATCTGGGCCGAAACGCCCACCAACCCGCTGCTGAAGATCATCGACATCGCGGGCCTCGCGGCGACCGCGAAGAAGCACGGCTGCCTGCTCGGCGTGGACAACACCTTCGCCAGCCCCTACCTGCAGAACCCGCTCGACCTCGGTGCGGACCTCATCATGCACAGCGTCACCAAGTACCTCGGTGGCCACAGCGACGTGGTGATGGGCGCCCTGGTGGTGAACGACGATGCGCTCGCCGAGCGCCTGGCCTTCATCCAGAACAGCAGCGGCGCCACCCCGGGTCCGCAGGATTGCTTCCTGGTGCTGCGCGGCCTGAAGACGCTGCACCTGCGCATGCAGCGCCATTGCGAGAACGGCGCCGTGATCGCCGACTTCCTCAGCAAGCACCACAAGGTGGACCGCGTGTACTGGCCCGGCCTGCCCACGCATCCCAACCACGCCGTGGCCAAGGCCCAGATGCGCGGCTTCGGCGGCATGATCAGCTTCACGCTGAAGGGCGACCGCATGGAGGACGCCATGCGCGTGCTCAGCAGCACCAAGCTCTTCAGCCTGGCCGAGAGCCTCGGGGGCGTGGAGTCGCTCTGCGGCCACCCGGCGAGCATGACGCACGCCAGCATCCCCCGCGAGGAGCGCCTGAAGAACGGCCTGGCCGACACCCTTATCCGCCTCAGTGTTGGGGTGGAGGATGCCGAGGACCTGGTGGCCGACCTTCAACAGGCCCTCGGTTGAACGGGGCCAGGGTCCGGTTCATCGGGGGAACCACCCGTTCCATGGGGACGATGGCGGTGAACAGCTGGCTTCCTTCGTTCGTTTGGAACCCAAGGAGGCGTGCCGGAATGTGACTTCCGTGACAGAAGGTGGTGCGCCTTCCTTGGTAATTTCGTGATCCTCAAGGAAGAACCCCTGTCGCGCCACCCCATGCTCCGTCCCTACCTCGCCTCCCTTTCCATCGTTCTAACGCTCGGCGTCCAGGCCCAGGGCGGTTTCACCTGCGGCAACAACGAGCTGCACCGCATGGCCTCCCTGCACCAGAACAGGGCCGATCGGTTGCAGGAGATCGCCGACGGCAATGCGCAGCTGGAGGCCTTCACCCAACAGTTCGCCACCGATGCGGACCGCGGGAGCGGTGGGCCCTACATCATCCCGATGGTGTTCCACATCATCCACAACAACGGTCCGGAGAACATCACCGACGAGCAGATCGAGGACGCGGTGCGCATCCTGAACGAGGACTTCAACAAGCTGAACCCCGACTGGGACAATGTGAACCCGGCCTTCCTGAGCATCGTGGCGAACGTGGGCGTGGAGTTCCGCCTGGCGCAGAAGGACCCCGACGGCAACTGCACCAAGGGCATCACCCGCACGGTGAGCGCCCTCACCAACGATGGCACGCAGACCATGAAGGACCTGATCCAATGGCCGCGCAACATGTACCTGAACGTGTGGGTGGCGGCCAGCGCGGACGGTGCGGCCGGGTACACCTTCCTGCCCGGATCGGTGAACAGCAACTGGAGCGCCGCCGGCGATGGCATCGTGATCCTGCACGATTACACCGGCAGCATCGGCACCGGCAACCCCACCCGCTCCCGCGCCCTCACCCACGAGGTGGGCCACTGGATCAACCTGAAGCATACCTGGGGAGGCACCAACAGCCCGGGTGATGCCGCCAATTGCAGCGACGACGACAGCGTGAGCGACACGCCCAACACCATTGGTTGGACCTCCTGCAACATCAACGGCGCCTCCTGCGGCTCCACGCTGGACAACGTGGAGAACTACATGGAGTACTCGTACTGCAGCAAGATGTTCACCGAGGGCCAGAGGACGCGCATGCTGGCCGCCTTGAACAGCAACGTGGCCCAGCGCAGCAACCTGTGGTCGCCGGCCAACCTCATCGCCACCGGCGTGGCCGGCAACGACATCCTGTGCGCGGCCAGCTTCACCAGCAACGTGCAGGTGATCTGCGCCGGCGATTCGGTCACCTTCACCGACCTCAGCTACAACGGCGTCACCACGCGCGACTGGTCCTTCCCCGGCGCGCAGCCCGCCACGGCGAGCAACGAGGTGGTGACGGTGCAGTACCCCGCTCCGGGCATCTACCCCGTGACGCTCACCGCAGGCAACGGGCTGAACACCGTGACCGCCACGCAGAACGATTTCATCCTCGTGCTCCCGGCCACGGGCGAGGCCGTGCCCTATGTGCAGGATTTCGAAGCGGTGACGAACCTGGGCGCGCCCGAGTGGCTCGTGTGGAACCCCGATGGTGACGAGACCTTCATGGTCACTTCGGCGGCAGGCTTCAGTGGCACCAAGAGCGTGCGGCTGCGCAACGACCTGAACGATGACGGCGACAAGGACGAGCTCATCAGCACCACGTACGATCTGAGCGGCGCCACGCAGATCACCCTCAGCTTCCGCGTCGCCTTCGCCCGGAACACCGCCACCAACGACGACATCCTGCGCGTGTACGCCAGCAAGGATTGCGGCGCCACCTGGAGCATGCGCAAGCAGATGCGCGGCACCACCACCCTGGCCACCGTGCCGGACCAGACCGCGGCGTTCACCCCCACGAACGATGCGCAGTGGCAGGAGGTGGTGATCGACAACATCGGAAGCACCTACGCCGTGCCCGATTTCCGCTTCAAGTTCTACTTCGAGAGCAACGGGGGCAACAACCTCTGGTTGGACGACATCAACGTGAGCGGCGGACCCGTTGGCATGGAGGAGCTTGGGTTGGAGGCCGGGGCGATGCGGGTGGTGCCGAACCCCGCCGCGGGCGATGCACAGCTCTACATCGAACTGGGTGCCCAGGGACGTGGCCGTGTCACGGTGATCAATGCACTGGGACAGGAGGTGGCCGTGCTCGCCGATGGCCAGCTCGCCGCCGGCCCGCACCGGTTCGAACTGCCTGTGGCCGGGCTGGGCAAGGGGGTGTACGTGGTGCGCCTGCAACAGGGTGCGGCCATGGCCACCACCCGCTTCATCGTGGAATGAGGGGCGGTGCCCCGAACGCGAAAGGCCCCGGAGATCTCCGGGGCCTTTCGCGTTCCACAGCCGTGGTCCTCATTCCTTGAAGCCCACCAGGATCCCCACGCAGCCCACGTGGGTCATGTCATTGGCATGGGGCGCATCGGGCACCCATACCTGCACCTTCAGCTGCTGGGTGCTGGCCACCTTGAAATCGAACAGGTGCTTGGGCTCGTCGGCCAGGCTCTCGAAGATGATCTTGTTGCTCGCGTCCACGAGCTTCCAGTTCACCTCGCCCAGGATCGGGTGGCTGCGCACCAGGATGCGGTACTCCTGACCGCTGTAGAAGGTGAGGCTCACCTCGGCATCCTCGCCGGGAGCGAGCTGCGCCGCGTTGAAGGTCTCGTTGAACTTGTACGGCGCCAGCTCGGGCACCCACTTGTTCTTGGCATAGCTGCGGCATTGGGCCATGGCCTCGGTGGGCAGCAGGAGCACACCGAGGAGGACCGCCGGTGCAAGGATGGTTCGGAGGAGCTTCATGGCCGGCTCAGTTGGTGTAGGTGTTGCGGATGGTGGCGGTCTTCTCCGAGATGAGCTTCAGCTGGTCGTCGGTGAGCGCGCTGGCCGGAGCACCGCCGCCGATCACGGTGACGCCGCCCTCCTGGGCCACGGTGCTTGCACCGCCACCCAGCTCCACGCCCGTGTAAAGGGCCTCGAGCGACCTCAGGTCGTTGAGCACCGTCGCGACGTTCTCGTCGGCCTCGCTGTAGGTGCCGATCAGGGCGATCAGGTCGGCAAGGGGCAGCTTCTGCTCGGCGATGCGCTGGCGGAGCTCCGGCGTGTCATGCGCCCGGCACACCTGGGTCGCGATGTACAGGCCTTCCACCCACCCGCCGGCGATGAGCAGGGCGCTGATGTTCTCGCGCTGGTTCTCCTTCAGGTAGGCATCGACCTCCCAGTACGTTTCGCTGATGATGTTGAGCAGGGAGTCGCGGTGGTCGCGGTTCTTGTCCATGCGGTCCACCACCTCCTGGCTGAAGGCGGAGCTGATGTTCAGCTGCTTCGCCAGGTTCTGGGCGGCGGCCGTGTACAGCATGCTCTCGTTCGTGTTGTTGTACACACTGGCGTAGCTCAGGTCGGCGCCGTAGATCCCCAGGTTGATGGCCTGCTTGCTCGCCGCCGTGTACGACGCGTTTCGCTTGGGGTCGTTGAGGATGGTGCGGTCGTATTCGGCACCGGCCTTCTTCAGCAGGGCCGCCGTCTCCATGGGGGAGGGGATGTTGTGGAAGATGGCCTTGGTCTTCTTCTGGCGGGCCGCGGCGGTGCTGTCCACCGCATGGTCGGCATTGAGGGAATCCTGGTTCGGCTTGTCGCCGCCGCAGGAGGCGAGCATCAGCATGACGACGGCCAGCGCGCTGAGCGGGCCGAAGGCTTGCCGGAGGGGCACGGTGAAGGTGGAGCGCATGGATGCGAAGATCCCCAGCCATCACCGGGGGCTCAGTGCGCCTCCAGCCAGTTTTTCCCCACGCCCATGTCAACAACCAGCGGGACGGCGAGCTCCATGGCGCCCTCCATGCGCTGTTTCACCAGCTCCTGCATCGCGGCCAGCTCGTCCATATGCGCGTCGAACACCAGTTCGTCGTGCACCTGCAGCAGCAGCCTGCTCTTCAGCCCCTGGGCCTTGATGTCGCGGTGGATGTTCACCATGGCCACCTTGATGATGTCCGCCGCCGAACCCTGCATGGGCGCATTGATGGCGATGCGCTCGGCCTGGGCTCGCACCGTGTTGTTGGCGCTGGTGATGTCCGGCAGGTAGCGCCGCCGGCCCATCAGGGTCTTGATGTACCCGTGGGTGCGGCAGAAGCCGATCATCTCGTCCATGTAATTCCGCACACCGGGGAACTGGGCGAAGTAATCGTCGATGATCTGTTTGGCCTCCGCCCGCGGGATGCCCAGGTTCTGGCTGAGGCCGAAGGCCCCCTGCCCGTAGGCGATGCCGAAGTTCACGGCCTTGGCGCGGCCGCGTTGCTCGCGCGTCACCTCGGCGATGTCCACGTTGAACACCTTGGCCGCCGTGGCCGCGTGGATGTCCAATCCGTGGCGGAAGGCCTCCTGCATGTTGCGGTCGCCGCTCATGTGGGCGATGATGCGCAGTTCGATCTGGCTGTAGTCCGCGCTGAGCAGCTGGTATTCCTCGTCCCGGGGTACGAAGGCCTTGCGGATCTCGCGGCCCTTCTCGGTGCGGATGGGGATGTTCTGGAGGTTGGGGTCGTTGCTGGCCAGGCGGCCGGTGGCGGCCACGGTCTGCAGGTAGCTGGTGTGCACGCGGTGCGTCACGGGATCGGCGGCCTCGGGCAGCGTGTCCACGTAGGTGCCCTTCAACTTGCGCAGGCTGCGGTAGTCCAGGATCAGCGGGATGGCGGGGTGCGCGCCGCTCAGCTCCTGCAGGATGTCCTCGCTGGTCTGGTACTGCCCGGTCTTGGCGGTCTTCTTGATCTTCCCTTCGCCCAGCTTCAAGGTTTCGAAGAGCACATCGCCCAGCTGCTTGGGGCTGTCGATGTTGAAGTTCACCCCGCAGGCCTCGTGGATGGCCTCCTGCAAGCGCACCAGTTCGGAGCCGAGCTCCTCGCTGAACTGCTGCAGCGCCGGGATGTCGATGCGGATGCCCTCTGTCTCCATGTCGGCGAGCACGTGCACGAGCGGCATCTCCACGTCGTTGAAGAGGCCGGTCACCTCGTCCTCGGCGAGCAGCGGCTCCAGCTTGCCCGCGAGCTGCCAGGTGATGTCCGCATCCTCGGCGGCGTATTCCTTCACCAGCTCCACCTCCACCTCGCGCATGCTCTTCTGCACCTTGCCGCGTCCCTTTTCGCCGATGAGCGTGGTGATGCTCACGGGCCGGTAGCCCAGGTAGGTCTCGCTCAGGAAGTCCATGCCGTGCTTCTGCACATCGGGCTTCAGCAGGAAGTGCGCGACCATGGTGTCAAAGAGCGGCCCCTTCACCGCCACGCCGTAGCGGTCCAGCACGCGGATGTCGTACTTGGCGTTCTGCGCCACCTTGCCGATGGACTCGTTCTCCAGGACGGGCTTGAAGATGTCCACGATGCGTTGGGCCTCGGCGCGGTCCGCGGGCACGGGCACGTAGTAGCCACGGTGGGCCTCCCAGCTGAAGGACATGCCCACGAGCTCGGCCGTGCGTTCGTCTGTGCCCGTGGTCTCCGTATCGAAGCAGAAGCGTGGCTGCTTCTTCAGTTGGGCCGCGAGCATGTACATCTTCTCGGGCGTGTCCTCCAACAGGTAACGGTGCGGCACCGTGTCGATCGTGGCCAGCTCGGTGAGCGCCACATGGCCCTCCTCATCCAGGCCGGTGCCGAAGAGGTCCACCTGACCGGGATTGACCGCCGCTGCCTTCGCGCGCTTGCCGGGCTTGGGCTCTTCCGCCGCGCCGTTCGCTTCGCCGCCCAGCACCCGGTTCGCGAGGGTCTTGAACTCGAGCTCGCTGAACACCTCCAGCACCTTGTCCTTGTCCGGCGGGTCCAGGTGCAGCGCGTCGTGGTCCAGCTCCACGGGTGCGTCGATGAGGATGGTCGCCAGCTTCTTGCTCAGGCGGCCCTGTTCGGCGAAGGCGATCACGTTCTCCTGCTGCTTGCCCTTGAGCTTGTCCGCGTTCTCCAGCACGCCCTCCAGGCTGCCGAACTGCTGCACGAGCTTGATGGCCGTCTTCTCGCCGATGCCGGGGATGCCGGGGATGTTGTCCACCGCATCGCCCATGAGGCCGAGGATGTCCTTCACCTGCTCGGTGCGCTCCAGGCCCCAGCGCGCGCAGATCTCCTTCGGGCCGAGCTTCTCGGGCGGGTCGCCGCCGCGCCCGGGCTTGTACATGATGATCTTGTCCGTCACCAGCTGTCCGAAGTCCTTGTCGGGTGTGACCATGAAGGTGGTGTAACCCTCGGCCTCGGCCTTCTTCGCCAGGGTGCCGATCACGTCGTCGGCCTCGTAGCCGTCGCTCTCCAGCACAGGGATGTTCAACGCCTCGATGATGCGGCGGATGTAGGGCACGTTGCTGCGGATGTCATCGGGCATCTCCTCGCGGTTGGCCTTGTAGTCCAGCAGGGTCTCGTGCCGCTCCGTGGGCGCCGCGGTGTCGAACACCACCGCGATGTGCGTGGGCTTTTCCCGCTTGATGAGGTCGAGCAGGGTGGTGGTGAAGCCGAAGGCCGCACTGGTGTTGAAGCCCTTGCTGTTGACCCGGGGAGCGCGGATGAAGCTGAAGTAGGCCCGGTAGATCAGGGCGTAGGCGTCGAGGAGGAAGAGGCGCTTGTCCTCCGCATGTTCCGTGGCGTGCTTCGACATGCCGGTGCGGGGTCAGTAACCGAAGATCTCGGTCTTCGAGAGCTCCTTCACCGGACCGAGCCGCTCGAGCGCCTTCATGTCGAGCGCGCCCTTCTTGCCGATCACGAGGTAGCTGTACTTGCGCCCCTTGATGCGCGCGTCGAAGAAGGCCTTGAGGTCGTTCACGGTGATGTTGGGCAGGCGCTCGTAGCTGAGCTTGCGGATGTCGTCGGTGCGTCCCAGCCGCTGCACCGCGTCGTAGCTCCAGTAGATGCGCTCCTTGGTGATGCGGTCGGTGGCGATGCGCTTGAGGGCGGCGGTGCGGGCGCCGTTGAACTGGTTCTCGTTCACGGGCATGTCGCTCATCAGCGCGCTCATGGCGCTCACGGCATCGGGGAGCTTGTCGGCCTGCGTGCCGATGAAGACGCGCACGTAATGGGCCTCCTCCTTCCTGCGGGGGGTGCTGAAGCTGGCGCTGGCACCGTAGGCCAGGGCCTTCGCCTCACGGATCTCCTGGAACACGATGCTCGAAAGGCCGCTGCCGAAGTACTCGTTGAAGAGCGCGGCGAGCGGCAGCAGCTCGGCGTCGAACGCCACGCTCTTGCTCACCCACAGCATCTCGGTCTGCACCATGTCGTGCTCCACGAAGTACACGTTGTCGGCCGTGGTCTCCTGCTCGGTGTAGGTGCGCGCCGGCGGAGGGGTGCGCCAGCTGGCAGGCGCCTTGTGCAGGCCTTCGAGCAGGATGCCCACCTCGTCGGCGGTCTTCCGGCCGTAGTAGAACACCTTGTGCTTGTAGCCCATCAGCCCGTGGATGCGGTCGATGAGCTCCTGCGCCGGCACCTGCTGGAGCTCGGCCATCGGCGGCACGTCGTTGAAGGGGGAGCGCACGCCGTAGCGCGCGTAGTTGTACATGGCCACCTGCAGGATCAGGTTCTTCTCCTTGGTGGCGTTCTCCCGCTCCTTGGCGATGTCGTTCACCAGGCCTTTCAGCGCATCGGCGTCGGCCTTGGCCGTTCCCAGCAGCTCCTCCAGCAGGGTGATGCCCTGGGGCAGGTTCTTCTCCAGCCCGGTGAGCGTCACCACCACCCGGTCCTCCCCGGTGTTCACGGCGATGTCCAGGCCCAGCTTGAAGAGCTCCTTCTTGAACTCCTTCGGTCCCATGCGCGCGGTGCCGAGGTAGGGGAGGTAGTCAACCGCGAGGTCGAGCAGGCGGTCGTTGTTGGTGCCCAGGTCCACGATGTAGTTCAGGGAGAACAGGTCGTTGGTGGGGTTGCGCACCGTGCTCAGCTCCACGCCTCCCTTCAGCTGGCGCGTGGTGATGGCCTTCTGGTAGTCGATGAACTCGGGGGTGAGGGTGGCCGAGGGGACCTTCTCCCAGTTCTTCCGCCATTCGCTCATGCCCTCGCGCTTGATGTCGATGGCGGTGATCTTGGGCTTGGTCACCTTGTAGGCGTCCTTGTTCTCGCCCGTGCGCTTGTACACGCATACGTAGCCCTCGCCGAAGGTGCGCGATGCGAAGTCCATGAGCTGGGCCTTGGTGATGCGGCCCATGCGGTCCAACTGCTCCACCTCCTCCTTCCACGGCCGCTTGAGGATGAAGGCGTTGGTCATGGCGCCCACGCGCGCGCCGTTGTTGTCGTTCCAGGCTTTGAGGCGGCGCTGCTTCATGTCGTTCACCACGGCCTCGATGAGCCAGTCGTCGAACTGGCCCTTCTTCAGCTTGTCGAGCTCGGCGAGCAGCAGCTCACGCACCTGCTCCAGGGTCTGCCCCTCGCGCGGCTCACCGCTGAGGGTGAAGGTGCCGTAGTCGGCCATGCCGCTGGCACCGGCGTCGGCGCTCAGCACCTGCTGGTCCTGCAGCAGGTCAAGGTCCAGCAGGCCGGCCTGCCCGTTGCTCAGCACCCCGGCCGCGAGCTCGGCGAGGAGCGGGTCCTCCGTGGCGGTGCCGCCCATGCGCCAGGCCAGGTCGACCCATTCGCTGTTGGGGCCGAACACCTCCACCACCTCGGGACGGGTGATGGGGTCCTCGGGCTTGAACCCGAACCCGGGCACCGGCCTGCTCTTCCAGCCGCCGAAGTACTTGTCCACCAGGGCCACGGTACGGTCGTAGTCGATGTCGCCCGCCAGCACCACGGCCATGTTGTTGGGCACGTACCAGCTGTCGAAGTACTGGTGGATCTTCACCATGCTGGGGTTCTTCAGGTGCTCCCCGGTCCCGATGGTGGTCTGCGTGCCGTAAGGGTGGTTCTTGAAGAGCGCCTTGTTCATGGCCTGCCAGGCGTTGCGCCCGTCGTTGTCCTGGCCGCGGTTGAACTCCTCGTACACCGTTTCCAGCTCGGTGTGGAAGAGGCGCAGCACGAGCTCGTGCATGCGCTCGCTCTCGATCATCATCCATTTCTCCAGCTCGTCGCTGGGGATGTCGTTCACGTACACCGTGCGCTCGTTGCTGGTGTAGGCGTTGGTGCCGCGGGCCCCGATGCTCTTCACCATCTTGTCGTACTCGTTGGGCACGGCCAGGGCCGCCGCCAGCTGGCTCAGGCTGTCGATGCGCTGGTAGATGCGCGCCCGCTCCGCCTCGTCCGTCACACCGCGCCGCTCCTCGTAGGCATCGCTGATCTGCTGCAGCAGCACGCTCTCCTTCGCCCAGTCGCGCGTGCCGATGTGGCTGGTGCCCTTGAAGAGCATGTGCTCCAGGTAGTGGGCCAGGCCCGTGGCGTCGGCGGGGTCGTTCTTGCTGCCGGCCCGCACGGCGATGTTGGTCTGCACGCGCGGCGCATCGGTGTTGCGGCTCAACCACACCTGCAGCCCGTTGTCCAGGGTGTAGATGCGCGTTTCGGTGGGGTCGCCGGGAACGCTGGTGTACGGGTAGGTCTTCTGCGCCAGGACCGGTACGGCGAGCAGTCCGGTGGCCAGCATGGGCAGGGCGATGCGGAGGTTCATGCGGAGTGGTTGGGGGGCGTGAAATTAGCCGCGTGCCGCACGCGCGGACCTTCCGGCGCCGCCACCGGTTCGGGGCTGCCGGAAAATGTGTACGTTTGCACCGTCAGTAGGCGGTAAGAGAGGAAAGAGGGGACCGCCCCTCTTTTTTGTTGCCCGCCGCACCGGAAGCGATGATCACCACCGACAGCCTCACCCAAGCCCTGGAGCGCCGCCTGGCCGGCACGCCCCATTTCCTGGTGTTCGCCGAGGTGCGCCCCACCGGCAAGGCCATCGTGGAGGTGGACAACGACAAGGCCATCACCCTGGCCGACCTCACGGCCATCAACCAGGGGCTTCGCGAGGAGTTCGGCGATGCGCTGGACGACCTGGAGCTCGAGGTGGGCAGCCCCGGCATGGGCCGCCCCTTCCGGGTGCTGCGTCAGTACATCAAGCACATCGGCCGCGTGGTGGAGGTGAAGCTCGCCGACGGCCGCACCGTGGAGGGCCTGCTCACCGCGGCCAACGACCAAGGCATCCAACTGCGCGTCCAGCACCCCAGCAAGGTGAAGGGGCGCCTGCCCAAGCTCGACGAGGAGGCCACCCCCTTCCCGTTCGCGCAGATCAAGTCAACCCAAGCAACCATCAAGTTCAATTGACCGTGCCATGAGCACCGTGAACCTCATTGAATCCTTCTCCGAGTTCAAGGACCTGAAGAACATCGACCGGGTGACCATGATGGGCATCCTGGAGGACGTGTTCCGCGGCGTCGTGAAGAAGAAGTATGGCGAGGAGGCCAACTTCGACATCATCATCAACCCCGACAAGGGCGACCTGGAGATCTGGCTGAACCGCGAGATCGTCGATGACGGCATGGTGGAGGACGAGGGCAAGCAGATCGAGCTGAGCGAGGCCCGCAAGATCGAGCCCGACTTCGAGGTGGGCGAGGAGGTGAGCCAGGAGGTGAAGATCTTCGACTTCGGCCGCCGCAACATCCTGGCCCTGAAGCAGAACCTTCAGAGCCGCATCATGGAGCTCGAGAAGGACCACCTGTACAACAAGTACAAGGAGCGCGTGGGCGAGATCATCACCGGCGAGGTGTACCAGATCTGGAAGCGCGAGACCCTGGTGCTCGACGACGAGGGCAACGAGCTCATCCTGCCCAAGGACCAGCAGATCAAGAGCGACTTCTTCAAGAAGGGCGACAGCGTGCGCGCCGTGGTGTGGAAGGTGGAGATGCGCAACAACACCCCCGTGGTGATCCTGAGCCGCACCGCGCCCGAGTTCCTGGAGAAGCTGTTCGAGCAGGAGGTGCCCGAGGTGGCCGACGGCCTCATCACCATCAAGCGCATCGTGCGCGAGCCGGGTGAGCGCGCCAAGGTGGCGGTGGAGAGCTACGACG
Source organism: Flavobacteriales bacterium (assembly GCA_044226515.1). Lineage (GTDB taxonomy): Bacteria > Bacteroidota > Bacteroidia > Flavobacteriales_F > PHOS-HE28 > PHOS-HE28. Next base: position 19,562 of record JBGAGX010000021.1, on the reverse strand, counting down.
ACCGCATCGACCCGGTGGGCGCCTGCGTGGGCATGAAGGGAAGCCGCATCCACGGCATCGTGCGCGAGCTGCGCAACGAGAACATCGACGTGATCAACTACACCGGCAACGACCAGCTGCTGATCCAGCGCGCCCTCAGCCCCGCCAAGATCGGCAACATCAAGCTGGACAACGAGCACAAGCGTGCCGAGGTGTACATGAAGCCCGACCAGGTGGCCCTCGCCATCGGCAAGGGCGGCCACAACATCAAGCTGGCCGGCCGGCTCACGGGGTACGAGATCGATGTGTACCGCGAGACCGACGAGGTGACGGACGATGTGGCCCTGGAGGATTTCGCCGACGAGATCGACCAGTGGATCATCGACGAGCTCAAGAACATCGGCTGCGACACGGCCCGCAGCGTGATCGAGATCGGCCAGGAGGAACTGGTGAAGCGCACCGACCTGGAGGAGGAGACCGTGGCCGAGGTGCTGCGCATCCTCAAGGCGGAGCTGGAGGCATGATGAAGGACCGGTGCCAGCCGGTGGACAGGGAGTGAAGGCATACGAACAGAACGAACCAAGGGACCGGGCACGCCCGGGAACTGCATGAGCGAAACGGCGGATAAGGCGGTACGATTGAGCAAGGTGGCACGCGAGTTCAACCTCGGCGTGCACACCGTGGTGGAGTTCCTTGCCGGCAAGGGACACAAGGTGGATTCCAACCCGAACACCAAGATCGGGGGGGACCTGTACGACCTGTTGAACGCCGAGTTCGGCACCAGCAAGGCCGAGAAGGAGGCGAGCAAGCAGACCGTGCAGCAGCGCCAGGAGCGCGAGAGCATCTCCCTGGGCGCTACCCCGGTGAAGGAGGTTGCGAAGAAGAAGGCCGAGGAGGCACCGGCGCCCAAGGCCGCGGCCCCGGTGGCCGCCCCTGCGGCCCCGCCGGCGCCCGAGGCGCCCCCCGCACCCGCACCTGCCGCCCCGGCGGAGGGCGAGGTGATCAAGGCCAAGGTGGAGAAGAGCGCCGGCCCGAAGACGGTGGGCAGGATCGACCTGGACGCCCCGAAGAAGGGCGCGAAGAAGGCCGCGGCCCCCGCTCCCACCCCCGAGCCGGTGCCGGCCCCCACCGCCCCCGCTCCGGCCGCCGAAGCCCCCGCCGCGCCGGCACCCCCGGCGGCGCCCGCACCGCCCGCCGAGCCCGAGGTGATCCGCGCCCGTGCCGAGAAGCTCACCGGACCGAAGACCCTGGGCAAGATCGAACTGCCCGTGGAGCGTGAGCGCAAGCCGGCCGAACGCCCCGGGGCCGACAGCGAGCGTGGCCGCCGCAAGCGCATCGTGAAGCCCGGCCCGGTGAACATCGACCGCGCCGTGCAGGCCGAACAGCGCACGGCCCCCACCGGTACCGGTCGTCCCGGCGAGATCGACGAGAACGCGGTGAAGCGCAAGGTGAGCGAAACGCTCGCCCGCCTCACCGGTGGCAAGAGCAAGGGCGCCAAGATCCGCCGCGACAAGCGCGACCAGCGCTACCAGCGCCTGGAGGAGGAGCAGGCCGCCCGCGAACTGGCCGGCAAGACCCTCAAGGTCACCGAGTTCGTCACCGCCAGCGAGCTGGCCTCCATGATGAACGTGCCCGTCACCGACATCATCAAGGCCTGCTTCGCGCTCGGCATGATGGTGAGCATCAACCAGCGCCTCGATGCCGAGACCCTCTCGGTGATCGCCGATGAGTACGGCTTCAAGGTGGAGTTCGTGGGCGCCGACGCCAACGAGGTGAACCTGGAGGACGACGACGATCCCAAGCGCATGGCACCCCGCGCGCCCATCGTCACCGTGATGGGCCACGTGGACCACGGGAAGACCAGCCTGCTCGACCACATCCGCAAGACCAACGTGATCGCCGGCGAGGCCGGTGGCATCACCCAGCACATCGGGGCGTACAGCGTGACGCTGGAGAACGGCAAGCGCATCGCCTTCCTCGACACCCCCGGTCACGAGGCCTTCACCGCCATGCGTGCCCGCGGTGCGCAGGTCACCGACATCGCCATCATCGTGATCGCGGCGGACGACAGTGTGATGCCGCAGACGCGCGAGGCCATCAACCACGCGCAGGCCGCCGGCGTGCCCATGGTCTTCGCCTTCAACAAGATCGACAAGCCCGGCGCCAACGCCGACAAGATCCGCGAGCAGCTCTCGCAGATGAACATCCTCGTGGAGGAGTGGGGCGGCAAGTTCCAGACCCAGGAGATCAGCGCCAAGAAGGGCCAGGGGATCGACCAGCTGCTGGAGAAGGTGCTGCTGGAGGCCGACATGCTCGACCTGAAGGCCGACCCGGGCAAGCGCGCCATGGGCGTGGTGATCGAAAGCTCCCTGGAGCAGGGCCGCGGTTACGTGACCACCCTGCTGGTGGAGGCCGGCACCCTGCACAAGGGCGACGTGCTGCTCGTGGGCCAGTACAGCGGCCGCGTACGGAACATGTTCAACGAACGGGGACTGGCCGTCAGCGAGGCCGCGCCCTCCACACCGGTGTCCATCCTCGGCCTCGATGGCGCGCCCAACGCGGGCGACCACTTCTATGTGATGGAGGACGAGCGCGAGGCCCGCGTGATCGCCACCCGCCGCCAACAGCTGCAGCGCGAGCAGGGCATGCGCACCCGCAAGCACATCACGCTGGACGAGATCGGCCGCCGCCTCGCCATCGGCGACTTCAAGGAGCTCAACATCATCGTGAAGGGCGACGTGGACGGCTCCGTGGAGGCGCTCACCGATTCGCTGCTGAAGCTGAGCACCGAGAACATCAAGGTGAACGTGATCCACAAGGCCGTGGGCCCGATCGCCGAGAGCGATGTGCTCCTGGCCTCCGCCTCCAACGCCATCATCGTGGGCTTCCAGGTGCGTCCCACCGTGGGTGCCCGAAAGCTGGCCGAGACCGAGGAGATCGAGATCCGCCTCTACTCCATCATCTACAACGCCATCGAGGAGCTCAAGCTCGCCATGGAAGGCATGCTGGCGCCGAAGGAGGAGGAGAAGATCATCGGTACCGCCGAGGTGCGCGAGGTGTTCAAGATCAGCAAGGTGGGCACCGTGGCCGGCTGCTACGTGCTCGACGGCAAGATCACCCGCCAGAGCAAGGTGCGCCTGATCCGCGACGGCATCGTGGTGTACACCGGCGACCTCAGCGACCTCAAGCGCTTCAAGGACGACGTGAAGGAGGTGACCCACGGCTACGAGTGCGGCCTCTCCATCAAGAACTTCAACGACATCAAGGTCGGCGACAACGTCGAGGCCTTCGAGATCGTGGAGGTGAAACGCACCCTCGAAGGCTGACGCGAGCGGGCTTTCAGCCTGATCCGAACTGCGTGGAAGGCCCGGCTCCCGAGACATCGGGACGTCGGGCCTTCGCCCTACAACGATCCGGGTCGGAGCGCCGATCCGGCGGAGGTGGTTCCGACCGGCTTGGCACTGAGGAAGGTTGACCAGCTCCGCGGCCTTGTGCCTTGGCGGCCTATTCCTCCGGCAGCCGCGGCAGCTCGATCTCGTCCGGCACGATGTAGCACCCCGGGAACTCGGCCTTCAGCTCGGCGCGGAGCTTCTCCCCCTCCAGGCGCGTGAGCAGGTCGCCCACACGCACCTTGAAGTTGGGCGCCTGGTAGCTGAGGTAGGCCGGCACATCGGGGTGCTTCTGCAGGAACTGGGCCCGCATGGTCTCGGCCTGCCTGCGGTCGGCGTCCAGGAAGATCTGCACCCGGTAGCCCTTCAGCACGTGGTGGCGCTTGGCGTAGTCGGTCATCAGGCCCGTCACCGCGGCATCCTCGGCGATGGTGACCTTGCCGTTCGCCTGCGTGCTGTCCTGCGCCCGCAAGGCGGTGCCCAGAAGCAGCGGGAAGCAGGCAAGGAAGAGCTTCCGACGAGCGGAAAGGGATGTTGAACGCATGAACGTGGTGCGGCCCAAAAGTATGCCGCGCCCGTCGCCTGCCCGCGCCCATCGTGGCCGCGATGGTCCCGATGGCCTCCGATCATTATTTAGACTCACTCTAAATAAGCGACGGACGGTTGTCACCCTTGTGCAAGACCTTTCGCCGTACGCCTCCGCCGCTATTTTTGCGGCCGGTCCAACGATCCGTTGGTGTCCCAAAATCGTCCGGAATGCCTGTCGCATCAAGGTTCTCCAAGAGTTTCACCGGGCTTCTTCACGCTTCCCTCGCTCTCTTCCTGTTCATTTCGGTGACCGCTGCGCATGCGCAGAAGGACGAGGCGCTGTACGCCCAGGGTGAAAAGCTGTTCAAGGGCAATTGTGCCGCATGCCACAAGCCCGACAAGGACATGACGGGTCCGGCCCTGAAGGGGGCCAAGGGCCGTTGGGAAGGCAAGGGCGACATCTATTCCTGGGTGAAGAACAGCCAGGCCTACATCGCCACCGGCAACGCCTACGCCAAGCAACTGTTCGAGACCTGGAACAAGAGCGTGATGACCTCCCAGGCGCTCACCGACGCCGAGATCGACGCGGTGCTGCACTATGTGGACAATTACGCACCCCCTGCGCCCCCCCAAGGCGGCAAGACCCCGGTGGAAGCGCCGGTGGAGGAGCCCAGCACGGCCTGGCAGTGGCTGCTGGTGGTGGGCCTGCTCTTCCTGGTGGTGGTGCTGAGCCTGGGCGGTGTGAAGCACCAGCTGGCCAACGCGGTGCGCGAGGTGGAAGGGAAGGAGGCGGAACCCGAGGTCGGCTTCTGGGGCGGCATCAAGCGCTGGGCCTGGGCCAACAAGGGCTGGGCATCCGTGATCGGGCTGCTGCTCGTGGTCTTCCTGGTCGTGCAGGCCTGGGATTGGGCCTTCAACATCGGGGTGTACGGCGGCGACACGGTGGAGCACTACAAGCCCACGCAGCCCATCAAGTTCAACCACACCATCCACGCCGGCAAGGCCGACAAGGGCAACCTGCAGATCAACTGCCTGTACTGCCACAACAGCGCCGAGAAGAGCAAGCACGCCGGGATCCCCAGTGCCAACGTGTGCATGAACTGCCACCAGGCCATCGGCGAGTCGCAGCGCAACCCCTGGAGCACCGAGGAGATCAAGAAGATCTACGCGGCCACCGGTTGGGACGGCAAGGCCTACACCGGTCCGCAGCAGCCCATCCAGTGGGTGAAGGTGCACAACCTGCCCGATCACGTGTCCTTCAGCCACGCCACCCACGTCACCGTGGGCAAGATCGAGTGCCAGAAGTGCCACGGCCCCATCGATGAGCAGATGGACGTGGCCGAGCAGTGGAGCCCGCTCACCATGGGCTGGTGCATCCAATGCCACAACGAGACCGAGGTGCAGATGGCCGGCAACGGCTACTACGACGAGATCCACCGTCGCCTGACGGAGACCCCGATGGGCAACAAGGAGCTCCAGAAGTACCTCGAGGACGAGAAGATCACCGTGAAGGAGCTTGGCGGCTGGGAATGCGCCAAGTGCCACTACTAAGACCGAACACGCGCCGACGCATGCCGAGCACGAAGCGATACTGGCAGGACCTGTCCCAACTGGACGCCTCCGCCCAACCGGTACCAGGCCGCGACAACGAGTTCAACGCGCCGCTCCCCATCGAGGAGATGCTGGCGGACAAGGGGCTCACCGGTTCATCCACCGGTCGTCGCGACTTCCTCAAGTTCCTGGGCTTCTCCCTCAGTGCCGCCACCCTGGCCGCCTGCGAGACGCCGGTGGTCAAGTCGATCCCCTACGTGAACAAGCCCGAGGAGATCACCCCGGGCGTGGCGAACTGGTACGCCAGCACCTACTACGATGGCGATGACTTCGCCAGCGTGCTGGTGAAGACCCGGGAGGGGCGCCCGATCCACATCAAGGGCAACACCCGCTTCGGCATCAACCACCGCCCCGAGAGCGGCAAGGGCGCCATCAACGCGCGCATCAACAGCAGCGTGCTGCCCCTGTACGACAGCGAGCGCCTGAAGTACCCGATGACGGCCAATGCGGCGAGCACCTGGGAGGCCGCCGACAAGGCGATCACCGGGAAGCTGGCCGCGGCCAAGGCCAAGGGCGGCCGCATCGTGCTGCTCACCAACACCGTGCTGAGCCCCAGCGCCCGGGAGGCGATCAACACGCTGAAGGCGACGTACGGCGCCAGCACCACCCCGGAAGGCGCCACCAGCGGCGGTGCCCGCGTGGACCATGTGCAGTACGACACCATCAGCATGGCCGGCCTCACCGCCGCCAACGCCAAGAGCTTCGGCAAGCGCGTGCTGCCCTCGTACGACCTCACCAAGGCCGATGTGATCGTGAGCTTCGGTGCCGACTTCCTCAGCAGCTGGGGCAGCACCACCGAGAACACCTGGCAGTACGCCACCCGCCGCCGCCCCGAGGACGCCACGGCCGACAGGCCGATGAGCCGCCACTGGCAGGTGGAGAGCCGCATGAGCATCACCGGTGCCAACGCCGATGAGCGCATCGCCATGAAGCCGAGCCAGGTGCCCCTGGCCGTGATCGCCCTGCACGACCTCATCGCCAAGAAGGCCGGTGGTCCCACCGTGGGTGGGGGCGCCGGCGAGGCCGAGCTGGCCAGGGCCGCCGAGGAGCTCTGGGCCGCCCGCGGCAAGAGCGTGGTGGTGTGCGGCGTGAACGACGAAGGCACGCAGGTGCTGGTGAACAGCATCAACTGGATGCTGGGCAACTACGGCAGCACCATCGACCTGGCCAACCACACCTGGTTCAAGCAGGGCGACGACGCCGCCGTGCAGCAGCTGGTGAAGGACATGAACGCCGGGCAGGTGGACGTGCTGCTGATCGCCGGTGTGAACCCCGCGTACAGCCTGCCCAACGCCGCCGAGTTCAAGACCGGCCTGGCCAAGACGGGGCTCAGCGTGAGCTTCAGCGGCTACATCGACGAGACCGCCAGCCTGTGCACCTGGATCGCGCCGGACAACCACTGGCTGGAGAGCTGGAACGACCACATGCCCAAGGTGGGGCACTACACCCTGGCCCAGCCCACCATCAACCCGCTCTTCGACACGCGCCAGTGGCCCGAGAGCCTGCTGCGCTGGAGCGGGGTGGACAAGCGCTACCACGACCATATCCAGGATGTGTGGCGGGCCGCCCTAGCGAGCCGCACCACCGAGCCCGTGGACTTCACGGCCGTGTGGAACATGAGCTTGCACAACGGTGTGTACACCGCCTACACCGCCGCCCCCGAGGCACCGGTGTGGCCCGCCTCCGAAGGCGCCGGCTCCCAGTACGCCTCCATCGTGGCCGCGGCCGGTGCCGCCGCCAAGAAGGCCCTCAACGCCAGCGGCACCGAACTGATCCTCTACACCAAGGAGAGCATCGGCAACGGCCAGCATGCCAACAACCCCTGGCTGCAGGAGATGCCCGATCCGCTGAGCAAGGCCACGTGGGACAACTACGTGTGCATCGCTCCCGCCGACCTCCTGGGCCTGTTGGGCCTTGAGGTGAACGGGGAGAACATGCGCAAGCTGTACATCGGGCAGGAGAGCCCCGCGCACGAGCTGAAGGTGGTGGTGAACGGCACCGAGCTGGTGCTGCCCGCGCTGCCCTCGCCCGGCCAGGCCCCCGGTTCCATCGCCATCGCCCTGGGCTACGGCCGCGGCGCGAACGGCGAACGTGTGGGCCGTGCCGCCTGCCTGCGCGACGAGGACGGCAACCCGATGCCGGTGGGCCGCAACGCCTACCCGGCCACCCGCTACGCCGATGGTTCGGTGCGCTACGCCAGCAGCGGGGTGGAGGTGAGCCTCACCGGCGCCATGTACCCCATGGCCCTGGCCCAGACCCAGCTCACGGCCATGGACCGCCACAGCGTGGTGAAGGAGACCTCCTTCGCCGTGTGGGCGCTCCACGAGCCGGGCGAGACCTACAACGAGAAGGAGAGCCTGGCCGTGCACAGCGATGTGAACGGCGACGGCAAGGTGACCAACAAGGACCGCGTGCCCACCACCGAGGTGGACCTCTGGGCCGCGCACCCCGTGGCGCAGGTGGGTCACCGGTGGGGCATGAGCATCGACCTCAGCAGCTGCATCGGCTGCGGGGCCTGCATCACCGCCTGCAACAGCGAGAACAACATCCCCGTGGTGGGCAAGGACGAGGTGCGCCGCAGCCGCGACATGCACTGGATGCGCCTGGACCGCTACTACAGCTCCGACATGACCCATGAGAAGGGCCGTGAGCAGGGGATGGGCAAGATCGAGCGCTACCTGGAGATGGAGGTGCCGTCGGCCACGCCGAAGGTGATCTTCATGCCGGTGATGTGCCAGCACTGCAACCACGCGCCGTGCGAAACGGTGTGCCCGGTGGCCGCCACCACGCACAGCAACGAGGGCCTCAACCAGATGGCCTACAACCGTTGCATCGGCACGCGCTACTGCGCCAACAACTGCCCCTACAAGGTGCGCCGCTTCAACTGGTTCAACTACGTGACCGAGAAGTTCGGCCAGGTGAACCCCGCCTGGGACGAGATCGGCCGCATGGTGCTGAACCCCGACGTGGTGGTGCGCAGCCGCGGTGTGATCGAGAAGTGCAGCCTGTGCGTGCAGCAGATCCAGGCCGGCAAGCTCAACGCCAAGAAGGCGGGCACCCCGGTGAAGGACGGCGACATCCAGACCGCCTGCAGCGCCGGTTGCCCCACCAACGCCATCACCTTCGGTGACCTGAACGACGACAAGAGCAGGGTGAAGGGCCTCGCGGACAGCGAGCGTTCCTACCACATGCTCGAGGAGATCGGCGTGCAGCCCAACATCAACTACCTCGCCAAGGTGCGCAACAGCCACGAGGCCGCCGCCCACCACGCCTAAGGATACAGGAACATGCAGCACGAAGCAGCGATCCGAGAACCCCTCATCCTGGGGCACAAGACCTACCACGATATCACGCATGATATCGTGAGCCCGATCGAGAACAAGGCGCCCCGCGCCTGGTACGTCCTCCTCACCATCGCCGCCCTCATCGCCGGCTACGGGGTGTTCTGCATCATGTACCTGCTCAGCAAGGGCATCGGCACCTGGGGTCTGAACAAGACGGTGGACTGGGCCTGGGACATCACCAACTTCGTGTGGTGGGTGGGCATCGGTCACGCCGGCACGCTCATCAGCGCGGTGCTGCTGCTCTTCCGCCAGAAATGGCGCATGGCCGTGAACCGCTCGGCCGAGGCGATGACCATCTTCGCCGTGATCATGGCGGCCACCTTCCCGCTGATCCACATGGGCCGCCTGTGGCTCGGCTACTGGGTGTTCCCCCTGCCCAACCAGTTCGGCAGCCTGTGGGTGAACTTCAACTCGCCCCTGCTGTGGGACGTGTTCGCGATCAGCACTTACTTCAGCGTGTCGCTGGTGTTCTGGTACATCGGCCTCATCCCCGACTTCGCCACCATCCGCGACCGCCTCACCAAGCCGAGCTGGAAGAAGGCCTACTCCATCCTCAGCTTCGGGTGGACGGGCAACGCCAAGGCCTGGACCCGCTTCGAGGAGGTGAGCCTGGTGCTCGCCGGCTGCGCCACCCCGCTGGTGTTCTCGGTGCACTCGGTGGTGAGCTTCGACTTCGCCACCTCGGTGATCCCCGGCTGGCACACCACCATCTTCCCGCCCTACTTCGTGAGCGGTGCCGTCTTCAGCGGCTTCGCCATGGTGCAGACCCTCCTGCTGGTGATGCGCAAGGTGATGAAGCTGGAGAGCTACATCACCATCAAGCACATCGAGTACATGAACATCGTGATCATCGTCACCGGCTCCATCGTGGGCGTGGCGTACATCACCGAGCTGTTCATCAGCTGGTACGGCGGCGTGGAGTACGAGAGCTATGCCTTCATCAACCGCGCCACCGGCCCCTACTGGTGGAGCTACTGGGCGATGATGACCTGCAACGTGATCAGCCCGCAGCTGTTCTGGGTGAAGAGCTGGCGCCGGAACCTGTCCTTCACCTTCTTCATGAGCCTGGTGGTGAACACGGGCATGTGGTTCGAGCGCTTCGTGATCATCGTGACCTCGCTGCACCGCGACTACCTGCCCAGCAGCTGGAGCATGTTCCACCCCACCTGGGTCGACGCCGGCATCTTCATCGGTACCATCGGCATCTTCTTCACCCTGTACCTCCTCTTCGCCCGCTTCTTCCCCGTGCTCGCCCTGAACGAACTGAAGTCCATCCTGAAGGGCAGCGGCGAGAGCTACAAGAACGAGCAGGCCCACACCCATCACCACTGAGATCCATGGCGAACAAGGTCATCTATGCCGTGTACGACGATCCCGAGGTGCTGAAAGGCGCCGCGCGCAAGCTGGTCACCGCCGGCGTGCAGGTGCGCGACGTGTTCAGCCCCTTCCCGGTCCACGGCCTCGACCCCATCATCGGCGTGAAGCGCACCCGCCTGGGCATCGCCGCCTTCATGTTCGGCATCACCGGCACCTCGCTGGCGCTGCTGGGCATGTACTACATGATGATCTACGACTGGCCGATGAACATCGGGGGCAAGCCGAACAACTACTTCTACCAGAACATCCCGGCCTTCATCCCGGTGACCTTCGAGTTCACCATCCTGTGCGCCTGCCACGGCATGGCCCTCACCTACCTGATCCGCAACAAGACGCTGCCCGGCATGCCGGCGCGCAACCCGGACCCGCGCAGCACGGACGATAAGTTCATCATGGAGGTGCGCACCGAGGACAACCACGGCCGCAGCGCCGACGACATCACGGGCCTGCTCCGCGAGACCCCCGTGTTCGAGATCAACGAACGCCAATGCTGAGCCGCACCATGCGTACCCTGCATCACCTGATCGGCCTTACGGGAGCGGCCCTGCTGCTGGCCTCCTGCGGTGGCGACCCCAACAGCCCCGGCCTGGAGTACATGCCCGACATGTACCGCAGCCCCGCCGTGGAGGCCTACGTGGACTACGGTCAGGACCCGTACTACTTCAAGGACAGCCTGGTGCTCTCCCAGCGCAACACCCAGAGCGCGCGCCTGCCCGTGGCCGGCACCATCCCCTTCGCCGCGAGCCAGGACAAGGCCCAGTTCAATTTCCCCTACCCGTACGCCGCCACCCCCGAGGGCTACGAGGCCGCCGGTGCCAACCTGCGCTGCCCCATCCCCATGACCCAGGAGAACGTGGACAAGGGCAAGGTGATCTACGAGAAGTTCTGCCAGCACTGCCATGGCGCCAAGGGCGATGGCGAGGGGAGCGTGGTGAAGAACGGAGGCTATCCGCAGCCACCGAGCTACACCGGTCCGCTGAAGGACCTTCCCGAGGGCAAGATCTTCCACAGCCTCACCTACGGCAAGAACGTGGCCATGGGCAGCCACGCCGGTCAGCTCAACAAGGAGGAGCGCTGGCTGGTGGCCCGCTATGTACAGTACCTGCAGAACGGTGGCCAGCTGATGCGTGGAACGGACGCCGCCCCGGCGGACAGCACCATGGCCGCAGCCACCAAGTGATCACGGACGAACACGGAACCTGAGCGATGAACTTCACCCTCACCTCCCGGGCCCGCACCCTGAGCATGGCGCTGCTGGTGCTTGGCCTGGCCCTGGCCGGGTTCGGCTTCATGAACGATCACACGGACCACCACCAGAACTTCTGGGCGGCCCTGTTCATCAACGGATTCTACTTCTTCGGCGTGGGCCTCGGCGCACTGTTCTTCTACGCCTTGCAGAACGCCACCGAGACCGCCTGGAGCGTGATGGTGCGCCGCGTGTACGAAGGCATCTTCAGCTACCTGCCCATCGGCGCCATCGTGGTGGTGCTGGTGCTGCTGGCGGGGACCTTCGGGCTGCACCACGTGTGGAGCTGGATGGACCCCGCCGTGATCACCGAAGGGTCCGAGGTGTACGACCCGGTCGTGGCCTACAAGATGCCCTTCCTCAACAAGGGCTTCTACTGGCTGCGCACCGCCGCCTACCTCGCCACCTTCCTCTTCGGGGCCATGTGGTTCCGCAAGCAGAGCCTGGCGCTGGACAATGAGACGGGCGAGACGCTGGTGAAGCACCACCTGCTGGTGTACCGCCGCAGCGCGCTCTTCCTGGTGTTCTTCGCCGTGTTCAGCAGCACCCTGTCCTGGGACTGGATCATGAGCATTGACGTTCACTGGTTCAGCACCCTCTTCGGCTGGTACGTGTTCGCCGGCATGTGGGTGAGCGCCATGATCACCGCCGTGGTGCTGGTGCTCTACCTCAAGGGCAAGGGCTACCTGCCCCAGGTGAACAACAGCCACATCCACGACATGGGCAAGTGGGTCTTCGCCGTGAGCTTCCTGTGGACCTACCTCTACTTCAGCCAGTTCATGCTGTACTGGTACAGCGACATCCCCGAGGAGGTGATCTACTTCAAGGCCCGCATCGACCACCACCCTTGGCTCATGTGGGGCATGTTCTTCATCAATTTCGCGGTGCCGATGGTGCTGCTCATGAGCCGCGACGCCAAGCGCAACCCGCGTTTCCTCATCGGTGTGGGCGCGGTGATCTTCATCGGCCACTGGCTCGACCTCTGCCAGATGGTGCTGCCCGGCGCGCTGGGCGACCACTTCGAGCACATCGGCGCCCTCGAGATCGGCCTCTTCCTCGCCTTCCTGGGCGTGTTCGTGCTCACCGTGCTGAACACCCTCACCAAGGCCCCGCTCAGCCCTGTGAACCACCCCTACCTGGAGGAGAGCGTCCATCACCACATCTAAGAACAACGGACCGCCCGTGCGGACCAACTGAATACGCAGACGATGACCAAGTTGCTGATCATAGCCGTCCTGGTGCTGGGGGTGCTCGCCGTCATCCGCCTCAGCCGGGTCTATGAGCTCACCGCCACCCTGCGGGGCAAGCGCGAGGAGCACATCTCCGACCGGGACAACCGCATGAACGCCCGCTTCATGTGGCTGTTCTGCGCGCTGTACTTCGCCTTCTTCCTGTGGCTGCTGTTCGCCTACGGCGACAAGATGCTGCCCGTGGCCGCCAGCGAGCACGGGGTGTGGACCGATAAGCTGCTGGATGTGAACTGGGCGATCCTGTTCATCGTCTTCTTCATCACCAACACCCTGCTGTTCTACTTCGCCGGTCGCTACGTGTACGACAAGGACCGCGCGGCCTTCTACTACCCGCACAACAACAAGCTGGAGCTGTTGTGGACCGTGGTGCCCGCCGTGGTGCTGATCGGCATCATCATCTACGGCCTCACCATCTGGAACCGGATCACGGCCCACAGCCCCGAGGGGACGGCCCAGGTGGAGCTCTACGCCAAACAGTTCGACTGGACCGCGCGTTATCCGGGCAAGGACGGCATCCTCGGCGCCACCGACTACCGCCTGATCAACGACAACAACCCGCTGGGCATCGTGACCAAGGAGAGCATCGCCACCCGCATGAGCGAGCTCGCCACCGATGTGAACGCCACGGTGGAGAAGCTCAGGAACGAGGGCGCCTACCTGCCCGCCGACAAGGTGAAGGAGCTGGAGCACCATGTGGAGCACCAGAAGCGCATGATGCGCAAGCTCACGAACCTGAAGGTGATGATGGAGCAGGACATCCGTGACAAGGGGGAGGCCAGCCCTTACACCCACGGCGCCGATGATGTGGTGATCAAGGAGTTCCACCTGCCTGTGCGCCGCGACGTGGAGCTGGTGATCCGCAGCCGCGACGTGATCCACAGCGCCTACATCCCCCACCTGCGCGCGCAGATGAACGCGGTGCCCGGCATGACCACGCGTTTCCACATGAAGCCCACCATCACCACGGACAGCATGCGTGTGGTGGTGGCCGACGACAAGTTCGATTTCATCCTGCTGTGCAACAAGATCTGCGGCGCCAGCCACTTCAACATGCAGATGCCGCTGGTGGTCGAGTCGCAGACCGCCTTTGATGCCTGGTACGCCGAGGCCATGAAGAAGCCCTTCCAGGGCGCGGCCGCTCCCGCCCCGGCCGCCGAGGCCCCAGCCGCACCGGCCTTGGCCGACAGCACCAAGGCCGACAGCACGGCAACAGCCCAGGTCACGACCACGGCCCAGGCCCAACCCACCCACTGACCCCCCAACGCATTCCGACCATGGGTGCCATCGCACACGATACCCACGCCGCACAGCACGAGGCTCACGCGGCCCACCACCACCACCAGGAGTCCTGGGTGAGCAAGTACGTCTTCTCCCAGGACCACAAGATGATCAGCAAGCAGTTCCTGATCACGGCCATCATCATGGCCTGGGTGGCGGTGATCATGTCCATCCTGTTCCGCCTGCAGCTCGCCTGGCCGGGTGAGGGCTTCGCGTTCACCAACTTCTTCCTGGGCGACAAGTGGGCCCCCGGTGGCGTGCTCAACCCGAACATGTACCTGGCCCTGGTGACCATCCACGGCACCATCATGGTGTTCTTCGTGCTCACCGGCGGACTTTCCGGAACGTTCAGCAACCTGCTGATCCCCCTGCAGGTGGGCGCGCGCGACATGGCGAGCGGCTTCCTGAACATGCTCAGCTACTGGTTCTTCTTCCTGAGCAGCATGCTGATGCTCGCGAGCCTCTTCGTGGAGGGCGGTCCCGCCAGCAGCGGCTGGACGGTGTATCCCCCCTTGAGCGCCCTGCCTGAGGCGATCCCCGGCTCCGGCACGGGCATGACCCTCTGGCTGCTGAGCATGGCCATCTTCATCGCCAGTGCGCTGCTGGGCGGCCTCAACTACGTGGTCACCATCCTCAACCTGCGCACCAAGGGCATGAAGATGACGCGCATGCCCCTGACCATCTGGGCCTTCTTCATCACCGCCGTGCTCGGCATCCTCAGCTTCCCCGTGCTGCTGAGCGCCGCGCTGCTGCTCCTGCTCGACCGCAGCCTGGGCACCAGCTTCTACCTCAGCGAGATCCACGTTGGCGGCGAGGCCCTCGACCAGACCGGCGGCAGCCCCATCCTCTTCCAGCACCTGTTCTGGTTCCTCGGCCACCCCGAGGTGTACATCGTGCTCCTTCCCGCGCTGGGCATCACCTCGGAGGTGATCGCCACCAACGCCCGCAAGCCCATCTTCGGCTACCGTGCCATGATCGGCTCCATCCTCGCGATCGGCTTCCTCAGCTTCATCGTGTGGGGCCACCACATGTACCTCACGGGCATGAACCCCTTCCTGGGCAGCGTGTTCGTGTTCACCACCCTGCTCATCGCCATCCCCAGCGCCGTGAAGGTGTTCAACTACCTCACCACGCTCTGGCGCGGCAACATCGTGATGACCCCGGCCATGCTGTTCAGCATCGGCCTGGTGGCCACCTTCATCGCCGGTGGCCTCACAGGCATCATCCTCGCCGACAGCGCGCTGGACATCAACGTGCACGACACCTACTTCGTGGTGGCGCACTTCCACATCGTGATGGGGATGAGCGCCATCTTCGGCATGTTCGCCGGCATCTACCACTGGTTCCCGAAGATGTACGGCCGCATGATGAACACCAAGCTGGGCTATGCCCACTTCTGGATCACCTTCATCTGCGCCTTCGGCGTGTTCTTCCCCATGCACTTCGTGGGTCTGGCCGGTGCCCCGCGCCGTTACTACACCTACAGCGAGTTCCCGTTCCTCAGCGGGGTGACCGACCTGAACGTGTTGATCACCGTGTTCGCCATCATCGGTGGCACGGCCCAGCTGATCTTCACCTACAACTTCTTCTACAGCATCTACCGCGGGCAGAGGGCGGTGCAGAACCCCTGGCGTGCCAATACGCTGGAGTGGACCACCCCGGTGGAGCACATCCACGGCAACTGGCCGGGCCCCATCCCCACGGTGCACCGCTGGCCCTACGACTACAGCAAGCCCGGCAAGCCCGAGGACTTCGTGCCGCAGAACGTGCCCCTGGAGCACGGCGAGGAGGAGGACCACGGCTAGGCCTCCGATCGATCTCCTTGGAATGTCCGCACCTTTGGGTCGCGGACATTCCGCTTTTCAGGCCCCATGCACGTGCGGCTCATCCACCTGCTCCTGTTCCTGATCCTGATGCCGGGCGCCAGGGCGCAGCTGTTGGACAGCATCGGCCTCTTCCTGCAGGAGCCCCCGCGCTTCGCCGTGGCCCTGGATTCGCGCGGCAGCTTCATCAGCAACCAGAACGTACGTCTGCTCGGTGTGAAGGTGGGCCTGGAGCATGGTCGCCGGGTGCGGTACGGTCTGGGGTACAGTTTCCTGGGCACGCGCCTGGAGCGTGAGGAGCAGGTGGTGGAGAACGGTGTGGAACGCACGGTGACGGCCCGTGTGCGCCTCGGCTACATCACCCCCTTCTTCAGCTACACGTTCTACCAGCGTGGTCCGTGGGAGGTGAACATCCCCGTGCAGGTGGGCATCGGAGGCGGTTCGTTGGTGTACGACGACCTCGAAGGGCGGACGCAGAAACTGAAACAGGCCTTCGTGTTCCTGTATGAACCGGCCATGACGGTGCAGTACCGCTTCCTAAGGTACTTCGCCGTGGGGGGCGGTCTGGGCTATCGCCTGGCCTTCACCAATGCGAGCCTTGACGAGAGCCTCAATGCGCCGGTGTACATCGTGGGGGTGAAGGTCTTCTTCGGCGACCTGTACCGGGACGTGGTGGGGGAGGAGTGAGGAGCCGAGTACCTTCGCACCATGGCCGAAGGCTTCGATCCCCGCCGCGAGCAGCGCTCTTCGTCCGACAAGGAGCTGGAGCAGGTGCTGCGCCCGCGCCAATTCGGCGAGTTCGCCGGGCAGAAGGCGGTGACGGACAACCTGAAGGTGTTCGTGCAGGCCGCGAAACAGCGGGGCGAAGCGCTCGACCACGTGCTGCTCCACGGCCCGCCCGGACTGGGCAAGACCACCCTGGCCAACATCATCGCCCAGGAGATGGGCGTGGGCATCCGCATCACCAGCGGGCCGGTGCTCGACAAGCCCGCCGACCTCGCCGGCCTGCTCACCAACCTGGAGCCGCACGACATCCTCTTCATCGACGAGATCCATCGCCTCACCCCGGTGATCGAGGAGTACCTGTACAGCGCCATGGAGGACTACCGCATCGACCTGGTGATCGATGCCGGACCCAACGCGCGCACCGTGCAGATCGCGTTGAACCCCTTCACGCTGGTGGGCGCCACCACCCGCAGCGGCCTGCTCACCGCGCCGCTGCGCGCGCGCTTCGGCATCAACAGCCGCCTGGACTACTACGACGCCCCCACGCTCACCGGCATCGTGAAGCGCAGCGCCGGGTTGCTGAACGTGCCCATCGTGGAGGAGGCGGCCGTGGAGATCGCGCGCCGCAGCCGCGGCACCCCGCGCATCGCCAACGCACTGCTGCGGCGCGTGCGCGACTTCGCCCAGATCCTAGCCGACGGCACCATCAAGCTGCCCATCGCCCAGCAGGCGCTGCAGGCCCTGAACGTGGATGCCCACGGCCTGGACGAGATGGACAACCGGATCCTTGGCGCCATCATCGACAAGTTCGCAGGGGGGCCGGTCGGCTTGAACACCGTGGCCACGGCGGTGGGCGAGGAGGCCGGTACCATCGAGGAGGTGTACGAGCCCTTCCTGATCATGGAGGGCTATCTGCAGCGCACCCCCCGGGGCCGCCAGGCCACCGAGCGGGCTTACAGGCACCTGGGCCGCGTTCCCAGCGCGAAGCCGGGGGACCTGTTCGGTCAGGGCTAACTTGCTGCGTGCCCACACCCGCTGAACGCTCGGAACGGATCAAGGCCAAGGCCCGCGAGCTGGGTTTTCTGGCCTGTGGCGTGGCCCGTGCGGACTTTCTCGCGGACGAGGCCCCGCGGCTCGAGGCCTGGCTGCAGGCGGGCAAGCACGGATCCATGGCCTACATGGAGCGCCACTTCGACCTGCGGCTCGACCCCCGGAGGCTCGTGCCTGGCGCCAGGAGCGTGGTCAGCCTGGCCTACAACTACTTCACACCACCACAGCAGCAGGATCCCACGGCGCCGAAGCTGAGCACGTACGCGTACGGGCGCGACTACCACAAGGTGCTGAAGAAGCGCCTGAAGCCGCTCATGGCCTTCATCGCGGAGCAGTTCGGCCAGGTGGAACTGCGGGCCTTCGTGGACAGTGCGCCGGTGCTGGAGAAGGCCTGGGCCGAACGCGCAGGCATCGGCTGGCGCGGGAAGCACACCAATGTGATCCGTCAGGGCAGCGGCAGCTGGTTCTTCCTCTGCGAGCTCATCACCGACCTGGAGCTCGCGCCCGATGCCCCTGCCACCGACCATTGCGGCACCTGCCGGCGGTGCATCGATGCCTGTCCCACCGACGCCATCACGCCCTACGGGGTGGATGGATCACGCTGCATCAGTCACCTGACGATCGAACTGAAGGACGCGATCCCCGAGGAGTTCGCAGGGAAGCTGGCCGGATGGGCCTTCGGCTGCGACATCTGCCAGCAGGTGTGCCCCTGGAACCGGTTCGCGACACCGCACAACGAGCCGGCGTTCACGCCCCGCCCCGGAACGATGGGCCTTGCCGCGGATGAATGGCACGGTATGACCGAAGTGGTCTTCGACCGGCTGTTCGAGGGGAGCGCCGTGAAACGCACGAAATACGCAGGACTGATGCGGAACCTGCGCTTCCTGCGGCTGTGAAGGCCTCAGGTGCGCATGGTCTTCTGGAAGACCTCCAGGATCACGTCCTTGTACTGGTGGCCGAATGTGGCCAGGCACCAGGCCTTGAAGAGCAGTTGGTCACGCTGGCCGAGCCAGCGCACGGCCTTCACGAGCTCCTTCTGGAAGAGGCGGGGGTCGAAACTGACCTTCTGCAGCACCTGCTTGCTCAACTCCATCATCTTTCTTCCCTGATCCATCATCACGATACGGGTTTTAGCCTGTCCCTGACGAAAGCGGTCCTGAAGATAAGCCGATCGGAGCCGGAACGCACATCCGGGTGCCCGGCAGTTATCCACAGGACCGACGGTCCCCCATGCAGAACGGAGCGTGGCACGGATCCTTGTGCGGTCAGGGTCCGATCAAGGGATGAGCTTGTGCTCCTCGGCCTGCATCACCTCGTAGCTGTCCGTGCGGTACACGTAGGCCACCAGGGCGCAATGGGCAGGGTCGATCACAGTGGTCGGCAGGGGGTAGCTGTAGCTGGCCGTGATGGTATCCCCGGCGGCCGCGGAACCGGTCACCACGGGCATGCCCCAGGTACCGTTCACGTTGCCCCGCAGCACATGGCGGTGCACATAATCGAGCACATCGGGCGGGCTCACCCGGTTGTCGATCTGCGCGTCGATCACGCTGTCCTCGGTGAGGTAGATGGTGAGGTTGTGGTCGCCTGAGAGCGTGTTCACGGGTACCACCTTCACCGTCACGTTCACGGTGTTGGTGCCGCTCACGAACTCCACGGTGTCGAACAGCACTTCCACGTCGGCCGGGGTGTTGATGATTTCGGCCACGGCGCTGCCCCAGTTGCCATCGCCCACGATGATGCTGCCGTTGAACGAACGGCGGCTCACCAGGCCGGCCGGCAGGCTGTTCACGCCGAAGGTGGTGAGGTACTCCTCGCCGGCGACGGTGCGGAAATCGGTATCGTAGGGCGGCGCGCCAGGCTCGGCGAAGGGGCTCGCATGCACACCCACCAGGATGAGGTCCTCGCCATAGAGGTCGTGCAGCGCGAGCGCCACGTCCGTGGCGGCCGGGCAGTTGTTGCAG
>JBGAGX010000020.1:0-62601 GCA_044226515.1 Flavobacteriales bacterium | reverse complement strand
TGGGGCAGGGCGCAGTGCCGTTCACGGTGTAGGTGTACACGCCCGGTGTCATCGTCGCCGGATCGAAGAGGCCACCCACGACGGGGCTCGGCCCGCTCCAGCTACCACCAGCATCCGGTGTTCCACCGAGGCCGCTCAGCAGGCCGGTGGCGGGACTGGTGGCGCAGAGCGTGAGCGCACCATCCATGCCGGGATCGGGCGGTGTGTTCAGCGTGACCGTCACGGTGCTGCTCGCGCTGACGCAAGGCGGCGGTACGTTGATCGTGTAGGTGTACACGCCGCCGTTCATGGTGGCGGGATCGAAGCTGCTGCCGTTGAGCGTGCTCGGCCCGCTCCAGGTGCCGCCCGCATCGGGTGTGCCGCCGAGCTGTGTGAAGAGGTCGGCCGCTGCATCGGTGGTGCACAGCGTGATCGCGCCGGGCGTGCCGGGATCGGGGTTCACCACCACGTTCACGGTGACGTTGGCCGATGCGCTGGGGCAGGGCGCAGTGCCGTTCACGGTGTAGGTGTACACGCCCGGTGTCATCGTCGCCGGATCGAAGAGGCCACCCACGATCTGGCTCGGCCCGCTCCAGCTACCACCGGCATCCGGTGTTCCGCCGAGGCCGCTCAGCAGGCTGGTGGCGGGACTGGTGGCGCAGAGCGTGAGCGCACCATCCGCACCCGGATCGGGCGTTGGTACGAGCGAAACGTTGACCGTGGTGCTTTGGGCCGGGCAGGGTGCTGTGCCTTGCACGGTGTACGTGTAGGTCCCCGCCAGCATCGTGGCCGGATCGAAGGTCCCGTTCGATACCGGACTCGGTCCGGTCCATGTGCCACCGCTTTGGGGTGCCCCCCCGAGCGCGTTGAAGAGCGAGGCCGGCCCTCCGGTTGAGCACACGGTGATCGAGCCGGGCAGCCCGGGGTCGGGCTCTTGAACGATGCTCACGGTCACGCCTGCGTTCGCAGCAGGGCAAGGTGCGGTCCCGTTCACCGTATAGGTGTATACGCCCGGGATCATCGTGGCGGGGTCGAACTGTCCGTTCGTCACGGGACTGGGTCCGCTCCAGGTTCCACCGGGGTCCGGCGTTCCGCCGAGGTTGCTGAACAAGGATGCGGTACTGCCCGACTCGCAGAGCGTGAGCGTTCCGGCGAGCCCGGGGTCGGGCGGAGCGTTGAGGGAAACGGTCACTGTGCTGCTGGCGCTCGTACAAGGCGGCGGTACAGTGATCGTGTAGGTGTACACGCCGGCGCTCATGCTCGCGGGATCGAAGAGGCCTCCGACCACCGGGCTCGGTCCGTTCCAGGTTCCCCCAGGGTCCGGTGATCCGCCTAGCGCGTTGAAGAGCAGCGATGGAGCATCGGTGGCGCACAAGGTGATCGCGCCAGGCGTGCCTGCATCCGGGTTGGAGGAGACCGCGACCGTCACGGTGGCCGATGCGTTCGGACAAGGGGCCGTGCCGGTCACATCATAGGTGTATATACCCGGCACACTGATGCCGGGTTGGAAGGTGCCGTTGCTCGCACCACCGCCCGGTGCGGTCCACGTACCGCCAGGGTCAGGAGTTCCGTTCAGCCCGGTGCTCAAGGCCACGGTCGGGCTGCTCGAGCAGAGCGTAAGGCCACCGTCGATGCCTGCGTCGGGTGGCACGTTCACGCTCACCGTGACGGTGGCGCTCTCGTTGGGGCAGGGCGCTGTACCCGTCACGGTGTAGGTGTACACACCGGCGCCCATGCTCGCGGGGTCGAACATCCCGCCGCTCACCGCACTGGGGCCGCTCCAGGTGCCTCCTGCATCCGGCGTTCCACCGAGCAGACCGAAGAGGCTCACCGCAGCGTCGGTGCTGCAGAGCGTGGTGCTTCCGGGCGTGCCGGGATCGGGCGGCGTGTTCACGCTCACGGTGACCGTCGCCATCTCCGTGGGGCATGGTGCCGCGCCGATCACCGTGTAGGTGTAGACACCGGCGCTCATCGAGGCGGGATCGAACATCCCACCGCTCACTGTGCTGGGCCCGCTCCAGGTGCCACCCGCATCAGGCGTTCCACCAAGCAGACCGAAGAGGTTCACCGCGGCGTCGGTGCTGCAGAGCGTGGTGCTTCCGGGTGTGCCGGGGTCGGGCGGCGTGTTCACGCTCACGGTGACCGTGGCGCTCTCGTTGGGGCAGGGTGCTGTACTCGTCACGGTGTAGGTGTACACACCGGCGCTCATCGATGCAGGGTCGAACATCCCGCCGGCCACTGTGCTCGGCCCGCTCCATGTGCCACCCGCATCCGGCGTTCCGCCGAGCAGAGCGAAGAGGCTCACGGCGGCATCGGTGCTGCAGAGCGTGGTGCTGCCGGGCGTCCCGGGATCGGGCGGCGTGTTCACGCTCACGGTGATCGTCGCCATCTCCGTGGGGCATGGTGCCGCGCCCGTCACGGTGTAGGTGTAGACCCCGGCGCTCATCGAGGCGGGATCGAACATCCCACCGCTCACCGCACTCGGACCGCTCCAGGCGCCTCCCACATCCGGCGTTCCACCGAGCAGACCGAATAGGCTCACCGCAGCGTCGGTGCTGCAGAGCGTGGTGCTTCCGGGTGTGCCGGGATCGGGCGGCGTGTTCACGCTCACGGTGACCGTCGCCATCTCCGTGGGGCATGGTGCCGCGCCCGTCACGGTGTAGGTGTAGACCCCGGCGCTCATCGAGGCGGGATCGAACATCCCACCGCTCACCGCACTGGGACCGCTCCAGGCGCCTCCCGCATCCGGCGTTCCTCCGAGCAGACCGAAGAGGCTCACCGCAGCATCGGTGCTGCACAGCGTGGTGCTGCCCGGGGTGCCGGGATCGGGCGGTTGTACCACGGCCATCGTCACGGTTGCACTGGTGGATGGACAGGGCGGATTCCCACCGACCGTGTAGGTGTATACGCCCGGGGTCATGGTGGCGGGATCGAACTGGCCACCCACGACCGTACTGGGACCGCTCCATGTGCCACCGGGCTGCGGCGCACCGCCCAGGTAACCGAACAGCGCCACCGATCCCCCCGAGGTGCATAGGGTGCCCGCACCCGGCGTTCCGGCGTTCGGCAGGCTGGAGAGCGAAACGGTGACCGTGGCCGAGGTCGATGCGCACGGTGCGGTGCCCGCCACGGTATAGGTGTACACCCCTGCGTTCATCGTCGCCGGGTCGAACATCCCGCCGACCACCGTGCTGGGTCCGCTCCACGTCCCACCGGCGTCCGGTGTTCCGCCCAATTGAGCGAAGAGCGAACTGGGCGGCGCGGTGCTGCACACCGTGAGGTTGCCGTTCGTGCCGGCGTCAGGAGGTGGAACCACGGTCATGTTCACCGTGGCCGTGGCGTCGGGGCAAGGCGTGGTGCCGCTCACCGTGTAGGTGTAAGTGCCACCCGCCATGGTCGCCGGATCGAACAGGCCGCCCACCACGGGGCTGGGTCCGGTCCAGGAGCCGCCGGCCTGTGGCGCGCCACCGAGCAAGGCGAAGAGCGAGGTCGCCGCTCCGTCGCCGCAGGTCGTGAGCGATCCGTTGGTGCCCGCGTTCGGTGGTGGTACGATGTTCACCGTGACCGTTGCGCTCGCGGGAGGACATGGTGCTGCGCCGGGCACCGTGTAGGTGTAAACCCCGGCGCTCATCGTGGCCGGGTTGAACTGGCCGCCGACAACAGGACTGGGGCCGCTCCAGGTTCCGCCGGCCTGTGGCGCTCCGCCCAACTGTGCGAACAAGGAGAACGGAGCGCCCGTGCTGCATGCACTGATGCTGCTGCTCGTGCCGGCGTTCGGCGGGGTCGCCACGGTGACCGTCACCGTGCTCTGATCCTGGCCGGGGCAGGGCGCTGCGCTGTTCACGGTGTAGGTGTACACACCGGGAGCACTGGTGCCCGGGGTGAAGGTGGGGCTTGTGGCCCCGCCACCGGGTGCGGTCCATGTGCCTCCTGCGGTCGCGCCGGTCAGGTAGGTGAAGAGGTCCACCGCGGCGGATGTGCTGCACAGGGTGATGGAGCCGTCGCTTCCCGCACCGGTTGGCGTTACGATCGTCACGGTCACCTGGGCGGTGCCCGTGCAGCCGGGGTTCCCGGGCTGGCTGACGGTAACGGTGTACGTGGTGGTGCCACCCGGCGTGGCCACCGGGTTCGCGATGTTCGGGTTCGAAAGACCGGTGCTCGGGGACCAGGAGTACACGTACGCCGGCACGTTCGGGCCGCAATCCGCCGTGCCGGTCCATTGCAGGCCGTTCGACGGTCCCGGCCCATCGCTGAACACCATGTTGCCGTTCGGGTCCAGCAGGTCGTAGCTGTGCTCGCCGTTGAAGAGCAAGCTCGGGTTGTACGTGATCTGGATGATGTCCCCATCGGTCACGGAAATGCCTGTGCTTCCCGCACTGCCGTTGTTGAGCGTCCATGCCGTGGCCACACCGTTCACCGTCACCGTGACCGAGGCCCCGTCCCAACCGTCGCCGAAGGAGTCGAAGAGTTCCAGCGTGTAGGAGCAATCCACCGGTTGCAGTCCGCCGCTGAGGACCGTGGCGTTGAGCGGGGTGTTGCCGCCGGCACACAGCTGCACCGCCGGTCCGGCGTCCACCACGATGGGTGGGGCGATGGTGATGGTGATCGTGGTGTCGTACGTGCAGCCGAAATCATCCACCGCATGGTATACGTAGTTGTAGGAGCCGGCCGTGGCCTGTTGGATGCAGATCTGCTCACAACCGGACGAAGAGGAGACGATGCCGGGCCCCGTCCACCAGGTGCTGTCGCAGCCGGCTCCGTATTCCGGGGTGAAGGTGGCCAGGTTGGAATACAGCGAAGGGTCGAAATCCATGTTCCAGCCGCAGAGGAAGCCGTTGTCCAGCGCCCACATGTCGCAGATGGTGAGCGTCCACACCCCGTTGAGCTGCGAGCCCAGCAGCCCGGTGAGGGGCTGCACGCTCTGGTAGGTACCGGGCGGCAGCGTGTAGCCCAGGGTCCCGCCGTTCGTGTTGGCATAGGCCGCCATGGTACCGTTGGTCGCCGTGGCGCTGAAGCAATACGTGTCGCAGGTGCCGGGAACCGGATTGGCCTCATCGCCGTCCACGGGATCGCCCAGGAAGGTCTCGGAGGTGATGCCCTGCTGGTGCAGGATCACCGACTGGCCGCTCGGGCTGGTCAGGGTCATCACCAGGTCGCCGAGCCAGCTGTGCTCGATGTCGATGCAGATGTCGAGCAGTTGGGCGATGTTCGTAAGCGTGGCACCTGGCGCGAACTGGTCCAGGTACATGGTGGCCACGAAGCAGGATCCCACCTCATCGGGAATGAAGACGCCATCCCCGTAAGAATCGCCGGGCGTCTCGTTGAAGGTGGTGGCGTTCACCACGCCCGTCATGCACACGGTCTCGCCCACGCAGCCACCGAAGCCCGCCGTGGTGCCGGTGAAGGTCGGCGGCGGCGCCACCCACACCTGGAGGTCGATCAGGTTCACGCTCTCGCAACCCAGGTCGTCGGTCACGGTGAGCTCCACGGTGTAGGCACCGGGTGCGCTCCACGAATGGGTGGCGTTCGCGGAGGCCGAAGTGAAGGTGGTCCCATCGTCGAAGTCCCAGGTGTAGCTCGCGATGGTGCGACCGGGTTGGGCGTAGGAGCCGCTCCCGTTGAAGGATAGCGCTTCGCCGGTGCAGAGCTGGGCCGGTGCGGTCTGCGCCATGGTGCCCGCGGCCACAGGCGGTGTGCAGGGCTGCTGGCAGGCGATGGTGGCAGCGAACACGCCCACACCGGTGTTGTTGGAGTGCCACACGAAAGTGAGGCAGCCGCTTGGGTTGGCCGCGCTCGCCGTGATCGTCTGCCCCTGAAGCGAGTTGCCCGTGTAGCTCCCGAGCAGCGGCGCCCCCGTGTTGGCACCGTCGTAGATGGTGAGGTTGTCGATGGGGGCCGCGCCGGCCAGCGACAGGTTGAAGGTGACGAAGCTGACCGAAAGCGAGGCCCCGGCCGTGCTCGGGCACAGCGTGTACGTGTAGTCCTCGTTGTTCAGGTAGCCCAAGGCGCCCTGCCCACCGCTATCGAGGAAGGCGCCGGAGCAGGTGTTGTCACTGCCATCGTCGATCACGAAGGCCTGCCCCGCGCTCACCAAGGGCAGGCACGCGCTCACGAGCAGGCGGGCCACCATGGGCGCCACGTGCATGATCATGGACCATGTTGCGGGCGTTCGGCCACGCCAGGGCGGGAAGTTGGCGGGACGGGTAGTGGTCAACGCATGCGGAATGAAGCTTGTCGGTCCCGGTGATCGCCAAGCTACCTTCCACAAGGTTCCGGCAATGGCTTTTAAGACGACCGCGGAAGCTGGGTCGACGAAGCTGCCGTATGGGCTGATCGACGCGCGTCAGTGGATGAGCGTCACGTGCCCGAAGATCTCGCGGCGCTCCTGGCTGTACTTGGAGGCCAGGCGGAGCCGCCAGGGGTAGACGCCGTCCTGTACCGGCTCGCCATCACCACCGTTCATCGCGCCGGTCCAGCCCTTCGACGGGTCGGTGCTGCGGAAGACCAGCTCGCCCCACCGGTTGAACACCAACAGTTCGAACTCCTTCGGGTCAATGTCGTTCCCCCGCACCAGGAACATGTCGTTGATGCCGTCACCATCGGGGGTGAACGCATCCGGCACATACACCAGGAACTCGTCGCGGATCTCCACCATCTTCACCACACTGTCCGCACAACCCAGGTAGTTGGTCACCAGCAGCTCCACCGGGTAGGTGAAGCCGACCTGGTCCGGGAAGGTGTACTGCGCTACAGGACCCGTGGCGCTCGCCATGCCGGCGAAGTCCCAGATGTACTGGGTGGCGTAGGGCCCCGCGTTCTCGGTGAAGGTGAGCTCGGGCGTGAGCACCGACCCGGGGTTCGGGGTCCAGGAGAAATCCGCATCCGCGAGCGGGGCCACCACGATCATATCGGTGATGGTGGTGTCGTCCTGGCATCCGTTCGGCCAGGTCACCACCACGCTCACATCGAAGCCGCCGGGGTCCGGATACGTGTGGCCGATGTCCGCCAGGCCTTCTGCGGTGATGCCATCCCCGAAGTCCCAGAGCACATCGGCACCGGTGGTCGTGTCCGCAATGCTCAATTGCACCGCGAACGGTTCGCAGCCAAGCGTGCTGTCCGCGGTGAGCACCAGCTCGGGGATCGGGATCACCGATACGTAGGTGCAGCGCGTTTGAAGCGGGGTCTCACACCCATCGTTCACGGTCACGCAGACCAGCTCGGAGGCTGTTAGGTTCACCGTGTGGTAGGGGGTCAGGCCGGGGCCGTTGCCCCAGTCGAACAGGTAGGCCCCATCACCGCCGGTCACCGGCAAGGCCGATAGGGTGAGGTCCACTTCGGGGCAGATCGGCACCGTGTCGGGCATGGTGAAGGCGATGTCGGGCCGCACCGTCACCGTCACATCAAGGGTGTCGCTCACGCACCCGTTCGCATCGCTCGCGAACACGGTGAAGGTGGTGGTGGATACCAGGCTCACCGTGTGCGGACCGCTGCCGGCCAGACCCTGCGACCAGTTCAAGGCGATGGCACCGGTACCCCCTGCGCCCGTCGCCGCCAGGTACGCCGATCCGGTCTTGCAGATGGTGGTGTCGTCCATGAGCAGCGCGACCGTCACGTCGGTCGGTTCCTGGATCGTGGCCGTCAACGTATCATCGCAGCCGATGCCGTTCGGTCCTTCCGTCACGATGATGGTGTAGGTGCCGGCGGCTCCCGTGTAGGTGTCCGTGGACGCATTGTTCGTGGTGCGCACAACACCGCCCAGCGCATTCGTCCACACATAGTTCCAAGCCCCCGCCGTTCCAGTGGTCGACACCGTGATGCTGCCATCGGTGGAGCCCGAGCACTGCGTGCTGTCCACCAGCATGGTGTTGGTGGTGAGGTAGGTGGTCACATACACATCGCCGTAGCGCGGGCACACGGCGCCGGAGCCTTCCAGATAGCGGTAGCGACCGTCCGGGTCCGTGCCGGGTTGAAAGATCCCGGAATGCGGGTTGCCGTTCGGGTCCTCCCAGGTGCCGCCCGGTTGGGCGATGGCCGCCATCAGTTGGTACAGGTCCGTATTGCCCGTGTCCCCGCAAAGGGTGATCGAGGTATCAGGGAACGGGGAGACCGGAACGACGTGCACCACCAGATCGAGCACCGAGCTCAAGGGCGGCGAACCGTTGTCCGTTCCTGTGAAGGTGATGATGTGGTACCCCGTGTCCGACGCCAGCGGCGTGATGTTGACGATCACATCGGCCGCGATCCCCGTGGTGGTCGTTACCGACATGCCGGTCAGCGTGGAACTGACGGCCGTGGCCACGGTCGTTTGCTGCGGCTCCGGGGCGATGAAGGTGACCTGGAGCTGCTCGTTCTGGCCCACGCAGAGCACGAGGCTGTCGCACGCGGACTGACCGGTGATCACCGGCGGAACGTTCGCGATGGAGGTGTTCGTGTTGAACGTGAACGATTGGAAGTCCAGCCAGCTTACACCATCGGGATTGCCGAAGGGGCCATCGTAGGCCGTGCCAGGCTGGTCCGTTTGCGTGAACTGGAGGAAGTCGATGCCGTTCCCCCGGTTGGCCCCCACAGTGGCGGGTGTTCCGCCGAAGCCGTTCACACCACCCGAGGCCGAACCAGTGGTCCACTGCATATCCTGGTAGCAGAAGCTCACGTTACGCCCCATGCCGATCACCGGGTCGTTCCCGTCGGTGAGGATCAGCTGGAAGGTGTTCAGCATGTTGGTCTGCATGCTGAAATAGCCCACCGCCACCCAGTTCACATAGATGGCCGTGGGGGTCACCTTGTACCAGACCTGGCCACCGCCGACCGGCCGGGTGTCCACATCCGCCCAGAAAGGCGCCACCATCGCGAAGTTGGCCGTGGGGAAGGTGCTCGAGGAAAAGGTGCCCCACGGCGAGCCGAAGGAGACGTTCCCGTTGTTGTTGATGTACAACGAGGTATACAGGTCGCCGTACAGGTTGAAGGTGAAGGGGATGGGGATCAGCGCGCTCGACTGGTCGTCGTTCGGCGGCATCGCCAAGGTGTAGGTCGCGTCGGGCGGGATCCAGCAATCGCACACGTTGGTTCCGCCGCGCAACTGCCCCGGCGGGTTGATCCCCTGCCGGGCGACATAGTTCGTGGGTTGAACGACCAGCCCGTTCTTCCACCGCGCGTAGGCGGCGGTGTCCTTGGTGGATTGTGCCTGCGCTCCAATACCGCCGGCCGTCAACACGGCCAGGAGCACCGGCAGAAGTGCATGGGTCAGGAAGGAGATGCGCACGGGACTTTCGATGGGGCGATGCAAGGACGCGGTATCGACCGGTTCCGGTGCCTAAAGATCGGTCATTCGGACGGATCTTGCCTCAACCACCCAGAGCCTACTCTTGGAACCGGCGGGAATGAAAAAGCCCCCGGGGAATGCCGGGGGCTTTTCAAGAGCCGGGGGGCTCAGTGCTTCAAGATCACTTTGCCGGTATAGGTCTCGGCCAGGTGCAGGCGTTCCCGCACGTCCACCACCCAGACATACTCGCCCTCCGGCAGCACTTCGCCGCGGTTGTTCGAACGACCTGTCCAGGGCTTGGTGGCATCGGTGGTCTCGTACATCAAGGCCCCGTCCGCGGAGTAGACCATCAGGTGGAACTTCACCCCCAGGGTGCGCAGCGCTTCGGGCATGAAGGTCTCGGCTTGCGCGGGGGTGAAGGCCGAAGGTGCATCGAGGTTGTAATCGTTGTCGATCCGCACCTCCTTTTCCATGATGTCCATGCAGCCCCGCTCGCTCGTAACGGTGAGGCGCACCGGATAGACCCCCTTCTTCTTGTACACGTGATCGGGGTGGGCCACCGTGCTCGTGCTGCCATCGCCGAACTCCCAGTGGTACTGCTGGGCGCCGTTGCTGCGGTTCTCGAAATGAACACTGGGGATGTGACCGTCGAACTCCTGTTTCAGAGCGTGGAAGTCGGCCTTCGGGGCTTCGTGGATGGTGATGATGTCGCTGCTCGGCTTGTTGTGTATCGTGCCCACGCCGGCCGCGCTCATGGAGAGCATCACCTGGTAGTTGCCCGGCTTGGTGAACGTGTGCTCCGGGTTCGCCTTGTTGCTGAAACTGCCGTCGCCGAAGTTCCACAGGTAGATGCCGTCGGTGGGCATGTTCTCCACCTTGAAGGTGATCTCCTCGCCCGGGCAGGCGGTGCTCACGCTCGCCTTGAAGGTCATCTCGCTCGGGGAGCTGGACTTCGCCGGGGGCATGGGTGCTCCGGAAGCGGTGGACGTGCCTCGGTCGGATGCCTTCGGCGTGGCGGTCGTCAAGCTGCCCATGGCGCTGCGGTCGGCGCTCCGGACAGTTTCTGTGGAAGGAGCGGGCTTGGAGCGGTCCCGGTCGTCCACAACACTGGGAATGGCATTGGGCACGGCTGCGCTCGCCGGAAGTCCGGTGGCCGAGGTGCCGGCGGTGGTGCCCGCTGCTTCGTTGGGCACGCTGAGCTGGGTGGTGTGGTCGATCGCGAAGCCTTCGGGCAGGCGGCTGTGGTTCTCAAGAAGGCGTTCTTCACCGCCGGTGGTGCCCGAGGTGGCCTCCGCATCACGACCTGCCACGAGCGAGCTGGTGCCGCGGTTGATGTAGAGGTAAGTGGAGCCGCCAACGATGAGGGTTCCGGCCAGGAAGGCCGCCACCATGCCGGGCGTGAGCCACCAGGCCACGTTGCGCGGTCCGTCCAAGGCTTTCTCCAGCTCGGCCCAATCGGAGGAGTTGAAGGGCACCTCGTACTGGTCGAGGCTGTCCTTGATCCTCCGCTCGAAGGCGTCCGGGATGTTCATCTTATCTGCCATGTCCTCACGGGAGCTTGTGCTCCTTTTTAAGCAACTTCTTCAGATTTTGTTTCGCCTTGGCGAGATTGCTCTTCGAGGTGCCGATGTTGATGCCGAGCGCATCGGCGATCTCCTTGTGGGTCATCTCCTCGAACACGTACAGATTGAACACCGTGCGGTAGGCAGGAGTGAGCTTCTGCATCGCGTTGATCACGTCCGCCGGTTTCAGGTCCAGTTCCTCCTCCAGGCCATCGTCCTGGATCACATCCTCCTCGTCCTGGTCCCCGAAATCCTCGATGCTGCGCTCCTCGCCCAGCAGCAGGTAACTGTTCTTGGTGCGGCGGAAGTGGTCGATGGCGGTGTTCACCACGATGCGCCGGATCCAGCCCTCGAAGGAGCCGTCCCGGTTGAACTTCTCCATGGACCGGAACACCTTGATGAAGCCATCCTGCAGGATGTCCTTCGCCTGGTCGTGGTTCTTGGTGTACCGAAGGCATACCGCCATCATTTTCCCATAGAACAGTTCATAGACGCGCTGTTGGCTGCGCCGGTCCCCAGCAATGCACCCATCCACCAGCCCGATGAGCGCACGTTCGGCACCCTCCATGTCCTGCCATGTGGGTTCTAGACGGATGATGCGGGCCAGGGTTGCCACGGGAGGGCGGTTCTACAGGACCTTTTGGAAAGTTAGGACTTTCTCCGGAACGGCCAAAACCTGTTGATAGAACACCCCGGATCGTGGAAAAGGTCAGCCGCTGGTCGCCCTAATTTCGCGCCGCCCCGGCAGGCAGGGACCCCCTACCTCGCCTGAGGGTCTTACGAAACGACCGAAACCCCGAACCCCGTCCCATGAAGATCACCGTAGTAGGGGCAGGCAATGTGGGCGCCACCTGCGCCGATGCCTGTGCCCGTTGGGAGCTGGCCAATGAAGTGGTCCTGCTCGACATCAAGGAAGGCTTCGCCGAGGGCAAGAGCCTGGACATCTGGCAGACCGCCCCGATCAGCCTGTTCGACAGCCGCATCACGGGCAGCACCAACGACTACACCAAGACCGCGAACAGCGACGTGGTGGTGATCACCAGCGGCCTGCCGCGCAAGCCGGGCATGAGCCGCGACGACCTCATCGCCACCAACGCCGCCATCGTGAAGAGCGTGACGGAGAACGTGGTGAAGCACAGCCCCAACGCCATCGTCATCGTGGTGAGCAACCCGCTCGACGTGATGACCTATTGTGCCTTCCTCACCAGCAAGTTCCCCGCGAACCGTGTGTTCGGCATGGCCGGCATCCTCGACACCGCCCGCTACCGCGCGTTCCTGGCCACCGAGCTCAACGTGAGCCCCAAGGACATCCAGGCCGTGCTGATGGGTGGGCACGGCGACACCATGGTGCCCCTGCCGCGCTACACCACCGTGGGCGGCATCCCCGTCACCGAGCTCATCGCCGAGGACAAGCTCAACGCCATCGTGGAGCGCACCAAGAAAGGCGGTGGTGAGATCGTGAACCTGCTGGGCACCAGCGCCTGGTATGCCCCTGGAACCGCGGCCGCCCAGATGGTGGAGGCCATCGTGCGCGACCAGAAGCGCGTGTTCCCTTGCTGCGTGTGGCTGCAGGGCGAGTACGGCCTGAAGGATGTGTACATGGGCGCCCCGGTGATCCTGGGCCGCAATGGCGTGGAGCGCATCATCGAGCTGAAGCTGACCAAGGAGGAGCAGGAGCTCTGCAACGCCAGCGCCAAGGCGGTGAAGGAAGTGATGGACGTGCTGGACAAGATGAACAACGTGCCGGCCTAAGGCCTCAATACCCTCGATCTCAGGAGGCGTCCACCGACAGGTGGGCGCCTCTCTGCTTACCGGGCCAGCCTTCGGCCGGGCATCACCGCCACGGTGGAGCCTTCGGCGAACATCACCGAGACCGGATCCACCTTGTTGAGGAAGCGGAAGCGCTCGCCATAGACAAGGCCGAGGTCCACGTGCACGCCGAAGGTGTGGACCGGATGGACCCGCCAGCGCGGATGCTTCACTTCGTACGCGTTCGTGCCGCCATCGCGGAGCCGGGTGTAGCCCCAATAGTGCTCGGTGATGAACTCGGCCTCCGATCCGGGAACCAGCTCCTCCGGTTCAAGGCGGCCGAAGGCCTTGAGGACGTGCTGTTGACCGCCGCAATGCCAGGCGTAGCTGATGAACAGGTCGTTCCGTTCGGGGCGCACCCGCAGCACGTGGCTCATCGGAAGGGTGCGATAGGGCTCACCGTAGAAGGAGCGGGCCACCCAGGTCAGCGCGGGCTTCGGAACGATCTCCTGGATGAACACCACGCCACGATCTACAGCTCCGGCCTTTTCCCGCTTCACATAAAAGCGCAGGTTCACTTCCTCGAAGTCGCGGTGGAAGGGGATGGGGATGCCCCGGAGCCGGGTGTCCTTGAAGAGGAAGCCGACGAGGCTCAGGTAGCAGATGCCGTTCCACAGGTCAAGCGATGTGCCGGCAGGCAGGTAGGGCGCCAACAGCGCAGGGTCCACCGCGTAGTTGGCGAGCACGAGGTGTCGCCATTCCGCGGTGAGGAAAGGCCGGCTCATCGTTCGGGCAGTTCGCAGGCGTCGCCCATCCCCAGCCGGTGCCGGTTGCGCGCCACCAGATCGTAGCCAGCATTGCGCAGGAGGCGTGGTGTGAAGCGAAGCGCCGTGGCGGCCACCCGATATCCGGGAAGTGCGGCGAGGATCCGCCACGCTGCATCGCTCTTCACGAAGGCACGATCGCCCTGAACGAGCACCACCGAGTCGGTATGGGCCGGTATACCATGCCGCCCGCGCAGGCCCACCCCCTCCGGCGAGGCGAGCGCCACATACCGGAACAGCCCGCGTGCATCCCGGCGGCGGATCCAGTTCACCCAGCCGTTGCAGTACGCGCAATCGCCGTCGTACAGCACCAGCAGGGTGGTCCGCTCCGTCACTACCGGGCGATGATCAGGCGTTGGGTCCATTGCCGGCCCCGGTCCTGCAGGCGCACCAGGTACACGCCACTGGGCAGACCTTGCAAGGTCATGCTGATGCGACGGCTGCGCACGGGCAAGGTTCGCACCACCTGGCCGAGGTCGTTCACCAGGCTTACCTGCGCCTCGCCGCCCACGGCCTGCTGCAGGATGAGGTCGGTCTGTTCGTTCGCCGGGTTGGGGGCCAGCACGAAGGGCTCGCGCTGGAGCGGGGAGGCCTCTTCCAGCCCCACCCCGAAGTTGTTCTTCCAGAACCCGATGCCACCGCGGAAGTTGCCGATCACCGCGTCGTGGTAGCCGTCGCCGTTGAAGTCGTACAGGCACACGCCGGTGCGGTCGCCCTCGCGCACGTTCTGCCACATGCTGTCGGTGAGGTTGAACACGCCGTTCAGGTTGCCGTCGATGCCATCGTAATGGTACAGCCAGCCCACCTCGCTGCCCACGAGCAGCTCGCGCTCGTTCTGGTCGTTGAGGTACATGAACGGCACGCTGTAGCCGGTCACGTTCCAGTACTCCGCCACCACCACGCCGCCGAGGGTGTCGTTCGCGAGGGTCCAGCTCGGGCCGGTGCCGCTGCCGATGTTGCGGTAGTAGTTGATGTTGCCGTTGCGCTCGCCGACCAGCAGGTCGAGCAGCCCATCACCGCTCACGTCGAAGAGCTGGGGCGTGGCGAACTGCCCCACGTCGATCACCACGTTGGAGGCGTCCTGCACCTGCGGCGTGGTGAGCTGGAAGTCGGCCACGGGCCCGGTGGATACGTTGGTGAAGAAATGCAGGCGGCCCTGCAGGTCGCCCACGTACATGTCCTGGTCGCCGTCGCCGTCCACATCGCCGAAGGCGGGGTACATCGCATTGCCGATGCCGCTGATGCTGAGGTCCTCGTAGTCGTCGTCCACCAATGTGAAGGCCGGGCTGGTGGCCGAGCCGGTGTTCTCGAAGAGGGCCAGCTTGCCGGGGTACACGCCGCCGAACTGGAAGTACCCGTAGTTGGCCACGATGAGGTCCATGAGGCCATCACCGTTGTGGTCGAACAGCACCGGGTAGGCGCCTTCGCCCACGTCGATCATGCGGTCCTGGAACAGGTCCGATTGCTGGTACTCGAAGACGGGCGCGGCATCGGTGCCGGTATTCCGGTACCACCATACGCTTTGGAAGTTGTGCGACAGCGACTCGTAGTTCGGCGCCACCACCAGGTCGCGCTTGCCGTCGTTGTTCACATCCTCATAGAACGCAGCGGGGAAGATCTGCAGGTTCACCGGCTGGTCGTACTGCGGGAAGGTGGTGTCCTGCGCGGTCATGAAGGCGCTGTCGATGGTGCCGCTGTTGGTGAGGGCCACCAGGGTCGGGTAGAGCACATCACCGAGGATCAGCTCCTTGTCGCTGTCCCCGTCGAGGTCGATGGGGAGCAGGGTGCTGCCCACGTGGGCGCGCTCCGCCCCGGCGTTCCCGTGCGGGTCGGCCATCAAGGCCTGCGTGGCCCGCTGCACCGCCAGCCCGATCTCGGGGTCGGGCACGTTGTACTGGCACGGGTTGTTCAGCGTCACCGAGTTGTTGTTCAGGTTCTCGGAGAAATAACCCCAGCACCGGTTGCGGATCTCGAAGGCCAGGCTGTCGCATGTGCCGTAAAGCTCCATGCTCAGGTTGCGGTGGTACTCCACGTAGTTCCCGAAGATGCTGAAGGTGAGCACGTCGAGGTCGCCGTCGCCGTCGATGTCCTCGATGCCGGGTATGTCCACCTGGGTCACGTACAGGTTCGCGATGGTTGGCTGATAGTTGGTCCGCACCAAGGTGTCCACCTGTTCGAAGGCGAGCCCGTTCGTGTTGGAGATGTTCTTCCACACAGCGAACCCACCGAGGGAATAGGAGAGGATGTCCTCCTTGCCGTCGCAGTTGTAGTCGCGCAACAGCGCCCATTCCTTCAGTTCCCGGAAAGGTTCCACCAGGTCGAAATCGTGGGTGAACACGTAGCTGGGTTGCCCGGCTGTGCCCTGGTTGAGGAAGGTGACCACCTTGTTCCCCTGCCGGTCGAAGAACCACAGGTCCTTGTCACCGTCCTGGTCCAGGTCGATGTCGGAGACCTGGGGGAAGTTGAGCCCTCCCGCCCAGGCCATGGGCAAGGGCGCGCCGTTCCGCAGTACCGGGATGGACCCGTCGTATTCGAGGGCGAACTGGGCGGTCGCGGCATGCACCAGCAGCAGGGAGGGGAGCAGGAGGGAGGTTCTCATCGGAGGGAGGACAAGGGAAAGGGTCACGGCGTTGCCTCGCGGACAGCCGCCGCAGCGAAGGTACTTCGGCGGCCCGCCTACATCCGTTCCCTGCGGTCTCGGATCAACCGGTGCGGATGGGCTTTCCGCGTGGACAGGACTTCTATATTTGCCGCTCCTTTGACGAAACCCCCTTCGGATCATGCAGAATAGAGGCGCGCTCTGGGTGTTCACCATCCTTCTGGCGCTCGCGTGCTTGTGGCAGTTGTCCTTCTCCTTCTTCACCGGCCGTTTCGAGCGGAACGCCGACCAGGAGGTCGCCTTGCAGCTCGACTCCGTGGCCCAGGCCAGCGCGGGCCGGGCGATGGACATGGATTCCGCCAAGCTGGCGCTCACGAACAAATACCTACGCGACCATTCCGGGGATGTGGTCTTTTTCGGTCACACCTACACGGAGTGCAAGGAGCGTGAGATCAACCTCGGTCTCGACCTCAAGGGCGGCATGGCCGTCACCCTCGAAGTGAGCATCCCCGAGCTGGTGGCCAACCTCGCCGACAACAGCCAGGACCCCATGTTCCAGCAGGCGCTGGCGAACGCGCGTGCGGCGCAACGATCGGACAGCCGGGATTTCATCACCGTATTCGCCGATGAGTTCCGCAAGCTCGACCCCAACGCCAAGCTCGCGGCGATCTTCCATTCCCCGGAGAAGGCCACCATGTTCCCCCGTGAGGCCAGCAACGAGGAGGTGGTGGCGGCCTTGAAGCGCGAGGCCGAAATGGCGATCAACAACACCGAGAAGATCCTGCGCACGCGTATCGACAAGTTCGGCGTGGCGCAGCCCATGATCCAGAAGCAGCAGTTCAGCGGCCGCATCCAGGTGGAACTGCCGGGCGTGAAGGACAAGGACCGTGTGCGCAAGGTGCTGCAGAGCACCGCCAACCTGGAGTTCTACGAGACTTTCGAGATCGGCCAGGTGCTGCCCGCGCTGGTGGAGTCGAACTCCAAGCTGGCCACGGTCCTGCACCCCGAACTGGCGGCCAAGGAGGCGGCGAAGGACACCACCACGGCCTCGGCCGATACCCTTGCCACCGATAGCGCGAAACTGGCGGGTGACACCACCCGGGTCGACAGCCTGATGGACGACCTCGCGGCCGACAGCCTGGACACCGATTCCCTGGCCGACCGCGCGGAGAACATGAAGAAGAACCCCCTCTTCGCGGTGATGCAGGTGAACGCCTCGTCCGACGGCCGCATGTTCTTCCAGGAAAAGGATGTGGTGGCCCTCGCGCTGCCATCGGACACCGCCGAGATCAACCGCCTGCTGCGCCTGGCTCCGCCCGCCAGCCCGGATGCCGGCTCGAGGTTGCGCCTGCTGTGGAGCGCCAAGCCGGTGAAGCTGGGTGGGGAGGGCTCCCTGCGCGATTACGTGCTGCTCCATGCCATCAAGGTGCCGCGCGACGGCAAGGCGAAGCTCGATGGCCGCAGCATCGTCGACGCCCGCCAGGATTTCAGCCTGAAGGGCGAGGCCGAGGTGTCCATGCAGATGGACCAGGAAGGCGCCCAGGTGTGGAAAGTGATGACCGGCGACAACGTGGGCAAGAACGTGGCGATCGTGCTGGACAACCTGGTCTACAGCAGTCCTGTGGTGCAGGGCGAGATCGCCGGTGGCCGCAGCAGCATCACCCTGGGTGGTGGTGAGCTCCAGAAGCAGATCGACGAGGCGAACGACCTGGCCAACATCCTGAAGGCCGGTGCGCTGCCGGCCCCCGCGCGCATCATCGACGAGACCGTGGTGGGCGCTTCGCTCGGTGACGACAACATCAAGCAGGGCATGATCTCCTTCGTGGCGGCCATGCTGCTGGTGATGCTGTTCATGATCCTCTACTATGGTGGTTCGGGCTGGATCGCCAACATCGCCCTGCTGGCGAACATCTTCCTGCTCATGGGTACGCTGGCCTCGCTGCAGGCCTCGCTCACCCTGCCCGGCATCGCCGGTATCGTGCTCACCGTGGGTATGGCGGTGGACGCGAACGTGCTGATCAACGAGCGGATACGCGAGGAGCTCAGGCATGGCAAGATGCTGAAGTCCGCGATCGACCTGGGCTACAAGCATGCCATGTCGGCCATCATAGATGCGAACGTCACCCACTTCGTGGTCGCCATCATCCTGGTGAAGTTCGGAAGTGGTCCCATCATGAGCTTCGGTGTCACCCTGGCTTTAGGTATCCTCACCTCGCTCTTCACCGCCATCTTCATCAGCCGCCTGATCATCACCCGCCGTCTGGAGAAGGGCAAGAGCCTGACCTTCTGGATGAACTGGAACAAGGACGTGTTCGTGAACGCGAAGTACGCGTTCATGCCGAAGCGTCGTTACTTCTACTTCGCGTCCATGGCCATCATCGCCGCTGGCCTTGTGAGCATGTTCACGCAGGGCTTCAACGAGGGGGTCGACTTCTCCGGTGGCCGTGAGTACGTGGTGAAGTTCCAGCAGCCCGTGCAGGTGGAACAGGTGCGCGAGGCCCTGCGCCCCGTGTTCGAGACCGAGGAGAGCAATGTGAAGGTGGTGAGCTACGGTGGTAGCAATCACGTGAAGGTGACCACCAACTTCATGGTGAACAGCACCGACACCGCCACGGACAAGCTGGTGGAGGGCAAGTTGGAGGAGGGGCTCCGCGAACTGGGCGCGGTGTTCCCGCCCGCCTCCTCGCGCCGGGTGGACCCCACGATCAGCGATGACATCCGCGTGCACGCTTGGTACGCCGTGCTGGCCGCCCTTGTGTTCATCTTCGCGTACGTGGCCGTTCGATTCCGCACCTGGCAGTTCGGCTTGGGCGCGCTGCTCTCCCTGGCGCATGATGCACTCGTGGTGGTGGCGCTGTATTCCCTGCTCTACAAGATCATGCCATTCTCGCTGGAGATCGACGAGCATTTCATCGCGGCCATCCTCACTGTGATCGGTTACTCCATCAACGATACCGTGGTGGTGTTCGATAGGATCCGGGAATACCTGCAGGACCATAAGCGTGAGAAATGGGCCACTGTGTTCGACAAGGCCATCAACTCAACGCTCGGACGTACCATCAACACCTCGGTCACGGTGCTGCTCGTACTGCTGGTCATCTTCCTGTTCGGCGCTGAGTCCATCAAGGGCTTCGTCTTCGCCATGCTGGTGGGCATCGGGGTGGGTACATACTCATCCATCTTCATTGCCTCCGCCGTGGTGGTCGACCTTCACAAGGACAAGGTCCCGGAAGGTGCTTCCGCTCCCCAGGTGAAGGCCTGATACGCCGTTCATTGACTTGTAAGAGGTCCGGCCCCTGGCCGGACCTCTTACTTTTGGCCCTCACCGTGCCCATGCCTCTCATCTTCGATATCAGTGGTGGCGAACTGCTGGTGGTCCTGCTCTTCATCCTGATGTTCTTCGGCAGCAAGGGCATCCCGGACATCGCGCGCACCCTGGGCCGCACCATGCGGCAGCTGCGCGACGCCTCCAACGAGGTGCAGCGCGAGATCCAGAAGGGGGCCAACGAGGTGAAGCAGGGCTTCGAGGCCCAGCGCCGCGACCTGAAACTGGACCAGTTCCTGGAACCGCCCGCCGGTTCGGTGGCCCAGCGGCCCCTTGAGCCTCCGGTCTCCGAGCCCCCGCCTGCGCCTGCCGAGTCCGCGCCGCCCCCGGCGGAGTGACCTTCACCGATGAAGCACCCCTGTCCTTCGACGGGGGTGTTCTGTTCCCGGGGTGGGGTAGCAATTTGGTTTTTTTCAAGAGATACCCCTCATTTTCAATGGGTGTTAGTAAAGAAACTGTCGTATTATAGAGCGTGACCCCTTCTTGAGAGGTACCTTTGCGCTGAAAACACCCCATTTCCCATGTCCACCCCCCATCTCCGCTCCAAGGCCCAGGAGGATGTGCTCAACCGGGAACCCCGCCCGGTTGATCCGCCGAGCATGCGCATCAGCGAGTACTTCGGCGCGAACGTTTTCAACGAGGAGGCCATGCGCATGTTCCTCACCGAGGAGGCGTACTTCGCCGTGCGCCAGGCCATGACCCACGGCACGCGCATCGATCGGAAGCTCGCCGACCAGGTGGCCAGCGGCATGAAGGAATGGGCGGCCAGCAAGGGCGCCACGCACTACACCCACTGGTTCCAGCCCCTCACCGGCACCAGCGCCGAGAAGCACGACGCGTTCTTCGAGCCCATCGGCAACGGCCGCAGCATCGAGCGGTTCGACGGCAGCATGCTGGTGCAGCAGGAGCCCGATGCCAGCAGCTTCCCCAGCGGCGGTATCCGCAACACCTTCGAGGCCCGCGGATACAGCGCGTGGGACCCCGGCAGCCCCGCCTTCCTCCTGGGCCGCACGCTCTGCATCCCCAGCATCTTCATCAGCTACACCGGCGAGGCACTGGACCACAAGATGCCCTTGCTGCGCGCCATCAAGGCGGTGGACGAAGCGGCCACGCCCATCTGCCAGTGGTTCGACAAGGACGTCACCAAAGTGACCTGCACCCTGGGGTGGGAGCAGGAGTACTTCCTCATCGACGAGGCCCACTACTACGCCCGCCCGGACATCATGATGACCGGCCGTGCGCTCTTCGGTCACAGCCCCGCGAAAGGGCAGCAGCTGGAGGACCATTACTTCGGCAGCATCCCCGAGCGGGCGCAGGCCTTCATGCGCGACTTCGAGACCGAGTCCCTGAAGCTCGGCATTCCGGTGAAGACCCGCCACAACGAGGTGGCCCCCAACCAGTTCGAGTGCGCCCCCGTGTTCGAGGAGCTCAACCTGGCGGTGGACCACAACATGCTGTTGATGGACGTGATGGAGAAGACCGCGCGCAAGCACCGCTTCCGCGTGCTCTTCCACGAGAAGCCCTATGCCGGTGTGAACGGCAGCGGCAAGCACAACAACTGGAGCCTGGCCACCAACACCGGCAAGAACCTGCTTCGCCCCGCCAAGACGCCGAAGGAGAACATGCAGTTCCTCACCTTCTTCGTCAACACCATCGCGGCCATCAACACCCACGCCGATGTGCTGCGCGCCAGCATCGCCAGCGCCAGCAACGACCATCGCCTGGGCGCGAACGAAGCCCCGCCGGCCATCATCAGCACCTTCATCGGCGAGCACCTCAGCAAGCTGCTCGATGAGCTGGAGAAGAACGTGAAGAGCACCATGAGCCCGGCCCTGAAGACCGAGCTGAAGCTCGACATCGGCCGCATCCCGCCCGTGATGCTGGACAACACGGACCGCAACCGCACCAGCCCCTTCGCCTTCACCGGCAACAAGTTCGAGTTCCGCGCCGTGGGCAGCAGCGCCAACTGCGCCGCCGCCATGACGGTGCTCAACACCATCGTGGCCCAGCAGCTGGTGGCCTTCCGCAAGAGCGTGGACGCCCTGGTGGAGAAGGACGTGAAGCGCGACGAGGCCATCCTGCGCGTGCTGCGCGACCTCATCGTGGCCAGCAAGCGCATCCGCTTCGAGGGCAATGGCTACAGCGACGCGTGGAAGGACGAGGCGAAGAAGCGCGGCCTGAGCAACATCCCCGACACGCCGCGCGCGCTCGACGTGTGGGCCCGCAAGGAGACCAAGAAGCTCTTCGCCGACATGGGCGTGCTGAGCGAGGTGGAGCTCGATGCCCGCCACGAGATCGAACTGCACAGCTACATGCTGAAGGTGCAGATCGAGAGCCGCGTGGCCGGCGACCTGGCCCAGAACCACATCGTGCCCACCGCCATCGCCTACCAGAACCGCCTGATCGAGAACGTGAAGGGCCTGCGTGAGGTGCTCGGCGCCGAGAAGGCGAAGAAGGCCACCGCCGCGCAGATCGCCCTGATCGAGGAGATCAGCGAGCACATCGGCCGCATCATCACCCTGGTGGACGAGATGGTCGAGGCCCGCAAGAAGGCCAACACCATCGAGGACGCCCGCGAAAAGGCCATCGCCTACTGCGACAAGGTGAAGCCCTACCTGGACCAGGTGCGCTACCACACCGACAAGCTGGAGCTGATGGTGGACGACGAGCTCTGGCCCCTGCCGAAGCTGCGCGAGCTGCTCTTCACCCGCTAGGACCGCAATTCCCGTGATACTCAGGCAGCGGGCGCCCGGGCGCCCGCTGTCCTGTTACCGGACCGGCCCAATGGTCTTCGCCGTGCCCGCTGACCGTATCGGGAAATCACTATTTTCGCCCGGCACCGAAGAACGGACCAACCGATCAACAACCAGATGAGCACGAGGAAGTTCTGGACCAGCCTTGCCTTCAGCACGTTGTTCACCACTGTGACCTTCGCGCAAGGCAACCTGGCCAAGGAGGCGGACGCTGCGTTCAAGGACGGCTTCTACTTCAACGCCATCGAACTCTACAAGAAGGCGTACACCACGGAGAAGAAAGCCGCGGAAAAGGCCGCCCACATCTTCAAGATAGGTGAGTGCTACCGTGCGCTCGGCGATGCGCAGAGCGCGCAGGTGTGGTACGAGAAGGCCAACAAGGCCCAGTACGCCGACCCCATCACCTATTTCTACATCGGGGAGGCGCTCAAGGAGCAGGGCAAGTACGCCGAGGCCATCTCCGCCTACAACAAGTACAAGGAGAAGAACCCCGGCGACACGCGTGCCGACGCAGGCATCAACACCTGCCAGCTCGCGCAGACCTGGAAGGACAGCCCCAGTCGCTACGATGTGAGCCCCGAGGTGCTGCTCAACACACCCCAGTACGACTACGCCGCCAGCTTCAGCGACAAGAAGAACGAGGACCTGGTCTTCTCCAGCACCCGCCCGGCCAGCACCGGTACCACCACCGACCAGATCATCGGCGAGAGCTTCAGCGACCTGTACAGCAGCAGCCGCGACAAGCTCGGCAAGTGGAGCGAGCCCGTGAAGCTGCCCCCCGCGATCAACACCGAGGCCAACGAGGCCACCCCCAGCTTCAACAGCAAGCGCACCCTCATGTTCTTCACGCGCTGCCCGCACGAGAAGAACAAGCTGCACGGCTGCGACATCTGGATGAGCAAGAAGGTGGGCAGCAACTTCAGCGAGCCCGAGATGCTCGCCCTGCGCCCCGCCCAGGATGCCAAGGACACCAACGTCATTACCATCGGTCATCCTTGCGTGGGCCCGAACGACGACATGCTCTTCTTCAGCAGCAACATGAAGGGCGCCGGCAGCCGCGGGGGCAAGGACATCTGGATGGTGAAGATCGACAAGGACGGCAAGACCATCGGCGCGCCCGCCAACCTGGGGGCTGAGGTGAACACGCCCAAGGACGATATGTTCCCCTTCCTGCGCCCGAACGGCAGCCTGTACTTCAGCTCCGACGGGCACCCCGGCATGGGCGGCATGGACATCTTCGTGGCCGAGAAGACCGGCGAGAACGCCTGGGGCCAGGTGCAGAACATGAAGAGCCCCATCAACAGCTCGATGGACGACTTCGCCATCATCTTCGATGCGGACAATGAGCGCGGCTACTTCACCAGCAACCGCGAGGGCGGCAAGGGCCAGGACGACATCTGGCGCTTCTACATGCCCGACCTCGTGTTCGCGCTGCAGGGCACGGTGTACGACAAGAGCAACAACCAGCCGCTGGCCGATGCCAAGGTGGAAGTGGTCGGTACCGACGGATCCAGTTTCAGCGCCCTTACGGACGGGACCGGTGGTTTCAGCTTCGCGGAGAAGGCGAAGGACCGCTACATCAAGGAGAACGTGAGCTACACCATCCGGGTGAGCAAGGACCAGTACCTGAACGTGAACGACCAGATCACCACCGTAGGTCTCCAGGAGAGCACCACCTTCGTGAAGGAGTACTACCTGCAACCGGCCCGTGTGGGCGGTGTGGTGAAGCTGCCGAGCGTGCAGTACGAGGTGGACCAGTTCGCCCTGATCCCGGCCGGGATGGACTCCTTGGAGATCGCCTACCAAACGCTGGTGGATAACCCCACCATGGTGGTGGAGCTGCGTTCGCACACGGACAGCCGTCCCACCCGCCGGTACAAGGGCGGTAACATGGAGCTGAGCCAGAAGCGGGCACAGAGCTGCGTGAACTACCTCGTCACCAAAGGCATCGACCCGGCCCGTATGGTGCCGGTGGGCCGCGGTGCGGAGGAGCCCCTGATCACCGACGAGGAGATCAAGAAGATGGCCACCAAGGAGGAGAAGGAGGCCGCCCATCAGGTGAACCGCCGCACCGACCTCAAGGTGATCAGCTACGACTACGTGCCCAAGGAGAACGCTCCCCAGGCCCCGCAGCCCTAGTGAACCGCATCGGAAAAG
The DNA here is from genome assembly GCA_044226515.1 of Flavobacteriales bacterium. Classification (GTDB taxonomy): domain Bacteria; phylum Bacteroidota; class Bacteroidia; order Flavobacteriales_F; family PHOS-HE28; genus PHOS-HE28. The sequence continues at coordinate 38,394 of JBGAGX010000020.1, read as the reverse complement.
AGCATCCCGTTCCACCGGGGTGCTCTTTTTCTTTTTCGCAGACATCCCGATGAGCACCCCCGACCGTTACGCCCAGCGCGGCGTCTCCTCCAGCAAGGAGGATGTGCACAAGGCCATCGCCCGGCTTGACAAGGGCCTCTTCCCGAAGGCCTTCTGCAAGGTGGTGGCGGACGACCTCACCGGCAGCCCGGAGCATTGCCTGGTGATGCACGCCGATGGCGCGGGCACCAAGAGCAGCCTGGCCTACGCCTACTGGAAGGCCACCGGAGACCTCAGCGTATGGCACGGCATCGCGCAGGACGCCATCGTGATGAACCTGGACGACCTGCTCTGCGTGGGGGCCACGGACAACATCCTGCTCAGCAGCACCATCGGCCGGAACAAGCGCCTGGTTCCGGGTGAAGTGATCGGCGCCCTGATCGAGGGCACCGAGCTCTTCCTGGAGCGGATGCGCGCCTTGGGCGTGGGCATTCGCAGCACCGGCGGCGAAACGGCCGATGTGGGCGACCTGGTGCGCACCGTGATCGTGGACAGCACCGTGGTGTGCCGCATGCGCCGCGACGAGGTGATCGACAACGCCCGCATCCAGGCCGGGGACGTGATCGTGGCCCTGGCCAGCTACGGGCAGGCCACCTACGAGGACGCCTACAACGCCGGCATGGGCAGCAACGGCCTCACCAGCGCCCGCCACGACGTGTTCGCCAAGGAACTGGCCACGTCCTTTCCCGAGACCTACGATCCCGGTACGCCTTCCGATCTGGTCTACAGCGGCCAGGCGCGCCTCACCGACCCGCTCGAAGGCACACCGCTCGACTTCGGCAAGGCCGTGCTCTCGCCCACGCGCACCTACGCCCCCGTGGTGATGCAGGTGCTGCAGGCCATGCGTGCTGACGTGCACGGCATGGTGCATTGCAGCGGCGGGGCCCAGACCAAGGTGCTCCATTTCGTCGAGGGCCTGCGCATCATCAAGGACGACCTGCTGCCCGTCCCGCCGCTGTTCAGCGCGATCCAGCGCATGAGCGGCACCGACTGGAAGGAGATGTACAAGGTCTTCAACATGGGCCACCGCCTGGAGTTCTACGTGCCGGCGACCCGTGCGGCGGAGATCATCACGATCGCCACCGCCTTCGGCATCCACGCGAAGGTGATCGGCCGTGTGGAGGCCGCGCCGGCCAAGGAAGTGGTGCTCACCAGCCCCCACGGCACCTTCATCTACAACTAAGCGCATTTCCGGGCGACTCTGCGCCTCTGCGGCCAGCGATCAGGTCCGACCAGCCAACCCACCACTGCCCCATCTTCTCTGCGCCTCCCGAGGCCTCGGGAGCATCTCTGCGGCCCTTCCATCATGTCCGACCTTCTCTCCAAGCTCTCCGCCCTGCACGACCGTCGCACCGAGATCGGCAAGCAGCTCGCCGATCCAAGCGTGATCGCCGACCAGAAGCGCTTCGTGGAGCTCAACCGCACCTACCGCGATCTGGAGGCCATCGAGCAGGCCTTCTTCCGCTTCCGCAAGCTGCATGACGACCTGGCCGGGGCCGAGGCCATGCTGCGCATTGAAAAGGACCCGGAGATGCTGGAGATGGCCCGCGCCGAACGCGACGAGAGTCGGGCCGCCATCGAGGCGATGGAGGAGGAGGTGCGCATGATGCTGGTGCCCAAGGACCCCAACGACGCCCGCAACTGCATCGTGGAGGTGCGCGCGGGCACGGGCGGGGACGAGGCCAGCCTTTTCGCCGGGGATCTCTTCCGGATGTACACGCGCTACTGCGAGAACCGCGGCTGGAAGGTGGAGGTGGCCGATGTGAGCGAGGGCACCGTGGGGGGCTACAAGGAGGTGATCTTCAACGTGATCGGCGAAGGCGCGTATGGTACGCTGAAGTTCGAGGCCGGGGTGCACCGGGTGCAGCGCGTGCCGGCCACCGAGGCCAGTGGCCGCATCCACACCAGCGCGGCCACGGTGAACGTGCTGCCCGAGGCCGAGGAGACCGATGTGGAGCTGAAGGAGAGCGATGTGAAGATGGAGACGGCGCGCAGCGGCGGTGCCGGCGGCCAGAACGTGAACAAGGTGGAGACCAAGGTGCGCCTCACCCACATCCCCACCGGGCTCGTGGTGATGTGCCAGACCGAGCGCAGCCAGCTGGGCAACCGCATGAAGGCCATGCAGATGCTGCGCACCAAGCTCTACGAGGACAAGGTGCGCGAACAGGAGGCCACCGTCGCCGCCCAGCGCAAGAGCCAGGTGAGCAGCGGCGACCGCAGCGCCAAGATCCGCACGTACAACTTCCCCCAGAGCCGCGTCACCGACCACCGCATCGAGTTCACCGTGCACAACCTGCCCGAGGTGCTCAACGGCGACCTGCAGGAGGTGATCGACGCCCTTCAGCTCGCCGACCGCACCGAAAAGCTCAAGGCCGAGGCCGGGATCTGAGCGATCGACGGACCTTTGCATGCCATGACCCGTGAAGAACTGATCCAGGTGATCCGCCGCAAGCGCAGCCTGCTGTGCGTGGGGCTCGACACCGAACCGCATCTCGTCCCCGAGCCCTTCCTGGCGGAGAGCAGCCCGGTGCGCGCCTTCAACCAGGCCATCATCGAGGCCACGCACGACCTGGCCGTGGCCTACAAGCTGAACCTGGCGTTCTACGAGGCGCAGGGCGAGGCGGGCTGGCTCGACCTGGCCAGCACGATCTCGTTCATCCGGGAGAAGGGCGACTGCCTCATCATCGCCGATGCCAAGCGCGGCGACATCGGCAACACCGCACGCAAGTATGCCGAGGCCTTCTTCGATACGCTGGGCTGCGATGCGGTGACGCTGGCCCCCTACATGGGCCACGACAGCGTCACACCCTTCCTCGGCCGGCCGGGCAAGTGGGCGGTGGTGTTGGGCGTGACGAGCAACGAAGGCGCCCTTGATTTCCAGTTCCTGCCAGTGGATGGCGGACAACACCGGCTGTTCGAGAAGGTGATGCTGCGCGTGGCGGAGTGGGGCAGCGTGGACGACACCATGTTCGTGGTGGGGGCCACCCGACCCGAGGTGCTCGCACAAGCGCGGGCCGTCGCACCCCGGCACTTCTTCCTTGTGCCTGGTGTGGGAGCCCAGGGCGGCGACCTTCAGGCCGTGATGGACAATGGCATCACGGCGGACGGTGGGCTGCTCATCAACAGTTCGCGGGGCATCCTGTACGCAGGCAAGGACGGCAATGCCGTTCCGGCGGCGCGGCGTGCGGCCCGGGAGCTGCAACAGGCCATGGAGGCCGTGCTGCGTTCGAAAGGGATGATCTGAGCGGCTGCGCGCTTCCTGCGCTATCTTCTGCGGGAACGCTTGACGTGGAAATGATCACCGCCGCCCCTTCGAACCTCAGCCTCTTTCCGATCACCCCGCGCTCTGACGGGCCCGATCTGCTGTTCGATCCATCGTTCCCGCACCGCGAGGAACTGCTCCAGTTCATCTGGGAGCAACGCCTGTTCGACGAGCAGGGCCTGCGCACCACGAGCGGAGAGCCCGTGGAGGTGCTCGCACCCGGCACGCGGCAAGGTGGCAGCGGACCCGATCTGCCGGGTGCGCGCCTGCGCATTGCGGGGCAGGAGTGGGCCGGGAGCGTGGAGGTGCACGTGCGGGCCGGGGAATGGTACGCGCATGGCCACCACCTCGACCCCGCCTATGACAACGTGGCGCTGCATGTGGTGTGGGCGCACGATGTGGACGTTCGTACCACCTCCGGTCGCTGTCCGCCCACCGTGGTGTTGCGCGACCGTGTGGCGCCCGAGCGGCTGGCCCTGTGCGAGCGCCTGTTGCGCAGCCGCGGGTGGGTGCCTTGTGCGGGCGGCCTGGCACACATGGACCGGCGCGTGATCGAACGTTGTCTGGATGAGCTGCTGCAGGAACGGATGGAGCGCAAAGCGGTCGCGGTGTCAGCCCTGTACGCCCGGCTGGGGCACGACCCCCTGGCCACCGCGTACCACCTGCTGCTTCGAGGCTTCGGCGGTGCGGTGAACGCCGAGGCGTGCGCCATGCTCGCCCATGCGCTTCCTGTGCGCCTGCTGCTGAAGGTGCGGGACGATCCCACGCGGCTTGAGGCCCTGCTTCTCGGCCAGGCGGGCATGTTGCATGCGAAGCTCGAGGACCCCCATGCCCAGACCTTGTTCCATGAGCACCGCCTGCTCGCCGCGCTCCACGGCTTGAAGCCTTCGCCTGCCGTGGCCTGGCAGCACGGTCGCCTGCGGCCGCAAGCCTTCCCCGGGCTTCGGCTCGCCCAGTTCGCCCGGTTCTTCGCGGCGCATGGCGAGGCCTTGGTGGAACGGGTGATGACCGGGGATGCGGCGTGGTGGCGCGAAGCCCTTGCCGTGGAGGCCGGTCCCTCTTGGCACGCCCGCTATCGGTTCGACCGGCCTTCCGCCCCGTTGCCCAAGCGGATGGGGGGCGAGGCCATCGATCACGTGCTGATCAACGCCGTCGCCCCCTTGCGGATGGTGCTGGCGCGTGCCTATGGCCGGCCGGAGGCGCAACGCGAGGCCACAGCGCTGCTCCGCGCCCTTCCGGCTGAGCGCAACGAGGTGGTGCGGGGATGGGCGCGGGCCGGCATCAGGGTGGGGGACGCGGCGGGCTCCCAGGCCTTGCTTGAACTGCGCATCACACGGTGCGGGCAACGTCGGTGCTTAACTTGCGTCATCGGAACGGAACTCCTCTCCGAGCCATGGCGATGATCGACCGCATCAAGACCCTCTTCGAGCAGCAGGCCTTCGGCGTCTGCGAATGGTGGGCGAACAAGCTCAACATCAAGACCGAGCAGGTGCGCCTCAGCTTCATCTACCTCGGCTGCATCACGGCCGGATTGCATCTGGTCGTGTACCTCGTGATGGCCTTCGTGCTCCAGCACAAGGAGCGGATCAAGCGCCCCTTCGCGAAGCGCAGCACCGTATGGGAGCTGTGATCGGGGGCTGACATCGCTCACCTGCGTGGCGGTCACCGCGCGATTACCTTGTGCGGATCCCATGCGCCACGCCGTTCGCAAGCTCATCATCGGCAAGCCCCGGCAGGACACACGTCCGCCGAACAACACGATCCGTGGCCGTTGGGACAATGTGGTGGCCATCTGGGAGAACACCTTCGAGGAGGACGCCGGGCTGGAGAAGATCGTGCGATTGGTCCTGGCCTTGTCCCAGTTCCTCTTCCCCGGCATGTACCTCAAGCACCTGTTCTGGCGGAAGGGCGTGATGGTGCAGGACTTCGCCATGGAATTGTACGTGATGGGCAAGACCATGCTCCCGCTCGCTGTGCTCGCCCTGGGCCTTGAGCATGTGCCCGTGGTGTACTGGTCGGTGATCTGGCTGATGGTCGAGACGATCATGTACATCCCCACGCTGATCTTCGCCTCCGATGCCCTGCCCACGCCGCGTTCCTACCGGCGTTCCAAGCTCCTCATCTTCCTCAATTACCTCGAGGTGGTGTTCAGCTTCGCCATGGTGCACATGGCCGGCCAGTACATGAACCAGGCGTTCGTCCGGTGGACCGATGCGGTGTACGTGAGCTTCATGATCACCAGCACCATCGGGTTCGGCGAGTACTATCCCGTCACCGACATCGGCAAGCTGATGGTGTCGCTGCAGAGCCTGTTCTACCTGAGCTACATCGCGCTCTTCATCAGCTTCTTCAACCTGGGCGGGAACAAGGGTTATTTCGAGGACCTGGGCCGCAAGTGAGCAGCGGAACGGAAGGCTCCCTTTCTTCGCATCGGCATGCGCATCCTCATCACCGGAAGCAACGGACTGCTGGGCCAGAAGCTGGTGGCCGCCCTGCGCGACGATCGTGCGCTGGAACTGATCGCGACCAGCCGGGGGGATGACCGCTCACCGCAGCCCGTGGGCGGGCGGTACCGGGCCCTTGACATCACCGATGCCGCCGCGGTGGACGCGGTCTTCGATGCGGTGCGCCCCGAGGTCGTGATCCATACCGCGGCCATGACCAATGTGGACGCCTGCGAGCTCGATCCCGCCGCGTGCCGCCTGCAGAACGTGACCGCCACGGCGAACCTGGTGAACGCGGCGCGCCGACAGGGCAGCCACTTCATCCACCTGAGCACCGATTTCATCTTCGACGGGCGGAAAGGGCCCTACCGCGAGGAGGACGAACCCCATCCGTTGAGCGTTTACGGCCAGAGCAAGCTCGATAGTGAGCGGCTGGTGATCTCGGGCGGGCTCTCGAAATGGGCCATCGCCCGCACGATCATCGTGTACGGCGTGGCACCGGGGCTCAGCCGCAGCAATGTGGTCCTGTGGGCCAGGTCAGCCCTGCAGAAGGGGGAGCCCATCCGCGTGGTGGACGACCAATGGCGCATGCCCACGCTCGCCGAAGACCTCGCCGATGGCTGCATCCGCATCGCCAGGCGTGGTGCCACCGGCATCTACCACCTCTGCGGTCCGGATGCGATGTCCATCCTGGAGCTTGTGCAGCGGGTGGGGCGTTTCTTCGGCCTGGACACCTCCCCGGTCGTGCCGGTCAAGAGCGACACGCTCGGCCAGCCGGCGCGCAGGCCACCACGCACGGGCTTCGTCATCGACAAGGCGCGGCGCGACCTGGGCTACGCACCCCGCGGCTTCGAGGAGGGGCTTGCCGTGCTGCGCGACCAATTGACCTGAGCGGGCATGGAGCGAGGTTCACGCTGGAAGGATGCCTTGAACATGCACCGCGCCGAGCGTCGTGGCTTCCTGCTGCTGCTCACCTTCTGCCTGGCCGCCGCCGCCTGGGTCACCTGGGAACAGTGGTTGCGCCCCGCCGATCCGGCCACGCTCCGCACGCTAACCGCGGCCGTCGGGCCCTGGGAGGAGGAGCGGCCCGACCGCAACGGCACCGTGGCGAGCGGAGAGCGGGCGCTGCGGCTCTTCCCCTTCGACCCGAACGGGCTGCCGGTCGAACAATGGGTGGCGTTGGGGTTGAGCGAGCGGCAGGCCGGAGCCATCCATGCGTACGAACGCGCCGGGGGGCGCTTCCGAAGCAAGCGCGACCTGGCCCGCATGCGCGTGGTCGATACCACGCTCTTCGCCCGTTGGCGGCCGTACATCCAGCTTCCGGACAGCCTTGCGCCGCGCGGGGCCTGGCCGGATCACCTGGCGGACAAGGGTCCCGGTGATGAGACCTGGCCATCGCGCACGACCCGCACCCTGTCCACGTTGGAGCTCAACAGCGCCGACAGCACGGCCTTGGTGGCCGTGCCGGGCATCGGTCCGGCCTTCGCGAAGGGCCTGCTGAAGTACCGCGACAAGCTCGGTGGTTACCGCAGCCTGGACCAGTTGGAAGAAGTGTACGTGCTGCGTGACAAGCCCGATGCGGTGGCGAGGCTCCGGGAGCGCTTGGTGGTGGACAGCCTCATGGTGCACCGCATCCCGGTGAACACCGCAACGGTGGAGGAACTGGCCGCCCATCCCTACGCTGGTTGGAAGGTGGCCAAAGCGCTGGTGGCCTACCGCGGTCAGCATGGTCCGTTCCGCGAGGTTGCCGCCATCAAGGGATGTGCGCTGGTCACCGACAGCGTCTTCCGTAAACTTGCACCCTATCTCACGGCACCGTGACCGACCTCGAGACCCGGCTGCGCCAGGCCATTCGCGCGGTGCCCGACTTCCCCAAGCCCGGCATCCTGTTCCGCGACATCACCCCGGTGATGGAGGATCCCCTGTTGTCGCTCGCCGTGGTGGAGGGATTCCGGGAAGCGTTGCAGGCCACCCCCGTGGACGCCATCGCCGGCATCGAGAGCCGCGGTTTCCTGTACGGCATGCCCCTCGCGCTGAAGCTTGGTGTGCCCTTCGTCACCGTGCGCAAGAAGGGCAAGCTGCCCTGGCGCACGGTGAGCCACAAGTACGACCTGGAGTACGGCAGTGCCGAGATCGAGATGCATGTGGACACCGTACGGCCCGGCATGCGTGTGCTGGTGCACGATGATCTGCTGGCCACGGGAGGCACCGCAGCGGCCGCCGCCGAGCTCATCCGGCTGCAGGGCGGTGAGGTGGCCGGGTTCAGTTTCCTCATCGAACTATCCTTCCTTCAAGGCGTTGAAAGGCTCCGACCGTACAACGCCCCGCTGATCCGACTTGTGACGTACTGACCCCATGGAATTCACGCCCACCGAGAACCAGACCATGATCGCGCAGGCCGTGCGCGACCTCTGCGAACGCGAGCTGCGCCCCCTCCTGATGGACTGGGACGAGCGGCAGTACTTCCCGAAGGAGCTGTTCACCCGGCACTTCGGTCCGGCCGGCATGCTGGGTGTGTTCGTGCCCGAGGAGTACGGCGGTGCCGGGCTCGGTTACCATGAGTACGTGGACACGATCGTGGAGGTGGCGCGGATCTGCGGCAGCATCGGCCTCAGCGTGGCGGCGCACAACAGCCTGTGCACGGGCCACATCAACTACTTCGGCAACGACGAGCAGAAAAAGCGCTGGCTCACCAAGCTGGCCACCGGCGAATGGCTTGGGGCCTGGGCCCTCACCGAGCCGAACACCGGCAGTGACGCCATGCGCATGAAATGCACCGCCCGCAAGGACGGCAAGCACTGGGTGCTCAACGGCACCAAATGCTGGATCACGCACGGCATCAGCAGTGACGTGGTGGTGGCCATCGTGCGCACCGGTGAGCCGCTCGACAGCAAGGGCATGACGGCCTTCGTCATCGAGCGCGGCACACCGGGCCTGAAGGCCGGGAAGAAGGAGAACAAGCTCGGCATGCGCAGCAGCGAGACCGCCGAGGTGATCTTCGAGGATTGCCGAATCCCGGAGGAGAACGTGCTGGGCGAGGTGGGGCAGGGCTTCCAGCAGGCCATGAAGATCCTGGACGGCGGCCGCATCAGCATCGCGGCGCTCAGCCTGGGCATCGCCCGCGGGGCCTTCGATGCCAGCGTGAAGTACGCCAAGGAGCGCCAGCAGTTCGGCCAGCCCATCGCCAACTTCCAGGCCATCAGCTTCAAGCTGGCCGACATGGCCACGCGCATCGAGGCCAGCGAACTGCTCATCCGTCAGGCCAGCGACCTCAAGAACCGCGGCCTCAAGGTGACCAAGGCCGGGGCCATGGCCAAGTACTACGCCAGCGAGGTGAGCGTATGGGCCAGCACCGAGGCGGTGCAGATCTTCGGGGGCTATGGCTACACCAAGGATTTTCCGGTGGAGAAGTTCTACCGCGACAGCAAGCTGTGCACCATCGGCGAGGGCACCAGCGAGATCCAGAAGCTGGTGATCGGCCGCGAGATCCTGAAATAGACCTGTTGCACGGATCCCCGCCCCCGCTATATTTGCACCCCCATCGCCCAAAAAGGGCAGGAAAACGGATACTACGACCATGCTGATCATCCCGGTCAAGGAAGGCGAACCCATCGACAAGGCGCTCAAGAAGTTCAAGAAGAAGTTCGAGCGCACCGGTACGCTTCGCCAGCTGCGCAAGCGCCAGGCCTTCATCAAGCCCTCGGTGGAGCGTCGCAAGGAGGTCCTCCGCGCCATCTACAAGCGCGAGACCTACGGCGGCGAGCAGTAAGGTCGGACACCGGGCACGCCCGGTCCCGAACGAACGTTAAAGGCGAAAGGACCTTCGGGTCTTTTCGCCTTTTTTACATCCATGCTGCTGGACCGCTTCCTCGATCACCTGGCGCACGAGAAGCGCTGCAGCGCGCACACCGTGGCGGCCTACCGGCGTGACGTGGAGCAGTTCCAGGGTTTCCTGAAGGGATCGGTAGGGGTGGAGGGGGCCGAGCACGCCACCGAGAAGACCATCCGGGCCTGGATGATGGAGCTGCTGGGTGCAGGAGTGGGACCCCGGAGCGTGAACCGGAAACTGAGCGCCCTGAGGGCCTTCTACCGCTTCGCCCGCGTGGTGGGCGTGGTCGTACAGGACCCCACGGACCTCATCGACCCTCCCAAGACCCCCAAGCGGCTGCCGGAGTTCGTGGAGGAGCAGCGTATGATCAGCTTGTTCGGAGCGGTGCGCTGGCCCGACGGGCCCGAGGGGATCCGCGACCGGTGCATCATGGAGCTGTTCTACGGCACCGGCATGCGTCTGGCCGAGCTGGTGGGCCTGGGCTTGGGCGACCTGGACCGCGGGGCACGCACCTTGCGGGTCCTTGGGAAGCGCAACAAGGAGCGGATCCTGCCGTTGTCCGAGCAGGTGATGACAGCGTTGGACGGATACCTGGGCGTACGGGCCGAACTAATGGGGAAAGGAGCGGGGAGCGATGCGTTATTCCTTACCTTGAGGGGCGAACCCTTGGACCGAAGGGCCGTACAACGACTCGTGCAGCGTTACCTCGGAACCGTCACCACCCAGCGCAAGCGCAGCCCCCACGTATTGCGGCACACGTTCGCCACCCACATGCTGGAGCATGGCGCCGACCTCAACGCGGTGAAGGAACTGCTTGGCCATGCGGGGTTGGCGGCGACGCAGGTGTACACGCACAACACGGTGGAGAAGCTTAGAAAGGTCCACCGGCAGGCCCACCCTCGGGGGGGCGAATGAACCAGACACAATGAACCAAACTTTCGGGATCATGAACGTGAACGTGCATTCCATCCACTTCGATGCGGACAACAAGCTGGTCGGCTTCATCAAGGACAAACTGAACAAGCTCACCCTGTTCCACGACAGCATCATCGGCGGGGAGGTCTTCCTGCGCCTCAACAAGGACACGGACCATCGGGAGAACAAGGTGGTGGAGATCCGGCTGAACGTGCCGGGCCGCGACCTTTTCGCCAAACGGCATAGCAAGAGCTTCGAGGAGGCCACCGACCAGGCGGTCGAAGCGCTCCGTCGCCAGGCCGAGCGGAACAAGGTGCGCCTGCGTAAAGCAGGTTAATCAATTGACCCTCAGGGCGCTTCGTCGGTCGGAACGCCATCCCTGCGGCCACGTTGAAAAACGTGGCCGCAGCCATTTGGAGCGGTCGTGTTTCTTTCTACATTTGCAGGCCCATTTCCGGAACCCTGTTCTGGGGGCGGGTGGAAAGGCGTTCTTTCACTTGCTGTACAGGCCAATGTAGCTCAGCTGGTAGAGCAGCTGATTTGTAATCAGCCGGTCGGGGGTTCGAGTCCCTTCATTGGCTCCGGGAGCCGATCGAACAGGGGGAGATACCCAAGTGGCCAACGGGGGCAGACTGTAAATCTGTTGTCTTACGACTTCGTAGGTTCGAATCCTGCTCTCCCCACCACACAACGGAGCCAAGGTGCGGCCGCACCCTGGATGAAGGACGCTCCACCGACCGGCCACCTGCGGGAGTAGCTCAGTGGTAGAGCATCAGCCTTCCAAGCTGAACGTCGCGGGTTCGAATCTCGTCTCCCGCTCTCATCGCGCCCGCCCACGGGGCGGCCACCACGCCGAGGACTCCCATCCCAGGCATCTCGAACGGAACATCGGCCTTTGTAGCTCAGGGGTAGAGCACTTCCTTGGTAAGGAAGAGGTCACGGGTTCAATTCCCGTCAAAGGCTCAAGGACAAGGCATCGCTACATCCTCCGAAAGGCGGAAGGCTTGCATAGCAACGCGAAGGACTGAACAGAACAGGAACAACCCAACGACCGAACGACAATGGCAAAGGAGACTTTCGTACGTACCAAGCCGCACGTCAACATCGGCACCATCGGTCACGTTGACCATGGCAAGACCACGTTGACCGCGGCCATCACCTCCGTCCTGGCCGCCAAGGGCCTCTCGGAGAAGCGCAGCTTCGACTCGATCGACAATGCCCCCGAGGAAAAGGAGCGCGGTATCACGATCAACACCGCCCACGTGGAGTACCAGACGGCGAACCGTCACTACGCCCACGTGGACTGCCCGGGCCACGCCGACTATGTGAAGAACATGGTGACGGGTGCCGCGCAGATGGACGGTGCCATCCTGGTGGTGGCCGCCACGGACGGCCCCATGCCCCAGACCCGCGAGCACATCCTGCTCGGCCGTCAGGTGGGCGTGCCCAAGATCGTGGTGTTCATGAACAAGGTGGACATGGTGGACGATGTGGAGCTCCTCGACCTGGTGGAGATGGAGATCCGCGAGCTCCTGTCCTTCTATGAGTATGACGGTGACAACACCCCCATCATCCGCGGCAGCGCGCTTGGCGCCCTGAACGGTGAGGAGAAGTGGGTGGATACGGTGATGAAGCTGATGGATGCGGTGGACACCTGGATCCCCATCCCCCCCCGTCAAGTTGACAAGCCCTTCCTGATGAGCGTGGAGGACGTGTTCTCCATCACGGGTCGCGGTACCGTGGCCACCGGTCGTATCGAGACCGGCGTGATCAAGGTGGGTGACAACGTGGAGATCATCGGCATGCAGGAGCAGAAGCTCACCAGCACCTGCACGGGTGTGGAGATGTTCCGCAAGCTGCTGGACCGCGGTGAGGCCGGCGACAACTGCGGGCTGCTGCTCCGCGGTATCGAAAAGGACCAGATCCGTCGTGGCATGGTGATCGCCGCCCCGGGCAGCATCACCCCCCACACCGAGTTCAAGGCCGAGATCTACGTGCTGAAGAAGGAGGAGGGCGGTCGTCACACCCCCTTCCATAACAAGTACCGTCCCCAGTTCTACTTCCGCACGACGGACGTGACGGGCGAGATCACGATGGAGGCCGGCCGTGAGATGATCATGCCCGGTGACAACGTCACGATCAACGTGAAGTTGATCGTGCCGATCGCCATGGACAAGGGTCTGCGCTTCGCCATCCGCGAGGGTGGTCGTACCGTGGGTGCCGGCCAGGTGACCGAAGTGATCAAGTAAGCACTGCAAATACCAACGGAGGCAGGGCCGTCCGCCGCAAGGCGGACGGCCTTCGCCGCCGAAAGAAGAGAACAAGGAACAGGTCTACGGGTGTAGCTCAATTGGTAGAGCGAAGGTCTCCAAAACCTTAGGCTGCGGGTTCGATTCCTGCCACCCGTGCAAAAGCGAATGATGACGTGGCAAGCTTGAAGACATACTTCGCCGAGAGCTACAACGAGCTCATGAACAAGGTGAGCTGGCCTACCTGGAAGGAGCTCCAGAGCAGTGCCATCATCGTGCTCGTCACCGCGCTGATCATCAGCCTGCTGGTGTTCCTGATGGACTACGTGTTCGGCGTGCACAACATGACGAACGACAGCTTCTGGAAGGGCGTGCTCGGCTTCCTCTACAAACTGCTTCAGTAAGATGGCCGAGGTGAGCACGAAGAAGTGGTATGTGGTCCGCGCCATCTCCGGCAAGGAGAAGAAGGTGAAGGAGACCATCGATTCGGAGGTGCGCCGCTCGAACATGGGCACGTACATCAGCCAGGTGCTGATCCCGATGGAGAAGTTCTACCAGATCCGCGAAGGGAAGAAGGTGAGCAAGGAGCGCAACCTCTACCCGGGGTATGTGCTCATCGAGGCTGACCTCACCGGTGAGATCGCGCACACCCTGAAGCAGCTGCCCAACGTGATCGGTTTCCTGGGCTCGGAAAAAGGCGGCGACCCGGTTCCCCTGCGCATGAGCGAGGTGAACCGGATTCTGGGCAAGATGGACGAGTTGGCCGAGACCGAGGAGTCCATTCACAACCCCTACCATGTCGGGGAGGGCGTGAAGGTGATCGATGGACCCTTCAACGGGTTCAACGGGGTGATCGAGGAGATCAACGAGGAGAAGAAGAAGCTGAAGGTGATGGTGAAGATCTTCGGTCGGAAGACCCCGCTGGAGCTCAGTTTCATGCAAGTGGAGAAGGAGGTCTGAAACGTGAATTAACCGTCCGAGTCCGCCGCCAAGCGGACGCCAACAAGGACACAACACAGCGACAATGGCAAAGGAGATCAGTGCCCTGGTGAAACTCCAGGTGAAAGGCGGGGCGGCGAACCCCGCGCCCCCCATCGGCCCCGCTCTGGGTGCCAAGGGCGTGAACATCATGGAGTTCTGCAAGCAGTTCAATGCACGCACGCAGGACAAGGCCGGCAAGGTGCTGCCGGTGGTGATCACGGTTTACAGCGACAAGAGCTTCGATTTCATCATCAAGACCCCGCCCGCGGCCGTGCAGCTGATGGACGCGGCCAAGGTGAAGGGCGGCAGCGGTGTGCCGCAGACGAAGAAGGTGGGCAGTGTGACCTGGGACCAGGTGCGTGCCATCGCCCAGGACAAGATGCCCGACCTGAACTGCTTCACCATCGAAAGCGCCATGAGCATGGTGGCCGGCACGGCCCGCAGCATGGGCATCACGGTGACCGGTGACAGCCCCCTCACGAAATAACCATCGGACCATGGCAACCCTGACCAAGAAGCGCAAGGCCGCCGTCGCGAAGTTCGATGGCGCCAAATTGTACGACCTGTCGCAAGCGACGGAGATCGTGAAGCAGGTGAGCACGACCAAGTTCGACGCCACGGTGGACATCGCGGTGCGACTGGGCGTGGACCCGAAGAAGAGCACCGAGATGGTGCGCGGCACCGTGAGCCTGCCGCATGGCACCGGCCGCACGGTGAAGGTGCTGGTGCTGGCCGACCCCGCCAAGTGCGAGGAGGCGATGGCCGCCGGTGCGGACATGGCCGGCCTGGACGACTACGTGGAGAAGATCAAGGGCGGCTGGACCGATGTGGACGTGATCATCTGCACACCGGCGGTGATGGCCAAGGTGGGCGCACTGGGCCGTGTGCTCGGTCCCCGCGGCCTGATGCCGAACCCGAAGACCGGCACCGTGACCATGGACGTGGCCAAGGCGGTGAAGGAGGTGAAGGCCGGTAAGATCGACTTCAAGGTGGACAAGGCCGGCATCATCCACGCGGTGATCGGAAAGGCCTCGTTCGATGCGGCCAAGCTGCGTGAGAACGCCAACGAGATCCTCCAGACCCTGGTGAAGCTGAAGCCCAGCACGGCCAAGGGAGCGTACATCAAAAGCATCAGCATCAGCAGCACCATGAGCCCGGGCGTCAAGGTCGACCCCCGTGTGGTGAACGCCTGATCCCAAACGATCAACGACCATGGCAACCCGTACTGAAAAAGACCAGGCCATCAACGAACTGATCGCTGAGATCAAGGCCAACAGCGTCATCTACCTCACCGATGCCAGCGCGCTGAACGCGGAAGCGACCAGCAACCTCCGCCGCGAGTGCAACAAGGCGGGCATCCGCATGAAGGTGGTGAAGAACACCCTGCTCGAGAAGGCGATGGAGCGCATCGAGGGCAAGGATTACAGCGGCCTCTTCCCCACGTTGAAGGGGCAGACGGCCGTGATGTTCGCGGACAAGGGCAATGCCCCCGCGAAACTGATCACGAACTTCCGCAAGAAGAACCCCAAGCCGATCCTGAAGAGCGCTTGGATCGAGGAGGCGGTGTTCGTGGGCGACGAACAACTGGCCATGCTCACCAACCTGAAAGGGAAGGAGGAGCTCATTGGCGACATCATTGCATTGCTGCAGAGCCCGATCAAGAACGTGATCGGTGGCCTGCAGGGCAGCGGCGGACAGAAGATCGCGGGCCTGGTGAAGGCCCTCGAGGAGCGCGCCGCCTGAGCCGAACGCGTTACGCACGGATAGCTTCCACTAACCAGAACAAGTAACAATTACGAAGATGGCAGACATCAAAGCCCTGGGTGATCAGCTCGTGAGCCTCACCGTGAAGGAGGTCAACGAACTGGCCCAGTACCTGAAGGACGAATACAAGATCGAGCCCGCCGCCGCTGCTGTGGCCGTGGCCGCTGTCGGTGGCGGTGCCGCCGGTGGTGGTGAGGCCGCCGAAGCCAAGACGAGCTTCGACGTGATCCTGAAGAACGGCGGTGCCAACAAGCTCGCCGTGGTGAAGCTCGTGAAGGAGCTGACCGGCCTCGGACTGAAGGAGGCGAAGGACCTCGTTGACGGTGCTCCGAAGCCGCTGAAGGAGGGTGTGTCCAAGGAGGACGCCGAGAACCTGAAGCAGCAGCTCACGGAAGCCGGTGCCGAAGTTGAGGTCAAGTAAGAACCTCCCGTCGCATTGACCGCAACGGCCGTCCCGCCCCGGCAACGGGGCCGGGACGGCCGCCCTGCGGTCCTGTGCCGTTTTCAGGCACACCCACTACCCCGCGCATCAGGGGGCCCAGCTGATGCACCGTTCAGGCATTCCCGTCGGTCGTTCCCTTCTCATCCCCGATCCCCCCAATGGCCCAGGCGAAGACCATCACCCGCAAGAGCAAGCGCATCGACTTCGGCAGCAGCGTGCTCTCGACCTCCTATCCCGATTTCCTCGAGATCCAGCTGAAGAGCTTCGAGGAGTTCTTCCAGATCGAGACCCTTCCAGAGCATCGCGACAGCGAGGGCCTCTACAAGGTGTTCATGGAGAACTTCCCCATCACGGACACGCGCAACCAGTTCGTGCTGGAGTTCCTCGACTACTTCATCGACCCCCCCCGCTACAGCATCGAGGAGTGCATCGAGCGCGGTCTTACCTACAGCGTACCCCTCAAGGCCAAGCTGAAGCTGTACTGCACCGACCCCGAGCACGAGGACTTCGAGACCATCGTGCAGGACGTGTACCTGGGCCAGATCCCGTACATGACCCCGAAGGGCTCCTTCGTGGTGAACGGCGCCGAACGGGTGATCGTGAGCCAGCTGCACCGCAGCCCGGGCGTGTTCTTCGGCCAGAGCCGCCACGCCAACGGCACCAAGCTTTACAGCGCCCGTGTGATCCCCTTCAAGGGCAGCTGGATCGAGTTCGCGACCGACATCAACGGGGTGATGTACGCGTACATCGACCGCAAGAAGAAACTGCCGGTGACCACGCTGCTGCGCGCCATCGGCTTCGAGAGCGACAAGGACATCCTCAACATCTTCGGCCTGGCCGACGAGGTGAAGGTGACCAAGGCCGCCATGAAGGAGGCCGTGGGCCGCAAGCTCGCCGCACGTGTGCTCAAGACCTGGGTGGAGGATTTCGTGGACGAGGACACCGGTGAGGTGGTGAGCATCGAGCGCAACGAGGTGCTGATCGACCGTGAGACCGTGATCGAGGAGCACCACGTGGACCAGATCGTGGAGAGCGGCGCCAAGACCGTGATCCTGCACAAGGCCGGGGTGAACGCGGCCGACTACGCCCTCATCTACAACACGCTGCAGAAGGACACCTCCAACTCCGAGAAGGAGGCCGTGGAGGTGATCTACCGCCAGCTGCGCAACGCCGAACCCCCGGACCTGGAGACCGCCCGCGGCGTGATCGACAAGCTGTTCTTCAGCGAGCAGCGCTACGACCTCGGCGAGGTGGGCCGGTACCGCATCAACAAGAAGCTCGGCCTCGAGAGCGAGCTCAGCGTGCGCGTGCTCACCAAGGAGGACATCATCAGCATCATCCGCTACCTGATCGAGCTGGTGAACTCCAAGGCCGATGTGGACGACATCGACCACCTGAGCAACCGACGCGTGCGCACCGTGGGCGAGCAGCTCTACACCCAGTTCGGCGTGGGCCTGGCCCGCATGGCCCGCACCATCCGCGAGCGCATGAACGTGCGCGACAACGAGGTGTTCACGCCCACCGACCTGATCAACGCCAAGACCCTGAGCTCGGTGATCAACTCGTTCTTCGGAACGAACCAGCTGAGCCAGTTCATGGACCAGACCAACCCGCTGGCCGAGATCACCCACAAGCGCCGCCTCTCGGCCCTTGGACCCGGTGGTCTGAGCCGCGAGCGCGCCGGCTTCGAGGTCCGCGACGTGCACTACACGCACTACGGCCGCCTCTGCACCATCGAGACCCCGGAAGGTCCGAACATCGGTCTGATCAGCAGCCTTTGCGTGTACAGCAAGGTGAACGACCTGGGCTTCATCGAGACCCCGTACCGCAAGGTGACGGATGGCAAGGTGGACACCAAGGGCGAGCTCATCTACCTCAGCGCCGAGGAGGAGGACAACCAGGTGATCGCTCAGGCGAACGCCAAGGTGAACGATAGCGGCGAGTTCCTGGACAAGCGGGTGAAGGCCCGCCTGATGGGCGACTTCCCCGTGACCAGCCCGAAGGAGCTGCACCTGATGGACGTGGCGCCGAACCAGATCGCCTCCATCGCCGCCAGCCTCATCCCCTTCCTCGAGCACAACGACGCCAACCGCGCGCTGATGGGCTCGAACATGATGCGCCAGGCCGTGCCGCTGCTGCGCCCCGACGCCCCGATCGTGGGCACCGGCCTGGAGGAGCGCGTGGCCCACGACAGCCGCGTGCTGCTCGCCGCCGAAGGCGAAGGCGTGGTGAAGATCGTGGACGCCGACCGCATCGTCATCGAGTACAAGCGCACCGACGACGAGCGCACGGTGAGCTTCGATGGCGATGAGAAGGAGTACCGCATCACCAAGTTCATGAAGACCAACCAGAGCACCTGCATGAACCTGCGCCCGATCGTCCGCAAGGGCGAGAAGGTGAGCAAGGGCCAGGTGCTCGTGGAGGGTTACAGCACCCAGGACGGCGAGCTGGCCATCGGCCGGAACCTGCTGGTGGCCTTCATGCCGTGGAAGGGCTACAACTTCGAGGACGCCATCGTGATCAGCGAGCGCGTGGCCCGCGAGGACATCTTCACCTCCATCCACATCGATGAGTACATCATGGAGGTACGCGACACCAAGCGCGGCCTGGAGGAGCTCACCGCCGACATCCCCAACGTCTCCGAGGAGGCGACCAAGGACCTCGACGAGAACGGCCTGATCCGCATCGGTGCCGAGATCAAGGAGGGGGACATCCTCATTGGCAAGATCACGCCGAAGGGCGAGACCGACCCGAGCCCCGAGGAGAAGCTGCTCCGCGCCATCTTCGGCGACAAGGCCGGCGATGTGAAGGACGCCAGCATGAAGGCCCCGCCCAGCACCAAGGGCGTGGTGATCGACAAGAAGCTGTTCAGCCGTGCGATCAAGGACAAGAAGGCCAAGACCAACGAGAAGGCCGTTCTGGACCAGATCGACAAGGAGTACGAACTGGAGCTGGGCTCGCTGAAGGAGGTCCTTATCGAGAAGATGATGAAGCTCATCGGCGGCCACAACAGCAACGGTGTCTTCAACAAGTACAAGGAGGAGCAGATCAAGAAGGGCGTGAAGTTCAGCGCCAAGGTGCTGCAGGCGATCGACTTCGTGACCGTGGACCCCACCGAGTGGACCGCGGACAAGCGGACGAACGAACTGGTGCGCCAGCTCATCCACAACTACAACATCCGCCACAGCGACATCAGTGGCGTGTACAAGCGCAAGAAGTTCCAGGTGAGCATCGGCGACGAGCTGCCCACGGGCATCGTGAAGCTCGCGAAGGTGTATGTGGCCGCCAAGCGCAAGCTCACGGTGGGCGACAAGATGGCCGGCCGCCACGGGAACAAGGGCATCGTGGCCAAGATCGTGCGCGATGCGGACATGCCTTACCTGGAGGACGGCACCCCCGTGGACATCGTGCTGAACCCGCTGGGCGTGCCTTCGCGCATGAACTTGGGCCAGATCTACGAGACCGTGCTCGGTTGGGCAGGCCTGAAGCTGGGACGCAAGTACGCCACCCCGATCTTCGACGGTGCCACCATCGAGGAGATCGAAAAGGAGACGGAGGATGCCGGTATCCCGCGCTTCGGTCGTACCTACCTGCACGACGGCGGGACCGGGGAGCGGTTCCACCAGCCTGCCACCGTGGGCGTGATCTACATGATCAAGCTGGCCCACATGGTGGACGACAAGATGCACGCCCGCTCCATCGGCCCCTACAGCCTCATCACCCAGCAGCCGCTCGGCGGTAAGGCCCAGTTCGGCGGCCAGCGCTTCGGTGAGATGGAGGTGTGGGCCCTGGAGGCCTTCGGCGCCAGCAGCATCCTGCAGGAGATCCTCACCGTGAAGAGCGATGACGTGGTGGGCCGCGCCAAGGCCTACGAGAGCATCGTGAAGGGCGAGCCGCTGCCGACCCCGGGCATCCCCGAGTCGTTCAACGTGCTGTTGCACGAGCTCCGCGGCCTGGCCCTGAACGTGAGCCTGGAGAGCGAGAACGAGAAGAACTAACGCGGAACCTTGATCGAAGCACCCATGAAAAAGGAAGTCAAGCTCAACAGCAACTTCGACAAGATCGTCATCAGTCTGGCCAGCCCGGAGCAGATCCTGGAGCGCAGCCATGGCGAGGTGATCAAGCCCGAAACGATCAACTACCGCACGTACAAGCCCGAGCGCGACGGCCTGTTCTGCGAGCGCATCTTCGGTCCCGTCAAGGACTTCGAATGCCACTGCGGCAAGTACAAGCGGATCCGCTACAAGGGCATCGTGTGCGACCGCTGCGGCGTGGAGGTGACCGAGAAGAAGGTGCGCCGCGAGCGCATGGGGCACATCCAGCTCACCGTGCCGGTGGCGCACATCTGGTATTTCCGGAGCCTGCCCAACAAGATCGGCTACCTGCTGGGCCTGCCCACCAAGAAGCTCGACCAGATCATCTACTACGAGCGCTATGTGGTCATCCAGGCCGGTCCCGCCAAGAACAAGGAGGGTGTCGCCCTGAACTACCTGGACTTCCTCACCGAGGAGGAATACCTGGACATCCTGGAGACCCTCGGCAAGGACAACCAGTACCTCGATGACAGCGACCCGAACAAGTTCATCGCCAAGATGGGCGCGGACGCGCTGTACGACCTGCTGAAGCGCCTCGACCTCGACGGCCTCAGCTACGACCTGCGCCACAAGGCGAACACCGAAACGAGCCAGCAGCGCAAGAACGAGGCGCTCAAGCGCCTGAACGTGGTGGAGGCCTTCCGCGAGGCCAACAGTCGTCGCGAGAACCGTCCCGAGTGGATGATCGTGAAGGTGGTGCCCGTGATCCCGCCCGAACTGCGCCCGCTGGTGCCCCTGGACGGCGGCCGTTTCGCCACGAGCGACCTGAACGACCTGTACCGCCGCGTCATCATCCGCAACAACCGCCTGAAGCGCCTCATGGAGATCAAGGCGCCGGAGGTGATCCTGCGCAATGAGAAGCGCATGCTGCAGGAGGCCGTGGACAGCCTCTTCGACAACAGCCGCAAGAGCAGCGCCGTGAAGAGCGAGAGCAACCGCCCGCTGAAGTCCCTGAGCGATTCGCTCAAGGGCAAGCAGGGCCGCTTCCGTCAGAACCTGCTCGGTAAGCGTGTTGACTACAGCGCGCGTTCCGTGATCGTGGTGGGCCCCGAGCTCAAGCTGCACGAGTGCGGTCTGCCCAAGGACATGGCCGCCGAGCTCTTCAAGCCGTTCATCATCCGCAAGCTCATCGAGCGGGGGATCGTGAAGACGGTGAAGAGCGCCAAGAAGATCGTGGACAAGAAGGAGCCCGTGGTGTGGGACATCCTGGAGAACGTGCTGAAGGGCCACCCGGTGCTGCTGAACCGCGCACCGACGCTGCACCGCCTCGGCATCCAGGCCTTCCAGCCCAAGCTGATCGAGGGCAAGGCCATCCAGCTGCATCCGCTGGTCACCACGGCCTTCAACGCCGACTTCGACGGTGACCAGATGGCCGTGCACGTGCCCCTGGGCCACGCCGCCATCCTGGAGGCGCAGCTGCTCATGCTCGCCAGCCACAACATCCTCAACCCGGCCAACGGCGCGCCCATCGCGGTGCCCAGCCAGGACATGGTGCTCGGCCTCTACTACATCACCAAGGGCAAGAAGAGCACGAAGGAGCAGCCCGTGCGTGGCGAGGGCCGCGTGTTCTACAGCCCCGAGGAGGTGACCATCGCCTACAACGAAGGCCAGGTGGACCTGCACGCCTTCATCAAGGTGCGCTGGACCGGCACCGATGGCAAGAGCCAGCTGATCGAGACCACCGTGGGCCGCGTGCTCTTCAACGAGGTGGTGCCCGACGAGTGCGGCTACATCAACGAGCTGCTCACCAAGAAGAGCCTCCGCGACATCATCGGCACGGTGCTGAAGACCGTGGGCACGGCCAAGACGGCCAAGTTCCTCGATGACATCAAGGAGCTCGGCTTCATGAGCGCCTTCCGCGGCGGCCTCAGCTTCAACCTGATGGACGTGGTGGTGCCCGATGAGAAGGACAAGCTGCTCAAGGCCGCCCAGACGGAGGTGGACGAGGTGACGGGCAACTACAACATGGGCCTCATCACCAACAACGAGCGCTACAACCAGACCATCGACATCTGGACACACACCAACAGCAAGCTCACCTTCAACCTGATGGAGCGCCTGAAGGGCGACCGGCACGGCTTCAACTCCATCTACATGATGATGGACAGCGGCGCCCGTGGTTCGAAGGAGCAGATCCGCCAGCTGAGCGGCATGCGGGGCCTGATGGCCAAGCCGCAGAAGAGCGGCGGCGGCGGTGGCCAGGACATCATCGAGAACCCCATCCTCTCGAACTTCAAGGAGGGCCTGTCCATCCTGGAGTACTTCATCTCCACCCACGGTGCCCGCAAGGGTCTGGCGGATACGGCGCTGAAGACGGCCGACGCCGGCTACCTCACGCGTCGTCTGGTGGACGTGGCGCAGGACGTGGTGATCACCAACGAGGACTGCGGTACGCTCCGCGGTCTGGTGGCCACGGCCCTGAAGAAGAACGAGGAGGTGGTCGAGAGCCTCTACGACCGCATCCTCGGGCGCGTATCGGTGCACGACGTGTTCCACCCGCAGACCGGCGACCTGCTCGTCGGCAGTGGGGTGCAGATCACGGAGGAGGTGGCCGAGCGCGTCGCCAACAGCCCCATCGAGGAGGTGGAGATCCGCAGCGTGCTCACCTGCGAGCAGAAGCAGGGCGTGTGCGCCAAGTGCTACGGCCGCAACCTGGCCACGGGCCGCATGGTGCAGATGGGCGAGGCCGTGGGCGTGATCGCCGCCCAGTCCATCGGTGAACCGGGCACCCAGCTCACGCTGCGTACCTTCCACGTGGGCGGTGTGGCCGGCAAGATCACCGACGAGAGCGAGATCAAGGCCAAGTACGACGGCAAGCTCGAGATCGACGAGCTGCGCACCGTGAAGAAGAAGGACAAGCGCGGCGACGACGCCGAGGTGGTGATCAGCCGCTCGACCGAGATGCGCATCGTGGACACCAACACGGGCATCGTGCTCACCACGAGCAACATCCCGTACGGTGCCTACCTGTACAACAAGGGCGGCAAGAACGTGAAGAAGGGCGACGTGATCTGCACGTGGGACCCGTACAACGCCGTGATCATCTCCGAGCTTCCCGGTGTGCTCGAATTCGAGAGCATCGAGGAGAGCGTGACCTACCGCGAGGAGATCGACGAACAGACGGGCTTCACCGAGAAGGTGATCGTGGAGAGCCGCGACAAGCGGAAGAACCCGACCATCAAGATCATGGACGCCAAGAGCAAGGAGGAGGTGAAGAACTACTCCCTGCCGGTGGGCGCCCACATCATGGTGAACGACGGCCAGAAGATCGAGGCCGGCGACATCCTGGTGAAGATCCCGCGCAGCTCCGGCAAGGGCGGTGACATCACCGGCGGTCTGCCCCGCGTGACCGAACTGTTCGAGGCCCGCAACCCGAGCAACCCGGCCGTGGTGAGCGAGATCGACGGCATCATCTCCTACGGCAAGATCAAGCGCGGCAACCGCGAGATCATCGTGGAGAGCCGCACCGGCGAGAAGAAGTACTACCTGGTGCCGCTGAGCAAGCACATCCTGGTGCAGGAGAACGACTTCATCAAGGCGGGCGCCCCGCTGAGCGACGGCTCCGTGGCCCCGGGGGACATCCTGGACATCCAGGGACCCACCAAGGTGCAGGAGTACCTGGTGAACGAGGTGCAGGAGGTGTACCGCATGCAGGGCGTGAAGATCAACGACAAGCACTTCGAGGTGATCGTGCGCCAGATGATGCGCAAGGTGGAGATCGAGGACCCGGGCGACACCCGCTTCCTGGAGAAGGAGGTGGTGAACAAGACCGAGTTCATGGAGGTGAACGACGACATCTACGACAAGATGGTCGTCACCGAGTCCGGCGACAGCCCCAACCTCAAGGTGGGTCAGATCATCACCATGCGCAAGCTGCGTGATGAGAACAGCGTGCTGCGGCGGAAGGACGCCAAGCTCGTGGAGGCCCGCCAGGCCACCCCGGCCACCAGCCGCACCCTGCTGCAGGGCATCACCCGCGCTTCGCTGCAGACCGACAGCTTCATCAGCGCCGCCTCCTTCCAGGAGACCACCAAGGTGCTGAACGAGGCCGCCGTGAGCGCGAAGGAGGACCATCTGCTCGGCCTCAAGGAGAACGTGATCGTGGGTCACCTCATCCCCGCCGGTACGGGCTCGCGCCGCTTCCAGAAGAACCTGGTGTACAACAAGGACGAGTACACGCGCCTGATGGCCAGCCGCCTGCAGGAACAGGAGATCGAGGAGTGATCACCAACGCATGAACCAAGCGCGAGCGGCGGCACCGGAAGGCGCTGCCGCTCGTCGCTTCAACCTGTAACGAACGCAAGACCAACATGGCAGACCAGAAGGACCAACCCCGCGGCAACCAGCTGAACATCGAGATCAGCGAGGAGGTGGCCGACGGCATCTACAGCAACCTCGCGATCATCACCCACAGCAACTCGGAGTTCGTGCTCGATTTCGTGCGCGTGATGCCCGGCGTGCCCAAGGCCAAGGTGCGCTCGCGCATCCTGCTCACGCCCCAGCACGCCAAGCGCCTCATGCGCGCCCTGGCCGACAACGTGCAGAAGTTCGAGCAGGTGCACGGCGCTATCCGCGAGACCGAGATGCCCGAGATCCCCATGAACTTCGGCGGACCGGCCGCCCAGGCCTGAGCCAATGCCCTACTGAAGACGAGAAGCCCCGGGAGACCGGGGCTTTCTCGTTATTCCATCGCCTTCTGGGCGAAGATCACGTAGCCGAAGTTCAGGCTCCAGGCCCAGGGGTTGTCCAGCCCATCGAAGTAGCTGGTGTTGAACCACACCGGCCCCACGGGGCTCTGGTAGATGAGGGAGCCGCTGGCGATGTAATAGCGGGTGCTGATGGGCTCGCCCACCTCGGTGTTGTCGAAGTCGCCGCGAACGAGCGGCTTGTAGGGCTGGAACACGTAGCCCTCCAGGCGCAGATCGAACTTGTTGCGGGCCACGGCGATGATGGCCCGCGCCCCACCGGCCACCCATTGGGGGGCGCGGAAGGCGTCGATGAAGTAGGTGCGGCTTTCGGGGGTGGGCTGGAACGAAGGCACGCGGATGATGCTGGCGCTGTAGTTCTGGAAATAGGTCTGCGTGCTGTACATGCCCTCCAGCAGCATGCCGAACCGCACGGTCCCTTTCGGCAGGAAGTACTTGTCGAGCTTCACGTGCGCCATGACCCACTCGTGGTGCCGGTAGTAGTCGTGCGGCTGTTCGGTGAGGCTGCCGCTGGTGGTGTGCTCGTCCCCGCCCACATAGCGCACCTCGGCCAGCAGCTGCTCGCCCGCATTCGGATGCTGCTTGCGGTTGAGCGAATTGCGCTCGACCAGCACGCCGCCCGTACCGAAGTAGAACTCCGTGATGTCCGCGGTATCGCTGGCGCTGAAGGTGAGGTCCTGGTAGTAGCTGTCGCGGGTCTGGGCGTATTTGCCGTCCACGCGCAGCAACCCCTTGTTGCCCAACGCCAGTCCGGCGTTGAGCCCGCCCCAGCCCTCGCGCATCACCACGTAGCTGGGCCGCACCTCGTCGAAGAAGGTGGCGAAGCTGGTGAAGTAGTCCCACCGGTGCAGCGTGAAGACCGGTTCGAGGTAGATGGGCATTCGCGTGCTGAGGTCGCTGCGGAGCTTCACCTGGCCGGCGGCGTAGAACTTGCCGAAGTAGGAGAGGGCCTCCACCCCGGTGCTCGCCCGGCCGAAGAGGTTGTAGCGCAGGCCCACCATGCCGGTGTTGATGGGGCGCGAGCTGAACATGCCGCCGAAGCGCACCTGCAGCTCCTTCTCGCGCTTCACGAGGATGTTGAGGTCGTAGTCGCCACGGCGTGCGTTGTACGTGGCCTGCGGCTGCAGACCGCTCACGGCCTGGTCCGCGTAGAGCCGGAAGTAGCGCGGCTTCAGTTCTTCCGCGCTGACAGGCCCTTTCCCCTTGTTGAGCACCTGTTCCACGAAGCGGGTCTGTCCCTTGTTCAGGCCTTCCACGCGGATGTCGCTGAAGACCAATGCGGGCATGCGCGACCGGAAGGCCTTGCGGCGGGCCTCCACCTGTGCCCTCGGCACGCGCCGTTCGATCGCTGCCTTGATCTCCGGCATGCGGGCCATGGCCGCGGCGTACCCGTCATCGATGGGTCGGCGCGGGTCGCTGAAATCGAAGAGGGTGGTGGCCGTCTTGGGCTCCACGATGATGCCGTTCTCGCAGATCACCGTGTAGTTGGTCTTCTCCTGCAGCATGGCCCGCAGCTGGCTCATGAGGTCGTCCTCACTGGGCGGAGGAGCGTTGTAGGCCACGTTGCTGCCGATGATGATGTCGGGCAGGAACGACTCATACATCACGTCGCTGGGGAAGTTGTTGTACAGGCCGCCGTCCATCATCAGGTGCCCGTTCACACGGATCGGCTTGAAGTAGAACGGATAGCTCATGCTCGCCCGCACCGCCTGGGCCAGATCGCCCTGTTCGAACACCACGGGCCGCTGGGCCGTGATGTCGCTGGCCACGCAACGGAAAGGCACGAACAGGCTGTCCATGTTGTAGCCGCTCACAGCGCCGGCACCGGCAAAGCCCCGCATCTGCTCGAAGTCGATGAGCACCGGGCTGCGCAGGTTGGTGGGCAACGAGGCCTGCAGGCTGGTGTCGAGGTCGAAGCGCAGGTTGATGAGCGACGCATCGGGCTCGTCGGCCTTGAAGTAGTACACGTAGCGGTCCTCCACGTCACCCTCGGCCATGAGCTTGTAGAGGTCGGTGTTGAAGAGGCTGTCGATCTCGGCGGGGGAATACCCTGCGGCGTACATCGCCCCCACCAGTGCGCCCATGCTGCTGCCGGCGATGTAGTCGATGGGGATGTCGTTCTCCTCCAGGGCCTTGATCACGCCGATGTGGGTGAGCCCCACGGCGCCGCCCCCGCTGAGCACCAGGCCCACCCGCTGGGCATGAAGGCCCAACGACACACAGAGGCCGATGAGGAGGACATGCAGGCGCACGGTGTCCGGTGAGGTCGCGGCAAAGGTAACCGGCCGCTACCCAGGGCTACACCGCCCATCCGGCCAGCAGACCGTTGAAATAGCCCGGTGCCTTGAGCAGGCGGCTGCCGTACCAGCTGAAGAACTCGCCGTCCACCAGGTGAACCGGTGTGCCGGGGCAGAGCATGTTGTATTGCGCGATGTGCTTCTCCGCGAAAGGGAACGGCTCCGAGGAGAGCAGGATCACGTCAGGATCGGCGGCGGCGAGCTCCGCGGGGGAGACCTCCGGGTACCGCGCGCCGCGCTGTGTGAAGGCGTTGGTGAGGCCGCAGCGCGCGAGCATGTCGTTCACGAAGGTGTCGGTCCCGGCCACCATCATGGGCTCGTGCCAGATGAGGTAGGCCGCCGTTAGATGAGGGGCGAGCGGTTGAAGCCCGCTGAACGCCCGTTCGATACCGCTCACCAGTTCTTCGGCCTTGCCTGAGGTCCCGGTGAGCTCACCCACCCGTTGGATCATGTCCAGGGCTCCATCCAGGTCGCGCACATCGCTCATCCACACCGGGAACTCCAGCTCCAGGGCCTCGATGTCGGCCTGCGCGTTCTCCTCCTTGTTACCGATGATCAGGTCGGGTTTCAGCGCGTGCACTTTTTCCATGTCCACCTGCTTGGTGCCGCCCACGCGGGCCTTGCTGCGGAACCAGTCCTCCGGGTGGATGCAGAACTTGGTGATGCCGACCACGCGGTCGCCGAGGCCCAGGTCGTGCAACAGCTCGGTCTGGGAGGGGACGAGGGAGATGATGCGCTCCGGGTGTTCGGGCACCTGGATCGTGCGGTCCATTTGGTCGGTGCGATAGCGCATGCCTGTTCAGCTCGCCGAGCTCAGCTCCTTGATCCGGTCGCCGACCAGCTTCGTGAACGCGGAGATCCGCTTGCGGTGGAGCGCCGCACCCGAAGCGCATTGGTGTTCCAGCTGCGGTGCTTGGATCGACCAGGCCTCCACTGCTCCGGTCTCATGGTCGATCAAGAGCTCCTGCGCGAGCATATCGGCCCATACGGTCAGGTCGGCTTCGCTCAGCTCCTTGTCGAAGAGGGCGATGAACTCGGCGGGGTTGGCGCTCACGTAATCCAGGGCGGCCAGGCCCATGCTCTCCGCTATCGCGCCGTCGGCCTTCGGCCAGAGCTTGGTAAAGGCCCGAGCTAGCATTTGCCGGGTAGCAGGGTCGGTCGCGAACAGGCTGTCGATGAGCAGTTGCACACTGGTCTCGTCCAGGTGATCGGGGACCGGCCCATCAAGGATGAGCGTGGCAAGGTCGTTCGCCGTGACCGGAATGCTCCCGGTGTGCGCTCGTTGAACGGTGTCCTCCGCTGCCGCCTCGTCCTTGGCCGTATCGAAGCCCGACGCGTTGTAAGGGCTGTTCTTCCCTGCTTCCTGCCCGCAGCCTGCAAGGAGCAGCACGATGGTCAAGGACAAGGGGACAGCCCGAGCCTTCACCGCAATTTCCCGATGATGTCCTGCTTCGTGAGGATGCCGTACGCCTCGACTCCGCTCGGCGCGACAGGCATTTGCACCAGCACCGCCGGCGAACCGTTGCCCAGCTTGGCCGCCACCTCATCCAGCGTGGCGTCCACCTTCAGCACGGGCAGGGCGGGCCCCATCACGACGCGGGCCTTCCGGGTGCGCACATCGGCGTCCTCAAGGATCGCATTGAACAGGCGGGCATCGGTGATGGTTCCCACCGGCTTCCCATTCTCGAAGACCGGCAGCTGGTCGATGTTGTGCTTGCGCATCTTGTCGATCGCGTGCAGCACAGGCTCCTCGGCCTCCACGCTCAGCAGCGCGAGGTCCTTGCCCTTCAAAAGGTCGCCGGCCGTGGGCTTCTCCTCCACGAGGAAGCCGCGCTCGCGCATCCAGTCGTCGTTGAACATCTTGCCCACGTAGCGGCTGCCGTGGTCGTGGAAGATCACCACCACCACCTCGCCCTTCTTGAAGTTGTCCTTCAGCTGCAGCAGACCGGCGATGGCCGCGCCCGCGCTGTTGCCCACGAAGATGGCCTCGTCCTTTACGATCTTCCGCGTGTAGATGGCGGCGTCGCGGTCAGTGACCTTCTCGAAGTGATCGATGAGGTCGAGGTCCACGTTCTGCGGCACGAAGTCCTCGCCGATGCCCTCGGTGATGTACGGGTAGATCTCGTTCTTGTCGAACTCCCCGGTCTCCTTCAACTTCTTGAAGACGGAGCCGTAGGTGTCAATGCCCCACACCTTGAGGTTCGGGTTCTTCTCCTTCAGGTAGCGCGCGGTGCCGCAGATGGTGCCGCCGGTGCCCACGCCCACCACCAGGTGGTCGATCCTGCCGCCGGTCTGCTCCCACAGTTCGGGCCCTGTGCTCTCGTAGTGCGCCTGCGCGTTGCTGGGGTTGTCGTACTGGTTCGCCTTCCAGCTGTTGGGCACCTCCTTCACCAGGCGGCTGCTCACGCTGTAGTAGCTCCGCGGGTCCTCGGGGTCCACGTTGGTGGGGCACACGATCACCTCGGCACCGAAGGCGCGCAGGATGTCCACCTTCTCCTTGCTCTGCTTGTCGGTGGTGGTGAAGATGCACTTGTAGCCCTTGATGATGGCGCCGATGGCCAGGCCCATGCCGGTGTTGCCGCTGGTGCCCTCGATGATGGTGTAACCCGGTTTCAACAGGCCGGCCTTTTCCGCATCCTCGATCATCTTGATCGCCATGCGGTCCTTGATGGAATTGCCGGGGTTGAAGGTCTCCACCTTGGCGAGCACGGTGGCGGCGACGTCCTTGGTGATGCGGTTCAATTTCACCAGGGGCGTGTTGCCGATGGTGCTGAGGATGTTCTCGTGGATCTGCATGGGGTGGTGCCGGGGCCTGCGGGCCGGCGGCATGCCGCGAAGGTAGCCCGCCAGGCCAGCTCCCCGGGCTAGTCGAAGCGGATGGCGCGGGCCGGGGCGATGCGCGAGACGAGCATGCTGGGCAGCACCAGGGCGGCCACGCAGACCGCCAGGGTCCCCGCGTTCAGGGCCAGCACGGTCAGCGGGTCGATGTGCACAGGCACCTGGTCCACGTAATAACTCTCGATCGGCAGGCGCACCACGCCGAAGTGCTGCTGCAGAAGGCAGAGACCGATGCCGAGCAGGTCGCCGAGCACGATGCCGAAGCCCAGGATGTAGGCGGCATCGATAAGGAAGATGCGGCGGATGGTGGTGTTGGCCGTGCCCAGCGCCTTCAGCACGCCGATCATGGTTGTGCGCTCCAGGATGATGATGAGCAGGGCGCTGGTCATGTTGATGATGGCCACGATGACCATCAGCACGATCACCACCACCACATTGGTGTCCAGCAGGTTCAACCAGGCGAAGATCTCCCCGAAGCGCTCGCGCACGGTGCTGGTGCGCAGGCCCTGTGGCAGGGTGCGATACACTTCGTCGTCGATCACGGAGAGCCGCTCCAGGTCATCGATGGTGATCTCGTATCCGCCGGCATACCGGTCGTAGGTGCCGCCGTTCCCGCCCCGTTCGACCGTGATCGGCGGGTGAGGCGGATGAGGGGCCTGCGAGATCGCCCTGGGCCAGGGAAGGGGAGCGGTGATGCGTACCCAGGCCGTATCGGGCAGCGTTCCGCTCGCATCGGAGACGACCAGGCGCAGGCGCTTGTCCCCGGGCAGAACGGTAGGGGCGGGGTATAGGCGGTGCGGTCCCTTGCCACGGAACGGAGCGCCGAGCCACTGGTAGTCGTACACGTGATCGCCTCCGAAGGCCATGCCATCCACGGTCACCGTGCCATCCGCGTCGCTGGTGTCCACCATGATCTCGGCCTTCAGGCCCCACTGGGCGAAGCGCTGCATCACCCGGAGCCCGATGAACACCAGTTGATGGTCGATCTTCTCCAGGCCGGTCTCGTAAAGGCCCTTCACGGCGAACTTGCGCGGACGGATCTCCTCGCGGCCCTTCACGAGGTAGATGGTGATGGTGTCGCCCACGCCGATGGCCAGGCGCTTGGCGAGGTAGCGGGAGAGGAGCACACCGGGCGTGGAGGCGCTGTCGGCCCCATCGATCACATCGCCCTCCACCAGGTGCTGCCGCCAGAAGCCCCAGTCGAAGTC
Source organism: Flavobacteriales bacterium (assembly GCA_044226515.1). Lineage (GTDB taxonomy): Bacteria > Bacteroidota > Bacteroidia > Flavobacteriales_F > PHOS-HE28 > PHOS-HE28. The sequence goes on along the minus strand of JBGAGX010000020.1, from coordinate 7,326 downwards.
GGTGCCCACACCCTTCACCACCACGCCCTCGATCTCCTCAGGGGTCTCGATGATGCCGGGCTTGGTGGCCTGCACCTGCACATGCTTCACCCCGGGGATGGCCTGCAGCCGGGCCTCGAGTTCCGGGTCGATCGCCACGCGGGGTGTCTCCTTCGGGTCGTTCTGGCCGATGGACACCACCTGGATGTGCGAGCCGGCGCCCACCACCTTGGCCTTGATCTCACGCTGGAACCCGCTGGTGATGCCCACGGTCACGATCATCACCGCCATTCCGATGATGATGCCGAGCACAGCGATGAGCACGATCGGGCGCGAAAGGCGGTCCTGGCGTTCCGGGTCGGCGAGGATGCGCCGCGCGATGTAATGGGGAAAGCCCATGGGCACGGGCGAAGATAGCCGGGCACCGCACCGGGCGGGACCATCGTCCTTTGGAACAGGACTTGCCCCAGTAGCTTCGTCCCGTCCTTCCAACCGTGCTCATGATGGCGCTTCGATCCATGCTCCTGCCGCTGCTCGCGGTCTTCGTGCTTCCAACGGCCGCACAGGACCAGAAGGTGTTCGACCAGAACGCGGCCGGTAGCATCACGGTGGGTGCGGAACGCACGGGCGAGTACCTGCCGTTGCTCACGGGCAAGCGCGTGGCGGTGGTCACCAACCAGACCGGGCGCATCGGTGCCGCGCACCTCGTGGACTCCTTGGTGGCCTTGAAGGTGAACGTGGTGAAGGTGTTCGCGCCCGAGCATGGCTTCCGGGGCGATGCCGATGCCGGCGAGCATGTGAAGGATGGACGGGACCCCCGGACCGGACTGCCCGTGGTCTCGCTCTATGGTGACAACAAGAAGCCCAAGGCCGAGCAGTTGAAGGACGTGGATGTGCTGCTCTTCGACATCCAGGATGTGGGCGTACGCTTCTACACCTACATCAGCACCCTGCACTTCGTGATGGAGGCGGCGGCCGAGCAGCGCAAGGCCGTCGTTGTCCTCGACCGGCCGGACCCGAACGGCTTCTATGTCGATGGTCCCGTGCTTGATACGGCACAACGTTCCTTCGTGGGCATGCACCCCGTGCCCATCGTGCATGGCATGACCATCGGCGAGTACGCCCGCATGATCAACGGGGAGGGCTGGTTGAAGGGCGGGGCCCGTTGTGACCTGAAGGTGATCACCTGCCTGGCGTACGACCATGCCATGTTCTACCGGTTGCCGGTGCGCCCTTCGCCCAACCTGCCCAACATGGCGGCTGTGTACCTCTATCCCGCCCTCGGACTCTTCGAGGGCACGCAGGTGAGCGTGGGCCGTGGCACGGAAACGCCCTTCCAGGTGATCGGTTACCCGGGCTGCACCACGGGGTCCTATGCGTTCACACCGAAGAGCCTGCCCGGAGCGAAGGACCCGCCCTACCTCGGCAGACCCTGCACCGGCGTGCAGCTCAGCTCCTACGGCGATTTCTTCACGCGGATGGAGCCGAAGCTCCCGCTCCATTGGCTCATCGGCATGTACCAGGCCTATCCGGACAAGGGAACGTTCTTCATCCCTTTCTTCGAGAAGCTCGCGGGCACCACCAGCCTGCGCGAACAGGTGGTGGCTGGCTGGGACGAGGAGCGCATCAGGGCCTCGTGGAAGCCCGGGCTGGACGCCTTCCGCAAGGTGCGTGCGAAGTATCTCCTGTACGACGACTTCCACTGAACGCGAAGACCCCGCACGAGGCGGGGTCCAGGCGTTGGGAGGGGAGGCTGTTCGCTTAGCGCACCACGAGGCGTTTGGTGTAGGAGCGTTCGCCGGCGCGCACGTTCACCACGTAGATGCCGGAGCGCAGGTCGTTGCGCAGGTCGGCCACGGTGTTGAGGGCGTCGCCGTTCACGGGGATGCGCTCCGTGTGGACCCGCTGGCCGAGCATGTCGTACACCACCAGGTCGACCGTGGCGAGCTCGGTGCCGAGCTCCTCGATGGTGATGTGCAGCAGGCCATCGCTGTTGGGGTTCGGCCACATCGCCATGTCGGCGGAGCGGTCGGCGACGTCCACGGAGCGCCCATCATTGAATGAGGAGGACCCTGCGGTGGAGATCGAACAGGCTGGACCGAAGGGGCAATAGGTGGCCCCGTTGTCGAAGCTGGCGCGTACACGCACGCTGTAGGTGTGACCGTATTGGAGCGGATTGGTGGCCCACACGGTGAGGTTCAGGCTCGAAGTGGTGGTGGTGATCTTGCGCAGGTACGTACCGCTGGTGAACTCCCACTGGTACTTGTTGGCCGTGCTCACCACGGTGGTGTGGATGGTGGCGCTGCCGTTGAGCATCACACCCGTGATACCGCAGGAGTGCTTGGGGTCGTTCATGTCGTTCACCAGGCTGGTGGTGGGGCACTGGCCCGCCAGGTCGATGCGGAACACACAGGTTGGACCGAAGGCACCGAACACGCCGTTCACCTGGGTGCGCACGCGTACGTTGAGATACTGGTCCGTGGGCAGCGGGTTGGTGGTGATGGTGCTCAACTTCAGGAAGCTCGCGCGCTCCGGACCACCGGGGAACCACCAGTTGTTGTAAGCGTGCGTGATCGTCATGCGGCGGCTGTAGCTGCCATCCGCGTCGAAGAACCAGAACTGGTATCCGCTGTTGGCGTTGTTCACGCCGTATTGGGCGCTCACTGCGGCACTGGGCACCGCCCGGATGAAGTCCGAAGGCAGATAGTCGGTGCGGTCGCAGTACAGGCTCGTTAGGCGGTCGGTGGAGAGGGGGAGGGCGAAGCCTTGGGCCACGCTGCTCTCCTGGCCGAACGAGCAACCGAGCTCGTTGTCGATGATGCGACGGCCATCGGCCATGCGCAGCACATATCCGCCGCCCACGCTCATGCCGTCGCCGAAGCTGTCCATCACGCGCAGCACGTAAGCACCGTCAGGGATGCAGCACGATACGGTGTAGTCGTTGTTGTTCGCATAACCGCCACCGGAGCACACGGGCACTCCGCCGCCCAGGGGCTCGATGAGCCAGCTGGTCTGTGCGGCCTGGCCGTCGGTGCGGATGAACATCTGCACGTCGTTCAGCGTGCACAGGCCCACCACAGTGCCGGTGCACGTGCAGCTGGAGGAGATGACGTCGTTGATGGTCCCAGCATTCCCATCGTCGCAGGCGTCGCCTATCACCCCGCTCAGCGTGGGGCAATTGTCCTGGCAGTCGAGGATGCCATCGTTGTCCGAATCGAAGTCGGGCACGCCGCAGCCGCAGGTGCCAGGCGTGGTCTTCGCCGGGTCGTTGGGGCAGCCATCGTTGCAGTCCAACACGCTGTCGCCATCGCCATCCGTGTCGGCCACGCCGCAACCGCATGAGCCAGGCCCGATCTTCAGCGGGTCATTGGGGCAGCCGTCCACGCAGTCCAGATAGCCGTCCGCGTCGGTATCAGCATCCGGCAAGCCGCAGCCGCAGGTGCCGGGAGCGATCTTCAACGGGTCGTTCGGGCAGGCGTCCACACAATCGGCGTGCGTGTCACCGTCCGTATCGGTATCCGGTGCCCCGCAACCGCAGGTGCCGGGGTACAGCTTGTTCGGGTCGTTCGGGCACAGGTCCTGGCAGTCCACGGTTCCGTCACCATCGGTGTCGGCGTTGTTCGGGTCGCCCGGGCAGGGGTCCACGCAATCGTACACGCCATCCGAATCGAGGTCCTCATCGGGTGTATCACACCCGCAGAAACCCGGCGCGATCTTGTTCGGGTCGTCCGGACAAGCGTCGTTGCAATCGGCGGTACCATCGCCGTCGGTGTCCACATCGGGATTCCCGCAGCCGCACTGACCGGGGGCCACCTTGTTGGCGTCGTTGGGGCAACCGTCGTTGCAATCGGCCGTAAGGTCGCCATCGGTATCGGTGTCAGGCACGCCGCAACCACATGCTCCGGGTGCCACCTTGTTGGGGTCGTTGGGGCAACCATCGTTGCAATCCAAGGTGCCATCGGAATCGCTGTCCACATCAGGCACACCGCATCCGCAGACGCCCGGGACGATCTTGTTGGGGTCGTTGGGGCAACCATCGATGCAATCGGCAGTGCCATCTCCATCGTTGTCCACATCCGGCACACCGCAACCACACTGGCCGGGTGCGACCTTCAAGGGGTCGCTGGGGCAACCGTCGCCGTTGTTCGCCACGAAGCCGGGAGGCTGGGTGCAGGAGGATTGTGTCACGGCCGCATCACCGGCTCCGTCGCCATCCACATCGGCGTACCAGGTCGTGGCATTGGTCACACCCGCGGTAACAGTGGCCGTGTAATTGCCGCAAGGAGCAGGACCGGTCACAGTGTATGTATACACACCAGGCGTGCTCGTACCGGGGGTGAACGTTCCGCTCACCGGACTTCCGCCGAAGGACCAGCTGCCTCCGCTGGCAGGCGTGCCACCCAGCACACTGAACAGGCTGAATGGCGCAGCGGTGCTGCAGACGTTGATGGAGCCGTCAGTGCCGGGATCCAAGGGAGTGTTCACGTTCACGGTGGCGGTGCCCGAGTTGGTGCAGCCAGTGAAGGGGTTCGTGATCGTTACCGTGTAGGTGGTGCCACCCGAGGGCGAGGCCGTCACGCTGGTACCGATCGTGGTGTTCAGCCCTGCGGCAGGGGACCAGGCATAGTTCATCGGTACGGTGAACGTGATGCTCCAACTGCCAATGCTTCCGGCCTGGAAGTTCGCGTTGTCGTCCACCACATAGAGGCTCCAGGTGCCGTTGGGGTCACCGCCGAAGGAGGAGAGCGCCGGGGTGGCCTGCGTGATGCTGCCAGGACCGGGGGCGGCGAAGTTGTCCGTGGCGCCGCTGTTCGTGGGGGCGTAAGTGCCCGATGCGTTGCTGGTGCCGGCGGCGAAGGCCGTGGCGCCATCCTGGATCACGTAATTGCGACCGCTGATGGTGGCGGTGCCGCCCACATCGGACATCAGCACCACGTTCGTACCGTTCGGCGAACGCAGGAGGATGTCGAGGTCCACGGGTTCGGAGTGCCCCAGGTTGTTGAGCGTTACGCTCGAAACCGTGACCCCGCTGATGGGGAATCCGCTGATCGCGATCGCGGAAGGATAGGGGCTCGAGCTGGTGCCGAAGAAGTCCGTGATCGTGATCCCGCCACCGCTCGCGGTCGTGGTCGCGTTGGTCGTGGGAACGGAGAGGGCGGCGCTGCCACCGGCACAGATGGTGGAATTGGCCGGTGTCACGGTCGGAGCGCCGGGCAGCGGGCTTACGACAAGGGTGACGTTCGCCGTGCTGGAGGCGCAGGGGCTGTTGGCGATGGTCCAGCGAAGCACCACCGGTCCGGCGCCACCGGTATGGGTGAAGGTGGCGTTGGGGGTGCTGGCGTTGGGGTTGAAGGTGCCGGTGCCGCCGCTCACGATGCTCCAGGAGCCGGTGCCGTTCACGGGGGTGTTGCCGCCCAGGCCGGTGGTGGTGCCGAGCGCACAGATGGTCTGTGCCCCCCCTACGGTGGCGGTCGTGGGCGCCGGTGTGATGGTGATGGTCACATCAGCGGTGCTGGCCGTGCAAGGGCTGTTTGCGATGGTCCAGCGGAGCACCACGGGTCCGGTACCACCGGTATGGGTGAAGGTGGCGTTGGCCGTGCCGGCGTTGGGGCTGAAGGTGCCGGTGCCGCCGCTCACGATGCTCCAGGATCCGGAGCCGGAGATGGGCGTATTACCGCCCAGGCCGGCTGTGGTGCCGAGAGCGCAGATGGTCTGCGCGCTTCCGACCGATGCGGTGGTGGGCGGCTGGCTGATGGTAACGGTGACGTTCGCCGTGCTGGAGGCGCAGGGGCTGTTGGCGATGGTCCAGCGAAGCACCACCGGTCCGGCGCCACCGGTATGGGTGAAGGTGGCGTTGGGCGTGCTGGCATTGGGGGTGAAGGTGCCCGTGCCGCCGCTCACGATGCTCCAGGAGCCGGTGCCGTTCACGGGGGTGTTGCCGCCCAGGCCGGTGGTGGTGCCGAGCGCACAGATGGTCTGTGCCCCACCTACGGTGGCGGTCGTGGGCGCTGGGGTCACGGTGACGGGTACCGACTGGTTCGCGGATCCGCACGCGTTGCTCACCGTGATCGTGTAATTACCGGTCGCAGCACCGGTCACCGAGGCGTTGGGTTGGTTCCCGTTGGTGAAGGTGCCCGTTCCCGTCCAAGCGTAGGTGAGGGCGCTTCCGGTCGCGGTGCTCGTCAGGTTCAAGGTGCCCGTGCTGCAGACAGGACTGTTGCTGCCCGCGCTCGTGATCGCCGGAGCACCGCTGATGGCGGTGCCCGTGGCGGCCACGTTGATGGCCGTGGCGCCGCCGCCGCTCACCGGGATGTTCCCGTTGTAGGAGCCGGCGGTGGAGGGCACGAACTTCACATAGACCGTCTGGTTGTAGCTGCCGGCCGCGTGCGACAGCGACAACGAACCGCCGTAGATGCCGCCTACCGTGGAGGAGAACCGGTAGCCGGTTAGGGGGCCGACCGTGATGTTGGCGGTGGTGAGGAAGTACCCATTGATGGTGAAGGAGTTCGGCCCGGTGGTGCTGCCCGCGCATTGCGTGCCGAAGTCGGCGAGCGATGTGGCGGTGAGCGTGGGCGTGGCGGTGCCGGTGATGATGATGTCGTCCACGTTCCAGTACTCCTGGTTCGCGTTGTTCTCCGCCTCGACCCGCAGGGCCACCGAACTGGTGCCGCTGGGGATGTTGAGCACAAGGGTGGAGTAAATGGTGCCGTTGTTCGTGCCGGAAGAGCCCGATACACTGATCGGTGTTCCGGCGGTCGTGGTCGCGTTCTGGCCGTTGTTATAGCCCCAACGTGAGTTGTTCGACCCGCTCACCGTGATGTCCGGTGTGCCGGGGAATCCGGCTCCGTTCAAGTTGGCGAATACGCGGACCTCGTCCGAGGCATCGGCGCCATTCGATCCGTTCGATGATGTGCTGGAGATGCGGACAACGACCTGTATGCCGGTGTAACCGGCCGTTGTCATGGCGGCCAGGTCAAGTGTGGCCAGCTCATTGTTCGCCTGCCATGACCGTGAACCGTTCCGGATGCGCTGGTTCGATGGCACATCCCCGCCTCCGGCGCTTGAGGAGATGTTGCCGCTGCCGGCCGAGATGGTCCATACCGGCGAGGGCACGGTCGTCTCGAAGGTCTGCTGGGCGATGGTCGTTTGCGACCAGGCCAGGGATCCCGCGAACAGCACGGAGAGCAGTGCCAGAAGGGACCTCAACATTGCGTAGCGAAGCACCATGGGAGCTTGTTTTTCGTCGGCCTATAAGTAGGGGCCGGCCCCGTTCTACGGATCTTCATCGAACGGGTTGCACCTGAAGGCGCAAATGCAGAAAGCCCCCGGCCAAGTGGCCGGGGGCTT
>JBGAGX010000019.1:0-66016 GCA_044226515.1 Flavobacteriales bacterium | reverse complement strand
ATGGACCCGCGCGACCCCGTGATGGCCGAGCAGCTCAAGCGCGCCGACAAGGACCGCCAGGTGCCCGACCTCAGCCGCCAGCGCAACATCGAGGGCGGCGTGGAGTTCGTGGTGGACAAGGACCCCGCCACGCGCGACTTTTACAACGGCTTCGACCCGCTCACCGCCACCGAGCGCGACATCGCGGCCTATGAAAAGTGGAAGAAGGGCCTGAAGCCCGAGGAACTGGCCCTGCTGAACGAGGACCTCCACCTCTACGAGCTTTCCTTCAAGAACATCGGCGGCCTGGTGATGCCCGTGATCCTGGAGTGGGAGTACGTCGACGGCACCAAGGAAGTGGACCGTATCCCCGCCGAGCTGTGGAAGACCAGCGATGAGGTGACCAAGGTCTTCGTGAAACGCAAGGAGGTGAAGAACGTCACCCTCGATCCCTTCCTGGAGACCGCCGACTGCGACCTCAACAACAACAGCTGGCCACCGAAGATGGTGCCCACGCGCTTCGATGTGTTCAAAGAGCAGCAGTGGCGCCAGCCGAACCCCATGCAGATGGAGCGCAACAAGCAGCAGCAGGGTGGGGAGATGAAGGGGAAGTGATGTTGAGGTCCATTTCGCTGATCCCTGGAGCACTGACGGTGCTGCTGCTGGCGGGCTGCGGTTTGGACGGGCGCGAGGCGCCTACCTTGTTGCGGTCGCCTTCCGGAGCTTGGGATGTGCGTGTGTATGAGTCAGAGTTCAGCGACTTCACGCACTTGGCTGGTATTGTCTATCTGGACCTTATGGATGCGAAGGGGCGGAAGATCGATAGCCAACGTACTGAAGCGTCGACCAACAGCAGATGGGCTGTCGGCTGGTTGATTGGAACTGACACATTGGTCCTGAACAGTCGCGATATCGGAGTGCGGGCTTGGTGGTGTGATGGGTCAGGCTTCACCGAGGTGGGGCTGGATAGTGCTGTCCAACGGACCGCTGAAGAGATCCTCCAGACCAAGTATGGTCAGTGATCGCGTGTTGAATAGGTTGTCAAGCTCCCGCAGGGTCACCGTCCTCGCGACCCTGCGCCTCACCTTACCTTTGGATAGCCCCTCCGCCATGAGCACCTCCGACCTCAAGCTCAGCCTGGTTCAGCGACTGCTCCTGGAGCAGGACGCCACCTTTCTCCAACGCATCAAGGACCTGTTCGACCGCCGCGAGCGTACGGATGTCGACCTCACGGACGATGAGCTTGCCGAGTTGCGTGAGATCGAGCGCAAGCAGGAGAGCGGCGAGGAGGCTTACATCTCGATGGAGGATGCGATGCGGATGGCGCGTGAAGCGCTGGGTAAATGAGCTTCAGGTTGCACGTCCGCGTGGCTGCGGTGCGCGAGTATTCGGCTGCCGCCATCTGGTACGATCAGCAGAGCAAGGGCCTTGGGCATCGTTTTCTCGACGATGTTCAGCGATGCTTCACCTTCATACGCGACAACCCGTATGGGTTCCAGATGCGCAGGGATGAGTTCCGGCACGCCATGTTCGATGACTTCCCGTATAGCGTGGTGTTCAAGATCAAAGGCGCTGATGTGTTCGTCTACCAGGTCCGTCATACCAGCCGCAGGCCGAGCAAGCGGTTCGGCCCGTAATGCCTAGCGCACCTCCACCACCCGCACCGCGTACGGGTCCGGCGCCGAGCCTTGGCCAAGCTTGGGGTGCGGCATCTGCCTGAAGCGGTACCGGCCGGGCGGTAGCGGCTTCATGGTGAAGCCGAAGGACTGCGGCTTGATGTCACAGCACAGTTCCCCCGGCAGCTGCCTGAAGTACAGGAACACATCGCGCGTTCCGTCCTCCTTGGCCATCGGTTGCACCTCCGCATAGGCCTCGTACCGTCCGCAGGAGCCGCCGATCCAGTGGAAGGTCACGGTGAGCTCGTCGTTGCTCGTGGGAGCCTTCGGCATGATCGTGAGCGCCGCTTCCGGGAGCTCGGTCCAGATGCTGTCGGGGTCCACCGTGAAGGAGATGGGCACGGACTGGCGGATGTAGCGGTAGACCGTGCGGTCGCTGGTTACAGCAATGTCCTTCACAGATGCGGGTGTCCATCGCTGGCTGAGGCGTACCACGCGCTTCAGTTCGGCGTCCAGCTCGGGGTAGTTGCCTCCGTTCAGGTGCACTTCGTGGATGAAGCCGCTCTCTTCCACCATGGCCATGCCGGTGATGGTGGTGCGCACGTTCAGCCGCTCGATCAAGGGCTTGCTGAAGCGAGCGTGCAGTTGTCGTTGGAACCAGGCCTCGCCACCGGGATGCTGGGGTGCTGCGGCCTTGGTCGGCACGGGCAAGGGCATGTACAGGCTCCAGGTGTAGTTCCGGATGTCGAGCGGTCGGATCCAACCGGCTTGGCGCCCTCCTCGATGGATGGCCATCAATCCTCCGTGGCAGGCGATGGTGTCGATCGTGCCGAAAGGCTGATTCAAGGCCAGACCAGGGCGCTGTGCGTCGCGCGGGTATCGATCGCCGATGGATGGTTGGTCGGCCTGGCATTGCGAAAGCTCCGGCACATCGAAGCGGTACCATCCGCTGGTGAAGGGGATGCGGATGATCGGGTAGGGCACATCCCCCGACATATCCTCCAGGTCCACCTGCATCTCCTGGCCGGTCCACATGTGCCGGATCGTCCATGTGAAGGACGAGCGGCCACAGCCGGTGCGGAAGGTGAGGGACAACAGGCTGTCACCAGCGAGGTCGACACCTGTCCGGGGACCGGTACCAGGACTTACGGTGTACGACATGGAGGTATCGCGCATCGCGGGGTAGGGCAGGTCAAGCTGCACGGTGATGCTGGAGCAGCAGCATTGGGCCTGCGCGGTGGAGGTGCCGATCAGGAAGGGCAGGAGGAGCAGGAGGATGCGACGCATGACGTCGCTCCGTACACCGCGGGCGTTGGAACGTTCGATCACCGCACCACCCACAGGCGTTTCGGCTCGAGCCGGAAGCGCACTTCATGGCCGAGCACCACGGGCTCCCCGTCCAGGTGGGCGAGGGTGCCATCCTGGTGCACCTGTGCCTCGCGACCCACGATGGTGCGCACATAGCGGCTCTTGTCCGCGCGGTTCGTGTACACGTCGTAGAAGGCCTTCAGCAGGGGGATGAAGGAGGGTTTGCTCACCAGCTGCAGCTCGGCCAGGCCGTCGTCGGGCGCGGAGCCGGGGCTGATGATGGCGCCGTTGCCGAACTCACGCGTATTGCAGAACACCATCATCAGCACGCGGTGCTCGGTGGTCTCGTGGTTGGCCTTCACCACTACGCGCATGGGCTTGGCGCGGAGGATGTCCTTCAGGATGATGCGCATGTAGTTCCACATGCCGCGAGCCTTGCTCACGTCGAACTCCCAGGCCACGCGCGCGTCGAAGCCGATGCCGGCGGTGCCCAGGAAGAGCTGGTCGTTGAGGTAGCACACGTCCATGTGGGCCGGCGTTCCGGAGAGCGCGCGGCGCACCGCCTCCTCGGGCTTCAGGGGCAGTTTCAAGGAGCGGGCGTACCCGTTGCCGCTGCCCATGGCCACCACCCCGAGCGCGGCGTCGGTGCCCACGAGGCCCGCCGCCACGGCGTTCAGGGTGCCGTCGCCGCCCACGCTCAGCACGCGTTGGGCGCCGCGCTCCACCGCCTCGCGCGCCAGCGTGGTGCCCTGCCCCGGCGCCTCGATGATGCGCACGTCCACGGTCCAGCCGAGCTCCGCGGCGATGCGCTCCGCCGCCTGCTGCACGGTGAGCGCGCGCTTCCTGCCGGCCCGGGGGTTGAGGAGAACGGAGGCCTTCATGTTCACTTCGCGACCATGTCGCGCTTCAGCAAATGTGCGTGGAACTGCTGGATGGCGGCCTGCAGGGTGCGCATGGGCTTCTCCAGCGCCGTGCTGTCCATGGGCGCACCGGCGTTCCGGCCAAGACCCTCGGCCCAGAGGACCTGCTCGCCATCGGTGCGCAGCTGCACCTCATCGGTGATGATCATCCAGGTGGCGTTGCCTTCGCTCACGGCGGCGGGCATGCGCTCGTTGCGCAGCAGGCTCGAGCCGAAGGCGAAGAAGGGCTTGCGGAGGCCGAGCAGGTCGAGCGTGGTGGGCAGGATGTCGATCTGCTGCGTGGTGCGGTGCTCGAAGCGCGGGGCGATGCGGCCGGGCATGTAAAAGGCCAGCGGGATCCAGTGGTCGAAGGCCGTGCCGCTCAACTGGCCGTCGCGCTTCAGGTCGGCGGTGTGGTCGGCCGTGATCACGAAGAGCGTGTTGGCGTACCACGGCATGCGCCGCGCGGTGTCGAAGAACCGCTGCAGGGCGTGGTCGGTGTACAGCAGGGTGGGGTGGATGGGCATGGTGCCCGCGGCGAAGCGGTGCGCGTCGCCCTCGGGGAGGTGGTAGGGGTGGTGCGAGCTGAGCGTGAACACGGCCGCGTGGAAGGGCTGGGGCATGCGCGACAGCTCGTTCGCGAAGTACTGCAGGAAGGGCTCGTCGCGGATGCCCCAGATGCCGTCGTTGTCGGCCTCCACCGGATACTCGTTCTGCCCCACGTAGCGCTGGTAGCCGGCGCTGCGCGTGAAGGCGTCGAAGCCCATGGTGCCGTTGCGGCCGCCGTGGAAGAAGGCGGTGCTGTACCCCTCGCCGGCGAGCACGTTGGCGAGCGAGGTGAAGGGTGTGGCGGCTGCGGGCGAGCTGATGAAGGCCTCCTCCATGAGCTTGGGCATGCCGGCCAGGATGGCGGGCACCCCGTCGATGCTGCGGCGGCCGTTGGCGTAGGCCCTGGTACAGGTGAGGCCCTGCGCCATCAGCGAGTCGAGGAAGGGCATGTAGCCGGTGCCGCGCCCGGTGAGCAGCGCGCTGTAGTCGGCGCTGAAGCTCTCGAGGATGATGAGCACCACGTTCGTGCGGGCCGGCGCCAGGGCGGTGTCGCCATACTGGTGCACCACGGGCCACAGGCGGTCGGCCTCGGCGACGGGCATGTAGCGCCGCTCCTCGATGGCGGGCTTGCCCAGGCTGGTGAGGATGGTGAAGGGCGTGTTGAGCACCACGGGCATGTAGGCGGGCTCGGCGTAGGCGCTGGCGTAGAGCACACGCAGGGGGATGAGCTGCACGCCGCCGCGCGAGGCGAGCGCCACCACCACCACCACCGCCAGCCGCCAGAGCCAGCGCGGCCGTACCGGTGCCTCACGCCGCGGCAGCCGGTCGGCCATGGTGTAAAGCCACCGCACCAGCACCAGCGAGCCGCCGAAGAACAGCACGATGTACCAATAGTCGCGGAGGAAGACCGGCGCAAGGTTCAACAGGTCGTTGCCGGCGGTCATGATGCCGAAGAGGTCGGCCGTGCTGCGCTTGAGGGTGAAGGCGTAGTAGGCCACGTCCACCCAGTTGAAGAAGAGGCCGATGGCGTTCAGGGCGAGGAAGGTCCACGCCTGCACACGCGCGAAGCGGGGACCGGGCGCCGGGTGCACCAGCGCGAGCAGCGCCCAAGGCATGTTCAGCCAGGCGATGGCGCTGAGGTCGAAGCGCACGCCGCCGAGGAAGGCCGCCAGGGGCGGGTGGGGGAACTGCTCGCGGTTGGCCCACCAGAACACCAGGCGCGCCAGCGTGTACACGAGGGCCACGCCGCCGAGGCGCAGCAGCAGCACGAACAGGGGGCGGAGGCGGGCGGCCACGGGTGCGAAGATGGCGAACGGCGCGGCGCTCCGGACGGGGGAGGAGCGGCGGCTAACTTCGCGCCCGCATCCACGCCCCATGACCGACACCATCGAGAAGAAGCAGGCCACCTTCGACCGCCGGAAGCTCACCGACAACGAGCTGCTGGACATCTACGAGCAGCTCCTGCGCCCGCGCCTCATCGAGGAGAAGATGCTGAGCATGCTGCGCCAGGGGCGCATCAGCAAGTGGTTCAGCGGCATCGGGCAGGAGGCCGTGGCGGTGGGCGCGGCACTGGCCATGAAGCCGGAGGAGTGGATCCTGCCCATGCACCGCAACCTGGGCACCTTCACCACGCGCGGCGTACCGATGGCGCGGCTCTTCAGCCAGTTCCAGGGGCGCATGAACGGCTTCAGCAAGGGCCGCGAACGCAGCTTCCACTTCGGCACGCGCGAGCACCGCATCTGCGGCATGATCAGCCACCTGGGCCCGCAGCTGGGCGTGGCCGACGGCATCGCCCTGGCGCACAAGCTGCGCAAGGAGCAGCATTGCACGCTGGTCTTCACCGGCGACGGGGCCACCAGCGAGGGCGACTTCCACGAGAGCGTGAACACCGCCGCCGTGTGGGACCTGCCCGTGATCATCGTGGTGGAGAACAACGGCTACGGCCTCAGCACGCCCAGCAACGAGCAGTTCCGCTGCCGCTTCCTCAGCGACAAGGGGCTGGGCTACGGCATGGAGACGCGCGTGGTGGCGGGTAACAACATCCTCGAGGTGGTGCACACCCTGCGCGAGGTGGCCGAGAGCATCCGGCGCCGCCCGCGCCCGGTGCTGGTGGAGTGCATGACCTTCCGCATGCGCGGCCACGAGGAGGCCAGCGGCACCAAGTACGTGCCGCAGGAGCTCTTCACCGAATGGGAGAAGAAGGACCCGGTGGTGAACTACGAGCGCTGGCTGCTGGAGAGCGGTGTGCTCGATGACGCGGCGATGAACGCCGCGCGCAAACGCATCAAGGCGGAGATCGCCGAAGCGGTGGAGGTGGCCTTCAGCGAGGCGCCCGTGGTGCCCGACACCGCCGCCGAGGTGCACGACGTGTACAGCAACAACACGCCCATCGTGGTGCCCGCCACGGGCGGGGCGAAGGAGATGCGCTTCATCGAGGCCGTGAGCGACGGGCTGCGCGAGAGCATGCGCCGCCATCCGGAGCTGGTGCTCATGGGCCAGGACATCGCCGAGTACGGCGGCGCCTTCAAGGTCACCGACGGCTTCGTGGCCGAGTTCGGCAAGGACCGCGTGCGCAACACCCCGCTGTGCGAGAGCGCCATCCTCGGCACCGGGCTGGGCCTGAGCATCGCTGGCATGAAGAGCATGGTGGAGATGCAGTTCGCCGACTTCGTGAGCGAAGGCATGACGCAGATCAGCAACAACCTGGCGAAGGCGCACTGGCGCTGGGGCCAGAACGCCGACGTGGTGGTGCGCATGCCAACGGCGCCGGTGCCGGCGCGGGCCCCTTCCACAGCCAGAGCAACGAGGCGTGGTTCTTCAAGACCCCCGGCCTCAAGATCGTGTACCCCGCCTTCCCGAACGACGCGAAGGGCCTGCTGTGCGCGGCGCTGGAGGACCCCGACCCCGTGATGTACTTCGAGCACAAGATGCTCTACCGCAGCCTCACGGGTCCGGTGAACGAGGGCTTCTTCACCCTGCCCATCGGCGTGGCCAACCGCCTGCGCGAGGGCACCGACCTCAGCATCATCACCTACGGCATGGGCGTGCACTGGGCGTTGGAGGCGCTCAACGAGGACCCGTCCCTCAGCGCCGACCTCATCGACCTGCGCAGCCTGCTGCCCTGGGACAAGGAGGCCGTGCTGGAGAGCGTGCGGCGCACCGGCAAGGTGATCGTGCTGCACGAGGACACGCTCACGGGCGGCATCGGCGGCGAGATCGCGGCCACCATCGCCGAGGAGTGCTTCGAAGTGCTCGACGCCCCGGTGATGCGCATCGGTTCGCTGGACACGCCGGTGCCCTTCGCCGTGGAGCTGGAGCAGAACTTCCTGCCCAAGGCCCGCTTCAAGCAGGCGTTGGCGAGGTTGAGGGCCTACTGAACGGTCTACTTGTCCGGCAACGGCGCTGTCTGGCGCGGGGCCACATCGTTCACGGCGGCGATGTTCTCCAGGATCGCCGGATCGCCCTGCTTGCACGCGCCGCTGCTGGCCCGTGAGGCGCGGTAGCTGAACTTGATGCGCTGGCCTTCCACCAGGAACTTCTCGTCCAGGCCGATGGGGATGAGGGTGGGCCCGGGCTTGCCGGCGATGCCGTCCACCTTCACCAGCACGGGGCAGCCGTGCCCTTCCTCGGCCAGGGTGATGGTGCCGATGTACATCACGGTGACGCCGGGCGGCGGTTCCACGGGCTTCGGCTGTTCGGCGGTGGGCTTGGTGCGGGAGCACGCGCCTGCGAGCAGGGCGAGCGCAGCGGTCAGGAGCAGGGTGGACCTCATCGGGCGATCACGAATCGTTGCACGCGTTGGTAGCCGGCATCGCCCACGCGGGCGAAGTACACGGCGGGCGCAAGGTCGGAAACATCCACGCGCGCGCTCCAACGGCCACCGGCCACGCTGATGCGCTCGCTGTGCACGGTGCGGCCGTCCATGGCGATGAGGTCGAACTGCAGCGGGCCGTCGTGCGGTACGCCGGTGAGCGCGAGGTCGAGCGCGCGCCCGTCGAGGCGGGCGGTGAGCGCGGGCTGCACGGCGGTCGCTGCCTCGTCGAGGCCCACGCTGGCCTGCAGGTCGAACGAGAAGATGCGCGTGCGGGGCTGGCCGCTGGTGCTGAGGTACTCGCCGGTGAACCAGAAGGTGCTGCCGTTGGGGTCGAGGCTCATGTGCGAATAGTCGCCGTAGCGGTTGATCCCGGTCTGGAAGTCGCCGCCCGCCTGGGCCTCGGTCTCCGGCAGGGTCATCTCACCGAGCGGGTCGCTGGCGTACCGGCCGGTGTACCGAAGGCCCGGGAACAGGTTCTGGCCTGCATCGGTGTGGCAGTAGCCCAGGCCGATGTTGCCGAAGGCGTCCATGGCGATGCTGCCGATCCAGCGGCTGCCGTTGTCGGGCGCCCAGGTGCCCTGCTGGTGGATGACCCAGTTGCCGTCGTTCGCGTCGCGCAGCTCGTACCAGCGGATGCCGGCCTGGTTCGCGCCGTTCACGTCCACCACATGGCACAGCACGATGCTGTTGTAGCCCACCCAGCGCGTGTGCTGGGCGCGGAAGGTGAACACCTCCGGGATGGCGTCGAGCTTCTGCGTGGTGCCCGGCTGGGTGATGTTGTTGTAGTTGTTGCCGAAGTTGGTGTCGAAGGGCGCGGTGGCCAGGGTGGCCGATTGCGTCACGGTGGTGTTGGCGGTGTTCGTCCAGTCCACGCTCATCTCGTACACCTTGATGCGGTCCTGGGCGATCCCCCAGGCGTCGTCCTCCAGGTTGAAGAAGTAGCACGGGGTGCCGGCGGGGGGCAGGTCACCGTCCGCATCGGCGGGCAGCACGCTGCGGAAACCGTTGTTCGTGGCGCTGGGCGCAGACAGGGCCACCATGGCCGCGGTGGCGTCACCGGCCAGCATCTTGGTGCGGTCGAAGACCACCGCCGTCTTGCTCGAGTTCGAGGTCATGTAATACCCGTCCCACCACACGCTGTACTTCGGGTAGTCGGGGAACTGGGTGAAGGTGTAGCTGTAGGTGTAGTAGGAACCGAGCGGGTCGGGCGAGTCGGACACGGCCACGAGGATCTTGTTCGGCTGCGATTGGAACTGGGTGATGAACCAGCGGTCGGCGTGGCGGTCGTACAGCACGATGGGGTCGCCCTCGTTGGTGCTGCCGGGCCACAAGGTGCTCAGGCTGTAGGGTCCGCCCATGGTGGAGCCGGTCTTGGAATACACGCGGTAGGCGGTGTTCACGGCCTGCACATAGTGGTCGGGGCCTGCGGCGCCGGTGGGGTCGGGCGGGTAGCCGCTGCCGGCCTGCCCGCCCCAGTTGGCGATGGGGGCGCGGGCCGGATGCCTGGGCGGTACCATCTGGCGCACGGGGTCGCCGTTCACCGGCAGGGCGTTCGGGTCCACCACGGCATGGCGACCCATCTCGTTGCGCACCTCGTGCTGCTCATCCAGGTCGAGCTCCCGGTCCCCGATCACCGGCCAGTCGCGCATGGGCCGGGTGTGCACGAAGGCCGAAGGGAGCACGGTGGTCACCTCCTGCCCCAGCCGGTTGGTGACGCTGAGGGGCGCCTGTTGGGCGAGGAGGGGCAAGGCACTGGCGGTGAGCAGAGCGGACAAGGCGGAACGGACGCGCATCAGGTAGCTGGTTGTGGCGGCAAGGTAGACGCCGCGCGGCAGGACCAACGGTGAAGGTGCGGACGAACAGGGAAGCCTACCGGAGGAAGCGGGTCGGGGTCCGCTCCTTCGGCCGGGATGCCCGTTCCGGCGGGTGTTCCGACGCGGTCGGCGCCGGCCGCACACGCCGGGGGCCTTGGGCGCCGTTGCTTTGGTCGGCGGCCGCTCCCCAAGGCCGCATGCTCCATGGATCGCAAGGAATTCCTCCGGTTGATCGGCGCCACCGCAGGTGGTACCCTGCTGCTGGCCTGCCTCGAAGGCTGCAAGAAGGAGAGCACGTCGGCACCCAAGCTCGCGCGCGACTTCACGCTCGACCTTACGGCACCGGCCAACAGCACCCTCACGCACAACGGCGGCTACCTGGTCACCCAGGGCGTGATCGTGGCGCGCACCAACGCAGGGCAGTACATCGCGGTGGCCGCGGCGTGCACGCACCAGGGCGCCACCATCCAGTACCAGGCCGGCAGCAACAGCTTCCGGTGCCCGGCGCACGGTGCGGGGTTCAGCGCTTCAGGGGCCGTTACCGCGGGTCCGGCGGGCACCGACCTGCAGCAGTTCAACACGGCCCTCAACGGCAGTTCGCTGCGCGTATTCTCCTGAAGGGGGCCTCGGCGCGCAAGGGCCGGAAGCCCTTCCCCGGGGCAGGTTTTCCCCAGCGCCCTGTTCATCGCGGTCCATCAAGGGGGAGGTGTTGGTAATCACCCTTGGGCACCATCGCAGCAAGGGGGGCGATGGGGCCAACTTGGCAGCATGTCAGCCGCTGCGTTCGAACTGCGTTGGAACCGCATCCTGCGGTCCCGGGAAGAAGGGTATGAGGAGCTCACGGACCACCTGGGCCGGTACGCCAGCCTGGGCCCGCTGGTGCGCTTGGGGCTGCTGCGACGGCGGGAGGAGAACAGCGAGTTCCAACGGTACAACGGCTACGTGCCCACCGAGAAAGGGCTGGAGCTGCTGCTGCACATCCCCGAGAAGGAGCTGATCCTGGTGCGCCCCGGCATGGCGGCGACCCTGCAGGCCGCGCTGAAGAAGGACCCCGCGCGCGATGCCGTGTTCAAGGAGACCTACGCGGAGCCCACCTCCGACCAGTTCATGGCCGTGGAGGAGCAGCGCGAGCGCGCGGGCCGCGACGTGTGGCGCTCCCAGCGCGCCGACCAGCTGAAGCAGTTCCTGCTGCAGGGGTACATGGACATCACGGCCTTCACCAAGCGCACGGGCGTGGGCGAAGGCGCACTGTTGCGCGTGGGCCTGTGCGAGCCGGTGGAGCAGCGCGCGCACGACCGGGCCCTCTCCCTCGCCCTCACCAAGGAGGGCGCACGGTTCCTGCACATCGCCGACCCCTGGGCCCTGCTGCTGGTGAAGCCCGGCATGGAGCTTCCGCTCTTCGAGCGCTGCGAGCCTGCGAAGGCGCAGTACTGGCGCGACCTGCCCTGAGCCGCGCTCAGGTCCTGCGGCCCTTGCCCACCTGGAAGTCGCCGGCCTCGAAGCGCCGGAGCAGTTCGGCAACGCGCTTGGCCTGTGTGGGTTCGGTCTTGGCGCTGCCCACCCAGTAGCACATGTTGCGCTTCATGCCCGGGGTCAGCTTGTCCCAGGCGGCCTTCATCTCGGGCAGGAATTCAAGGGTCTCGGCCAGCGCCTCGGGTATGTTGATCCGGTCGGGCTCCGGGTCGAGCCACAGTTCCACCTTCACCAGGTCGCCCACCTGGCGGATGCCGGCCTTCTTCCGCAGGTCGCCGCCGAACACCAGGATGTGGTAGCCGCTCTTGGTGGGCATCAGCGCGCGGTCCGCGGCCACACCATTGATCAGGCACTTCACCCGCACCTCGCCACGCTTGCTGAAGAGATCCTTCACATCATACGGGAACTCCACGTAGTGCCACGCGAAGCGGCCGGTCATCCGCTCAAGGGGCGCGGCGAAGGTCCAGGTCCTGGGGGCTTTTCTGCGGGTGGCCATGGGCAAGGCGAAGATCATTCGATCGCCCGCACCCAGGACACCACGTGGTCATCATGCGCGATCATGCCGCCGGTGAAGGCGCCGAGCACGGTGGCCTCCAGGCCATCCTGCCGCAGGCGTTCGGCATTCAGGGTGTCCTTGCCCACGACGAGGCATCCGGTGTCGGCATGGCGCTTCAAGGCCTGCATCACCTGTTCGTCGGTGGGGTCGTACGGTCGCGGGAACCACAGGCAGAAGCTGCCGTAGGCGGCACGCTCGGGGTGGTACACGGGGCGGCCGAGGTAGGCGCTCACCGGGGCGCCGGCATCGTAGCGGTCCACCACCACCGGCAGGCCTGGTCGCTCGCTGCGCAGCACGCAGCGCACAGAGGCCCGCGCCTGGGAGAAGGGGCGCACCGCGGCGTGCCAGGTGATGCTGAGCCCGCCGAGCGCCTGTACCAGAAGGAGGGCGCCTACATAACCCGAGCGGATCGCTGGCCAGCGCAGCGTGCCGATGGGCGGTGCGGTCCAGCAGGCCGCGATGGCCACGAAGAGCAGGGTGCCCGCATAGCGCATGGACAGGAAGGGCGCCAGCAGCGGGAAGGCCAGCACGGCGAGCGAGCCGAGCACGAACCGCAGGCGACCCCCTGCATTCAGTGGCAACGCCAGCACCAGGCCCGCCCACAGCACCGCGCCCGCCCAGTTCGCAATGGTGTCGGGATAGCGGACCGCGATGGAGGTGTTCCACGGCGTACCTGCGGTGCCATCGGGGATGGGCACGAAGGCCTTGGTCACCATGCGGCCCACGGCCTCCAGATGGTCCGGATCGGTGAGGCGGACCAGCTGCGGCCCGTAGGCGAGCTGGTCGGCGGGCAGCACGCAGGTGAAGGCCACCAGGCACGAGCCGAGGACCATGCCCGCCGCGAGGGGCCTGGTGGGCGTGCGCCGCTCCACGATGCGGAGCAGGGTCCAGGTGGTCACCAGGCAGGTGGCCCACAGGTGGGTCTGGGCCAACAGCACCAGCACCAGCGTGTACGGCCAGCCCTGCCTTCCGCGGTGCTCCAGGTCAGTGGCCAGCAGCAGGAGCAGTCCGCCCGGGGCGTAGTTGCGCGCGAGGGCCGCGTACTCGAACACCAGGAAGTAGCCGCCCACCAGCAGCACGCGGGCCGCGAGCGGGAAGGGCGCACGGAACAGGAGCAGCGCGCAGGTGGCCGATGCGATGGCGCCGTGCAGCAGCTGCATGCTCCACACCGGCAGGCCCCACTTGGCCAGTGGCCACAGCAGCGCATGCCACAGCCACGGATGGCCTTCGTCGCGCATCAGCCAGCGGAAGTGGGCGAAGGAACTGCTGTCGCGCACCACGCACCAGGCGTGGGCCTCGTCAAGCCACACGCCGTGCTGCACCAGGTTGAAGGCGATCCAGCCGGTGACGAGCACCCAGGACAGCAGCTTCAGGTGTTGCTCCTTCATGTTGGTGCGCGGTCAGGGACGGTGGAGTGCGGGGATCATCCCCCCGCCTTCTTCGCCTTGTACCCCTTCTCGGTGAGGTAGGCCAGCACCTTGTCGCGGTGATCGCCCTGCAGCAGGATCACGCCGTCCTTGGTGTTGCCGCCCACGCCGCACTTGCTCTTCAGCGCGCGACCCAGATCATCGAGGTCGCCGGGCTTGCCCACGAAGCCCACGATGCGCGTCACCTCCTTGTTGCCCTTCAGTGCCGAGGTTCTTGTTGGTGCTGTACACCAGGCCACCGAGGTCGGAGAGAGTGGGGCGCTTCTTCATCTGACAAAGGTTAACCGCAACGGCGCAACGGGCGCTACGTGATCCATCCAGGCGTTGCGTTCGTAGCGTCGTCGCGGTTTGGTGCATTCACTTCCACCACGTAATGAGCGGCCTTGTCATCTCCAACCCGAACCGCCTTGCTTCCTCCAGGTTGAACGGTCCGTGCATCTTCAGGTAGAGGTCGAAGGTGATGGGGCCTTCCTGGTCGGCCTTGAAGTTGGTGTGCCAGTAGTTGTTGAGGGCGTAGAGGTAGATGGTGCTGCTACTCTTCGCCTCGGTCTTCCAGGCCTTGTACCCCGGGCTTGACCCGGGGTCCGGGTTCGTGCCCTTGCCTGGGTTCACCTTGCGCTCGTCCACCATCTCGCCCACCTCCCAGATCGCGCCTTGCGGGCACACGATGGTGACGCCCATGCTGTCGTTGCTCACATCGATCCAGCGCTGGGCGCAGAAGAAGTCGTTGTTGCTGCCGGGGATGCGGCCGCTCTCGGGCGTTACGCAGGTATCGCCAATGCCGATGCGGACGGTGGCGTTGGGGATGTTGAGCGGGATCATCAGGTGCTCGGACCGTTTCGAGCGCGTACCGTTCGCCTCAACGAATTGTCCTGTTGGCGGCGGCGATAATCGTGATGCTGTCTGAACTCCTTCTTCGTGCCAGTAGCAAGTGAAATGCCCTTGTCGGCCACGGACGTCCCATCGGTTGAAGGGTCCAGGCCGTCGACAGGAGTTCTCGGACATGACCATCGGTACAGAGGCGTTCGTGTTGGGTCCTGGTGAAGCCTTTCTGGTCGTCGGTGAGGCGTCGATAACGGACTTTTCCAGGGCCTCCACGATGTTTTATGGCCATTGAATCAACAGGTGTGTTATCCGCAAAATCCTGCTTCACCCGCCACTGCAACGATCCGTCACTGGTGAGCGGATGCTGTGCGCATCGCACTATCCATGATTTTCTGCTGCTGATGCTGCACCACGCACCCCAGGTGTGCTCATGCCACATCTCGATGCTGCGCTTGGCGCGATAGAGCAGGCGCGGGTCGATGGGCTTGATGAGGATCTTCGCCGCTTCGATCGGGTTGGTGAGCTGTGCGCTGGGCCGCACCTCGCCTTCCTCCTTCGCCGTGCTGTATGCGCCATCCTCCCAATAGGGCGTGAAGTCGCCGCTCCACGTGGGAATGCTCTTGCCGAACTTCTCCTCGAACTCTTGCATCATCTCGCCCGCGTTGGCGATGATCAAGCGCGGTGAACTGTACTTCTCGTTCCACTCGCGCACGAAGTCGCTGAGGGTGCTGTCCACCGGGCCGTTGTCGCTCACGATGTTGTAGCGCCACTGCACCATGTCGTAGGATAGCCCTTCGCGGCCAGGTCGTTCATGTAGGCGGCGTCTTCCGGGTGCCGCGCGTTCATGGCCCCGGCCGTGTAGCCGTGCCAGCCGCCGTAGCCCTGTCCGGCCGTCCACACCAGGATGCTGTCCTTGCCGGTGGTGCCCTTCCACCAGTAGGGCTTGTCGCCTTGTTCGCGCAAGGTGCTGCCGATGCGGTCGCCACCGTCGGGCATGTCGGGGATGTAGTTCGGTCCCTGGCTCAGGTGGCGGATGCCGTGCGCGGCGTAGGCGTCCACCATGCTCCAGCTCATGCCGGGCATGTCGGTCTGCATCG
The DNA here is from genome assembly GCA_044226515.1 of Flavobacteriales bacterium. Lineage (GTDB taxonomy): Bacteria > Bacteroidota > Bacteroidia > Flavobacteriales_F > PHOS-HE28 > PHOS-HE28. The sequence goes on along the minus strand of JBGAGX010000019.1, from coordinate 50,659 downwards.
CCATGGTGATCGGCAGGGCGCCTTCGCCAAAGCGCTCCGGCGACCCGCCGTCGTACCACTTCCGCAGCGAATCGGCGTACTCCACGATCCAGTGCATCTCCTCGGGCGTGCACAGGCCGGTCATCAGGTTGGCGTAGTTCGCGCTGAGGGCGATGCTGCCCTCCTTCACCGCCGCGATGAAGCGCTGCTTGTCTTTCGCTGGCGATGCCCAGGAAATTCTCCACGGCCCAGAGGCTCTCCACGTTCCATACGAAGCGGCTCCTTCCGGATAGTCCTTGGTGCGCTCGATCAGCTCCAGCGCCTTCCAGATGTTGTTGTTCTGGATCTTCTCCACCTCGGCCTGCAGATGACTGTAACCGATGTCGGTGTGGCTGTGGTGGACGAGGTGGATGTCGCGGCGGGCTATCGGTATGAGACGAAGGGTCGTATCCATTATTGGGCGATCCTTCATGAGCACGTCGATCCGAGCATCCCTTGGTCCCGCAAGTGCAGCAGCGGTCGCAACCTCGAAAACGTTCAGTCCGTTCTTTGCCACGAAATACCCTGCTGGTTGCCCGTTGTCGCGCACCTCCAAGGGCGTTGGCGCACCGAAGTGCATCACGGTGATCAGCAACGGTTGCGCAGCAGGCTGATCGCGAAGCAGGAAAGGCAACCCCTCCACCTCCACCTTCTCCTCGAAGCTGTACCGGAAGGTCATGAACCAGTCCGGGCTGTCCTGTGCGTGACCAACAACTTTCAAACGCAGCGGCTGGCCGGGCGTGATGTACTTCCGCGGCACCCGCAGATGCGCGAAGCCATGCGCATCGCCATGCCGGTCCGCTTTGCTGAACTCGAAGACAAGCTTTGTGCTGTCCGCTGCGGCCGCCGACCAAGAGCCGGGCTTGGTGTTGTGGTGCGTGGTGAAGGTGAGCGCTTTTACATCGTTGATGTAGAGGTCGAACGAACGATCCCCACCGCTGGTGGTGCTGTTGTGCGCCGCGATCCAACTGAAGTAGTAGTACGGGACCGACTCGCGTTCCGAGAAGGGCACAGCCGCGGTCTCCCACGCGATGGCCTTCTTCCCATCCGTGCAGCGGGTCAGCAGCGCAGTGGTGGCATGCTCCGGGTACACGCTGAAGTAGGAGAGGACCTCCCCCTCGATGTCCTTCGCGTAGCCGTTGATCACCTGCTGCTTTCCGAAGACGGGCAGGTCGACCTGGGCGTGGAGCAGGGCGGGCAGCAGCAGGGCGGCGGACAGGGCGGTACGCATCACGGCCGAAGGTAGCGCGGGCGGTCCGGGGCCGTTCGCGTTCTTTGCGGCATGGCCACGGAGCACGTGCTGATCCTGTTGGGGGCCCTGGTGGTCTTCTCGTACGTGTTCGACCTGGTGGCGAAGCGGGCCCGCGTGCCCTCGGTGCTGCTGTTGCTGGTGCTGGGCATGGTGCTGCGGCATTTTTCCGAACGCTTCGGCGTGGCCCTGATCGCCACCGACGGGCTGCTGCCGCCGCTGGGGACCGTGGGCCTGATCCTGATCGTGCTGGACGGCGCGTTGGAGCTGGAGTACAGGTCGGAGAAGCGCGGGGTGATCCTCAAGGCCCTGGCCTCGGCGGCGGTGGGGCTCGTGCTCACCGGGGCGGCCTTCACGCTGCTGATGCACGAGGTGACCGCGGCGCCGTGGCGCGTGTGCATGGCCAACGCCGTGCCCTTCAGCGTGATCAGCAGCGCGGTGGCCATCCCTTCGGCCAGCGGGATGAACGAGGACCGGCGGGCCTTCATCATCTATGAATCGTCCATCAGCGACATCCTGGGCGTAGTGGCCTTCAACCTCTTCGCCACCTCGGCCGAGCTCGATCTGGGCCATTTCGGCGGCACCCTGGCCGATCTGCTGCTGGTGGTGGCCATCAGCCTGGTGGCCTGCGTGGCCCTGTTCTGGTTGCTGGCCCGGTCGAAGCACAACGTGCGGGTCTTCCTCATCCTGGCCCTGCTGGTGATGATCTATGGGGTGGGCAAGTCGTTCCACCTGTCGTCGCTCATCATCATCCTGGTCTTCGGCCTGTTCATGGCCAACCTGGAGCGGATCCCGCTGCCGTGGCTCAAGCGCATGGCCGACTACCCGCGTGCCCAGGAGGACCGCCACCTGCTGCATGCCCTCACCACCGAGAGCACCTTCATCGTGCGCACCTTCTTCTTCGTGCTCTTCGGCTATTCCATCAGCCTGCCGGCCGTGCTGAACCTGGAGGTATGGCTGGTGATCGCCGTGCTGCTGGTGGTGATCTACGCCCTGCGGGCCATCCAGCTGAGGCTGGTGACGGGCGCGCTGGACCCGGCCACGCTGGTGCTGGCGCCCCGGGGCCTGATCACGGTGCTCCTCTTCCTGTCGCTTCCCCCGGCCTTGCGCTCGCCCGCGGTGGACCTGGGCCTGGTGGTGGCGATGGTGCTTGGCACGGCCTTGGTGATGGCGGCCGTGCTTCCGTTGGTTCGGCGGTCCTGACCGGTCCGAGCCTGCCTTCGGAGCGCGCCCGCTACCTTTCCGCCCATGCAGTACACGTCCTTCCGCCAGCGCCTCCTCACCGCAGCCAGCGCCCTGGCGCTCGTGCACGCCGCCTCCGCCCAGGGCGTGGCCGCCTTCCAGGACTACATGGACCACCTGATCGGCTTCGACCGGGGCACCTTCAAGCAGCTGGAGAACCTGCCGCCCCGCCAATACCGCCTGGGCGACGGCGCCGTGTTCTACACCAGCACCAACGGCGACCTCAAGACCTTCAAGAACGGCGAGGTGAAGCTGCTGGACCGCACCGTGGGGCAGGACTTCCAATGCACCGACCACCTGGCGGCGTACAAGCTCGCCAGCGCCCTGAAGCTCTACGACAGCGGCAAGCTCAGCATCCTCTGCTACAACGTGCGCGACTGGGCCGTGGACGACAGCATCGTGGCCTGGTACGATGGCGCGCAGAACCGCATCGAGGTGCTCTACCAGGGCGACCGCCAGGTGCTGGAGGACGCCCTGGCCAACGCGCCCATCCACAGCTGGAAGAGCGGCGACAACCTCCTCGCGTGGGTCACCACCATCGAGAACAAGCTGAAGGTGTTCTACCACGGCGACGTGTACGAGCTCACGCCACAGGCCACCAGCATCACCTACGAGGCCGCGCTGGACATGGTGGTGTACCAGGATTCGCAGGACAACGGCTTCAAGGTCTTCCTGCGGGGCGAGGTCATCGACCTGGAGCCCATCATGCCCAAGAGCTGGAAGATGGGCAAGGGCGTGATGGCCTACATCGACCAGACCGGCAGCCTGAAGGTGCTCAACGGCAACAAGGTGTACACCGCTTACACCTACGAGCCGCAGGAGTACTTCGTGCAGGACAGCCTGGTGATCATCAAGGACCGCGACCGGTTGAAGGTCTTCGCCGGGGCGCAGCTGCACGAGCTGGAGAACTACTGGCCCGACCGCTGGGCCGCCAGCTGGGGCTCCCTGGCGTACCGCGACGTGAACGGTGCCATCAAGATCTGGCGCGATGGCCGCACCCAGGTGGCGCTGCAGCGCGAGACCTTCCTCGACTTCACCTTCAACCGCAACACCCTGTTGGTGAACATGCCCAACAAGAAGGTGAAGGTGTGGTGGAACGGGGAGGTGTACCCGTACTACTAGCGGTTCAACGGCCGAAGCGGTAGGCCAGGCCGGTGTTGATCACAAGGCTCCGCGTCAGTCCGTCCGGCCGCACATCGCGCACCACCAAGGGGGTGCCGGCCGACAGCTCCACCGACCAGTTGCGCGACAGGCGGTAGCGGGCGTCGAGCGTGAGGTTGAGGGTGAGCCCCTGGGAGCCTTCGATCGGTTCACGCACGGGGGGCGAGGTCCTGATGAGCGGAAGCGTGTAGAGCAGGCGGCTGTCACGCCCCATGTGCACGATGGCGAGCAGACCGGGCCGCACGTTCAGCCGACCGAGCGGAAGGGCGTATTGCAGGCGCGCCACGGCATCGTCGGCCCGTTGCAGCTCCGGGGTCTCGTCGTACGCGAGCGCATCGGGGTCGTCCATCCAGGCCGCATGCGTGAAGTGGTTGCCGTTGCCCTGGGCCAGCACATGTTGATAGGCCAGCGCCATGCTCCAGCGGTGGATCCGGTGGTCGAGCCCCAGCAGCAGGTCGGTGGTGCCCAGGCTGGTCTGGTAGGGCATGGGGAGGGAGGAACCGTTCACGTGCAGGTCGGCGCTGTTGGCGGGCAGCTTGACCCCGGCCACGGCCTTAAACCGCCGCATGGGCCGCTGCACCAGGTCGAAGGAGGTGGTGAGCACCGGGTCGCCCAAGGCGCTTACCTCGCCGAGGTCGCCCTGGGAGCGCTGGTAGGGCATGCGCACCTGGACACCCCACCGGGCCCCGATGCCGATGCCCAGCTCCAGGATGCCCTGCGTGATCACCGTGCCCTGCTCGCCCACGGCATAGCTGTAGAGCACCCGGGCCATGTGGCGCGGTTCGTCGGCGGCCACAGCGCTGTCCGCGTTCAGCGCAAGCTCGCCGATCGGGCCGGCCGTGCATACGCCCGCATCGCTGCAGCCTTGACCGCGGGCCTGGGTGAGGATGAGCACAAGGAGGAGGGCGAGGAAGGTGCGTATCATGGGATACAAGATATCGCGCGCTGTAGATGGCGAAATGTCGTTCCGCCGACAGCCCTGTGGCTGGGCCGCCGGTCTACCTTTGTGGCCACAACCCATTCGACCATGCCCGGCACGGAACTTTTCGGCGACGAGGAACGCAAGGAGGTGATGGACGTCCTGAACACCGGCGTCCTGTTCCGCTACAACCACGACGCCCAGCGCAAGGGCATCTGGAAGGCGAAGGAGTTCGAGGCCGAGATCGCGAAGTTCACCGGGGCGAAGCACGCCCTGGCGGTGAGCAGCGGCAGCACGGCGGTGAGCAGCATGCTCGCGGCTTGTGGCGTTGGTTATGGCGATCACGTGATCGTGCCGCCCTTCACCTTCGTGGCCACGATCGAAGCGGTGATGCTGGCCGGCGCCATCCCCGTGTTCGCGGAGATCGACGAGACCCTGTGCCTGAGCGCCGAGGGCATCCGCAACGCCTGCACGCCGCAGACGAAGGCCGTGCTGCTGGTGCACATGTGCGGCGCCGCAGCGGACATCGACGGCATCCTGGCCGTGTGCAACGAGAAGGGCATCATGCTCATCGAGGACACCGCCCAGGCGCTCGGCGCCACTTACAAGGGCACGCACCTCGGCCTCTTCGGCAAGATGGGCAGCTTCAGCTTCGACTTCTTCAAGATCGCCACCTGCGGCGAGGGCGGCGTGATCATCAGCAACGATGAGCAGCTGCTGAGGACCGCGGAGTACATGAGCGACCACGGCCACAACCACGAGGGCGACAACCGCGGCATGGAGCAGCACCCGATCATGGGCACCAACTTCCGCATCGGCGAGATCAACGCGGCGATCGGGCTGGCGCAGAGCCGCAAGCTTCCGATGATGGTGGCGAAGCAGCGTGCGCACAAGGCCGTCATCCAGGAGCGACTTTCCAAGATCCCCGGCCTTGCTTTCCGCAAGCAGTGCGACGATGCGGGCGACAGCGCCACCTTCTTCCACCTGCTGCTGCCGAGCGCCGACGCGGCCTTCGCGCTGCACAAGGAGTTGGGTGCCCAGGGCATCGGCACCATGTACTGGTTCAACAACATGTACCACTACATCAAGCAGTGGGACCACATCAAGGACCTGCGCATGCCCTACAAGCTGGTGGCGCACGAGCTCGGCCTTCCGCAGGACCTGAAGACCATGAAGTTCCCGAAGAGCGACGCGGTGATCAGCCGCCTTGTGAGCTTCAACATCCGCGTGACGTGGACGGAGGCGGAACTGGATGGCTTCCTTGGAAAGATCGAGGCCGCGGTGAGGAAGGTGATGGAGTCCGCCTACGCTTAGGCTTCGGCGGATGATAGGAGTGGTGGCGTAGAGCTTCGATCCGAACCGATGAGGGGCTATCTGCTGACCATAACGTGTTCTCTTCTCCAGGTCGGAGCATCGCATGCTCAGGCGGATAGCAGTTCTGTGGTCATCGAACGGTTCCCAGATGGTTCCATTCGCCGGAAGTATCATGCGGTCCTCACCGAAGTTGTTGACACCGTCATTACTGAAGCGCTTGATGGATCGTCACGGAACATGGTCATTTCGAGTTCTCTGAAGCGTTGTCCAAGTGGTTCTTTCGTGGAGTTCGATCCGAACGGATTCATCGTTGCAAAAGGTGACCTCCTTTACACCTATGGTGCTTCATGTCGCATCGGGGAATGGCAGTTCTTCATTCGGGAGAAGCTCATTCGTACAGAGCATTACCTGGAGCCTGGCGTTGCGTATTTCGAGGAGGATCCGCATTGTCAGATCTTGGGAGAGCAGCATCATTGAACGGGGCCGTTAATATTCTCGAGCGGTTTTTTTTAATCCTGGGGCGTTCCCCTCGCGGAGCCTCGGGTCGGGCTATCCGCTGCAAGTCCGCACTCGTCGCCCCGGCCTTGGGCCGGGGCTCCTCGCTTGCGGGCTTTACGCTGCTATCCCTAGCGCGCGTATCTTCGATTTCACATGAGATTGATATCGGCATGGTTCTTATGCATTGGGCTGTTGTTGCAGCATTCAGCTTCAGCACAGGCTGGTGGTGATATGGTTTTGATCCAAGGAACGGTCAAGGATGGACAGACCGGAGACCCCCTATCATTTGTACGAATTGAGTTTTTCAGCTCGACTGACACGGTATCGACGCTGACCGACTTCGACGGATTTTTCTTAATCCGTTACCCCAAGGAGTCGTTGAGCCTTAGGACTGATCACAAAGGCTATCGCTCATATCGGTCTGAAATAGACCTGGCCAATGGGTTGGTTGACCTGCGGATCCAGTTGGAGCCGATGGAAAGGAAGCCCTGACCATGACCATTTTGGCGGGTATCGGGCTCAACCGGCACAACCAATCTCTGAAACCAGCTTCCTGCTCGAACTTATTCGCCGGGCTGTCGGTGATTTGGAACTCCGGCTGCGACCCCTTCTGGGTCGAATGCACCGAACGCAAACCGCCATCGCTACGCGCTGGCTACAGGGTCGGTCCCCTCCGGGTCTTGCCTGTTGTAATGCGGTCGAACAGGACGGGTGATGCCCGATCCGCGTACGGCAACCTCAGACCCCGAAGGGGTCAAAGACATTAGATCATGGGTCCCAAGAAGTTGTTCGACCCCGAAGGGGTCGCAGGCAACCAGAACACACCGATCGTTCCCATCGGTCACCTACGCGAAATACCTCGGATCGAATTCCACATCGTGCTCCTGCAACATCGCCAGCACCTCCTCCTTGTAGGTCTTCGCTCGGTGGTGCTCTTCCTGCCGGTCGATGTACGCCTTCACGATATCGCGTTCACGATACCCGACCGTGAACGCCGCATAGCCTTCCTGCCATGCGAACGTGCGGAGGCCGATCCCTTCGCGCACCCATGCCGTTGAGGCCTTCTTCAGCTCACGGACGACATCCGCCACCGTGTGCGTCGCCTTCAAGCCCAGCAGGATATGGACGTGGTCATTCCAGCCCCCCGTTCGCTGCGGGAAGCCCTGGAGGCCACCAATGGTCCCGCTCATGTACGCGAACAGGCGGTCCCGCCATTCCACCGCGAGACATGGGATCCGGTTCTTCGTGGAGAAGACGATGTGGTAATGCAGGCTCAGGTAGGTGGACATGATCGGGGCATGGACAGGTGAAGGTATTTCGGCGATCGGACGTCCGGGCGGAACGATCGCCGGTCCCTGCGACCCCTTCGGGGTCGTGGATGCCTCTATTGACTTGAGGCTAATGTCTGCGACCCCTTCGGGGTCATCCGGTCCGCCGATCACCCCAGGTACACCCACATCCCCCCCGCGCACAGCAGGAAGTAGGGCACAAGGCTCGCAGCCCCCGCGTAGTCCTTCGCCACGCGCTGGCCGAAGAACAACATGATGATGCCGAGCGCACCGAGGTTGGCGCCATAGCTCCCCATGGTCGTCTGGCCGTTCGTGAACACCTGCACGAAACCAAGGGCGGAGTGCACGCCGGCCAACAATTCCACCGTGGTGATCACAGGCAGCAGGAAGGGCACCGTGCCCTTCAACGGCGACTTCGCGAAGTGACCGGTGAGCCATGCCTTCTCACCTTTCCAGTTGAACACCTTGTCCAGTCCCGATTGCAGGAAGAGGATGGCCAACATGGCGGAGAAGGCCATGCGAAGCAGGTCGATGCCGGTGTAGCCGAACAGGATGGCCGTTTCCATGGCGTGAAATTGCGGCTTCTTCCGCTACGTCCCACGCCTTTCCTTTGTGGCTCATTCAGCGGTCGACCGATCATCTGATCGGCTGATCGTCTGATCATCCGATCGACATGCAACTGTTCCGCAACTTCAAGTCCGTCACCAAGACCTGCTACGGCCGCGGCAGCTTCGGCAAGCTGGGCGAGATCCTGGAACCGCAGCGTACGGCCAACAAGCAGTTCTTCGTCTTCCTGGTGGACCACTACTTCGAGGGCAAGGCCGACTTCCTGGCGCGCATCCCGAAACAGGAGGGCGATGAGCTCATCTTCTGCAGCACGAAGAAGGAACCCACCACCGAGCAGATCGATGGGCTGCGCGACGAAATTCTCGGCCGCCGCGGACTGCCGGCGGGCGTGATCGGCATCGGCGGCGGCAACGTGATGGACGTGGCCAAGGCGCTCTCCCTCATGTTCACGAACGAGGGCAGCAGCGTGCAGTACCAGGGCCTCAACCTCATCAAGAAGCCGGGCATCTATCACTGCGGCGTGCCCACGATCAGTGGCACCGGGGCGGAGGTGAGCATGACCGCCGTGCTCACCGGTCCGGTGAAGAAGCTTGGCCTCAAGTGCGACTGGACCGTCTTCGACCAGATCGTGCTCGACCCCGACCTCATCGCCAGCGTGCCCACCGACCAGTGGTTCTACACGGGCATGGATACCTACATCCACAGCGTGGAGGCCATCACCGGGACCAAGAAGAACACCTTCGCCGAGGCCTACAGCGAGAAGGCGCTCGACATGTGCCGCGAGGTGTACCTTAAGCGCGACCGCAGCGACCCCAAGAGCGACGAGCTGCTGATGGTGGCCAGCTACATGGGCGGCCTCAGCCTCACCTACAGCGAGGTGGGCGTGTGCCACGCGCTGAGCTACGGCCTGGGCAAGGTGCTGGAGATGCACCACTGCTTCGCGAACTGCGTGGCCTTCAACCAGCTGGAGGACGTGTATGGCGAGTACGTGCACGAGTTCAAGCACATGGTGAAGGAGCGCGGCGTGAACCTGCCCGCCAACCTCAGCAAGGACTGGGACGAGCAGACCCTCGACGCCATGGCCGAAGTGGCCTACAACCTGCCGCACATGTGGGACCACGCTTTCGGCCCCGATTGGCAGCAGGTGCTGGACCGCGAGCGGATCAAGGGGTGGTATAGGAGGATGTAGCCACCCTTCGGCCTAATGACCATGGAAGAGTTCTTGGCCCAGCTAGTAAAGCGATATGAACTTCAAGTCACCCGTGCTGGGGAGGGATGGAAGCTCGATCTGCCTATACGAGGTGACTTTTCCTGTTCGTTGAGCATTGGTCCGGATGCACTTGATTGGTACGCCATTATTCGCGAAGCGGCTAATGGCAAGGAAGTATTCTCCGATTGGAACGACTATCTCAACTACGACAACACATCCATCGTCGAACTCCTTAAGCAGAAGCGTCAGGATATTGAATGGTTCGTAGAACGATGGAACGCGGCGAGCAGTGTTAGAATCGTTTCCAAGAAGCACATTCTCGGTCTACTGAAGAAGCGATGGGCGGAATGGCAGCATGATGGGGAATGGTATGGGGTCATCTTGAGTGATCCTGAAGCTCCTGTGGAATGACATCGAGTCAACTCAAGAACGCCCCATCCACCACGGTCATCTTCACCGGGCCGTTGTTGCGCGACCGGTGCGAACTGAGCCCGTCGCTGACGTGATAGGACATGCCGGCCTGTGGCACGTTCACCGTCCCGTCTTCGTGCTCGTTGATCAGTTCGCCTTCCAGCACGAAGACCAGGTGTCCGAGCTGGCACCAATGGTCGGCGAGGTAGTTCGCGGAATACTCGACCAACCGGATGCGGAGCCCATCGTGCTGGATGATGCGCATGCTGGCTGTTCCGGTCGTTCCGTTCACAACAGTCGGAGTAAGCTGTGACCAGTCAATGGTTTCGAAGGAGATCTGCATTCAGTAATCGGTTGTCGTTCCTAAAATGGCGCCGCCAGCGCGATCACATGGCCGTCCGGGTCGGCGAAGTAGGCCACCCGGTCGCCCCAGTCGCGGTCGGTGGAGGGGGAGACCGCGGCAAGACCGGCCTGCACCGCACGCGCGATCGCTGCATCCAGGTCATCCACGCGCAGGTAGACCTCGCAACGCGGCACACCATGCCCGGCATCGGGATGGGGCAGGGCCGGCGTGATGATGCGGGCGATGCCGCTGGCAGGCATCAGGCCCAGTTTGCAGCCGCCCAGGTCGAACTCGGTCATGCCCTGTACATCGAGCACGGGCTCGCGGTCCAGCAACAACCGGTACAGGTCGCGGCTGCGCTGCTGGTCCTGCACATAGAGGATGAACTCGGCCTGCATCGCTTCAAAGATGGCGTTCCTCCCCATCTTCGGCGCGGCGATGCATCACCTGCTGCACCTGGTCTTCGAGCTGGCCGCCTTCGCGGTGGGCTACGCCTACTTCCAGCGGCTGCGCGCAGGGCAGGGCGATCCCATCCCCGAGCCGAAGCGCGTATGGATCATCATCGGTGCGGCGGCCGGGGCCCTGCTGGGCTCGCGGGTGCTGGGCGCGCTGGAGGATCCAGCCAAGCTCGCCGCCGATGGCTGGGCCCTCTTCATCGCATTCAATAACCGCACGATCGTGGGCGGACTGCTCGGCGGGCTGGTGGGGGTGGAGCTCACCAAGAAGCTGATCGGTGTCCGTACCAGCAGCGGTGACCTCTTCACCTACCCGCTGATCCTGGGCATGATGATCGGGCGCGTGGGCTGCCTGCTCGGTGGGCTGGAGGACAACACCTACGGCACGCCCACGGACCTGCCCTGGGGCATCGACCTTGGCGATGGCGTGCGCCGGCATCCCACCAACCTCTACGAGATCCTGTGGCTGGGTGCGCTGTGGATGCTTTTGAGCGGACTTGAACGCCGGTCGACCCTTGCGAACGGCGGGCGTTTCAAGCTGTTCATGGTGGGCTACCTGCTTTTCCGCCTGGCCGTGGAGTCCATCAAGCCGCAGCCCATCATCGCCCTCGGCCTTTCAACCATCCAATGGGCCTGCGTGGCCGGACTCCTGTATTACTTCAGGGTGTGGATGAAACCACGGTCATTGGTAATTCAACCACAGATGGACGCAGATGAACACAGATAAGAGAGTGAAAGAAGAGGGCGGTCACCTCCTGGCGAGCGAGACGGAGGAGGTCATCGGCTGTGCCATGGAGGTGCTGAATGTGCTGGGGCATGGGCTGCTCGAGAAGCCCTACGAGAACGCCATGGCGGTGGAGTTCAGGCTGCGGGGAATCCCTTTCGAGCAACAGCCCGCCTTCGATGTACTGTACAAGAACGAACAGGTAGGGTTGTACGTGCCGGACCTGATCGTGCGGGAGGCCGTGGTCGTGGATGCCAAGACCATCGACCGGATCACCGATCACGAGCTCGGCCAGATGCTCAACTACCTGCGTATCACCGGCCATCGCGTCGGCCTGATCATCAACTTCAAGCGCGCCAAGCTCGAATGGAAACGCGTCATCCTCTGACCATGCGCGCTCATCTGTGTGCATCTGCGTCCATCAGTGGTTCCCCTTCCGCGAAGGCGAAGCCGAGCGCCGCCCGCATGGAGTTGGGATGAAATGCGGATCTCCGCATTCATCTGTGTTCATCCGTGTCCATCTGTGGTTAATTCTCCCTCATGCCTGAACGCCCCTACACCTACTACGACTTCACGCTGAGCCTGTGCCCAACGTGCCTGAAGCGCATCGACGCCAAGGTGGTCTTCGAGGATGAGCGCGTATTCATGCTGAAGCGCTGCCCGGAGCACGGTGCGCAGAAGGTGCTCATCGCCACCGACGTGGACTACTACAAGCGCTGCCGGCACTACCTGAAGCCGGGGGAGATGGTGAGGACCTTCAACACGAAGACCCACTACGGCTGTCCGTACGACTGCGGCATCTGTCCGGACCACGAACAGCACGGCTGCCTCACGCTCATCGAGGTCACCGACCGCTGCAACCTGGAATGCCCCATCTGCTACGCCAGCAGCGGGCCCATGCACGGGAAGCACCGCACGCTGGAGGAGGTGGAGCGCATGCTCGACGCCGCCGTGCGCAACGAGGGCGAGCCCGATGTGGTGCAGCTGAGCGGCGGCGAGCCCACGGTGCACCCGCAGTTCTTCGATATCCTCGACGCGGCCAAGCGCCGGCCCATCCGCCACCTGATGGTGAACACCAACGGCATCCGCATCGCCAAGGACCGGGCCTTCGCGGAGCGCCTGGCCACCTACATGCCCGACTTCGAGCTGTACCTGCAGTTCGATTCGTTCAAGCCCGAGGTATTGAAGCGGCTGCGCGGGGAGGACCTCACCACCGTTCGCATGAAGGCCCTGGAACACCTGAACGAGCTCAACCTGAGCACCACGCTGGTGGTGACCGTGGAGAAGGGTGTGAACGACGACGAGGTGGGCGCCATCATCGACTTCGCGCTGAAGCAACGCTGCGTGCGGGGCGTCACCTTCCAGCCGGTTCAAGCTGCGGGCCGCACCGAGCACCACGACCCCGCCACCGACCGCATCACGCTCACCGAGGTGCGGCAGGCCATCCTTGACCAGGCGCCGGTCTTCACGCCCGAGGACATCGTGCCGGTGCCCTGCAACCCAGACGCGCTGGCCATGGGCTACGCGCTGAAGCTGAACGGCGAGGTGTTCCCGCTCACCCGCATGATCGACCCGGGCGACCTGCTTAACAACAGCCGCAACACCATCGTGTACGAGCAGGACGCCCGCCTGAAGGAGCACATGGTGAAGCTCTTCAGCACCGGCACACCCAGCGACAAGGCGCACGAGACGCTCCACCGGATCATGTGCTGCCTGCCCGATATCGACGCGCCCGAGCTGAAGTACGAGAACCTCTTCCGCATCATCATCATGCGCTTCATCGACGCGTACGACTTCGACGTGCGGGCCATCAAGCGCAGCTGCGTGCACATCATCGACCCACGCACCATGAACGCCATCCCCTTCGAGACGATGAACCTGTTCTACCGGGAGGAGGCGCAGCGGAAGCGATTGTCGGAACTGCAGCAAGCAGCAACTACCTTGTGATCATTATGAACACCGGGCTTCTTCGCAACAACCTACTCGTCCTGCTCTGCTACGCGGTCGTGATCCAGTTGCTTTCGCTGTTGGAGAAGAACGGCGCCGGCATGGTGGTGCTGATGGGGATGATGGTGGCGGTGGCCGTGCATGTGGGGGTGCTGCTGATCGGGTCCATCGTGAACCTGCTCGGGGGCAAGGGTCCCCTTGCCGGACAATGGCTGCTGAGCGCGTTGATCGTGGGCGTGATCGGTTTCGGCACCTGCTGGGGCGGTGCCTCGCTCGCCGAACTGTACGGCGGCCCCACGAACTTCCACTAGAGCGCATTTCGGTGTTGCTTTTGGATGCGAGCGAGAGGTATTTCGCGTTCAGGCGAGGCGCCGTAACCGAGCATCGTCGGGTGCGCTGTGAGGTTCAGGTAACGAAGCATGGGCGCGAAGGACCCTCGCGCAGCCCGAAGGGCAATTTCGAGATGCGCTCTAACGCTTGAACGGGTCGAAGTCGGCCACGTGGGCGGCGATGCGCCGGGCCGACTTGTCCACCAGCTGGGCGCGCGGGGTGCCCCGGGCGAGCTCCTCCTTGTTCACGCGCACCACCTCGGTGAGCCGGATCGCACCGGTCTCGTTGTCGAGCAGCGCGGCCTGCACCTCGGCCTGCTTGCTGAAGATGTCGTCGAAGCGCAGGACGCGCACCGTGAGGGTGTAGCGCGCCCCGAGCAACTTGCCGGCCTCGGCGGCGTGCGCATCATCGTACATGCCCTCCATGGAACGCTGCTGCTCGGCCAGGAGCTGTTCGGTGTTCTCCCGGTCCACCAGGATGATGAGCGGGTCGTCCAGGTCGAGCACGGCCTGCTTCACCGCGGCGCTCAATTGCGCTTCGATCTGGCCGGGCATGGAGCCCGAAACCACGCCCGAACCATAGATCTGCGAGTTGTAGATGGGCACGTAGGCCAGGGTCCAGGCCGCCTTCGCACGCATCCGTTCCAGCTCCGACCAGGCGTCCTTGTAGCCCGGGTCCCTGTCGGTGACCCGCTTCATGGTGCGGTATGCCGTGCGCCACAGGCCGAGCTGAGCCGCATAGCGGGCCTCGCGGTACATCGGTTCCAGCTCGGCCAGGCGCATCAGGTTCTCCGCGTCGGAACAGTCCTTGTCCTGGGCCAGCACGGCGGTGCACAGGCGCTGGCACTCCTCGAAGCGGTCGGCCTTGAAGGCCACCAGCGCGTTCTCGTAGGCTTGGCGGCACCAGCTGGCGGCCGCCTCCTGGCGCCGTTGCTCAAGCAGGGGGTCGGCGCGCAGCTCCAGGTGCTCGCGTTGCCCTTCGGCGAGCAGGAGGGAGGCCTGGCGATGCAGTTCCTCGCCGGTGGACCGGTCGCCGGCCATGTAGGCCGCGGAGGCCTCCTGGGCCAGTCGGTCGTACAGGGCCTGGGCCGTGCGCTTCATGCCCACCACCGCCTTCGCTTCATCAGGCTTGCGTGCGTGCACCCCGGAGAACGTGCGGTAGGCCTGTTCCAGCATGCCGCCCTCCTCGTAGACCGCGGCGTTCGACAGCTGTTTCCGGGTGCCGCCGCAGGCGGCGAGCACGAGGAGCGACAGCAGGAGCGGGGCGGTGCGCATGACGAGGCTGAAGGTACCGTCACCAAGTCCGTGCCACGCCAACACGGGGCCTGCTATGTTTGCCCGTATGCGCAGGCCGGCCCTTCTCCTTCCCCTGCTGGCGGTGGCGTCGGTCCTCCTCTTCCTGCTCGATCTGGCGGTGGGCAGCGTGTCCATCCCGCTGGCCGAGGTGTGGGGCGCGCTCACCGGAGGCGGGGTCGCGGATGAAGGATGGCGCACGATCGTGCGGGCCGTGCGCCTGCCCGAGGCCCTCACCGCGTTGTGCGCGGGCGCGGCCCTTGCGGTGAGCGGCCTGCTGATGCAGACCCTGTTCCGGAACCCGCTCGCAGGCCCTTCGGTGCTCGGCATCACCAGCGGCAGCGGGGTGGGCGTGGCGGTGGTGATGCTGGCCTCGCCGTGGTGGTCGGGCTGGCTGCCGAGCGATGCGGCGGTATCGATCGCGGCCTTCGGTGGTGCCGTGGGCATGCTCACCTTGATCCTCCTGGCCGATCGGCGGGTGGGCGATGGTGTGACCTTGTTGATCGTGGGCCTGATGGCCGGCTATCTGTGCTCGGCGCTGGTGAGCGTGCTGCAGGTCGCCGCGTCGGCCACCGCGGTGAAAGGCTATGTGGGCTGGGGCATGGGCAGTTTCGCCCAGGTACCGCCCGACCGGCTGGTGTGGCTGGTACTTCCCGGCGCGTTCGGCCTGCTGCTCGCGTTCCTGCTCATAAAGCCGCTGGATGCCCTGCTGCTGGGCGACCACTACGCGCAGAGCCTGGGCGTGTCGGTGCCCGTGGTGCGCCGCCGCATCATCCTCGTCACGGCCTTGCTGGCCGGCACGGTCACCGCCTTCTGCGGGCCCATCGCCTTCCTTGGTCTCGCCACGCCGCACGTGGCGCGCGCCCTGGTCGGCTCCGCCGCGCACGGCCGCCTCATGCCGGTGACCGCCCTGCTGGGCGGTGCGCTCGCGCTGCTCTGCGATACCGTGGTGCGCTGGTCCATGCCGGCCGCTGCCCTGCCGCTGAACGCCGTCACCTCGTTGCTGGGCGTGCCCGTGGTGCTGTGGGTGCTGTGGAAAGGCCAACGCTGGGTGCGCGCATGAACGCGATGCTGCATACCGAAGGCCTCGCGGTGGGGCATGGCCGGCAGGTGTTGCTGCGCGACCTGTCGCTTTCCCTGCCGGCGGGTTCGCTCACGGCCCTGCTCGGCGCGAACGGGGTGGGCAAGAGCACCCTGTTGCGCTGCCTGGCCGGGCTCAATGCTCCGTTGGCGGGCACTGTGCGCGTGGGTGGCGCGGACCTGCACGCGCTCGCCCCGCCCGACCGCGCACGGCGCGTGGCGGTGGTGCTGAGCGGGCGACCTGCCGCGGGCCTGGTGGACGTGCGTACCCTGGTGGGATTAGGCCGACATCCGTGGACCGGTGCGATGGGGCGCTTCACCGCACAGGATGCCGGCGCGATCGAGGTGGCCATGGAACGCATGGGCGTGCAGGCGCTCGCCCATCGGCTGGTGCAGGAACTCAGCGATGGCGAGGCGCAGCGGGTGATGCTGGCCCGTGCACTGGCGCAGGACACGCCGCTGCTGCTGCTCGACGAGCCCACGGCCTTCCTCGACGTGGTGAACCGTGTGCTGATGCACGGTCTGCTGCGCTGGCTGGCCGGACGGGGGCGCACGGTGCTCTACACCACCCACGACGTGAGCGCCGCGCTCGAGACCGCCGACCGCATCATTCTGCTCACACGCGAGGGCTGCTGGCAGGGAACGCCGGCGGAGGCCATCGCTTCGGGCGCCCTGGACCGTGCCTTCGCCCGGGAGGGCATCCGCTTCGATCCGGCCGCACGCGACTTCCGCTCCACCTGAAACGACGAAGCCCCTCCGGACGGAAGGGCTTCGGTGCGTGTGGATGGCGCCTTACTTCCGCAGCGCGTCGCGGATCTCCATCAGGAGCTTGTCCGTACTGCTCGGCTCGGGTGCTGCTGCCGGGGCGGCCTCTTCCTTCTTCTTGGTGGCATTGATGGCCTTCACCATCAGGAAGATCACGAAGGCGATGATCAGGAAATCAAGCACGTTGCCCAGGAAAGCGCCCAGCTTCACCCCGGGACCGACCTCGATGGTCTTCCAGTCGCCGCCCGGGATGATGGGGTTGATCAACGGCATGATCACGTCATTGACCATACTGCCGATGATCTTGCCGAACGCTCCGCCGATGATGACACCGACGGCCAGGTCGATGACGTTGCCGCGCATCGCGAAATCCTTGAACTCCTTCATCATGCCCATGGTGGTTGGTATTGGTGTTAAGGCGGTGAAGCTATGCACCGGCCGCGACCGGGCCAACGGAACGGCCCCGGGTCATGATCCTTGGACGATCACCTCGGTTCCCCGTCAGCGCGGCAGGAAACGGAAGTGCTCGGCGCGCTGGGTGCCCTCCGCGTTCTCGTCGATGCTGGCGTGCCAGCCCCGCCCATCGCGGACGTAGCGGATGCGCTTGGGGAAGTCGTTCGCGGCGTTCACGAAATCGAGCGTGTCGCCGGTGGCGCGTGTGCAGGTGAAATCGGTGTAGGTGCCGTTGGCCTCGCCACCGGGCAGGGCGCTGTAGATCAAGGCACCACCGCGCTTCGCGAGCCGCAGCGCCTCGATGAACACGGTGTCGCCGCCCGCGAGCACGCGACCACGGCCCTCGAGCGTGCTGTCATCGATGGCGCGCCAGGTCTCGTGCACGATGAAGGTGTCGCTGCTGGTGCTGTCGATCCAGTCGCCCAGGAGCCGGTGCGCCACCGCCCAGCCTTGCGTGGACGGATCGCTCGCGGGCACGCCTTGGTCCGGGCCGGGCGTGGAGCAGGCGAGGAGCGTGCCTGCCATGGCGGCAAGGAGCAGGGTACGGTTCATGGCCGTTGGGTGGCTTCGATGGCGGCGCGGATGGGAGCGGGGATGGGCACCTTGTGGCCCGCGTTGTAGTCGTACATCACCTGCACGCTGGTGCCCTCGGCCACCGTGGTGCCGGCCTCATCGGTGATCCGGTAAGCGAGGGTGAAGCTGGTATTGCCGATGTGCGTGCAGCCGGCCTCCACCACGAGCTGCTGCGGCCAATGCACGGGACGTTCGAAGTCGCAGGTGGTGGTGGCCAGGATCACGCCGATGCCCTGTTCGTTGTGGGAGCGGAGGGCGCCGATGCGCTTGAGGTAGTGCATGCGCACGCTTTCGAACCACCGGAAGTACACGATGTTGTTCACGTGGCCGAAGAGGTCCTGTTCGCCCCAGGCCACGGGCACTTCGATGCGCTGCGTGTAGCGGACCTCCATCGGCTCACTCGGAAGCCTCGGGGGCGGCACTTTCAGCGGGCGCGTCGGCGGACCGTGCGGGCGTTTCCGCCGCGGGCTTCGGTGCCGACTCGCCGCGGGCCTGCCGGTTCAGCTCGCGCAGCTGGTCGCGCAGGCGGCCGATGTCGACCCGGGCGCGCTCGATCTTCTTCTCCATGTCCTTGCGCATGGCCTCACCGGTGGCGCTCTTGAAGCTGAACATGCCCATGTTCCGTTCCATCTGCTTCACCTCCATCTCCAGCTCCTCGATCTTGCGCTTCACGAAGCGGCCCTCGCGCTCGATGCGGTCCAGGCCGTCGGGCGCGCTCTTCAGGTTCTCCACGCGCTCGTGGAAGTGCATGCGGCGGCGCTCCTCGCCCTCCAGCCGCAGCTTGTCGTATTGCTTGTCCAGGGCCTTGCGGTACTTCTCGCTCAGCACATCGTAATTCTTGGGCGACACCCGGCCGCTGGTGAGCCAGCGCTGGCTGAAGGCTTTCAGGGCGTCGAGGTCCTTGGGCCGGTCGCCGCTCAGTTCGAAGGCCTCGATCTCGGCGATGAGCTCGTTCTTGGCCTTGAGGCCATCGGCCTGCTCGGCATCGAGCTTGTCGAAGAACGCCTTGCGGGCCTGGAAGAAGCCGTCGCACGCCTCCCGGAACTTGGACCAGAGGCGGTTCTCGTCGCGCGGACCGGCGCTGCCGGCCTGCTTCCATTCGGCCTGCAGCTGCTTGAGCTTCTCGGCGGTGGCCTTCCACTCGGTGCTGCCCTTCAGGCCGAGCGCCTGCTCCACCAGATGCTGCTTCTTCTCGCGCGCCGCCTTGAACTGGTCCTTGAGCGCGGTGAAATGGTCGTTCTTGCGGTCGAAGAAGGCGTTGCACGCGGCGCGGAACTCCTTCCAGATGCGCTCGTTGTCCTTCTTGGTGGCGAAGCCGATGCTCTTCCACGCGGTCTGGGCCTCCATCACCTGATCGGTGAGGAGCTTCCACTCCTTGCCGGCGATGTTCTCGGCCTGCTTCACCAGCTCGTTCACCTTGTCCACCAAGGCCTGCTTGGCCTGAAGGTTGGTCTCGTGCTCGGCGCGGCGGGCCTTGTAGTATTCATTGATGCGGTCGTACACCACGCGGGTGGCGTTCCAGAACCCGTCGCGCACGGCCTCCCACTCCTCCTTCACCACGGGACCGATCTGGTGCCACTTCTCCTGGTACTCCCGCACCAGGGCCTCGGCCTCCTTCACGCTGTCCACCCGTTGTACGGCCTCCATGTCGGCGATCAGCGCCTGCTTCAGGGCGGTGTTCTTCTTCAGGTCGTGGTCGCGCAGCTCCTTGTAGATGCGGATGTGGTAGAAGAACTCGTCGCGCAGGTGGCTGAAATCGCTTTGCAGCTCGCGGTAGGCGGTGGCGGGCACGTTGCCGATGGTCCGCCACTTCTCCTGCAGCTCGTTGAAGCGCTGGAAGGCATTGCCGATGTTCTCCTCGCCGGAGATGAGGGCCCGGAGCTCGTCCATGATGGCCTTCTTGGCCGCGAGGTTGTCGGCCTCCTCCTTCTGGCGCTGGCGCCGGATGTCGTTCACCTTCGTGTGGAAGGCGTCCACCAGCTGCTTGAACTTCTTGTCGTCCTCGTCCTGGAGCTGGGCGTTCTCGATGGGCTGCACGGGCACCTCGGCCATGGGGGCGGCGGGTGCGCCCTCGGCGTTCCCTTCCGCCACGGCCGGAGCTTCGGCATGGGCCTGCTGGGCGGCCGCCACGAGGGTCTCGTAGGCCTCCTTCACCCCTTCCACCGCCTCGGCGGCCTGTTCCACGTCCGGCTGCTGGAGGAGCTCCTCCATGCGAACGATCAACGCGCTTTTCGTCGTCATGTAAAATGCATGCGGCCCTTATCGCACGGGCCGCAACGTCCAAAGATAGGGAGGTGGCGCGAAGCGGAAGGACGAAGGGCGGTCAAACCGCCAAACCCAGCACGCACACGTCGTCCACCTGTTCCAGGGGACCCTTCCAGGCGTTGAAGGCCTGGTCCAGCTGCTCGGCCTGCAGGGCCAGCGGCAGGTGGCGGTGGTCGAGCAGCAGGGCATTGAAGCGGGTGGTCATGAACTTGCGCTTCTCGGGACCGCCGAACTGGTCCACGTAGCCGTCGCTGAACAGGTAGATGCGGTCGCCGGCGTGGTAGGCCACGCGGTGCACGGTGAAGCGGCGGTCGGCCTCGTGGTGGCTGCCGCCGATGGGCCGGCGGTCGCCGTTGATCACGGTGAGCTGGCCGTCGTGCATCCAGTACAGGGGCCGGAAGGCGCCGGCGAAGAGGATCTCGCGCTCGCGGCGGTCGATGCGGCACAGGGCGATGTCCATGCCGTCGCCCGCGCCCTTGCGCTGGCCGTTCTGCTGCAGGGAATGCACCACGCGGGTGTTGAGCAGGGAAAGGAGCGCGGCGGGATCGGCCTCGGGGTGCTGGGCCACGAGCTCGTTGAGGAGCGAGCAGCCGATGGCGGCCATCATGGCGCCGGGCAGTCCATGCCCCGTGCAATCGGCCTGGGCCACCAGGCATACGTGGTCGTTGATGCGGTGCACCCAGTGGAAGTCGCCGCTCACCAGGTCCTTGGGGCGGTTGAGCACGAAGTAGTCGTCGAAGAGCTCACCGTAGCGCTCGGGGCGGGGGATGAGCGCGCTCTGGATCTTGCCGGCGTAGGCGATGCTGTCGGTCACCCCGTCGTGCCGTTCCTGGAGGCTGGCGCGCTGGTCCTCCTCGTGCTTCACCCAACGTCCCACGCTGCGGAACATGAGCAGGCCGATGAGGAGGTAGCCGAGCGCGGCGATGGCGATGTTGCGCCAGGTGCGGCCCGTGGCCTCGGCCTCCAGGCCCGCGATGGGTTGCGTGGCCACCACCAGGGCGTTGGGTCGGCCGTGGTGGTCGGTGAGCGCATCGAAGGCCACGAGGGAAGCGCCGCCATCGAGGCGTTCGGGGGCGGGCTGTGCGGCGCGGAGCGCGGCGGTGAGCCGTTCGGCCTGTTCGCCGGTGTAGGGCTCACGGAAGGCGGGGCGGTCGGCGGAGGTGACGACCACCTGGAGCTCGTGTTTCAGGGTGTCGTACACCACCAGGTCCAGGGGCGTGGTGAGCGCGTTGGCGGCCGCGCTTTTGCGCAGGGCCTCGTGCAAGGTGTAGTACCAGGCGTCCTGCGTGTTGCGGATGATGCTGCCCCGGGCGTCGTACTTGCCCAGCAGGGTGTTCACGCGGCCGCCGTCGAGCTGGGCGGCCAGCGTGCCGGTGATGCCGCCGAGCCGCGAGAGGGCCTCATGGCGCAGGGCCTTGCGCTGCCCGCTGTGCTGCCAGGCGATCAGGGCCACGCCCAGCACCAGCAGCGCACCGTACAGCGCGAAGAGCACCTTGCGGCTGGTGGAGGAGGTGAGCGACTTCACGGCGGAACGGCACGGACGGGAAGGACCGTGCGGGCGTTCCTACGGACCGGCGGGCGGTGGGGTTTCCGTCAGCGCTTGGCGGCCTCCTCCCTGAACTTCGCGATGGCGTTGCTGGTGAACGCGCTCAGCACGAGCCGTCCGCTGATGGCCGCGCGCTCGGTGAGGAGGGTGTCCCAATCCTCGGTGCCGCGCCACATCACCTTCTTCAGCTCGGCCATGGCCTCGGGGCTGTAGGCGGCGAGCTCCTTCGCGTGGGCCTCGATGCGGGCGTCGAGGGCCTCGAGGGTGGGGAACACCTCGGCGTAGAGGCCGCGTTGCTCGCACCAGGCCGCGCTGCGCCGCAGCGCGGGTGTGGCGCTGAGCAGCCCGAAGGTGCCGGGCCCCACCTTGCGCTCCACGGCCGGGCCCACCACGAAGGGGCCGATGCCGATGGCGAGCTCGCTGAGGCGCGCGCTGGCGCCCTCGTGCGCGTAGGCGATGTCCACTGCGCTGGCCAGGCCCACGCCGCCCCCCACGCAATGGCTGTGGATGCGGCCCAGCACGAGCACCGGTGCCTTGCGGATGGCGTTGATCACGAGCGCGAAGCCGGTGAAGAACTCCATGCCCTTGTCGCTGTTGTCGATGGCGAGCAGCTCATCGAAGCTCGCGCCGGCGCAGAAGGCCTTGTCGCCGTCGCTGCGCAGGATGATGACGCGCACGGCGGGGTCGGCGCCGCGATCGCCGATGGCCCTGGCCATGGCGCGCAGCACGTGGCCGGGCAGGCTGTTGCTCTTGGGGTGGTGGAAGGTGACGGTGGCGATGCCGTCCTTCACCTCGCTTTTCACGTAGCCGTCGCTCATGGCATTGCGCTTTCGGGGGGGACGAAGTTCGTGCACGCCCGGCGAAAGCGGTCCCGCCGTCGATCAGGCCACGGAGCCGGCGACCTGCGCGGTGGCGAAGGGGATGGGGACCACCCGGCTGCGCAGAAAGGCCTCCACCTCGGCATCGTTGGCGAAGCGGCCGCCCAGGTCCACGAAGCGTGCGGCCAGCAGGTCGTACCGGTCGCGCATCAGCAGGATGAACACGTCGAGGTAGTTGAGCCCGGCGAACACGACGGCGCGCTCCCGCTCGAAGTCCGCGATGTGCTCACGGAAGTACCGCGGATGGTCGGTCCAGTGCATCATGGGGTCGATGTGGTGGCTGATGTGGTAGCCGTCGTTCCAGCACTTGTGGTTGAACTTCACGTTGATGCACGTGATGCTGTTGCGGTACGGGTTGCCCGGGTCCGCCGGGTCGATGAAGGTGTGCTGCACCCAGTTCCCGGCCATGGCCACCAGCCGGAAGGCCATGAAGGGCAGAATGAACACGACGAAGGTCGCCGGGGCGTTCACCAGGCACAGGACGCCGCAGAGCAGCACGAAGAAGGCCTCTCCGCGAGCCGCCTGCCAGGCGAGCTTGGTGCGCTTGCGGCCCAGCAGATAGCCCACCAGCGTCCAGATGCCGGTGAACAGGAAGGTGAGGTAGTACCGCACGAAGTCCCGTCCCGAATCACGCTGGTAGGGCATGGTGCTGCTCTCGTCGGGTTCCAGGTTGTTCTCCACGTGGTGCATGCCCACGTGGTGCGCCTTGTAGGTGTGGGGCGACTGCCCGAAGAAGGGCGCGATGACGAACGGGATGAACCCGTTGAGCCAGCCGCACCCGGGCTTGTAGAGCGCCCGGTGCGTGGTGCAGTGGAGCATCAGCCCGAAAGGCCCCTTGTAGGTGATGTTGTTCACGTAGCAGTACACCGCGGCGATGGTCCACCACAGCCAGCCGGTGACCGTGGGCAGGTACAGCAGCACGGCCATGGGCACCAGGGTGAAGAAGACCTTCAGACTGAGGAAGGGGAAGGGGAGGTCGCGGGGGTCTCGGATCAGGCGGAGCAGAAGCCGGTCGAGCGCGGAATACCGATCGGGCGTGGAGGACACCGGGTCGGTGTTCGCAGGGAGGGTGAGCATTCGGGGGTAAGGTACGGCCTCCCCGATCAGGGCCGCCGTGTTCGCCACCAAGCCCCCCGAAAAGAAAAAGTCGCGACCCAAGGGGCGGCACCCTTCCATGCTCCGCTCCGTGGTGCGTGATCACCGGCCCATGCCCGCGAACCGCATCATCGTGCACCAGTTGGATGCCTCAGGAGGGCATGCGGTCGGGCGCTGTCCCGAAGGGTGAGCGCATCGCGGCGGCCTCCGGTGATGCTCGGGGACCGTCCGGATCGCTGACCACCGCGTTCACCAAGCCCTGGTGGTTCAATGGCCGAGCAGGCACGTGCGGTGTGATGGGCGCTGCGTGGACAAGGCTGAAGGAGCAGCGGTGCCGCATGGTGTGCTGCGGTCCGTGCACCGCATGGCGATCACCCCGGCAGGTTACCACGGCCATCACCGCGATCCGCGGTTCATCGCGCCACGCCCTCGAAGGCCTCCATGCGGCCCACCTGGCGCTCGATGCCGTTGGTGCCCGAGGTCCAGATCGTTCCGCCGGCATCCACCCGGTAGCTGCGGTCCTGCCAGGTGAGGTTGAACGCGAAGCGCTTGTCGGCGGCGGTTTCCAAGCGACCGAAGGGGATGGGCTCCGCGTACTGGTCGAACCAGACGAGCTCGTTCGCCGGGTTCACGTAGTACGTGTTGGCATCGCCGGCGAAGTGCACCACATGGGTGAAGTCGCGCGCCACGGTGAAGGGGATGCGACCGCCGGGGGTGGCGAGCAGCCCGGCCTCCTGCCAGCCTTGCCGGATGGCCGCAAGCCGGGCGTGCTTGGGCGGGTGCGAGCGGGTGCCGTGCACATTGCCGGCCACCTCCATGGCGGCGAGGCTCTGCTCGAGCGTGGCGCCCATGCGCTGCAGGATGAAGCCCGAGTAACGGTCGCAGGCCAGCTCATCACCGGGATGCAGCGCATCGGGGTCCAGTGTGTGGCCGAGCAGGTGGTGCGCGATCTCATGCGCCAGCACGCTCACGGCCGACCAATCCGTGCGGGTGGAGTCCAGGATGGTGGAGATGAAGGCCGGGTTGTAGGCGATGATGCGCTCGTGGCCCTTGATGTAGGCGTTGGCGGTGGGGATGCCGGGTTCCTCCTTCACGGTGAAGGTGGGTGAGAGGCCGGAGTGCTGCACGATGCGGTACACCGCCTCCTTGGCCGCGGCCTCGCTGATCCGGGGAGCCTGGGCCGAAGATGGCCCGGTCATCAGCAGCAGGCATACCAGGAGCGAGCAAGGCCTCATCGGGTGAAGGTAGGGCCCCGACGGACCATCGTGCATGGAGGAATGGACGGTGCTCAGCGAACCACGAGCTTCCCGTAGCGAACACGGCCCCCGGCCGGAGCCACCTCCACCGTGTAGAGACCGGGCGGAAGCCCCGCGAGAACGATGTCGATCGCAGGGCCTTGCACGCGCTCGTAGCGGACACAGCGCCCCGTGGCATCCACGATCCGCAATGCCGCGCTTCCGTTCTGCGGTAACGAAATGTGCGCCACATCCCATGCGGGGTTCGGCCGGATGGACAAGGGCAGGGAGCGCAGGTCCTCAATGCCGGACAGGTCCGTCACCTCGTCGAACTGCAGGAAGGCGCCTGGGATGTAGGTGCCGATGGGGTCGAGCAGGTCGCCCGCCTGGTAGAAGCGGTACACCGTGCCGCTGTCCAGGGAGAAGAGCACCACGTCGCTCACGGTGCCCCACGGTGTCACCACCTCGCCCGAGGCCACGTACTGCACCGCGTTCTCCACGGGCGTTCCGCCGTTCTCCTGGTAGGTGTACACGAAGCCATCGCCATAGCTGAGCGGGAAGGTGCAGAGCGTTTCCGCACTGTCGTAGGGCAGCGAGTCCGGTCCCAGGTAGAGGGCGATGTCCGCTGCGATGGCATAATGCCGCCAGGTGGTGGGCGTGGAGTTGCCCTCGACCTCCGCAGCGAGCGTTGTGCCGGGCTGATCGGTGTCGTACGGACTGTCGGCCGGGTCGTGGTAGGTGGTGAGCTGGTAGGCCCCGTTCCAGATGGCGCTGCCGATGTTCCACGTGACCCCGATGCCCGAGGTGGCCAAGGCCGGCGGCGGGATGGTGATGTGCACGTTGTGGTTCTCCATGTGCCCCACCGGCGGGATGCTTCCCGCTTCGGTGAGCACAGGCTGGGCGGAAAGCAGTAACGGAACGCAGAGGGCGCTGGACGCGAGGATGCAGGTACGCATGGACATGGATGAGCTGGTCAAGCTACGGGCCTGTCCGGCACGGGGCAAGGACCTTGCGGACCAACCGGGCTGTGGGCGTGATGGAGCCGTGGGCAGGGTTGGTCGTCGGCCCGGACAGGCGTGATCATGCGATCTTCGCCATGGCATGCTCCGGACCAAGACGCCTCTTCGCTCGCACCTCACCGCGCTGCTTTTCGGCTGGGTGATGGCGTCCTGCATCACCCCTTCGGCACAGCTGGGAAAGGCGGTCTCTGTGCACCGCACTGCCGATCACGCGTTCTTCCTGCCGGCCGATCCGAAGGCCCTGCTTGTGCTCTTCCCCTGCTTCGGCTGCGACACGGCCGACACCCGGACCGAGTCGCGCATCGTGGACGAGGCGCTGGCGCACCGGGTGGCCGTGCTGCTCATGCAGTTCAACGGCCACCTCATCCTTCCGGAGGTGGAGGCGGATGCGCTCCTCAACGACATCGCCGGCGTGGTGGAGGCCAATGGGCTGCAGGCCGACAGTGTGGTGATCGGCGGGTTCTCCTCCGGGGGCAACGTAAGCGTGCTGCTCGCCAAGCGGCTGCTGCAGGGCAGCGACAGGCGGTTGCTGTTGAAGGGCGTGTTCGTGGTCGACTCGCCGCTCGACCTTGCGGCCCTGTACCCGGTGTGGAAGCGCAAGGCCGGGCAGGACTCCTTTCCCACCGCCAAGGAGGAAGGCAGCATGGTGATCGCCATGCTCGACAGCCTGATCGGTGACCCGGTGCGTGATGCGGCGCGGTACGACGAACTGTCGCCGGTGGGAACGGGCGATGCGGGCATAGCGCCCTTGCTGGCCACGGAGCTGCGCCTCTACACCGAGCCGGATACGGCGTGGTGGCGCATCAACCGGGGCGACCGGTACGAGGACATGAACGCGTACCACCTCGAACGCCTCGCTGCACGCTTGAAGGCCATGGGCGGAACGCGCGTTTCCTTCATCACTTCGAAGGACCGCGGGATCCAGCATGGTCGGCGACACCCGCACGCCTGGAGCATCGTGGAGGAAAAGGACCTGGTGCGATGGGTGCTGGGAAACGGACCGTAGGCCATGATGGGTCGGAGCATCCGTTCAGGTCCCACCGTGCCATGAAGCCACGCACAATGCGATGAAGCCAACGGTCACCATTACCAAGGAGGGACGCAGCGGAAGCGTACGCTACGCGGCGCAGGAGGGCTCCATCAACGGCCATTGGGAGTTCGGTGGTAACGATGTGGTGGCCATCGTGAGCATGGGCACCATGGCGGATTGGCGACGGGACCATGCCTGGGCCGTTCCGCAGCGGGCCGCGGTCCTGCGCTTGGTGGCTGAGGAAGTGGTGCGGCAGCAGGCGCCCTCGTGCACGCCGGAGATCGATGTGGAGCGCGGGGAGGTGCTGTTGCGAACGGGAGCAGGAACAGCGACGGGGACAGCGGATCGAGCGAACGCGGCGGAATCCGTGAAGCGTTACGTCAACCTGAAGGCCATGGTCGGGACCGTTGTTCTGGTGGTCGCCCTCATCGTGGGTGGCGTGCTGTGGTGGGGGAGGAAGGCCTTGCTGGTGGCCCCGGCGAGCGGTGTGCCGTTGAACGAATGCGTGCGCACCGACACCCACATCGCCTCCTTCATCCAGTACATGGACCCGCACCTGCCACGCCTCAGCGGGCGCGGCGGCAATACCACCACCAGCATCAGCATCCTGCTCATACCGCTTGACGGGTCGGGTCCTTTCGTGGTGCCGGTGGTGAGCGGGCTCGATGGCAACGGCTACCAACTGGCGCGCATCATGGGGAGCGATGGGCGCACCCTTTGGTTCGACTGCACCGGCCTCTACGGCGTGCGCCTGGGCGATCACGCGCTGGTCTCCACCGAGGACCTCCGCAAGGCGAACCCGTCCATCGATCCGCAGTGGTGGGAGGACGGCCGGGGCATGGACATCCTTGATGGCCGCCTGCACATCGTGAACGCGGACCGCAGCGCAGCGATGGACGTGGATCCGGTGACCTGGAAGGCCACGCCTGTGCGACCGAAGGTGAGCAATGCCCGGTCCCATCGCCAGGATCCGGCCGACCGGCTCGCGGCAGGCTACATCACATCGGCAGGTTCATGGTGCGGGCTTCATGCGCCCGGGGAACTGGAAAGCACGTTCAAGGTGAACGCGTGGGTACGGCCGGTGGAGGGCGCGGAGGACGCCAAGCGGATGCGCCGGTTCTGCACCGCCGAGCTGGAGCCCTCCGAGGATGGAACGCATTTCCGCATCCGCCGCATCGCCCCGGTGAACGGCACCGAATACCTGAACGCGGCCTTCCTGCGCATGGACGATGCAGCAGCGCCGCTACGCCTGAACGGTCCGGAGAGCGCGTTGATGGTGTACACCGACAAGCCAGGCCTGGAGGGCAGGCTCGTGGTGTCGCGCGTGGACACGCAAGGCAAGGTGTTGTGGAGCGCTGCAACGGGCATCGATCGCTTCCACCTCACGCAGATCCTGCCGGGGGAGAAGGCCTTCGCGTTCGTGGGCACGCGGCCCCCGGTGCCCGGTAAGCTCAGCGAGCCCATCGTGGTGCTGGTGGAGAACGCGGCCGGCACGATGACGGTGCATTCCTTGTGGCGCTGAGCGCTGCGGGGATGCGCGGTTGCAAGTGCGGGCAACCTTCACCCACGCGGGTGCCGTCAGGTTGTCGTTCAACCAAGCCCCATCGCTCCATGCGCGCACGCTTCCTTCCGTTCACCTGCATCCTGTTCGTCGGTACCGCCCAGGCCCAGATCCCCAACGGCGGCTTCGAGTCGTGGTACAGCAACGTGAACTACATGGAGCCGCACGATTGGTGGACGACGAACGGTGTGACCTGGCAGCTTTCCGCGTTGGCGAGCGTGGAGCAGGGCTCGCCCGCACCCGAGGGGAACACCTTCGTGAAGGTCACCTCACGCACGGCGGGTTCCATCGTGGAGGTGGGGCGCATGACCTGCGGGAACGAGGTGACCGGATACCCGGGCTTCCCCTACACCCAGCGTCCCACCAGCTTCGATGGCATGGTGCAGTACCACCCGCTTGGAGGGGATCAGGGCCAGGTGTACATGACGCTCACCAAGTGGAACCCGCTGAGCATGGTGAGCGAACCCGTGGGCGTGGCGGTGTACAATGTGCCTTCGGCCATCAACGCGTGGCAGCCGTTCTCGGTGGCCTTCAGCTACCTCAACGGCAACACGCCCGATTCGGCGCGTGTCTTCGTGATGGCGAGCATGAACACGCCGGTCAACGGCAGTTCAATCTGGATCGACGACCTCCACGTGTCGGGCGGTGGCGTGGGCATGGCGGAGGCCACCGCCGTCGCAGGGCTGCAGGTGATGCCGGTGAGCGGCGGCGATGCGCTGCTCGTTCGCGCCTCCGGCCCCATGGGTCGCATCGTCCTGCTCGACATGGCCGGCCGCCGGGTGTCGGTGCGCGGCACCAACGCCGTGCAGGCGGAACTGCCGCTCACCGGTCTTCCTCCCGGGGTGTACACCCTGGTGGTGGACCTGGTGGATGGTCCGCAGGTCGTACGTCGCTTCGTTCGCGAGTAAGGTCGGGTGCTGGAAACGATGGCCAGGTGACCGGCGTCTGCTCGGTGGCTGACCATCGCCTGGAGCGTGGCGCACGTGAACGGTCGCAGCCTCGGCCTCAACCTGATCGCCTGGGTGGGCCAGGCTTGCTCGTGGTGGATCTTCACCGCCGGGATGCTGGTTTGCGCAGCCATGTTGGTCCTGTTGGAGCGGATGATGCGACGCGAGCATGTGGGACCGCACTGAGCCCACGGGTCAACCCAACGCCGCCGTCACGCCTTCGATCCCGTCCTTCAGCTTCTCACAGGCCCGCACCGTGTCGATGAGCAGTTCGGGGCGCGGCGTCATCGTGCTCTCGCGCAGGGCGTCGACGGCGGGGCGCAGCGCCTCGCTCCGCGGGTGGGTGCCGATGCCACGCTCCATGTGCGCCTCGATGTCGGCGAGCAGCCCCTCGTCGATACGGCCATGGCGCAGCTCGGTCTGCAGCATGTCCACCGTGCGGCGCAACAGGCGCAGGGCCCGCACGAGTTCCCGGTCGGTCATGGCGCGAAGATCGGATGCTCACTCCGCCCGCAGCACTTCGCCTTCGTCCACCCAGGAACGGGGGCGTACCCCGAATTGCCCGCCGGTCCCATCCGTAACGATCTCGAGGGTGCCGATGATCGGCCGTCCGTATTCCATGGTGCGATAGACCAACGCTCCCTCGAAAGCACCGGTGTCAAAGGTCCAGGTCTGCAGGGTCGTGCCGCACGGGTGACGCTCCACGGGTACGAACACGCCTTCATCATCGGCTGTGAACCAGGCCAGTAAGTTCCCCGCCAAGCCGCTCGCCAGGCGCTCCGGAGAGAGCACTTCCTCATCGCGAAGGCGAAATGGCCCCAGCGCGCCCCAGCGTTCGCGGGTCATCAGGAGCATTGTTCCAGGCAAAGGGGAGATCCCTCGGACGAAGTACCCGAGGTCGTTCGCTCCTTGCGCTGGTTCGGTGTAGGCCGTGATCACCAGATCATCCACTTCGTCGGAGTTCAGGTTCACGCGCTCATCCGGCGGTATCCCGGGCGGCACGATCACCTGCGGCTCGTTCGGCTCATGCCCGAGGTCGGACCCGTCCTTCACGATCGGTCGTGTCGGTGCCGGATCGCCCTCCTCTCCGTATCCGTTCGGCACATGCACCGCCTCCTTCGAACGCACCACGATCCTCCCGTACGGAAAGGGCAGATCGAAGCTGAACGCGGCCACGCTCGTGCCACGCTCGTTCGCACTGCGCAGCACCATGATCCGCCCGTCGTCATGGTCGCCCGTTCCATACCAACCGTCCTGCTCCTTGGTGATCCCTGGTCCGAAGGGACGTTCCAGCAGCCAGAACTCCGTGGCCACATCCTCATCGGTCCAGCTCAGCTGCTTGAAGTGGATGCGCGCGGACAGCTCGGCCGTATCGAGCCGCGCGGCACTGTCCAAGGTGAACCAGCGCTGGTTGCTGGGTGTGCTCCACAGCAGGATGGATGTTCCGCTGATCGTGCGCACGCCCACCTTGTACATGCCTAGGTAGCCGGGTTGCTGCGGGTCGGAGATGTGTATCGTGCGGCTGGTGATCAGCAGGTCCGCCCGGCCATCACCGGTCACGTCCACGTATTCATCGGGCGGTGGGCCGGGGATACGGTCCTGCTGCGCGTGGCCGGGGTGCGCGAAGGCCAATGCCAACAGGGGAAGCCAGCACCTCATCGGATCACGAACGGTTGGTCGATAGGCAGCAAGGTACCCACCTGGATCCGCACCTGGTCCGTCCGTGCGGGCGCTGCAACGGTGAAGGAGCCGTGCCAGGCCTGCCCCTTGCCCGTGGTGCGGAAGACGAAATGCTGCGCGCTGAGGCCGGGGGTATAGGTGGGCAGCGCGCTCTGGCCTCCATAACCCCAATACGCGACCTGGATGGAGCCGTCGGTGTAGTGGATGGTCGGGATCCGCAGGTCGTCCTGCACCGTGGTGTCGATGGCCGCCACGCGATCGCCGATGGCGAACGGCTTGATGCGCCAGTAGCCCTGCGCATCCTTCGTGTGCAACAGGGTGGTGCCCGGCAGGTTCACCACGTACAGCATGCAGTTCCCCGAGCTGCTCGGCTCATCGTCGGTGCCACTGCTGAGGCCTTGCACCACCACGTCCGGGATCCCATCGTTCGTGAGGTCGATGCTGTCGTTGGGCGCGAAGCCGCAGTAGTTGCGGTCGAAGTAGGGTTGTGCCTGGAGGCCATATCCCAGTACACAGGCGCAGAGCAGAAGCACGGTTCTCATCGCGGATACAGGGTGATGTCCACCGGTGCGAAGTTCGGTCGTCCTTCCATGGGCGGGTAGACCTGCTCGTCGTAGACACCGCACAAGGGATAGTGGTCGAGTGCGGTGAGGGGCACCACGCGTTGCACGTATCGATCCGGCCAGATCCTGCGCCGAACGTCGGCGTGGCTACGCGGCCGCTCATCCTGCACGAGCACCTTCATCCTCGACGTATCATGACCTGTAGGGATCACCAGCACGTAGTTGTCCTTCGCGAAGGGGAAGCAGTTCCGGCACCCTGGCATGAAGCCACCCTGCCATCGGGCGCACGCCTCGTGGTCGCTGTTCGGGCGGAAGAGGTTCCAGGCTTCGCCCTGGTGCATCATGGGCAGGTTGGCGCTGTCGAGCAGGGTGATGCGGAGGCCCTGGATCACCGCCGTATCACCCGCTCCGTGCGGGCGCACCACGATGATGGAGGCGAGATCGTATCCGCAGTGCTGGGCGGCGAGCCAATTGGGCATGAGGATGAGCCCGAGAAGTACGGTGCGCATACGCTCCTGTACACCCCGAACGGGGAAAGGTTCGAACCTTCGGACATGAAGGGTGTACGGGCCGGTGCACGCGCGATGAGGAGATGCCACGTGATACCTTCGGACCGATCGCTCATTCAGGAGCGCCGCTGCTGATGCGAGAAGCCCTGCTGGTCACGGTCCTCCTGACCCTTTCCGTCCGCGCCCAGGATGCCTCTTCCTTTTCAAGCGTGGTGAAGAGCGGCAAGGTGGAGCGGGTGGACCGCTGGATGAAGCGCGAACTGCACCGGCAGCGCAAGGGGTATGTGGTCACCACGCCGTCCACCAGCTACGTCGCGCATCACGCCACCTTCGACAGCCTCGCGGCCTTCCTGCGCCGCCAGCCGGGCGTGCGCGATGCTGCGTGGGATGGTTGCATGAGCAAGATCATGATCTGGCCCGGGCACAGCACCATCGGCCTGCGCGTGGTGCTCAATGGGGTGGAGCATGAGCGTTGCTACCACCTGCAGGAAGGCATCCCGGGGACCCTCAAGCTGTTCGGATGGCGGCCCCATGTGCGTAAGGACCGCGAACAATTGAAGTTCCTCGGTGCGACGGAATGCCCCGGCTTCGTGGAGGAGCAGCGGCGGACCTGTGGACAGCGCGAGCGTTGAGGAGCACAAGTTCCGTGGCGATGGTACCGACGGCATAGAACTGCTCGGATCTGAGGTGGTCGCGGCCAGTTCCACATGCGCGGGAGCGTGCTCAACGGGCATTGCCCGGTCCAGCTACGACCGGGGATGATATCCATGCGTAACGATCTTTGGAACACGCGGGAACAGGCAACCCGAACGGGCCTGACCGTCTTGCACTCGAACCACCTCGTGCATGCCTCACCCATCTTTCTGCCGCTTCTTCCGGTGCGCATTGGGGGGCGCGGCCATCGTCTGCGCGATCCCCTTGTCCGCCCAGTTCACGCCCGGGCAGCTCGCCATCCTGGAGATGCCCTTCATCTGGAACGGCAGTACGTGGGTGGTGCCGACCACTGGCAGTGCCCTCTGGATCCGGGAGTATGCCACGGACGGCACGCCAGGCTTCTCCGTTCCCATCCCGAGCACAGGTCCGGACATGCTCGTGCTCCCTTTCGTTTCCTCCGGTGTCTCGCTGGGCCGTTCTCCATCGGGTGACAAGCTCGTGTTCCCCGGATACACCGCCACCAGCAACGGGTCTTTCAACCTCACCACCTCCAGCGCGACCCTTGTTCCTCGGGGGATCGGAACCGTGGATGCCGCCGGCAACTATGCCAGACCGGTCACCACTTCGACCTTTTTCGATGGGGGCATCATGCGCACCGCCTGCACGGACGGTACCAACTTTTGGGCAGGTGGTAGCAACAGCGGGGTGTGCTATCTCGGGCCTGGAACACCGGCGACCATCAACAACACGGTAACGAGCACGGAGGACCTGCATCTCGTCGCCGGTTCCTTGGTCCGGGTGGGGAACGGCACCGTTCACCGCATCAATGGTGGAGCCGCGACCACGGCACAAGCACAGAACCTCCTGTTCTCGCCCTCGAGCGCGATAGGGCTGTGCATGAACGACGCAGGGGACGTGGCCTATACGAACACATCCTTCCAGATCCGGAAGTGGGTGCTCTCCGGCGGGGTCTGGACCAATGTGTACTCGTTCACCGTCGGATCCTTCCTGGTGCGCATGGTGGTCGACTTCTCGGCCGCGCAGCCGATCATCTATGCCGTGAAGAACACGAGCTCCTCCCTGGTCAAGATCGTGGACGCAGGCGCTACCAGCCCCGTGGTGACGCTGGCCACCATGCCCGGCGCTGCGTGGTAAGGCATCGCCTTTACGCCGGAACAGACCTGCGTCGTGGGGACGCCATGCAACGATGGCGACGACCTCACCGCAGGTGATTCGCTCAATGCGGCATGTCAGTGCCGGGGCAGTGCTGTACGGCTGGATCTCCGCGTGCTGCTGGACGGGCCCTATGACAGTGGCATCCAGCTGATGAGGGACACCCTTCGGTCGTTGGCGGGGTTCCCGCTCACCGAGCCGTACAGCGCGCTCGGACTTCCGCCTACCGCCGGAACGGGGACCATCTCTCCCGCCGTGCTCACCGTAGCCGGGCCGGATGCCATTGTGGACTGGGTGATGGTGGAGCTTCGCGATGCCGCGGTGGGGGATGTGGTCCTTGTGCGCAGGCCCGCCTTGCTGCAACGCGATGGGGATGTGGTGGCCTTGGGCGGGGCGGGGCCCTTGCTGTTGCCGGCGCTCCCGGGTCCATATCACGTGGCGGTGCGCCACCGGAATCACCTGGGGGTGATGAACGCGTTACCGGTGGCCCTCAGTGATCTGCCCACGACGGTCGACCTCACCCTGCCCGCCACCGCCACGTTCGGAGCGGGTGCACGCAAGCCGGATGGAGCGGTGATGCTGCTGTGGGCGGGTGACGCCTCATCGGACGGGCAGTTGAAGTACACCGGCGGCGGGAACGACCGCGATACGATCCTGCTCGCCATCGGAGGCAATGCGCCAACAGCGACTCTCAATGGCCAATACCGCTCGGAGGATGTGACCATGGACGGCTTGGTGAAGTATACCGGCGCCGCCAACGACCGCGATTGTGTGTTGGTGAACGTTGGTGGAACCTTGCCGACCGCCACGCGCGACACCCAATTGCCCTGAAGAGGTCGGGTGTGGATCGCGACATGGGCGCTGGTAAGCCGAGATCATGGCCTGGCCATGCCGCCATCATCGTCAGGTCGCCCTGACGCGTTCGCCTTCCGGTCCTGCTCAGCTCTTCACGAAGCGCCCGGTGGCGACCATCCCGTTCTCACCGATGAGCTGCACGACGTGCACGCCCGGAGCAAGCATCTCCACGTCCAGCTTGGCCACAACACCCCCGACCGAGGAGCGCAGCTCCACCTTGCCGGTGGCATCGAGCACTTGGATCGTGCAACGTCCGGCGAAGGGCACCGTGAAGTTGAGGTGGTCGTTCGCCGGTACCGGCCACAGGTCCAGGGAGCTGTTCCCCCGCTCCGGGATGCCGCTGTATACGCTCACCTCCTCCACTTGGAAGCCGAAGCCGGGCACATAGCTGCCCACTTGTTCCAAGGCATTGTCCACTGTGTAGAACGCATAGGCGACACCGCCGTTGATGGCGTACATCAACACATCGGGGATCGTTCCCCAAGGCGCCACGATCTCGCCCGACGCCACGTATTGGATGTCATCCGTGGTGCTGATGCCATTGATCACATAGCTATCGGTGAATGAATCGCCCAGGTCGAAAGGAAATTCGCAGAGGGTCCGCCCACCGCCGAACACCTCGCTGTTCACGCCC
Organism: Flavobacteriales bacterium; assembly: GCA_044226515.1. Lineage (GTDB taxonomy): Bacteria > Bacteroidota > Bacteroidia > Flavobacteriales_F > PHOS-HE28 > PHOS-HE28. The sequence continues at coordinate 15,175 of JBGAGX010000019.1, read as the reverse complement.
ACCAGTTCGGCCAGGGTGCTGGAAACGTGCCAATGCCTCCATTCGGTGGGGGCGCCGTTGCTCTGCACCTCGGCGCAAAGGGTGGTGCTCGGATAGGTGGCGGCGTACGGACTTGCCGCTGGTGCGTGGAAGATGAAGTAGTTGTAATTGCCCGTCGTGGTGGCCGTGCTGAGATCCCAGGTGTTGCCCGTTCCACTGGTGGCCATGGTGCCGGGGTTGCTGAGGAAGTAGTCATTGTAGTTCACGATCAGGCCCACCGCCGGCACGCTGCCGGCTTCGGTCATGGTCTGTGCAACGGCTGGAAGGGCAGGCAACACACCCACCCACAGGATCGCGCGCGTCAGGAAGTTCATGGTGTTGGGTTTTGTAAGGGGAAGTTAGAAGGTTTCTTTCGCCCGGCACCTGATCCCAGTACTTCGCGAATGAGCGGCATCCTGGACCTGGGCGGGTGCCGTTACACAGCACTGGACCATTCCAAGGCCGGGTGACCGGACCGTTGGCACACCTTTGCCGGCATGCGCTTGTTCCCTTTCCGCACCGCCGCCAACGCGCTGTTGGTGCTCTTCACGGCCGCCCTCCTTTTTCAGCTCACGGTCCTTGCCGGCCTCATCCCCACGGAAATGGTGTGGGGCGGTCGGCTGGGGAACGCGGAGGAGCGCACGGTGTGGGCGCTGGTGAGCATCGGCTTCCTGCTCCTCTTCATTGCGCTTGTGCTTGCGCGTATGGGTCGCATCCTGCCCGCACGCCAGGCACTGGGCCGCTGGGGGATGTGGGGCGTGTGCACCCTTTTCGCCTTCAACACCGCTGGCAACCTCCTCGCGCTGGACCTCCGCGAGACACTGCTGTTCACGCCCATCACCCTGGTCGGTGCGTTCCTCGCGGCGCGGGTGGCGATGGGGGAGCCTTGAGTCCGGTGGACAAGGTCCGGTTATCTTGAGCCCACGGTCCGATGTTGTGCCTACGTCAGCTCACTGTGTTCGCGGCCTTCCCCGTCGCATTCGGCGTGCACGCCCAGAGCGGCTGCGACAGTGTGCACACCATCCTGGGTTCCTACTTCCAACTTTCGGGGGCCATGTTCAGCGTGGTGGCCACCGCGCCGATCACCATCGAGCACCTCTCGGCCAACCTGTCGCCGGGCACCAGCCACTACAGCCTGCACATGCGCTTCGGGGGCTATGTGGGCCACACCACCGACCCGGCGGAGTGGATCGCGCTCGACACCGTGCCGGTGCCATCGGCCAACACCACGTTGCAGACCAGCTTCACCTGCGTGATGCCCATGGCCCTGAACGCCGCGCTGGACGTTGGGGATACCCTGTCCTTCTTCCTGGTGGACCACGATGCCTCGCGCCTCCGCTCGTTCGGCAACTTCACTCCGCCCGGGCAGGTGATCGTGAGCGATACCAACATGGGCATCACCGTGGCCTACGCCTTGCCCGGCAACTTCGGCACGCCGTACGGCACGAAGGAGTGGAGCGGGCGCGTGGCCTATTGCCTCCGCGAGGAGCAGGCCGTGGAGGCGATCGCCGCACAGCCTTCGTTGACGGTGGCGGTGAACGGGGAAGCGATCCGCGTCGATGGACTTTCGCCTTCAACAGGTGGCAATGATGACCGCGTGGAGCTGCTCGACCTCGGCGGAAGGCCGGTGCGCAGCGTGGCCCAGCATGCCGGTACGGCATTCATCCCCATCGCCGATCTGGCATCGGGCGTATACCTCGTGCGGGTGCGCGGTGGTGCCCAGCGCGCGGTGCGGGTGATGGTTCCGTGATGGACGAGAGGAGCGGATCGGTCCATGTTGGTGCTGAACGGGCTCGGAGGACCTGGCGATAACGCCCGGTCAGGAGCGGACCTTGCCGGGCTGACCGTCGGCATGGTTGGTTCGCCGACATTTCCACAGTTTCGCGCCAACAACCCATGGTCATGTCCGCCCGCTTTTCTCCAGGCCCGACGGTTCAACGGATCGTATCGCTGAGCCTGCTGCTCGCCGCGAACGGTATGTTGATGGCCCAGGAGCGACCGGACTTTCTTTGGTACCAACAGTTCACCGACGGCTCGGTGACCGCCCTCGAGTACAGTGCGGATGGCCGCTACCTGCGGGTCCACGGCGATGCGCAGAGCAGCGGGACCTTCGATATGCGCACGATGCGGGCGCTGGAGCAGAAGGATGACAGCCTGTTCCGTCCTGTGCCGAAGGAGTCCGAAGGGCTCTTCGTCGCGGAGGGCTACACCGCCCGGCCACGCTATACGGACATCCTGAACGCCAAGGGAACCAAGCGGGTGGGCCGTGAAGCGTTCATCGACGTGGCGGACGTTCGGACGGGGCAGGTCATCTGGTCGTGCAAGGTGGGGCAGCAGGAGGCCGACGACATCTACCTGAAGCTGATCTGTTTCATCCCTGCCCGGCAAGCCTTCATCTGTTGCGTCACGCAACGCAACGATCGGAAGGACTACCCTGCGAGCCATGCGAACACCTTCCTGGAGGTGAACTACCTCGACAAGGGCGTTCGAACGCTCTCCACATCGGTGTCATCCATGAACGAGGTGTACACCCGCTCCTCCACGGGCCGGTACGCCGTGTTCAGCAATGGTGGCTACAAGGTGCTGGATACGCGCACCGGGATCATTCGGAGTGTCGGTGGCGACCAACTTGTCCATCCGGCTGTGCATGTGTGCCGGGATACCCTGCTGGTCTATAGCCAGGTGGTGCAGCCCACCAATTTCCTCAAGGACAACGGGCAGGTCCACCTGCTGATGTTCGACCTCGCCACCGGCAGTGTGGCCCGTGATACGGTGATCAGGCAATGCGCCGGACCGTGCGCCATCTCGGACGCGCTGGGGCAGTTCGCCTACCTCACCCCGCCATCCTGGCCCCATGGCCGCCAGACGTTGAAGGTGTGGGACCTGGTGAACGACGGGCCGGTGGACACCCTGATGAGCCGCGGGAACCTCGAGGCCTATGAACAGGTCATGCGCGAGCATGTGCAGGTGGAAGCCGTGAACAACATGCCCAAGGCGCGGAAGGAAGCCTTCCTGCGTGAGCTGAGGACCTTTCAGCAGAGCGCGGCACGGCAGGGTTGGCGCACCAGCCAGGAACGCGCCATCGCCTCGTACGTGCGGGATGGGGAGCGTACCGCGTGGTACAACATCCCGTGCACGCTTTCCGCGGACAGCACCTACATGGCCCTCTTCATCTCCATGGTGCCCAACGTGCAATTGTGGGGCAGCCTGAAGTTCAATGAGGAGGACCTGCCCGGTCAACCATACGGACCTTTCCTCCTGCCGCTGAACAGCGCCACGTACACGGCCATGGTCACCGGTTACCTGCAGCAGCCCCACCACGACCGCAGGATGCTCGTTGATGGCCTTCGGGGTTACCTCTACGGCGCCGCACCGCCGGACAGCACCACGCGTTGGTTGTTGCTGGCGCGGTCCGCCTCATCGACCACCCCGTTGCCCGGCCTTGGGGACCTGGACCTTGGCGCATTGCCCACGTACGACCTGGGGGCCCTGTACACCGAGCAGCGCATGCACTGGGAGGAGTACAAGCGTGCCGAGGCGGCGGAGGAGGAAGCGGCGCGTGAACGCGAACGCCAGCGCGAGGCCGAGATCACCCGGCGCAACGCGGCCCTCATGCGCCTGCAGCAACAGATCGATGCGGCGGTGCCGGCCACCTGGCCCCTGTGCAACGCCTGCGGAGGCACCGGTCGCGTGCCTGAGCAACGCAGCACCTGCCATTGCTGCGGTGGCAACGGCGGCTACACCGAGTCCGTGCCCACCTTCCACAAGACCGGCGACAAGCGCGTGGAACGGCCCAACTACAGCTCGCCCACGCACCCCACCATCGATGTGCACTACGAGCCCATCGGCTACACCACGTACGAAAGCGTACGCCATGCCTGCGATTGTTGCGGGGGAACGGGAAGCGAGGGCTCGGGCCCCACGGTGGAATGCCCGGCGTGCGGGGGCAAGGGGCGTGTGCCGCAGTGAGGGGAGCGTGCGCTCACGGCACGAACAGGTCGCGCCGTTGGATGTGGAAGGATGCCGCCGCTCAAGGCCAAGGTGCGTTCGTGCGGGCCGCGGAACTTCCGATCTTGGGCGTTCCAACACCACGCATGCTCCAGCTGCTCCACCGATCGCTGCTCGTCGTCCTTGTGCTGGGCTGTAGCCTGGTAACGCGCGCCCAATGCTGCACCCACATCCTGCGGATGGACGACAGCTACGGCGACGGCTGGAACGGCGGCACCCTGCAAGTGGTGGTGAACGGCAGTTCCATCGGCACCTTCGCGGCGGTGGGCAGCAGCAGCACCGAGACCTTCTCCCTCTGCACCGGCGATACCCTGGAGCTCATCTACACCCCGCTCGACTGGGAGAACGAGAACACCTACGTGCTGTACGACCAGTGGGGCAACGTGATCTTCGCCGACGGCCCCACGCCCGGCACGGGATCCGTCTTCACGGGCACGGGTGATTGCTCGGCGGTGCCCGCGCCCGGCAGTGTCCCCTGCACGGCCATCCCCATCGACACGGCCAACTGCGCGAACGCCGACAACAGCGCCGCGCCCGGCACCGGCATCGACCCCGGCTGCGCCAACTACCAGGGCGGCGACGTGTGGTACACCATGCCCGTGCCGCCCTCGGGCAACGTGGTGGTCACCACGGCCAACACCGGTGGGCTCAACGATACCGGTATCGCGCTGTGGGTGGGGCCCGACTGCTTCAACCGGTCCCTGGTGGGCTGCGATGACGATGGCGGAGCGGATTACTTCAGCATGCTGCTGGCGAACGAGCTGCCCGTGGGCGATACGCTGTGGATCCAGGCCTGGGGCTATGGCGGCGGTACGGGCGCGTTCGACCTGTGCGTGAGCGACCCCGGTGTGGTGCAGCTGGACAGTTCGGAGATCCCCATCGTGCTCATCAACACCCTGGGGCAGGTGATCCCCGACGAGCCCAAGATCGATGCCCTGATGGAGATCAAGTACAACGGTCCGGGCGCGATCACCTACCTCACCGATCCCGCCAACGTGTACAGCGGCCACATCGGCATCGAACGGCGCGGCGCCTCCTCGTACGACTACCCGCAGCGGCCCTACGCGGTGGAAACGCGCGACTCGCTCGGGGGAAACCTCGATGTGGCGCTGCTGGGCATGCCCGCCGAGAACGACTGGGTGCTGCTGAGCAACTACAACGACCGTTCGCTCATCCGCAACCAGCTCGCCTTCCGCCTCTTCGCCGACATGGGGCAGTACGCGCCGCGCACCCACCTGTGCGAAGTGCTCATCGACAGTGCGTACAAGGGCATCTACCTCTTCGGCGAGAAGATCAAGCGCGACAGCGGGCGCGTGCACATCGCCAAGCTCACCCCGCAGGACAATGCCGGCGACGAGCTCACCGGGGGCTACATCCTGCAGCAGAACTACTGGGACAACTTCAACAGCTTCCAATCGAACTACTCGCCCATCGACCACCCGGGCTTCGATGTGCACTTCGTGTACGAGGAGCCCGCGCCCGCGGACATCACCCCGCAGCAGCGCGCCTACATCGCCGCCTATGTGGACAGCCTGGAGACCGCGCTCTACAGCCCCGCCTTCGCCGACACCGCGGTGGGCTACCGGCATTACCTGGACACGCGCTCCTTCATCGCCTACTTCCTGGTGAACGAGCTGGCGCGCAGCAACGACGGCTTCAAGAAAAGCGTGTTCTTCCACAAGGACAAGCGCAGCAACGGCGGCAAGCTGAAGGCCGGGCCCATCTGGGACTTCGACTGGGCGTGGAAGGACATCGGGAGCTGCGACATCTTCGACAACACCGATGGCAGCGGCTGGGCCTACCTGATCAACGACTGCTTCACGGACAACTACTCCTGCGGCTGGTACGTGCGGCTGCTGCAGGACAGCACCTTCACCCGCGAGCTGCAGTGCACCTACCAGGACCTGCGCGCCACGGTGCTCGACACCACCTACCTCTTCCACTACATCGACAGCGTGGGCGATCGCGTGCAGTTCGCGCAGGCACGGCACTTCCAGAAGTGGCCCATCCTGGGCATCAGCGGTCCTGCGCCCGAGGTGAGCCCCGTGGCCACCACCTACGGCGCCGAGCTCGACACGCTGAAGGCCTGGATCACGCGGCGCCTGGTGTGGCTGGATGCGAACATGCCCGGCCTGTGCACGCCCATCGCCGGGATCGCGGAGACCGCGCTGCCAGCCGCGTTGCTCGTGCAGATCGATCCGGCCTCGGAGCGGGTGCGCTTCACCGGTCCGGACATGGGGGAGGGGCCGCGCACGTTGGTGGTGCACGACATGCTCGGCCGCACGCTGGCCCGCCTGCCTGTTCCCGCAGGCCCCGTCGATGTGGCCTGGACCACGCCCGGAAGCGGGGCCTACCTCTACGCCCTGTGGGATGCGCGCGGCATGGTGCGCAGCGGGAAGTGGGTGATGCCGTGAAGCTTCACAGGTAGCTCAACCACCACACGTCCTTGTGCGCCGCGCGGTAACGCGCGAACCAACGGCACGGCCAGTAGATCATCAGCACCACGCCCACCCACACCAGGTACACCACGCCCAGGGAGAAGCCGTTGTCGGCGTAGTCCTTCGGTTCCACTGCCGCGGTGAGCACGGTCTCTCGCACAGGCTGCCCCTGCAGGGCCATGGCCACCGTGGCCAGCACGTGGATCGCGTAGATGTGCACCATGTAGTAGAAGTAGGGCACGCGGCCCAAGGTGATGAAGGGCGCGCTCCACCGGATGGTGCGTCCTTCGGCCCAGCCCAGGAAGAGCAGCGCGGGTCCCAGCGTCATGCACAGGTAGAGCAGGCTCGGCGGGTACTTGGTGGTGTTGAGGAAGGAGAACAGGTCGAACAGGGCCGTGGGCTGGTCCACCCAGGGCCGCATGTCGCCGTACACGTTGAGGGCGCGCAGGCCGATGAAGAGGCCGATCACCGCCAGGCCGAGGCGGTACAGCGTGCGCTTGCGGAAGGCGGGTTCCACCTCCGGACGGTACAGCGCGCCGAAGGCGTAGCCCAAGGCCATGGTGCCGATCCACGGCAGCACCGGGTAGGCGAACACGATCATGCGGCCAGGCGCCAGCGCGAACTCCCCGCCGCGGTGCAGCGCATCGAAGAGCGTGCCCACCACACCGTTCTCCGGCACGGGCAGGTGGTCGAGCAGGTTGTGGCCCAGGGCGATCAGCAAGCCCACGCCCAGGATGGCCCGCTGCGGCAGGTGCACCAGCGCGGCCAGCGCGATCATGCTCACCCCGATGGCCCAGAACACCGCGAGCATGGTGAAGGTGAACCGCGGATCGAACTGCCAGCCGAAGGCCACGATGACCACCTCGGTGAAGATCATCCACGACCCGCGCGTCCACAGGAAGCGGCTCAGCTGGGCGGTGGTGCGCGTGCGGCCGTAGAGGAAGGCACTGGTGCCGGCCAGGAACACGAACACCGGGGCGCAGTAGTGCGTGATCCAGCGGGTGAGGAAGAGCAGCGGGGTGGTGGTTGAAAGGTCCGTCGGCGACGCCCCGAAGAGCAGCCCGTGGTGGAAGAAGTCGCGGACGTGGTCCAGTGCCATCACCACGAGCACGAGGCCGCGCAGCAGGTCGATGGTGGTGATGCGGGAGGTGGACATGGAAGCAAGGTAGGCCGAAGCTGTCGCACCCGAAGCGGCGGTGCCGGTGATGAACGGTCCGGTCCACCGGGTAGCTTCGGCCCATGCGCGTGCTGCTGCTCGTGATCCTCGGTCCGCTGGTGTGTTCCGTGCACGCACAGGTGGAAACGCGCTTCGCCATCGGCTTCGCGGACACACTGCTCTTCAACGACAGTCTGCATTATCGCGGCTTCGGGTACGATGGCCCGGCTCCGCTCTACGTGCAGGCGTGGTTCCCGCTGGAGGACGCGCCGAACGCACCGCGGCTCACCTACGCGCAGCTTCGCGAGCGCCGCCTCACCGGTCCGCTGCAGCGGGTATGGCAGGAGCTCGTGTCGCGCATGGACAGCGCTTTCATCGAATACGACCTCCGGTACGCCTTCAACAGCGACAGCGTTATCGACTACACACCGTTCACGGTGGAGCAGGTGAAGGACAGCGTGATGGCCCTGCCCACCCGTGCGCGGCGGGCTTCGCTGCGCCAGGACACCGCACACCCGGTGATCGTGTACCACCACGGCTCGGGCGGCTTCAGCGATGAGAACGCGGCCATGGCGGAGAGCTTCGCTTCCTACGGCTTCATCTTCCTGGCCTGCAACTTCCACTGGCCGCTGGAGCACAGGCCCTATGGCTATCCGCTCGCGTGGGAGCCCGATCGCCACAGCGTGCGCACCATGCTGCAGTTCGCCCGGCGCCTGGGCCGTGGCGGCAAGGTCTTCTACATCGGCCACAGCTGGGGCGCCCAGGAGGGGTGGTGCACCTTGTATGAACCACGCCTCGCCGATGCCTTCGTGAGCCTGGAGACCACCCTGGAGTGGAAGACGGACACCGCCGAGGTGCGCGACAAGTGGCCGCATGTGCTGGAGGCGATCACCACGCACAGCTACCCGATGCCGATCCTGATGGTGGCCGACAGCGACGGTGCACCGCCGTACCCGATGTTCAAGGGCGTGCGCGCCGATATCCGTTACCTCGACCCCAAGCGGCCGTTCGCGCATGAGAGCTTCACCAGTGCCTACCTGCTGCGCCAGCTTGGCACCGGACATTTCCCCGTACCGGACCGCGATGCGCTGTTGGAGCAGAGCAGGCTCTACGCCGCCCTGTTGGGCGAGATGCTCGACTTCCTGCGGCCCATCGCCGGGGCTCAACGACCGATCCACCAGTACGATAACGAGGATCCGTTCCACCGCTTCCCGGTCACGCGCTGAGGCGAACGATGCGCTTATCCGGGGACCTCACGTCCACCGATCACGCAGCGCCAGGAACGGACGCTCCACAGCGAAGCGCAAGGCCAACGCGGCCAGCACGCTAGCGGCCGTGCAGCAGAAGAACATACCGGAACCATCCACCGGAAGGGCATCGCTGGCGAGCCATTCCTGTGTACAGTGGATCGCGGCCTTATGGGTGAGGTAGAGGCAGAACGCAAGCTCCGCCAACTGACGCGTAAGCCAGGTGGCTTTGCTGGCCAGCTTGAAGCCAGGCTGAAGCATCGCCAGCAGCCAGCACCCGAAACCGAGCGAGACCAGCGGGAAGATCACCACCGAACCGAGCAGACCGTATCGGTCGTTCGTGAGCCACCACGCCAGCAAGAGGCAAGCGCCCCCGGCCAGCGACCAGGTGATACCGGAAAGGTGCAGGTGATCGATCATCGAGCGGCGGTACCGCATGGCTGCGGCGATGGCGACGCCAACAAGCAGGCCATCCAACCGCGAGAGGGTGGGGTAGTAGATCCACTGGTACCACACGGCCGTCTGTTCGCCGCGCAGTTCCACCGGCACGCCCACATGCCAGGCCCATGCACGCCACGCAAGACCAAGGCCTGCGAGCGCCGCCAACAGCCACCCCGTATTCCGCACCCGAACACGGCGCAGTCCGAGCAGGATCAACGGTAGGAAGAGGTAGAAATGCTCCTCCACGCACAAGGACCACGCATGGGAGAAGGTGCCATGGTGCCTGAGGTCCAGTCCGAGGTTCAGGGTGAAGGTGGCGAACTTCCACAGCGGTGCGATCGTCGCGCGTTCCTGGATGACCGGGAACAGGAAGTAGAGGGCGACCATCGTCGCGTACGCGGGCAGAATGCGGAAGGCCCGGCGCAGGTAGAAGTTGCGCAGGCCGATGGTGCCCGTGCGCGCCTGCGACCGGAACAACTGGTCCGCGATCAGGTAGCCGCTCAGCACGAAGAAGAGGTCCACACCGATCCAGCCGAAGGCACCGATGGCCTCGATCCACGCGGGATGTGCGAAGAGCCCGTAGTGGAACACGAACACCAGCACGATGGCCAAGGCACGCAGGTGGTCCAGCCCGGGAAGCGCCTGTGCACGGATCATGCTGCAAGTACGAGTGCGCAACGCTGACCCTGGACCGCCATGCGCTGCAACTATCCACGGGGCTCTGTGGGCCGGGACCGTGGAGGCGCGCAGCCGCCAACAGGCCTTGGTCCCATGTGTTGGCCACAGCACGACGCTATGCCCACCTTTACATCATGTCCACCGTCACCACCCCCATCACCCTCACCGGCCACGAGGTCGCACTGGAGCCGCTCGCGCAGCACCACCACGACGACCTCTGCGACGCCACGCGCGATGGTGAGCTGTGGAAGCTCTGGTACACCATCATCCCCACGCCCGAGGGCATGCGCGCCGAGATCGACCGCCGCAACGCGCTGCTCGCCGCGGGCAGCATGGTGCCCTGGGCCGTGCGGCACCTGCCCAGCGGGAAGGTGGTGGGCATGACCACCTTCATGAACATCGAGGCGCACAAGCCCCGCGTGGAGATCGGCTCCACCTGGTACGCGCGCTCCGTGCAGCGCACCTTCCTCAACACCGAATGCAAGCTGCTGCTGCTCACCCACGCCTTCGATACGCTGGGCTGCATCGCGGTGGAGTTCCGCACCAGCTGGTTCAACTTCCAGAGCCGCCGCGCGATCGAACGCCTCGGTGCCAAGGCCGATGGCGTGCTGCGCAACCACATGCGCATGCCCGACCGAACCCTGCGCGATACCTGCGTGTACTCCATCCTCCCGGAAGAATGGCTGGCGGTGCGGAAGAACCTGCTCTTCAAGTTGGGGCGTTGATGCGCGGGGTTCGAGCGACGATGCGGAGTGAAGCTCCATCCGCCGTTCCCTGCGCTCCGGTGCTGGTGGTGACATCGGTCATGGCGCTTTCACCGGTGCCATGGGAGCTTCGTGGACCAAAGCCACATCCATGTTCGCTCGCTACACCTCGCTCCTCCTGCTCTCCGCCGTTCTTTCCACGCCAGGCCGGGCGCAGGGCGGATGTCCGGCCACGATCACGGACATCGATGGCAACACCTATCCCGTGGTGCAGATCGGCGGCCTGTGCTGGACCGCGGATAACCTGCGCACGGCGCATTACGCCAACGGCGACAGCATCCCCACGGGACTGAGCGACAGTGATTGGGAGTTCACCACCTCCGGTGCGTGCACCGTGTACGATGCCGACCCGGCCAACGAGGTCATCTACGGCAAGCTGTACAGCTGGTTCGCGGCGACCGATCCGCGCGGGCTCTGCCCGCAGGGGTGGCGCGTGCCGGGCGATGCGGATTGGAAGGACCTGGAGCTCGCGCTGGGCATGGATGCCACGGAGCTTGATAACATCGGCTACCGCGGCACGGCCGCCAATGTGGGCGGGCAGTTGAAGAGCGTGACCGGATGGGTGGCGCCCAACACCGGGGCCACCAACAGCAGCGGCTTCTCGGCGCTGCCCGGTGGGTATGCCGGGTACGACCAGACCTTCGAGTTCCTGAACACCTGGGGCAACTTCTGGAGCGCCTCGGATAACGGTGCCGGCAGCGGCTTCGGTCGCACGCTCGCGAGCGGCGAAGCAGGGATCTCCCGCGGCCAGTATATCCAGCAGGTGGGCTACTCCTGCCGCTGTGCCTTCGGTCAGCCCAGCGGAGTGGAGGAACAGGGCGCCGCACCGGCCCCGGTGGTTTACCCGAACCCGGCCGCGGAGCAATTGTACGTGGTGATGCAGGGGTCCGGCGTGACCTACAGCCTGCACAATGCCCTGGGTCAGGTGGTGATCAGCGGTCGGTTCAACACGGGTCGCAACACCGTCGACCTGCAAGGTCTGCCGCCAGGGGCCTACCTCTTGCGCACGGATGACCGGGCGATCCCGGTGCGCGTGCTGAAGCAGTGAGCGGTCGCTGAGCGGCCTTGGCGCATGCGGGAGCATGCCTGCAGTAGCCTCGAAGGGGTGTTCGGGAGCTTGTGCGTGCGGTCAGCTAACTTCGGTCCTCACCGACACCGACCACCATGACCGCTCTCCTCATCCTCCTTGGCCTCGTGGCCCTCATCGCCCTCTACGCCGTGGGCATCTACAACAGGCTGGTGAAGCTGAAGAACCTGGTGGCCGAGGCGTGGAGCGGCATCGATGTGCAGCTGAAGAAACGCTACGACCTGGTGCCGAACCTGGTGGAGACCGTGAAGGGCTACGCTGCGCACGAGCGCGAGACCTTCGACAGCGTGACCAAGGCGCGCGCCGCCGCGCAGCAGGCCACCACCGTGGAGGCGCACCAGGCCGCCGAGAAGCAGCTGAGCGGTGCGCTGATGAACCTGATGGCCGTGGCCGAACGCTACCCCGACCTGAAGGCCAACACCAACTTCCTGGAGCTGCAGGGTGCCCTGGCGCAGATCGAAGGCGACCTGGAGAAGTCGCGGCGCTACTACAACGGCACCGTGCGCGACCAGAACACGCTCATCGAGAGCTTCCCCAGCAACCTCATCGCCAACGCGTTCAGCTTCGCGAAGTCCGCCTTCTTCGAGCTGGAGAACGCAGCGGAGAAGCAGAACCCCCAAGTTAAGTTCTCGTGATACCGCTACCTGTCCGGGTGGGTCGTTCAGCGCGCTGGCCAAGCATGGACCGCATCGATCGACCTGCACAACGTGGCGGATCGGCGTCGAGCTGGCAGATGCAGCGTGCGGAGGGGGGCCACGATCCGCGCGGCCGCGTCCGCCTCGGTGGCTGGTGCTGCGGGCCTGTGCGAGGCGGACTGCGGCTTGGATCGTGGGCGCCTTTTGGCTCCACCTTTTGGCGAAGCAAAAGGTGGAAACACGCATTGGCCCTGCTGGCCGCGCTGGTCGTGGGAGCGCAGCTCCACGCCCAGACCGAGAAGATCAACGCCTGGCACACGGACCTCACCGTGGCGGCCGATGGGCAGCTCACCGTCAGCGAGCACATCAACGTGCATGTGGAGGGCATCGAGTTCAAGCGCGGCATCATGCGGCGCCTGCCCCTGCGCTTCACCGACCACAACGGCCGCACGCACCGGGTGAAGTACGACCTGCAGGCCGTGCAGGTGTTCGGCGCCACCAGTCCCTACCACACCGCCAACGAGGGCGACGACTTCGTGGTGTACGTGGGCTCCGAGGGCAACCTGCTGGACCCCGGCGACTACCCCTACACCATCACCTACACCACCCAGGGCCAGCTCGGTTTCTACCCGGACCATGATGAGGTGTACTGGAACGTGAACGGCAACGGCTGGGCCTTCGACGTGGACAGCATCTCCGCGCTCGTCCACCTGCCCGCTGGGGCGCAGGTGAAACAGACCGCCTGCTACACGGGCACAATGGGCAGCACCGAACGTGCCTGCTCCGACACCATCCTCGATCCGCACACCGTGCGCTTCACCGGCCGTGCCCTGGGCTACTACGAAGGGCTCACCGTGGCCGTGGGCTTCCAGAAGGGCGTGGTGGCCGAGCCGCCGCCGCCCACGTTCTGGGAGCAGTACGCCGTGCTGCTGGTGGGCTGTGGCATCACGCTGCTGCTGCTGCTCTACTACATCCTCACCTGGGTGCGCTACGGCCGCGACCCGGACGCGCCCACCGTGGTGCCCCTCTTCGACCCGCCCAACGGCCTCTCGCCCGCCAGCGTGGCCATGGTGATGAAGGGCAGCTACGACAACGAGCAGATCACGCCGGCCATGATCGCCCTGGCGGTGAAGGGGCACATCCGCATCAACGAACAGAAGGAGGACGCGCTGCTCGGCCTCTTCTCACGGACCGTGTACACCATTGAGAAGATGAAGCCCGGGGCCGGCCTACCCCCCGAGGAAAGGCAACTGTTGGACAGCATGTTCGGCGGCGGTGCGGACAGCTACGTGATCGATGGCAAGTACGACCCGCAGGTACAGAGCATGGCCAGCGCCTACCGCAGCGCGCTGCGCAACCAGTGGTCCGCCTTCCTCGCCAAGGGCAACAACCTCAAGTTCTGGTGGATCCCCATCCTTACGGTGGTGCTCTGCTTCGTGGCCCTGCTGGTGCTGCACGGCACCTACTGGGGCGACCTCGATGGCCTGTACATCGCCGCCTTCGTGGTGGGCAATCTGGTGCTCTTCCTGCTCTACCAGTACCTCATCCGCAAGCCGAGCCTGGAGAAGCTGGCCCTGCGCGCGCAGCTGAAGGGCTTCCGCATGTACCTGAGCGCCGCCGAGGAGAAGCAGCTGCAGCACTTCAACCCACCGGCCATGACACCCGAGGTGTTCGAGAAGTACCTGCCGTACGCCATCGCCTTCGGGGTGGAGGAGATCTGGGGCGAACGCTTCCAGCACGTGCTCAGCAGCGCCCTGGTGGACCCGCACTACCACCCCGTGTGGTACACCGGCTCCATCACCAACTTCGGTTCGTTCTCCGCGCACATGAACAGAGCTCGCTCACGAGCAGCGTCAGCTCGGCCAGCACGCCGCCCAGCAGAGCGCGGCTCGGGCAGGGCAGCTTCTCCGTGGTGGGGGGTGGCGGTGGGGGCGGGGCTGTGGGAACCGTTACGTTCAGAAACTGCACCTTGCCCACGCGCACCGTACCATCGCTGGCCCGCATGTTCCACGTGTATAGCGCTGGCGCCGGGCGCAGCAGCCCAGGTCCTGCTGGGCGCCCCGTTCAGCGGCTGTTGTGCGACCACGCGGCCCATGCCATCGGTAAGCAGCAGTTGTCCGCGTAGCGCCTGGGGGTTCTCCGCCCGCAACCCCTGCTCCGTAGCGTACAGATGCAACACGTCAGTGGCATGCAGTGCGGGCGCTGCGGTGCTCAGGGTTGAGGTGAGCCGCCCGATCCACAGGTCCAAGCCCTGCGTAGCGGGCATGGTCACGTTGCCCCATTGGGAACCATACCCGTAGTAGCCGGCCAAGTACAGTTCGCTGGTCGCACCGGCACCACCGACATCGCTTGGTCCAGCCGCTGCCGAAGCCCATGGCCGCGATCACCTGCCCAGTGTCCAAGGCCGCCACGTACATGTCATCGCCCTGCGGAGCAGGAAGACTTATTCCCCCGATCAGCACAGGACCGGAGGCGTAGGTGCCCGTGATGGCGATCTGATTCATGGAGCGAGTTGTCGCCATACCGCCACACCTCCATGTAAGCCGCGATGCCCAGGCCCTCCGCACGACCACTGCCCGGCACCGCTCACGCGCTGCAACACATCGTTGGAGCCGCCCGCGGTGACCCGATGGACCGAGGTGGCCGTGTTGCGGAAGGTGCCCGCCACGAACACCTCGCCATTGGCCGTGGCGCGCACGCCGA
>JBGAGX010000055.1:0-7182 GCA_044226515.1 Flavobacteriales bacterium | reverse complement strand
GAACGTGCTGTTCAACGGCCGCATCACCACCGACAAGGCCGTGGAACTGGTGAAGCGCTTCGTGAGCGACCGCAACGACAACGAGTACTTCATCTGCGGGCCCGAGCAGATGATGGTGAACGTGAGCGAGGCCCTGGAGAGGCTCGGCGCCGACAGGAAGCGCATCCACATCGAGCTCTTCAACACCCCGGTGAGCACCGAGGCGAAGAAGGAGACCGACCACGCCCACGGTACCGGAGGAGCCTTCACCGGCACGGCCAGCGTGAAGGTGATCCTGGACGGCCGCGAGCACGAGCTGCAGATCCCGGCCAAGGGCGATGCCGTGCTGGATGCCGCCATCGACGCCGGCCTTGACGTGCCTTACGCCTGCAAGGGCGCCGTGTGCTGCACCTGCAAGGCCCGCGTATTGGAAGGGCAGGTGAAATGGCGATGAACTACGCGCTGACGGATGAGGAAGTGGCCGATGGCTACGTGCTCACCTGCCAGACCCACCCCCGCAGCGCCCGGGTGGTCATCGACTACGATCAGCACTGAGGGCCGGAACGGAAAGAAGAAAGCGGGCTTGCGGGCCCGCTTTCCATGTTCGTTCGCTCGTTGTGGTTGTGGCGAACGGAACAAGCTGTTGTCAGGGTTCCACCTGCGGTGGCGAACGGAACAAGCTGTTGTCAGGGTTCCACCTGCGCCTGCAGGAGCGCCATCTTCACCTGGATGTCGCTGAGGTAGCCCTCATTGTGGTAGAAGCCCTTCAGCTCCTCGTTCCACCGCACGATGGCACTGGGGAAGTCGAGGTAGAAGGGGTCGGAGTGGCTGAACTTGTCGGCCGGCTCCAGATTGAGGTTGCAGATGTAGGCAGGGTAGGCCACCTGGTGCTCGGGCATGTGCGTGTCGAAGTACACCAGCTTGGGCAGGTAGCCCTCCTTCTCCACCTTCACGGCGAAGTAATTGTCCAGGTCGAGCTCCAGGTTGAACGCGCCCTTGCGGGAGGCTTTCACCTGCCCCAGTTCCTTGTTGTCCTGGTACACGGTGATGGTGAAGTCGCCGGCCTTGGCGCCGCTGAAGGTGACGTTGCCTTTCACGGGCAGGTACCAGCCCTGGGCCTGGTCGCGCGATTCCACGAGCTTCTTTTCCTTGCCGCTTTGCGCGGAAAGGCTGCCGGCGAGGGCGATCATCAGGATGGAGTAGAGGATGCGCATGGGTTCGATGGCTTCGGTCCGGTGGTCGGACCTGGGCTTGTTACGGGGGGGAGGGGAGAAGGGTTACCTTCCGGGCACCGGGGATCGTCAGGCTTACGTCATCCGGGTACCAAACCTCTCGGACCAATGACCTTACACTACGTTCGGAAACTGCTGATGGCCGCGGTGGTGGCCGCGCCGATGGCCGCGCAGGCCAGCCACATCATGGGCGGCGAGCTCGTGTACAAGCACCTGGGGGCCCTCGATTACGAGGTGACCCTGGTGGTCTACCGGGATTGTGCGGGCATCCCGGTCAATCCGACCGAATCGATCACCATCTCCAGCACAACGTGCGGCCAGACCGTCGTGCTGATGGTGGATACGATCGGTGTCACCCAGCTGGCGTCCGGTTGCAGCAATCAGCTCACCACCTGCCAGGGCGGTGCGATGCCCGGGGCCGAGATCTACGCCTACCGCGACACGGTGACCCTGCCGATGGCCTGCACCGATTGGGTGTTCAACTGGACGATGTGCTGCCGGAACGCGGCCGTCTCCAACCTGGCCAACGCCAGCAATTACGGCTACAGCGTTACCGCCCACCTGGACAACTTGAACTTCACCGGGAACTCTTCGCCGGTGTATCAGGAGCTCGATATCCCGTTCACCTGCACCAACAGCATGTACTGCGTGGCCAACAGCGCCTACGACGCCGATGGGGACTCCCTGGTGTACAGCATGGTGAACCCGGTGGATGATGGTGGGGCCCCGATCCCGTACAACATGCCGTACAACGTGGCCGATCCGTTCCCCACGGTCGGCGGCCATGCCTTCGATGCCGTAACGGGCAACCACTGCGCCGTACCCGCCATGAACGGGGCCTGGGTGGTGGCCTACAAGTGCGAGGAGTACCGCAACGGCCAGTTGATCGGCTGGTCCGTGCGCGACATCCAGTTCTGGACCAGCAGCTGCCCCAGTGCGGTGCTCGATTTCGCCGGTGTGGTGACCGATACCACGGGGGCTCCTGTTACGAGCGGTACGGTGGAACTGTACGAATACGGCCTCAATTCCGGTGGCTCGGTCATGGTGGCCAGCACCGCGGTGAACGCGCAGGGTGAGTACAGCTTCACCAACCAGCCCAACGGCCAGTACCTGGTGCGTGCTGTGCCCGACACGGCCGCCTACCCCGGCACCGCAGGTTCCTACTACGTGAGCACCTACTACTGGACCTACGCCGATGTGCTCAGCGCCATCTGCGACACCACGCTTCAAGCGGACATCCAGCTGGTGGGCTTCGGCGACCTGGCCGGCACCGGCTACATCAGCGGGTACCTGGGCGATCTGGGCATCGTGCGCAGCGACGGTCCCGGTACCCCGTGGGAAGGGGAGGGCATCGTGCTGGAGAGCTGGCCCAATGCCCACCTCGTGGCCTACACCTGGACCGACGCCGACGGCCACTTCAACTTCACGAACGTGCCCTTCGGCACCTACCGCGTGATCGTGGACCATCCCGGTCTGCCCATGCTGGCCTACTACGTGGTGACCATCTCCGCCGGCAGCCCCACCGCCCAGTGGCTCAGCTACGGCGCGCTGCCCGAGGGCATCTCGACCTACTCGCCCACGGTGGTGAACACCCCCACGGCGCGTCCGCTCACCCTCTCCCCGAACCCCTCCGCCCAGGACCTGGTGTGGATCGACGGGGTGGCCGATGGTGCCCAGGACCTGCTGGTGGTGGATGCCGCCGGCCGCACGGTGCTGAGCACGCGCGTGAGCGCCGCCGGCGGTCGTGTGCAGCTGGATGTGGCGCGCCTGCAGCCGGGCGCCTACGGTGTGCGGGTGGGCAACAGCATCCTCCGCCTGGTACGGCAATAAGCACCGGCGTAAGTGCAGGGGCCGGGCGGTGATCCACCGCCCGGCCCCTCGCTTTTCATGGTCGTTCAGGAGGCCTGGGACAGCTGCTGCTGGCCAACGTGCTTGGGCAGCTTGATGAAGAGGGTGGCCCCTTCGCCCGGTCGGCTTTCGGCCCAGCACGAGCCACCGTGCTTGTGCAGGATGCGCTGTACGATGGCCAGGCCCACGCCCGAGCCCTCGAACTGGTCGTTGCGGTGCAGGCGCTTGAACACGCCGAACACCTGGTCGGCACGGCTGCTGTCGAAGCCAACGCCGTTGTCCTTCACCCATACGAGGTGCTCCTCGCCGGTGTCGCGGTGGCCGATCTCGATCAGCGGCCGGTCCACGGTGCGGGTGAACTTGATGGCGTTGGAGAGCAGGTTGGTCAGCACCACCTTCAGCATGGCGCGGTCGGCCTGCACGGCGAGGCCAGCGGGCATGCGCACGTCCACCTGGGCGTTCTGGCCCGGCACGGTCTGCTCGTGCACGCATTCCTCGGCCAGGATGCGGATGTCCACGTCCTCGCGCCGCAGGTCGCGGGTATTGGTCTGGGCGAAGCGCAACAGGTCGTCCACGAGCTCGATCAGCCGCCCACTGCCCTTGTGGATGCGCTCGGCCAGCTCGGCGTGCTCCGAACCGGTGCCCAGCTCGCGCAGGTGCTCGCTCAGGGCCTTGATGTTCTTCAGCGGCGAACGAAGGTCGTGCGCCACGGTGTAGCTGAACGAGCCCAGGTCCTCCAGGGCCTCCATCAGCTGCTGCGTGCGCGCCTTCACCCGGCGATCGAGGTCGGCGTTCAGTTTCAGCAGGCGCAATTCCTCCTGCTTGCGGTCGCTGATGTCCTTGATCATGGCCTGGAACATGGCGTGCCCCTCGGGCGAACGCCCCAGGTAGGTGGCGGTCATCAGGCAGTCGATCACGTGCCCGTTCGGCGTGTTGAGCGTGATGTCCACGTTCGGGAAGGACTGGCCCTCGCGGCGGAGGCGCATGGCCTTGAACAGGGCGCGCTTGTCCTCCACCCACTCGGTGATGCGGGCCTCGCGGGCCGCCTCGATCGGCAGTCCGATGAGCTTGATGGCGGCCGGGTTCGCATCGTGGATGCGGCCCTCGTCATCGAAGATGGCGATGGGGTCACCCGAGGCCTCGAAGACCTGGTGGTACCGGTTGAACAGGGCCTCGCGCTCGTCGCGGAGGGAGTGCACCTCGTAGGCCTGTTCGATCCGGAGCTTCAGGTCCGTGGGGTCCCACGGCTTGGTGCAGTAGCTGTAGATGCCGCCCTTGTTCACCGCATCCACCACCGCCTCCAGGTCGGCATAACCGGTGAGCAGCATGCGCATGATGCGCGGATGGCGCTCGCGGACCTGCGCCAGGAACTCCACACCCGTGGTGCGCGGCATCCGCTGGTCGCTGATCACGATGTGGATGTGCTCCCGGTCGAGCAGGTCCAAGGCCTCTTCGGCGCTCTGGGCGATGTGCACGTCCAGCTCGCGCCGGAAGGCGGCCCGGAACGACTTCAGGTTGGCCTCCTCGTCGTCGACGTAGAGGACCTTGATGCGCGGGGTATCGAGGCTCATGCGCGTTGGGCGTTCGGTTGGTCGAGGTGGGCCTGGCGGGGCTGCTCCAGAGGCAGCACCACGCGGAACTCCGTGCCTTCCCCGTCGGTGCTGTCCACTTCGATGCGGCCGTGGTGCTTCTCCACGATGCTGTAGGCGATGCTCAGGCCCAGGCCGGTGCCTTCCCCCACGTCCTTGGTGGTGAAGAAGGGCTCGTAGATCCGGGCCTTCACGGCGTCGGTCATGCCCACGCCATTGTCCTGGATGGCGATCACCACATGGTCATCGAGCTGTGCGGTGCGCACGGTCACACGTCCGAGGCCTGCGGGATGCTTGCTCTTCACCGCTTGGGCGGCGTTGTTGAGCATGTTCATGAACACCTGGTTCAGCTTGCCGGCGTAGCATTCCACCTTGGGGAGCGCGCCCAGCTGCAGGTCGAGGGTGACCTGATCGCGGAACTGCGGCCCGAGCACGGTGATGGTGCTGCGGATGCAGTCGTTCAGGTCGGCCGGCTTCAGGTCGTCCTCGTCCAGGCGACTGAAGTTGCGCAGGCCGCGCACGATCTCGGCGGTGCGTCCGGCGCCCTCCTCGATGCTGCCAAGGATGTCGCCGAGCTCCTCAATGGAGATGTCCAGCCCGAGCTTGCGCTCCTTCTCGGCGACCTCCTTCATGGCTTTCGCATCGCCGCTCACCGTGGCCTTGCGGTAGTCCTCGAGCACCTCAAGGATCTCGCCCAGGTTGCGGCGCAGGGGTGGGATGTTGCTGGTGATGAAGTTCACCGGGTTGTTGATCTCGTGCGCGATGCCGGCGGTGAGCTGACCGAGCGAGGCCATCTTCTCGGCGTTCACGAGCTGGGTCTGCGTGCGCTTCAGGTGGTCGTTGCTCTCCTGCAGGGCGTGGGTGCGTTCCTGCACGCGCTGCTCCAGGATCACGTTCTGCTCGCGGATGATGCGCTCGTTCTCCAGTGATGCGGCCAGGGCCTCGGCCTGCGAGCGTTCCTTCTCGCGGCGCAGGATGTTGATGCGGTCGGCCAGACCGAAGGAGAGGAGCACCCCCTCGATGGCGGAGCCGATGGGCATGGCGTACCGGGTGAGGCCTGAATGGGGGATCGCACCGGCGTCCTTGAGCACGAACATGAGCACACCGACCAGGAACGGGGTCCAAGCCAGCAGGAAGAAACGCGCCTGTCGAGAGCCTTTCCGAATGGCCGTGATCACCATAACCATGAGGTAGAGCGCCGACCAGCCCGAGATCATCTGCGCAAGCATGTAGCCGGTCCAAGGGTCCTTGAAGAGGTAAATGGACAGGTCGAGGGCCACCAGCAAGTGGAACACCGGTACGCCTTTGTGAAGGCGCGGAACGGCGTCCCGGGTATTGATGAACCGCCGGGCGAACTCCATCCCCAATGCAATGGCGATCAGCGCGAAAAGGATGGAAGAGCGCGAGGCGAGCCAGATGTTGTCGCCCCAGACCTCCTGCTGCCCGATGCCGATCAAGGCCATCTGTGCAAGGCTGATGAACAGGATGTACAGAACGTACCATAGGTAGCTGGTGTCCTTGATCGAGAAGAAGAGGAAGAGGTTGTACAAGGCCATTGCAAGCATGATGGCGATGTAGCCCCCGATCAGGAACGTGCTGGAGGAGGATTGTTTGACAATGCTCTCCACTCCGGAAATGGATACCGGAACATGGATGTGTTTGAATCCTCTCACCCGCAGCAATAAGGTGCCTTCTGAACCGGACGGTAGGTTGAGGTTGAACTTGAACCCGTGATAGGGTTGGATCCTTTCCGAGAGATCCCGGGATTGACCGGTATGGCCGATCAGATGAGGCACATTGTCCTTCACGAAGTAGACATCAAGCTCATCGATCTCGGCATGGTCAATGGAGACGACGAGGGCCGAGCTGGTGCACGAATTGAACACGTTGAACTTGAGCCAATGCGCCGACCTGGATACCTGCAGGTTGGGGACACCATCGGGCAGCTGAACGTAGTTGGCGGAAAGGGCCTCCAAAGGCCCCATCCGACCTACGGAGTCCTCGTAAAGCGAGAACCCGGATCGGAGGTTCAGATCACCGCCGGAGTAAACGATCGATCCGGACGCCGAAGCGTAGAGGAGGTTGGCCAGCAGTATGCCGAGGATCAGGAGCCGTGCTCGCATGAAGCGCATTTGCTGCGCTCATACGGGTATCGGGTCCTGCCGGTTGCGGTGTCCGTTCAGGCCGATCGCCGCAACGGGGCGGGGAAGCGACCAAGGTCCTGTGACTTCGGGACATCCCGTCGCAGATCGAACTGGGCGTTCAACCATGCGCTTTTAGGTCGAAGTGCCACGTTCTGGACCGGCCGTAGACGCATGCTGAGGATGCGATGCCGAGTCTCAAGATCGCTGTGTGCGAGCAACGGGAGATCCATGATCTTCATCGCATAGGACCGGATGTTCGGCACGGGATACAGGAATTCGCCCTTGTTGCCGGTCTCCTCCATTCGTGTGAACCCGGCTTCGAGTGTCAGGTTCAGGGTGTATTCGGCCGCAAAGGTGAGCAGGCTCGTGATGTTCAATTGACCCGCCACA
>JBGAGX010000054.1:0-7663 GCA_044226515.1 Flavobacteriales bacterium | reverse complement strand
GTGGCCCAACCCGAACCGGGGTGAGCAGCTCTTCATCACCATCGACCAGCTGAACGCCGACGTGACCACCGCCACGGTGGACATCTTCGACCTCGTTGGCCGCAAGGTGATCAGCCGCACGATCCCGGTGAACGGCAGCAACCTGAACACGTCGATCGCGCTGGACAGCGGATCCGGCGCCGGCATGTACCTGGTGAACGTCACCGCCGGTGAGCAGACCTTCACCCAGCGCCTGGTGATCCACTAAGCGCAGAGGACCCTTTCGAAAGCGCCCCGCCCCGCCGGCGGGGCGCTTTCCTTTCCACCTCAGCATGCCCGTTCCGGCTGAACGCCCGGTGGCCGCTGCCCAGGGAGCTCCGGCTCGTTCGTGCCAGCCTGCGCCGAACCTGGCTCCCCCCTGCGCCAAGGGCTGGGCGGGAAGCCCTGCAATGCCGCACGCTCGACGGCACCGTGCGCTGCACCGGCGCCAACAACGACCGCGAGCTTACGCTCATCAACGTGAACTGGGGCCTGCCCGGCGTGAGCACCACGCGCCAGCGCATCCAGCAATTGCCGTAACGCGCTCCACGACCGCACGACCGATCGCAACGATCCGGTCATTGCGCCAACGACCGAGGCTACCGGACCGATCCCGGAAAAGGGCAGCGCAGCAGGGGAAGCGACCTAGACGAGGCCCTCGCGCAGTGCAAGGCTCACCGCGGCCGAAACGGACCGCACGTGCAGCTTCTCATAGATGCGGGTGATGTGGGAGTTCACCGTGCTGTAGGCGATGCCGAGCCTGGACCCGATCATCTTGTAGGTGAGGCCGTCCACCAATCCCCGCAGGATCTCGAGCTCGCGCTCGCTCAGGTCGAAGTCCTTCGCCGCGGGGATCTGCGACCGCTTGTTGAAGAAGGAGAGCACCTTGCGCGCCACGGTCGGTGACATGGGCGAACCACCGTTGGCCACCTCCTGCAGGCTCTCGAGAAATCGTGCGGGCGGGGTCTGCTTCAACAGGTAGCCGTCCGCGCCGGCGAGCACCGCGGCGAAGACCTTGTCCTCGTCCTCGAACACGGTCTGCATGAGCACGCGCACGGCAGGGAAGTTCCGCTTGATCAGCTCCACGCCCTTGATGCCGTTCACATGCGGCATGTCGATGTCCATGAGCACGACATGCGGGGAGGTCTCGGCCACGTGCCGCACCACATCCCGGCAATCCTCGAACTCCCCGACGCACTCGATGTCCGCGGCGGTGCCCAGCAGCAGGGCCAATCCCTCCCGGCGGTCGCGGTTGTCATCGAAGATGGCCACCTTCAGCATGCCGCAAAGCTACCCCTCCTTCCAGGGCTCGCCCCCCTTGGAACCAAGGGATCCGATCACGGCCTGAACCGGAGCTCGACCGAGGTGCCCTGCCCGGGCACGGACACCACGCTGAGCGAGCCGCCGATCTCCGCCGCCCGCGCGTGCATGTTGGCGAGGCCGTTCCCGCCGCCGTGCGGCTCCGGTCCACCGGATGCGGTGCGCATGCCCAGGCCATCATCCACCACCTGCAGCAGCATGCTCCCGCCCTCCATGCGCAGGTGCACGGTCATGCGCTTGCATTCGGCGTACTTGGCGGCGTTGGTCACGGCCTCCTTGTAGATGAGGAAGAGGTTCTTGCGTTGCACCATGGTGAGGGGCTGCCGGCCCTCGACCTCGGCCAGGTCGTAGTCGACCTCGA
This sequence comes from Flavobacteriales bacterium, assembly GCA_044226515.1. Lineage (GTDB taxonomy): Bacteria > Bacteroidota > Bacteroidia > Flavobacteriales_F > PHOS-HE28 > PHOS-HE28. Next base: position 5,964 of record JBGAGX010000054.1, on the reverse strand, counting down.
AGCCCCGCGCCTCGGCCACCCGCGACCCGAACTCGCGCATGCGGCGGGTGACGTGCAGCAGGTCGTCGTTGCGCGAGTTCACGGCCCACACGATGTCGTTCATGCTCTCCACCATCCGGCTCGTGCTCTCGCCGATGCGTTCGAGCATGGCGTCGCGCTTCGTTCCGCCCTCGCTGCGCCGCGCCACCTCGCTGAACAAGGCCACGCTGCTCAAGGTGGAGCCGATCTCGTCGTGCAGGTCGCGCGCGATCCGGTCCCGCACGCGTGCCAGCGCGACCGCCTGTGCGAGGCGGTAGCGGTAGAGGCCGTAGGCCGCACCGCACATCAGCAGGACCAGGGCCGTGCGGAACCACCAGGTGCCCCACCACGGCGGCGTGATCACTAGCACCATCGAAGCACCCTGCGGATCCCATAGGCCCGCACTGTTGCAGCCCTGAACGTGGAAGGTGTAGGTGCCGGGATCGAGGTTGGTGAAGGTGGCCGTGTGCGCGTGCCCGTTGTCGATCCACGCCTCGTTGAAGCCGTCCAGCTTGAAGCGATAGCGGTTCTTCGCAGGCGCCGTCGGGTCCATGCACGAGAAGGAGAACGTGATCATGGGCTCATCATGCGGCAGCACGATGCGCTCCACGTGACCGATGGGTGCGGAGAGCAAGGGCTCATCGGCCCCGGGCAGGGTGTGGCCGGCGTTCTCCACCCCGCGACCGGCGAGCATGAGCCCGGTGATGCGCGTGGGCGAGGGCGCCCCGAGGCCCAGCACCTCCTCCGGTCGGAAGGAAGTGACGCCATCCACGCCGCTGAAGAAGAGGCGACCGTCGTCCGCGCGCACACCGCCGTACCGGTTGAACTCATTGCCGGCGAGGCCGTCGGCGTGCGTGAAGGTGCGGAAGGTGCCTTCGCGCACATCGTAGCGGGCAAGACCGTGGTTGGTGCCTGCCCAGATGCCTCCGTGCTCATCGGGCACCAGGGAATACACCACCTGATCGGGCAGGCCTTGTGCCAGGCCGATGCGCGTGAACCGGCCCGTGCGCCGGTCCAGGCGGGCCATGCCGCCGCCGCTCGTGCCCACCCACATGGATCGTGCGGGATCGAGCGGATCGCTGCACACGCTGAACACCACGTTCACCGGCAGGGAGGTGCTGTCTCCGGGCACGGCGAGCCAGGACCGCCACTTCCCGCTCCGCTCCCGCGCGTAGAGGCCGTTGATCGTGGCCAGCCAGAGGGTGCCGTCGGCGGTGCGCAGGGCCTGCGAGATGCTCTTGTACTCGTTCTCCTGCACGGGCGCAGGCAACGGTAATGTGTCCACCACGCGGCGCGCCCGGGTGTCGAACAACAGCAGCTGATCGGTGCGCAAGGTGCCCTTGCTGCCGGAGGCGATGACGAGGGTGTCGCCCTCGATGAGCAACAGGTCATGCGGGAACTGACCGGGGCCAAGGCCCATCGCCTGGCGTTCGCCCGATGGGAGGTAATGGAAAAGGTCCCGTCGATCGTAGGTCGGGAAAACGAAGATGGCCCACCAATCACCGCGGGGGTCCAGCATGGTGGCCCCCCAGGAGTTGACCTCCTCGCCCCCGCGCAGGTGCAGGCCCACGGGGGTGCGCCCGCCATGTCCCGGCGGACCGTGCACGACCTCCTGCCCTTCGCGCGCCACCACGAAGCGGCCGTGACCATCGGGATCCATCAGCCACCGGCTATGGTGCTCGAGCGCACGTTCGAACCGCTCGGTGCCGATCCCGTACTTCAGCGCGCCAGCGCCACCGGAGCCGAACCACAAGTTGCCCATGTGGTCCACATACTGCGCGGCCATCATCAGCTCGGGCACCTCGATGTTGTGGTTCTGCGGCACGAGCCGGATCAGTTCCGCCCTGCGTGTGCGTGGATCGAACCGAAAAAGGCCCGGAGCCGCATGTGCCGCTCCCCACCAGCGGCCGCGGCCATCGATGATGAAGCCTCCGAGCCCGGGAATGGGCTCAGGCAGGGTGATGCGCTCCCGCACCGCGAGCGTGGAAAGGTCGAAGCCCACGAATTCACGCGCGCTCAGCATCCACAGCAACCCGTTCGCGGTATCCGACAGCAGGCAATAGCGTTCCTCCAAGCGGTCCTTGCCCACGCGATGCGCCGGCAACGCGTGACGCACCGAAGGCCCCCAGCCGTCATGCAAGCGCGGAACCACCACGAGCTCTTCATAATAGAGGAACCAGAGGTCGCCGTCCGGTCCCACGTGCAGTCCCTTCACCGGATCCGGTGGAAGCCGTTCGCGCAACGAGCCGTCCAGGGGCACCAGCTCGGGTGACACGCTCCGTGCGCCCGCCACCGTGTAGACCTGCCCCCACTTGTCGGACACGTACATGCGGCCTTCCCGGTCCTCTTCCATCTGGAACAGGAACAGCGGTATCTCCGGCGATGCACGCGGCGCGTGAACGGCCACGCGGGTGAAACGGCCCGTGCGCGGATCGTAACGGTCCATGCCCGCACCATCGAGCCCCACCCAGATGTAGCCCTGATCATCCTCGAAGAGCATGATCACATGGTCTGCGGCGATGCTGGTGCTGTCGCGCGCATCATGGCGGAACACGGTGAACGAATACCCATCGCTGCGGGCCAGCCCGTCCTTGGTGCCGAACCACATATAGCCGTCGCGGTCCTGCAGGATGGCGCGCACCATGCCCTGCGGGAGGCCGTCGTCCACCGTGATGATCTCCGCGGGCAGTTCGACCACGGGCAAGCGGACCTCCTGCGCATGCAGGCCCGGCCGCTGCGCGAGCGACAGGAGCGTGATCAACGCGATGGAACGGAAGCAGGGCATGATCGGCACCACGCAAGTAAATCGATCGTCCGCATCACCGCTGCGGCGACAGGATGCGAGATCACCTGTTGCCTGGGCCTTGCGTTGGTCGGTGTACGCGGATCGGCGGTTCATCACGCGCGAACGACGGTTCGCGTACATCAGGCTCTTTCGAACCAAGACGCTTTTCCATTTTCACAGAAGGCGCTCGTCGTGCTCCACGGCGCGGAGAGCGCCGGATCCGTTGATCCATTGGAACCAATGAGCCACACCCGGTACGGACCGGATAGACTTGCCTTGAGGTCGGCTTGAACGAGGCCGGTCCACACACCGCACACCAATTCGCCTGCCATGCGTTCACGTACCCTTGCACTCCTGTTCTTCCTGTGCGGCCAGCTGGCCGCACTGGCGCAATCGAACTTCAACGGCTTCACCTACCAGGCGGTGGTGCGCAACACCAACGGCGACCCCATCGCGAACCAGCAGGTGGGCCTGCAGGTGTCCATCCAGGTGGGGGCCAACAGCTATGTGGAAACGCATACGCCCACCACGGACGACCTGGGCATGCTCGCGGTGGTGGTGGGGCAGGGCACGCCGGTGCCGGGCTCCACGATCCCCACGTTCAGCGCGGTGGATTGGGGCGGCGGACAGACCGTGAGCTACACGGTGAACGTGGATGTGACGGGCGGCACCAACTACGTGTTCCTCAGCGGTGGACCGTTCAAGGCCGTGCCGTTCGCCTACCATGCACTGACCAGCGATGTGCCGGGCGTGCCCGGTCCGCAGGGTCCTCCAGGCCCGCAAGGTCCTGCCGGTGCGACAGGTGCAACAGGTGCGACGGGTCCTCAAGGTCCGATCGGTCCCATGGGCCCACAAGGCCTCACGGGTGCAACGGGTACTACCGGTGCGCAAGGCCCTCAAGGTGATCCCGGTCCTGCTGGTGCGACAGGTGCCACTGGCCCTCAAGGTCCCATCGGTCCCATGGGCCTGCAAGGCGATCCTGGCCCACAAGGTCCTCAGGGCCTCACAGGCGCGACCGGTGCCACTGGTGCGCAAGGTCCGCAAGGTGATCCCGGTCCTGCTGGTGCGACAGGTGCCACTGGCCCTCAAGGTCCGATCGGCCCGCAAGGGCTGCAAGGTGATCCCGGCCCGCAAGGTCCTCAGGGCCTCACAGGTTTGACCGGCGCCACCGGTGCGCAAGGCCCGCAAGGAGACCCCGGTCCTGCTGGTGCGACAGGTGCCACAGGCGCGCAAGGTCCGCAGGGTGATCCCGGTCCTGCTGGTGCTACTGGCGCGACGGGTCCTCAAGGTCCGCAGGGTGATCCAGGTCCTGCCGGTGCAACAGGTGCGACCGGTCCGCAGGGTCCGCAAGGCCTCACGGGTGCAACGGGTGCTACCGGTGCGCAAGGCCCGCAGGGTGATCCTGGTCCTGCCGGTGCAACAGGCGCGACGGGTCCCCAAGGTCCCATCGGACCCATGGGCCCGCAAGGCTTGACCGGTGCACAAGGCGCGCAAGGCGATCCCGGTCCACAAGGTCCGCAAGGCCTCACTGGCACGACAGGCGCAACGGGTGCGACCGGTGCGCAAGGTCCGCAGGGTGATCCCGGTCCTGCCGGGGCAACTGGCGCGACGGGTCCTCAAGGTCCGATCGGCCCGCAAGGCCTGCAAGGTGATCCCGGCCCGCAAGGTCCTCAAGGCCTCACGGGTGCAACGGGTGCTACCGGTGCAACAGGCGCACAAGGCCCGCAAGGTGATCCCGGTCCCCAAGGTCCGCAAGGACTCACCGGCGCGACCGGTGCCACGGGCGCTCAAGGCCCGCAAGGCCTGCAAGGCGATCCCGGCCCTGCTGGTGCGACAGGTGCCACTGGCCCTCAAGGTCCCATCGGTCCCATAGGCCCGCAAGGCCTGCAAGGTGATCCCGGCCCCCAAGGTCCGCAAGGCCTCACAGGCGCGACCGGTGCCACTGGTGCGCAAGGTCCGCAGGGTGATCCCGGTCCTGCTGGTGCGACAGGTGCGACGGGGCCTCAAGGTCCGCAGGGTGATCCTGGTCCTGCCGGTGCAACAGGTGCGACCGGTCCGCAGGGTCCTCAAGGCCTTACGGGCGCGACGGGTGCGACGGGTGCAACGGGTGCAACGGGTGCTACCGGTGCGCAAGGTCCGCAGGGTGATCCCGGTCCTGCCGGTGCAACAGGTGCGACCGGTCCGCAGGGTCCGCAAGGCCTCACGGGTGCAACGGGTGCTACCGGTGCGCAAGGCCCGCAGGGTGATCCCGGTCCTGCTGGTGCTACTGGCGCGACGGGTCCTCAAGGTCCGATCGGCCCGCAAGGCCTGCAAGGCGATCCCGGCCCACAAGGTCCGCAAGGACTCACCGGCGCGACGGGCGCCACGGGTGCTATAGGTGCGCAAGGCCCGCAGGGTGATCCCGGTCCTGCCGGTGCAACGGGCGCGACCGGTCCGCAAGGTCCCATCGGCCCGCAAGGCCTGCAAGGCGATCCCGGTCCTGTCGGTGCAACAGGTGCGACGGGTCCTCAAGGTCCCATCGGTCCCATGGGCCTGCAAGGCGATCCCGGCCCCCAAGGTCCGCAAGGTCCTCAAGGCCTCACGGGTGCAACGGGTACTACCGGTGCGCAAGGCCCTCAAGGTGATCCCGGTCCTGCTGGTGCGACAGGTGCCACTGGCCCTCAAGGTCCCATCGGTCCCATGGGCCTGCAAGGCGATCCCGGCCCCCAAGGTCCGCAAGGTCCTCAAGGCCTCACGGGTGCAACGGGTGCTACCGGTGCAACAGGCGCACAAGGCCTGCAAGGTGATCCCGGTCCGCAGGGACCGCAAGGCCTCACAGGCGCGACGGGTGCGACGGGTGCAACGGGTGCAACGGGTGCTACCGGTGCGCAAGGTCCGCAGGGTGATCCCGGTCCTGCCGGTGCAACAGGTGCCACTGGTCCTCAAGGTCCCATCGGCCCGCAAGGCCTGCAAGGCGATCCTGGCCCACAAGGTCCTCAGGGCCTCACAGGCTTGACCGGTGCTACCGGTGCACAAGGCCCGCAAGGTGATCCCGGTCCCCAAGGTCCGATCGGCCCCATTGGCCCACAAGGCTTGACCGGCGCCACCGGTGCGCAAGGCCCACAAGGTGATCCCGGTCCTGCTGGTGCAACAGGTGCCACTGGTCCTCAAGGTCCCATCGG
>JBGAGX010000018.1:0-74951 GCA_044226515.1 Flavobacteriales bacterium | reverse complement strand
ATGGCGGGGATATGGAGGGCTGATCACGAAAGCCGGCGTGGGGATGAGCACCGACCGGGCCTGCAAAGGTGCATGCGGAAAGCGGCCGCACTTCGTCATTCAGCCTTCCAAATTCATCATTCTCCGGTTCTATTGAGATCCTGACCCGCGTAGTACCCGGTATCGATATCGAGCAGGAGCTTGGTGTGCAGGGTGATCTGCCCGGTGTGGTAGCTGAAATGTTCCACCACGTGCAGTACGATTGCCAGGCCTGTTTCAGTATAGCCCTGCACGTTCCACGTCCGCTCGAGGTCCGCTGTGCCGAGCCCCGCCAGGACATCGTACGCATAGGCCAGGGTCGAGTCCAAGCGTTCGCGCAATTCGCGCTTGTCCATCGGACCGACCGCGTTGAACTCATCATCGCGGCGGCGCTCGTCAGGACGGTTGCCCAGCGTGCTGTTGACCCATTGGCCCACGTTGCCGCAGAGGTGCAGTACGAGATTGCCCACGCTCACCACATGCGCGTTCGGACGGTACCAGAGCTGATCGTCGCCGAGCAGTTGGATACAGAACCGGATGCGTTCCTGCCCTTCGCGCAAACGCCGCAAGGCCTCCGTCCTCATCAGGTCATCCATGGCGGACATGCGGTGAATGTAGCCCGGCGGAACCGCTCCAACGAAGAGCGGCGGCCCCGAAGGACCGCCGCTCGCGGATGTATGTCCTATCGCCGGGGCGTCACGCCGCCTTCTTCACAGCCGTTGTGTCAGAAGCAGAAGCCGCTCCCTTGTAACCGCTGCCGATGTGCTGGTCCAGGAACTTCTCCATCGCTCCGTAGAAGTCGAAGCGGTTCTCCTCGTTGTGGAAGCCGTGGCCCTCGTTGTCCTTCACCATGTACTCCACTTCGATACCGCGGGCTTTCAGGGCGGCCACCATCTGGTCGCTCTCGCTCTTCTTCACGCGCGGGTCGTTGGCGCCTTGGGCGACGAAGAGCGGTGCTTTGATGCGGTCGGCGTGGCGGGCGGGAGAGGCCGCGTCCAGCAGCAGGCTGTCCTTCACCGGGTCACCCACCATCTCGTACATCATGGCCTTGAACGGTGCCCAGTACGGCGGGATCGTGCGTTGGAAGGTGAACAGGTCGCTCACGCCCACGTAGTCCACCGCGCAGGCGTACAGGTCGGGGGTGAAGGTGATGCCCGCGAGGGTGGCATAGCCACCGTAGCTGCCGCCGTAGATGGCCACGCGCTTGGGGTCGGCGATGCCCTGCTTCACCAGCCATTCCACGCCGTCCGTCACGTCATCCTGCATGGTCTTGCCCCACTGCTTGAAGCTGGCCTCCCAGTGCTTGCGGCCGTAGCCGGTGCTGCCGCGGAAGTTCATCTGCAGCACCGCGTAGCCGCGGTTGGCCAGGAACTGCACCTCCTGGTTGAAGCCCCAGCCGTCGCGCGCCCAGGGACCACCGTGCGGGTTCACCACCACGGGAAGGCCCTTGGCTTCGCGGCCCACGGGCAGGGTGAGGTAGCCGTGGATGGTCATGCCGTCGCGGCTGGTGTAGCTGATGGGCTTCATTTCGGCGAGCTGCTCCTCCTTCAGCCAGGGGGTGCGGTCGCAGAGCAGCTGCAGCTCGTCCTTGCCGTCCTCGTGGTAGTAGAAGCGGCCGGTCACGCGGTCGCTGCCCACCCAGATGGTGCGCTTGGTCTCGTCGTCGTTCTCGCTGGCCACGGCCACTTCGTAGCCGGGGAACTTGCCTTCCAGGAAGGTGTAGAGCTTCTTGGTCCGCTCGTCGATGATGCTCTTCTCGGCCTTTTCGCCTTCCCAGGTGAACATGGTGAGCACCTGGCGCTTGCGGCTCCAGTCCACGCCGCTCACATCGTAGTCGGCGTTCTCGAACAAGAGCTTCGTTTCCTTCTTGCCGGCCAGGTCCCACTCCACGATGGCGGTCTTGTCGCGCCCGTTGAGGTTGTGGCTCACGATCAGGTTCTTGTTGTCGAAGGTGAACAGCAGCGGGCTCCAGCTGTCCTTGAAGCCGGTGCGCATGTACTCGGTGAAGGGCTCCTTGTCACTGGCGCGGTAGTAGTACACGTTGTCGGTGCCGTCGGTCTTCGTGGCGAAGCGGATGGTGCCGGTGTGGTCGGTCACCCACCCTTCGAAGTTGTCCTTGCTGTTGTCGTACAGCGGCTTCAGCTCCCCGCTCACGATGTCGCAGAGGTAGGGGTCGAACACCTGGGGGTTGCGCTGGTTCATCTGGATGAGGACCTTGGTCTCCATGCCCGGCAGGTTGTGCAGGTCGTCCATGATGCCGGCCACCACGTTCTTTTCCGGGGTGAGCGCCTTCACCTCCTTGCCGTCGCGGCTGGCGCTGAACACGATGTAGTTCTCATCACCGTTGATGTCGCGGCTGTACAGCAGGCGGTCGCCCTTCCAGAAGTAGCCGCTCACGTCGCGCACCGTATCGGTGGTCACCTGCACGGCGGTGGTGTCGCCCACCTTCTGCACGAAGATGTTCATGCGGTTCTTCCACGGGGCGCGGTAGCTGAAGTACTGGCCGTCGGGGCTTATCTGGTAGCCGCTCTTCTCCGGGTTCCGGAAGAAGTCCTGCATGGGGATGACGGGCGGGGGCTGGACCTTGGCGGAGGCTTCCTTGGAGGCCTCGTGCTCGCCGCAGGCGACCAGGAGCAGGGTGGCTGCGAAGAGCGGGATGGAACGGTGGTTGATCATGGGATGGGTGAAAGTGGGCGCGAAGTTGATCGAAGCCGGCCGAGGTCGGTCAGCTCTTCCACCAACGGTTCAGGAAGCGGATGGACCGTTCGCTCACACCTTGCGGAACAACAGGTGGTGCGTGCCGATGCCGGGCAGGTCGAAGGGGGCGCCGTGCTCCACGAAGCCCAGACCACGGTAGAAATCAAGCGCGTTGGAGCGGGCGTTGCACCACAGCAGGTCGGCCTTCAGGGCGTGCAGGTGCTCCAGGGCGAAGCGGATGAGCGCCGTGCCGTGCCCCTGAGCGCGATGCCCGGGGTCGGTGGCCATGCCGCGCAGGCGGTACTGCAGCCAGCCGGTGAGCGCCGGGCTGTCCTCCTTGTAGAACGATGCGATGCACACGATGGCCTCGTCCTTCACCACGGCCAGGTGGAAGCTGTCGGGGTTGCGGTCGTTCGGGAAGTCGCATTCCTCCAAGGGCTGACCGGGGCGCAGCACCGCATGGCGCAGCGGCCAGGTATCGCGGGCCTTGATGAAGCGGATGGGCATGGCGCACCCCAAGTTAGGACGGTGGCGCGGGCGGCGAAAGGGGCTCCTCCGTCGGTGCGGTGGGCGGGCTTTGCGCCTCAGGGGGCGGTGTGCAGCACGCGCTCCAGGTGGTCCACGGCGGCCTCCACGGCCTGACCTTCGGCCGCGGTGATGGCGATGGTCGTGCGATCCTTCCCCCTTGCCAGGATGATGCGGGTCCGGTACATCCCCTCGGGTTCGGTGCGGATGGAGGCCCCGTTGGTGTTCAGGACGCGTTCGGTCGACGCCCAGGGCAGGCCGATGGCGCCGAGCAGGCGGGGCCGTTCCACATACCGGATGCCGTCGCCGCTCAACCGCGCGCTGCACACCGGCGTGGTGAGCGCGCACCAGCAGAGGAAGAGCAGCACGATGAACGCGCCCCAACGCCCAACGGCCCAGGGCAACGCCCGCTTGCGCAGGGGCAGGGCCAGCAGGCCCAGGCACAGGCCGGCGACCATGGCCATCACGGCGGCCAGCCCGATGCGCTCCATGCGGGTGGTGCTGTCGCAGGTCAGCTCCGGTCCGCCCATGGGCAGCAGGTAGCCGTTGCGGAAGATCCGCAGGACGCTCGCTCCGGTGCTGTCCACCGCGGTCTGCGAGGCGTCCACCAGTTGCACCACGAGCACCGGCACACCGATGATCAACGCGCCCAATGCCAGCGCATGGAGCCCGGTGCGCGCGTTGTCGTCCAGGTGGGCCATGGGCCTACTTGTGGTAGCGCCAGTCGTGCCCCGCCCGGATGCCCTTGAGGGTGGCGTGGATCAGGCGGATCACGTTCTCCACATCGTCGCGGTGCACGCTCTCCACGGTGGTGTGCATGTAGCGCAGGGGCAGGCTGATGAGGGCGCTGGGCACGCCGGCGGCCCCGTAGGCGAAGGCATCGGTGTCGGTGCCGGTGGCGCGGCTCACCGCGGTGCGCTGGAAGGGGATCCTCGCTTTCGCCGCGGCATCGAGCACCACCTTCAGCACGTTGTTGTGCACCGCGGGGCCGTAGGCGAGCACAGGGCCCTTGCCGCAGGCGATGTCGCCGTTGCTGATCTTGTTCATCATCGGCGTCTGCGTGTCGTGCGTCACGTCGGTCACGATGGCCACGTCGGGGCGGATGCGTTCCACGATCATCTCGGCGCCGCGCAGCCCCACCTCCTCCTGGACGCTGTTGGTGATGTAGAGGCCGTAGGGCAGCCTGGTGCGTTCCTCCTTCAGCAGGCGGGCCACCTCGGCGATCATGAAGCCACCGATGCGGTTGTCGAGGGCGCGGCCCACGAAGTGGCGGTCGTTGAGCACCATGAACTCATCCTCGTAGGTGATCACGCAGCCCACATGCACGCCGAGCGCCTCCACCTCCTTGTCGCTGCTGCAGCCGCAATCGAGGAAGATGTTCTCCAGGCCGGGCACGGGGTCGTTCTTGCCTGTGCGCACGTGGATGGCGGGCCAGCCGAACACGGCCTTCACGATGCCCTTGGCGGTGTGGATGTTCACGCGCTTGCTGGGGGCGATGGTGTGGTCGCTGCCCCCGTTGCGGCGCACGTAGATGAAGCCGTCCTTGGTGATGTAGTGCACGAACCAGCTGATCTCGTCGGCGTGGGCCTCGATCACCACCTTGTACTTGGCGCCCGGGTTGATCACGGCCACCGTGGTGCCGTACGGGTCCACGAAGTGGTCGTCCACGTAAGGCTTCACGTGGTCGAGCCAGAGCTGCTGGCCCTTCGATTCGAAGCCGGTGGGCGAGGGGTTGTTGAGGTACTGCTCCAGGAAGGCGAGGGAGCGCGGGGTGAGGATGCCCTTGCGGGACTTGGCGGCGGTCTTCTTCTTGGTGGCCATGGTTGACGGATGCGCGGCGAAGGTACCCCGCCCCGGGAGGGGGCAACTTCCCCGGCCCGATCGCGTATGAACAGCCGCCGTGCGAAAAGCGGCGCTCCATGTCGCGCTCCAAGTTCCTGCTTCTCACCGTGATCCCGGCCTTCGTGCCGCTGCTGCTGCATGCCCAGTCGGACCCTGAGGTGCAGCGGCGCGCGACCGAGGCGTTGCGCAAGGCGGATGCCCTCTTCAACGATGGGGGGTCGCACTTCAACGAGGCCCTGGCCCTGTACGAGCAGGCCTATGGGGTGATGGCCGAGGACGCCACCCTGAACCTGAAGATCGGCCTCTGCCACCTCAACGGCCGCTACCACCACCGTTCACTGCCCTACTTCGAGAAGGCGGTGGCCATCGACCCCTCCATCCCCCGCATCCATTTCCTGCTCGCCTATGCCTACCAGCTGAACGCCGAGTGGGACCAGGCCATCGCCTCCTACGAGCAGCACAAGGAGCTGAACCGGGGCATGCCCGATCCGGTGGAGACCTACAACCAGGCGGACAAGTACATCACCGAATGCCGCAACGGCAGGAGCCTCTCCGCCAAGCCCGTGCGCGCCCAGATCGAGAACATGGGCCCCCGGATCAACAGCGAGGTCGCCGATTACGGGGTGCTCATCACCGCCGACGGCGAGCACATGATGTTCACCAGCCGGCGTTCCAACACCACCGGCGGACGCATCAACAAGGCCACGAACGAGTATTTCGAGGACATCTACGCCTGCCACCTCGCCAACGGGGAGTGGAGCGACCCGGTGCCGATGGCGCCCCCGGTGAACACCAACGGCAACGATGCCTCGGTGGGCCTGTACAACGACGGTCGGACCATGGTGATCTACCGCGATGAGCGTGGCATGGGCGACCTGTTCGAGAGCCACCGGAAAGGGGACGCCTGGAGCGCACCGGTGAGCATGGGCCCCAACGTCAACTCCAAGGCGCACGAGAGCAGTGCGTGGTACAGCTTCGATCGCCGCTGGCTCTACTTCGTGAGCGACCGTGAGGGCGGGATCGGCGGACAGGACATCTGGCGCAGCCCGTGGGTGGAGGACATCGACGGCTGGGGCGAGCCCGAGAACCTGGGACCCATGGTGAACACCGTGCACGACGAGGACGGCATCTTCGTGCACCCCGACGGTCGCACCATCTACTTCAGCAGCAAGGGCCACACCTCCATGGGCGGCTACGACGTGTTCAAGAGCGAGCTGAACGGCGAGCAATGGTCCAAGGCGGAGAACCTCGGCTGGCCGGTGAACGGCCCCGACGACGACCTGTTCTTCGTGCTCACGGCCGACGGGCGCACGGGCTATTTCAGCAGCGTGCGCATGAGCGGCATGGGCGAGGACGACCTCTACCGGGTGAACTTCCTGCCCGAGGAGCATGCGAACGACCTGGTGAGCGCGGCCGGGGGCGCTCCGGCGGCCGACGAGGGCACGCATACCACGGTGCTCATCAAAGGCAACGTGAAGGACCTCCGGTTGCTCAACGGCATGGAGGCGTCCATCGACATCCTGGACCTGGCGGATGCCCGCCTGGTGATGAGCGTGAACAGCGACCCGGTCTCCGGGGAGTACATGGTGGTGCTGCCGGCGGGCCATGCCTACGCCATGCACGTGCGCGCCAACGGATTCCTCTTCCACTCCGAAACGATCGATGTGCCGGGGTCGGGCGCACGCGAGATGGCGCTCAACATCACCATGCAACCGATGGAGTCGGGCCAGCAGGTGGTGCTCCGCAACATCTTCTTCGGCACCGACCATGCCGACCTGGATGATGCATCCCTGGCCGAGCTCGGCCAGCTGTTGAGCATGCTCCGTGAGAACCCCTCGGTGCGGCTGGAGATCGGTGGGCACACCGACAACACGGGCACCGCAGCGCACAACGAGGAGCTCAGCAGCGCCCGGGCACAGGCCGTGAAGGACCACCTGATCGCCAATGGCATCCGCGAGGACCGCCTGGAGGCGAAGGGCTATGGTGCGAGCAAGCCCATCGCGCCGAACGACAGCGAGCTGAACAAGGCACGCAACCGACGCACGGAGATCCGCGTGCTCTGAGCCGGACCAACGCCTATCGAAGGGGGCCTTGCGCCCCCTTCGTGCGTTCAGGGCACCACCACACGGGCGGTCCAACGGCCATCGGGACCGTTGAGCGCCACGGTGTAGGCCCCGGCGCCCAGCGCGCGCAGGTCGAGCGGTTCACGGCGGACCACCGGTACGGTGCGCGGTGCGAGCACGATGCGGCCGAGGGCATCGTGCACACGCAAGGAGAAGGGCCCACCGGCCGCCCCTTGAAGGTCCAGCACGAAGAGGCCTTCCGCGTCAAGGGGCGCCACGTCCAGCCAGGCCGCGGCCTGCGGGGCGTTCGCCACGGTGGTGAGGCTTACGCAGAACCCCGTGGGCTCGTTGTAGCCGAAGCTCCCGCCGCTGGCGATCGTGCCCAGGTCGGGGTTCGTCACCGTGTAGCTGCCGTTGCCGTTGGCGCAGCAGATGCCATCCCCATAGCTGTCGGCGACGATGAAGGTGTAGCAGCCCTGGTCGAGGCAGAAGGTGGTGGTGATGGCGCTCCCGTCCTCATGCCCGGCGTACGGTCCTCCCGTGGCCACCGCTTCCCCGGTGCCGTCATCGATCACGCTCCACGAGGTCTCCTGCGGGTAATCATCCAGCGTGATCGCGACGGTGACGGCATTGGGCAGCACGGTCACGGTGATGGGCTGTGTGCTGTTGTCGGAACCGAAGGCGTTGGACACGGTGAGGGTGGCCGTGTACGTGCCGGGTGCGGGGTAGGTCACCACCGGTGACGAAGCCGTGCTCGTGGCGGGTGTTCCTCCGGGGAAGCTCCAGGTCCAGCCCGGTGCCGCCTCGGTGGAGACGTCGTGGAAGGTGATGCTGCCACCGCTGCAGATGCTGGTGGACGAGGTGGTGAACGCGGCGGTGGGCGGTGCGCCGCTCATGGTGAAGAGGTCGCTCTCCCACAGGCCCCGCCCGTACGTGGCCGCGCGCAGGCGCCCGGTGGCGGCATGGATCTCCAGCTCGGTGATGATGCAGTTGGGCAGTCCCTGGCTGAAGGGCTGCCAGTCGCTCAGCTGCGCATCGCGGTAGAACACGCCGAGGTCGGTGCCCACGTAGAGGCCGTCGGTGGCCGGGTCGAGCACGAGGGTGTTCGCCGGCACGTTCGGCAGGTTGCCGCTGAGGTCGGTCCAGCTGGTGCCGCCGTCCACGCTCTCGAAGACCTTGTCGCCATCGGCATAGCCCGAGAGGGACACGAACACGTGGTCCGGCTGCGTGGGATGCACCACGATGGCGGTGATCACCAGGGGGGGGAGGGTGGTGCCCACCGCCTGCCAGGAGCTGCCGTTGTTCACGGTGCGGCGCATGGTGAGGTCGTTGGCATAGTAGATCACGTCCGTGTTCGAAGAGGCCACGGCGATCGCCTGGATGTTGCGCTGTGAGCTGAAGGTGGTGAGCTGCGTCCAGGTGTCCCCGCGATCGGTGCTGCGCCACAGGTTCTTGTAGCCGGCCAGGAGCACATCGGAGGAGCCGGGCACCAGCAGGTAGGGCGTCACCCATCCGCCGTCCTCCGTGATGCTGTTGGTCACCGGGTTGAAGAACTGCCCGCCGTCGTCGCTGCGGTAGATGGCGCCGCGCTGTTGCTCCGCATAGATCACCGCAGGTTCCCCGGGCGTGAACAGGCATTCCATGCCGTCCGCGCCCAGCACATGGGTCCATTGCGGACCATCGAGCAGGTTGCACCCGTTGTCCTGTGCCCCGGCCATCACCAGGCCCCCGTCGTCGGGGCAGCCGCCGATGCGGTAGAACTGGGTGATGTCGAGCCCCTGGCTGAGGTCGCTCCAACTGTCGCCGCCATCGGTGCTGCGGAACACCCCGCCATCGCTGCCCACGTACAGCCTTCCGCCGTGGAGGTCGATCGCGTGGATGTCGGCGTGCGTGTAGCCGAAGGAAGAGGGGTAGGTCCAGTGCGACTTGAGGCTCCAGGTCGTGCCACCGTCGAGGCTCTTCCACACGTTCACCCCGCCCACATAGACCCGCTGCGCGTTGCCCGGCTCCACGGCCAGGGCCATGTCGTACCAGCTCTGTCCACCGGCATCCGTGCCCGTTTCATAGTACCCGAACAGGTTGGGCGAGCTGCTGCGCAGGGTGAAGCTCGTGCCGCTGTTGGTGCTGCGGTACAGGCCCTGGAAACCGGAGTCGTCCTGCCTTCCCGCCACCACGTACACCATGTTGGGGTCGGCGGCGCTCACCGCCACCTGCATCCGGTTCACGTCGGTGTCCGCCGGCAGCCCGTTGGTGATGGGGGTGAAGGTGCTGCCGCCGTCGCTGCTGCGGAAGAACTGGTCGGTGGTGGCGTACACCACGCTGGGGTCGCCCGGCTTGAACTCCACATCGCGGAAACGGCCGTCCGCCACCTTGGCCCAAGTGATGGCGCCGTCGGAGGTCTTCCACAGGCCGTGGCTCGTGGCGCAGAACAGGGTGCCGGGGTCGGAGGGGTGCATGCGCAGGGCATTGGTGGTGCGTACCTGTGCGGTCTGCCAGTTGAGCCCGGTGCTCGTCCAGCTGGCGCCGCCGTCGGTGCTCTTGATCACGCCCATGCTGTAGGTGTCGGTGCCGTCGCCATCGCCGG
Source organism: Flavobacteriales bacterium (assembly GCA_044226515.1). Taxonomy (GTDB): domain Bacteria; phylum Bacteroidota; class Bacteroidia; order Flavobacteriales_F; family PHOS-HE28; genus PHOS-HE28. The sequence continues at coordinate 65,222 of JBGAGX010000018.1, read as the reverse complement.
TGGCGGCGTAGATCGTTCCGTTCTGCGGGTCGATGGCGATGCCGCTCACGCCCAGGGTGGGCAGGTCGGTGAAGAGCGGCGACCAGCTGAGCCCGTTGTCGGTGCTGCGCCAGAGGCCGCCGGCGGGTGACCCGATATACAAGGTGGTGGGGGTGTTCGGGTCCTCCATCACCACGTTCACCCGTCCGTTGCCGGGGTTGTAGCTGGTGGAGAGCCAACCGGTGGGGCCCATCGGCGTCCAGTTCGCCACCGACTTGCCGGCGGCCGCCCGCTGCAGGGCGCGCGTCCGTTTCCAGCCCTCGCTGTAGGCGGCAGGGTCGGGGCGAAGACCGGTGCCGCGTGTGCGCGGCTCCATGAACCAGGCCCACCGCTCGAAGACCTTCCGTCCCTTGCTGCGCTCCACCGGGTGGCTGTCGGCCCATGCATCGAAGGCTGCGCGAACCTGCTCGAAGGGGACAGCGGGGTCCTGCATCAGCTCCACCCATTGCTGGGCCTGAAGGGGGTGGAGCAGGGCGGTGGCGAGAAGGAGCAGGAGGAGGCGCATGCGGTGAGGGGGTACTTTTGCGAAGATACCCATGACGCACCGGGACATCGCCAGCGCGGAAGGCTTCATCCCTCCGACGGACCTCAGGCCCTACACCACCGCCGATGGCTCCTTGTCGCTGCGTTCCGCCGCGCTACAGGAGGGCTACCATTCGGTGCATGGCGCGGCGCAGGAGTCGCTCCATGTGTTCATCCGGCATGGCCTGCATCAGGTGAGCGCCGCGCCACTGCGGATCCTGGAGGTGGGGTTGGGCACCGGGCTCAACCTCCTGCTCACCCTCGCGGACGGGACCGTGCGCGACCGCGAGGTGAACTATGTGGCGCTCGAACCCTTTCCACCTTCCCTCGCCCTGGTGCGCGCGCTCGACCATCCCGCCATGCTCGGTCGTGCCGACCTGCGTGATGCGTTCGATCGGATGATGGACCCGGAGGCCGGTGCGGTGATGGAAGCGCGACCGGGTTTTCGCTTCGACCGCCATGCACGGCCGGTGCAGGACCTGCAGGATGAGCAGGCCTTCGACCTGATCTACTTCGATGCCTTCGGGCCGCGCACCCAACCGGGGATGTGGACCGCCGCGGTGTTCGCGCGCCTGTTCCGGGCCCTCGTGCCCGGCGGCATCCTTGTCACCTATTGCGCGAAGGGTGATGTGCGCCGCACCATGGTGGCCACCGGATTCACGGTGGACCGCCCCCCCGGCCCACCGGGCAAGCGCGAGATGCTGCGCGCACGGAGACCCCTGTGATCCCATGTCCTCGCCTTCGTTCACCCTCCGTGTCTACGGCCTGCTCATCCACGAGGGGCGCCTGCTCGTGGCCGATGAGCTCATCAAGGGGCGGCGCATCACCAAGTTCCCCGGCGGCGGGCTCGAGTACGGGGAGGGGCTGAAGGACGCGTTGGTGCGCGAGGTGCGGGAGGAGATCGGCGTGGAGGCCTTCGATGTGGAGCATTTCTACACCACCGACTTCTTCCAGCAGAGCGCGTTCCACACCACGCCCATGCAGGTGGTGAGCGTGTACTACACCTTCCGGGTCCACGATCCGCTGGCCCTTCCGGTGGTGGACGTGCCGTTCGAGGGGATCGCGGGGCCGGGTGATCAGGAACGTTTCCGGTGGATCGAGCTGGCGCAGGCCATCGAGGCCGATGTATCGCTGCCCATCGACCGGGTGGTGCTGCGCAAGGTGCTCAACGGGGCGCGATGATCGGCCGGCCTTGCCGGTGTTATTTTTCCCGCATGCGCCACCAACTCCGTTCCCTTGCGGCGGTCCTGAGCCTCGTTGTTACCACCCTGGTCCACGCCCAGGACGAACGACCGCGCACCCTGCTCGGCGACAGCAACGAGGTGACCGGGGCCTTCCTGGGAATGACCGGCCGATACACGGGCGTGCTCTCCTCGGACGTGGTCCACATCGGCTTTTCGGCGGGGGTGGTGATCAACCACCGCGTGAACGTGGGGCTCATGGGCACCTGGAGCACCAGCGTGATCAAGAACGAGGCCTACCGCCAGCACCTGGTGGACAACGGGCAGACCGCGGACCTCTCGGGGCTGGAGCTCCGCTATGGGTATTGGGGCGTGCTGGTGGAGCCCATCCTGTGGCACCGGAGCGCGGTGCACCTGGCCGTGCCGGTCTCCATCGGCCTGGGCAGCGTGTCGTACAGCTATCCGCCACCGAGCGGCAACGGGTACCAGCGCAACCGCACCGATGGGCAAGCCTTCTTCGCGCTGGAGCCCGGGCTTGAACTGGAGCTGAGCATCGTGCAGGCCCTGCGCATCGGCTTCGGCGGTTCCTACCTCTACACCAGCGACATCACGCTGCCGGAGACCCCGAAGGACGTGCTGCGCACGCCCATGGCCCGGCTCACCATCAAAGTGGGCGAGTTCTAGGCCCCGAGGCGCTTCATCACGAAGGCGCTCACCTTCTCGTACAGGTCCTCGGGTTCGAAGGTGCGCCAGTCGAGCTGGTCGAGCTTTCCGCCCAGGAGGAAGTACTGGTCGATGTTGGCGGCCTTGAGGTCGTCGCGCACATGCTCCCGGAAGTTGAGCAACGCGATCCAGCCATCGGCGTCCGTGGCCTCCTCGTACCACTCGCTGTAATACTCGTCGTCGCTGGGGTGGAAGTTGAGCACGTTCTCGCCCACCAGGATGAAGCGCGATATCCCGTGCGACATCAGGGGTTCGATCACGTCGCGCTTCAGCAGCATCACGTCGTTGTACAGCAGGTCGTTCCACTCGCCGATGAGCTCGATCACCGCGTAGCCCTCCTCGTAGTCGGCGAAGAGGACCTTGAGGTAGAGGGTGCGGCTTCCGAAGCTGTCCCACTGCGGGTGGATCGCGTGGTCGTACACGGCGTTGGTGAACTCGAACTCGCTGTGCTCGTCGCCGAAGAAGGGCGAGCGCTCATCCTCCTCCGCGGTGTAGCGGTGGCGCCAGTTCCAGTAGGGCTCGATGTCGTACATGGCGCTCAGAGGTTGTGGCCGGCCTCGATGGCGCGGCGCACGCTGCCGTAGTGCCGCAGCAGTTCATTGGCCACCGCGTACTCCACGTTCAGCCCCTCCATCACCATGCGGGTGCCGCGGTCGATGAGCTTGTTGTTGCTCAGTTGCATGTCCACCATGCGGTTGCCCTTCACGCGGCCCAGCCGGATCATCACGCTGGTGCTGATCATGTTGAGCACGAGCTTCTGGGCGGTGCCGCTCTTCATGCGCGTGCTGCCGGTGACGAACTCCGGGCCCACCACGGCCACGATGGGGTGCTTCGCGATGGTGCTCACCGGGCTGCCGGGGTTGCAGGTGATGCACCCGGTGAGGATGCCCTCGGCGTTGCAGGCCTCGAGCGCGCCGATCACGTAAGGTGTGGTGCCGCTGGCGGCGATGCCGATCACCGTGTCGTCGGCGCCGATGTGGTGCTCCTGCAGGTCCATCCAGCCCTGGGCGGTGTCGTCCTCGGCGAACTCCACGGCCTTGCGGATGGCGGTGTCCCCGCCGGCGATGAGGCCGATCACCAGGCCGTGCGGCACGCCGAAGGTGGGCGGGCACTCGCTGGCGTCCACGATGCCCAGGCGGCCGCTGGTGCCGGCACCCAGGTAGAACAGGCGGCCACCGCGTTGCATCCGGTCTGCGATGGCCTCCACCAGGTCGGCGATGGCGGGGATGCAGCGCTCCACGGCCTCGGCCACGGTGCGGTCCTCCGCGTTGATGCCACGCAAGAGGTCGAGCGTGCTCTTGTGCTCGAGGTCGGTGTGGCGACTGGGTTGTTCGGTGATGCGCTCCATGGGTGCTCGGGGCGCAAAGATCGCACACGGCGATCCGGCTACATTTGGACAGGACCCTCATCCATGCCGATCACCAGCCACCTCAACGTGGGCGCTCCGGGCGTCGCCGGGCCGGCCTGGGCCGTGCCGGTGGGTTCGGCGCGCCACCGTGCCGGGCGCGGGCGCCATCCGGAGGCACCCTTCGGTCCCGCCGCCTTGGGCGCCTTCCGGCTCGACCTGAAGCGCGGCATCGCCAAGCTCTTCAAGCGCACGAGCGATGCGCACATGCGCGTGGTGGCGCTCGTGATCCTCGTGGGCGCTGCGCTTCGCGTCAGCCTGCTGTGGGAGCCTGTCCTGCACGAGGAGGCGCTCGCCTGCACCGACTTCGCCGCGCGCTCCTTCCACACGGTGCTCACCGACCTGAGCTACCCGGTGAACCACGTGCTGCACGGGGTGCTGATGCGCATCAGCGTGCTGGTGTTCGGGGTTCACCTGTGGAGCATCCGCCTCCCGGCGCTGCTCGCCGGCATCCTGGTGATGCCCTTGTTCTATGTCTTCGTGCGCTCGATGTTCAACCGCTACATCGCGCTCATCGCGCTCGCGTTCGTGGCCGGATCGGGCTGCCTCATCGAGTACAGCGCCATCGCCCAGGGCTACAGCATCGCGTGGGTGCTCTACCTCATGGCACTGCTGCTCGGCCGTCACCTGGCGCGCACCAACAACGTGGTGAGCGCGGTGCTCATGGCCCTGTGCTGCGCGCTCGCGGTATGGTCGGTGCCCACCGCCCTGTATGCCGTGATCGCCGTGCACGTCTGGGTCTTCATGCAACTTTCCGTGACGTACCGCGACAGCCTGAACCGACGGCTGGGCATGCTGTTGTTCAGCGGACTGCTCTTCCTGGGCGCGGTGTTCGCGCTGTACATGCCCGTGATCTCGGCGCACGGCCTCATCGCCCTGTTCCATCACCCCACCGAGGGCGAGTACAACTGGAGCGGCTTCCTGGCCACGCACCAGGACCGCGCCTTCGACCTGTGGGCCTATTTCAACGACACGGCCGCCACCTGGCTCTCGGTGCTGGGCTTCGTCGGTGTGCTCTTCGCCGTGTACGTGAGCTCCAAGTTCCGGGTGCTGATGATCTCGTTGGGCCTTGGCGCGGTCCCGTTCGCCACCCTGCTGGCGCGCGTGGGGCAGCCCTGGGAGTGGAGCTACGTGCTCTTCATGCTGCACCTGAGCTCGGGCATCGCGCTTTTCTACCTGTTGAAGCTGGTGCAGGAGCATTTGATCGGCGGGCTCACCAAGCGGTTGCGCACGGTGGTCACGGCGGTGGTGGTGCTGGTGGGCATGGGCTGGCTGGGCATGACCGGGATCAAGGACCGCTTCGAGCGCTTCCCCGATGCCGCCCATGCCGCCGACTGGTTGAAGGACATCGCCGGCGCCGGCGACCGCGTGCTGGTGGAGCACCCCTGGGAGGCGCCGCTCTCCTTCCACCTGTTGTGCGACCGGATGGACCTGGGCCTGCTGGCCTCCGATGCCCCGGCGGCCCGCGAACTGTACGTGCTGGTGGGGCCGGCCGACGGGCAGACCCTGCGTTCGGTGCTCACCTACCACCGGATGGCCGAGCTGCCGGACGACCGGTTCCAGAAGGTGCAGGACTGGGCCCGGCTGGAGATCTACCGCAGGCGCTGAACCCCGGGTCGCGGGTCTTTCACCGCGAACAGCGACCTTTGCAGCCCCGCTGTGGCAGAAGACCGACCGGCGGGCATCATTTCGAACCGAAAACGGACGCACCACATGGCAGAAGAAGGACGTCAGATAATCTTCAACATGGTGAAGGTGGGGAAGACCCTGCCTTCCGGCAAGAAGATCCTCAACGATATCTACCTCGGGTTCTACTACGGCGCCAAGATCGGCATCCTCGGTCTCAACGGCAGCGGTAAGTCCACCTTGATGCGCATCATCGCAGGCAAGGAGAAGAGCTTCGAGGGCGATGTGCACCTGAGCCCCGGCTACAGCATCGGCCACCTGGAGCAGGAGCCCGAGCTGGACGAGAGCAAGACCGTGATCGACATCGTGCGTGAAGGCGTGCAGCCCATCATGGACCTGTTGAAGGAGTACGAGGAGGTGAACAACAAGTTCGCCGACGAGGACGTCCTGAACGACCCCGACAAGATGGACAAGCTCATCGCGCGTCAAGGGGTGTTGCAGGACAAGATCGAGGCGGCGGATGCCTGGAACATCGACCAGAAGCTGAACATCGCCATGGACGCCTTGCGCTGTCCCGAGCCCGATCAGCCCATCAACGTGCTTTCCGGTGGTGAACGCCGCCGCGTGGCCCTGTGCCGCCTGCTGCTGCAGAGCCCCGACATCCTGCTGCTGGACGAGCCCACCAACCACCTGGATGCCGAAAGCGTGGCCTGGCTGGAGCACCACCTCGCCGACTACAAGGGCACGGTGATCGCCATCACCCACGACCGCTACTTCCTGGACAACGTGGCCGGCTGGATCCTGGAGCTCGACCGCGGTGAGGGCATCCCGTACAAGGGCAACTACACCAGCTGGCTGGAGCAGAAGACCGCCCGCCTGGCCCAGGAGGAGAAGCAGGAGAGCAAGCGCCAGCGCGTGCTGAAACAGGAGCTGGAGTGGGTGCGCAGCAACGCCAGCGCGCGCCGAACCAAGAGCAAGGCCCGCCTGCAGAACTACGAGAAGATGCAGAGCGAGAGCGTGAAGGAGAAGGAGGCCAAGCTGGAGATCTTCATCCCCAACGGCCCGCGCCTCGGCGACAAGGTGATCGAGTTCAACGGCGTGAGCAAGGGCTTCGGCGACCGCCTGCTCATCGACAACCTCAGCTTCGCGCTGCCCCCCGCCGGCATCGTGGGCATCATCGGTCCCAACGGCGCCGGTAAGACCACGCTCTTCCGCATGGTCATGGGCCTGGAGAAGCCCGACAGCGGCACCATCACCATCGGCGACACCGTGCAGATGGCCTACGTGGACCAGAGCCACAAGGACCTGATCGCCGACAAGACCGTGTTCGAGGTGCTCAGCGGCGGCCTGGAGAACATCACCTTCGGCAACGTGGTGATGAACACCCGCGCCTACCTCAGCCGCTTCAACTTCAGCGGCACCGACCAGAACAAGAAGGTGGGCGTGCTCTCCGGTGGTGAGCGCAACCGCCTGCACCTGGCCATGACCGTGAAGCAGAGCAGCAACGTGCTCCTGCTGGACGAACCGACGAACGACCTCGACGTGAACACGCTGCGCGCGCTGGAGGAGGCCATCGAGGACTACAGCGGCTGCGCGGTGATCATCAGCCACGACCGCTGGTTCCTCGATCGTGTGTGCACGCACATCCTCGCCTTCGAGGGCGACAGCAAGGTGTACTGGTTCGAGGGCGGTTTCAGCGAGTACGAGGAGAACTACAAGAAGCGCGTGGGCGACATCGTGCCGCACCGCCTGAAGTACAAGAAGCTCGTGCGCAGCTGATCCGCATCAACGGAACAGGACGAAGCCCGGTGTTGCGCCGGGCTTTTCCTTTGCGGCATGAGCCGAGGCTTCGTCCGGGAAGGCGACCAGGAAGAGGCGCCCTTCATCCCGCCGCGCGCGCCGCTGCCACCGGGCGTGCCCAACCACGTCACCCCGCGTGGGCTGCGGCTGTTGCAGGAGGAGCGCGCCGCGCTGGAGGCCGACCGTTCGAAGCCCTATGAAAGCGAGGAGGCCAAGCGGCGTGCCTGGGCCGAGATCGATGGCCGGCTGGAGCTGCTGAACGAACGCCTCGGCAGCGCCCGCGTGATGGAGCCGCCCGTCCCCGCACCGGACGATGTGCGCTTCGGTGCCACGGTCACCTTCACCTTGCTCAATGGGCCGCAGGCGGGGCAGGAGCGCACCTTCACCATCGTGGGCGTGGACGAGGCCTCGGTGAAGGACGGCCGCATCGCGTTCACCGCGCCGATCGCGCGTGCCTTGGTGGGTCGCCGGAAAGGGGAGGAGGCGGAGTTCCCACTGGGCGCGGGCGCGCAGCGCCTGGTGGTGATAGCCGTGGCCTACGCCTGATCCACGGTTGTTGAGCGATCGGCTTGGTTGAACGATAGAGCCCCTGCATCACCTGGCCACTTTGGTCACATGGGTGTGGTCCTTGTCGTGGGCGGTGACGAGGTAGATGCCCGGCGATAGCCCGCTCATGTCCAGGAACGACCGGCCTGCTGGCAGGCGCTCGCGCAGCACGGTCGCACCGCGCATGTCCGAGACAAGAAGGTCGACGGCTTGCGTCAGGTCCACCACCAGCCGTTCATCGCTGACGAACGCCTGCAGCGGAGCAGGTGCATTCATCGTTCCGGTGTGCAGCGGCATGTTCGGACCGAAGCTCCAGAAGTCCTGTGCGCACAGCAGGTTCGGATAGGCTCCCGTTCCGTAGTAACCGGTGCCGTTCAACTCGAAGGCCACGGCGTTCAGCCGAGCCGGTTCCGGGGCATCCGCCACCTGCAGCCAGGTGTTCGTGCCGGGGTCGAATTCCCACCAATCGTTGAAGTAGGTGAAGTCTGAAGCACCGGAACCGTAATAGCCGTGTCCGTTCACCGTCACCGCAACACCATCGGACCTGCCAGGGCCGGGGTTGTCAGCGCGTTGCGACCACGTGTCGGTCACAGGGTCGTAGGCCCATAGGTCATGCAAGTAGACGGACCCAGCCGCGCGGCCACCACAGAGGTAACCGGTATCTCCGATCGCGAAACCCGCAGCGCCGAAGCGTGCGCCCCCCGGGAAAGGGGCCACCGCGTTCCAGGCATCGTTGATCGGATCATAACGCCAGGTGTTCTGTTGAAGCCCCATGCCCAGTCCGGTGGTCACGTAACCCATGCCGCCCACGCTGAATGCGGCGGCGTTGTTCAGGCCTGTGTCCGGGAATTGGGCGCGTGCGCTCCATGCATCCAGTACCGGGTCATACTCCCATAGGTCCCGCATGGGCCAGTTCGCGGTGCTCTCTCCGCCCCCCACGTAGGCCTTGCCGTTGGCCACGAAGGCGAAGGCGTTCCGGCGCTTGAGGCCGGGCATGTTGTTGCGTGCGGTCCACGCGTTGGTGAGCGGATCATAGGCCCAGAGGTCGGCTTGCCGCGTCTGGCCGTTCCGCGATCCCCAGCCGATGTACCCCATGCCGTTCACCGCGAAGCCCACGGCGCCCCATCGCGGCGACCCACTGGCGTTGTGAGCACTGGACCAGGTATCGGTCACGGGGACGTACGCATGGAACGCCTCAACACCCTCATCCGGTGATCCCGTGCCGGTGTAGAGCGTGTCGCCGATGATGAAGCAGGCCTGGTACATCTGGACCAAGCCGGGCTTCGGGGCGCGTTGGGTCCAGATGTCGGCCGCCTCGTCGTAGGCCCAAAGCAGGTCGGTCGTTCCCACTGCGGCCACCACGAGGCCGGTATTGGCGGCACTTCCCCAGCTGTTGAGCGCGTTCTCATTGCCCGGGAAGGCGCCGCGTTGCGACCAGCTGTTCAGCGCCGGGTCATAGGCCCAGACGTCCTCATGGTGGAACGAGATGGACCCGTCCGATCCGCAACCCACGATACCCAGGCCGTTCTGCGCGAAGGCGAACGCGGCCGAGCGGGGCGGGCCGGGAAGAGCGGCCAACTGCGTCCATGTGTTGGTCACCGGATCATACCGCCATAGGTCGTTCTGCGGATCGTTGGAGGCGTCCTCGCCACCGCAGATGTAGGCCTGGTCGTTCAGCACGAAGACCGAGGCCTGTTCCCGGCCGCCTGGAGGGAACGGTGCCTTCTCCGTCCATGTGTCGGTGAAAGGGTCGTACTCCCACAGTTCGTCGTGGATCACACCGAAGGGAGAGCGGCCACCGAACAGGTAACCCTTGCCGGCGAGCGCGAACCCGGTTCCCCACGCGCGCCCTTGGGCCGGCAAGCTTGCTCGTTCGGTCCAGGTATCGTTCCCCGGATCGTAAGCATAGAGGTCGGTGAGGAACCCGTCATACAGCCCCAGGCCCACATATCCCGTCCCATCAACGGCGAAAGCGATGGGACCCGAGCGCATGGTGGGGCCGTTCGGTGAGTCCCATCCAACGTCGCTCTTCTGCTCCCAGGTGATCGATTGCCCGGACGTGATCGGTCCGGTCCAAAGACCGAGCAAGCCGATGATCAGGCGTAGTGTGCGCTCCATGCCCGAATTGACGGATCTTTCCCGGACCGGTTGCCCTCGGTCGCCGGAGGAGATCACACCATGGCCTACGCCTGATCCTTCGGCTTCGGCCCGCTCACCTTGCGCGCCGGGAAGGCGCCGAAGATGTGGCGGCGGGCGAAGCGTGGCTGCCCGTTCGTGCCGGTGAACTTGTTGTACACGTTGGCCGGAACACCGTAGTACTCGTACACACTGCCATCGCCGAAGGTGATGTGCAGCGTCTGGTGCTGGTAGTGCCAGGTGGCGATGTTGGTGGCCACCGTGGCGTCGAACTCGGCCGCGTTGGCCTTGTGCGTCTCGGGGTGCACGCTCTCCAGGAACTTGTACGCCTCGATGATGCGCGTGCTCATGGCCTCGGCCTCGGCGCGCTGCGCCTCGTCCTGGAACTTGTCCGGATGGTGCTGCTTCATCAGGCCCTTGTACAGCGTGTTCAGCTGCTTCAGGTCCATGGCGGCGGTGGCGCCCAGCAGGCGGCGGCTGTCGGTGATCTTCTTCATGGCACGACGGGTGTGGCCGGCGGTTCGGGCCGCGAAGGTCGCCATTCCTGATCATTGACAGGCCCTGGTGGTATGTCCGAACTTCAGGGGGCGGTCGGCCGTAAGAGTCCCCGCCATGCGTGCGTCCGTTCTGTTCCCGCTGCTCCTTCTGGGCCTTGTCTGCCGTGCACAGACCGGTCCTGGCGGGGTCGGCATGGCCGGAAACAACGTGCTCTGGCTCTCCGCCGACCAGGGCGTGAGCACCACCGGTGCGCTGGTGAACAGCTGGACCGACCGGTCCGGCAATACGAACCACGCAGCCTTCCAGGCGGGCCAGCCGGGGGAACGCCCCGCGCTGGTGACCGGCTCGGTGAACGGTTATCCGTCCATCGACTTCGACGGGGTCGACGACCAGTTGTTCATCCCGGATCACAACACGCTCGACCTGGGGCAGTGGGACATCTTCCTGGTGGGGGCCATGGACGCTGCCAAGAACAACAACGTGTGGTTCTCGAAGGGACCTGCGGCCACCACGAACGTCGGTTTCTGGAGCCAGGCCACGGGTGCCCTCCAGATGCCCATCTACGACATCTTCGGGTTGATCTCATCCCCCGTTTCCCCGGCGGCGCTCACCACCGGGAGCTTCAGCCTCATCGAGTACAGCAACACGGCTATCCTCGGACTGTTCCCCTCACGCAACCTCTACGCACAAGGCGCCAGCGTGTACACCGATGCGAGCCTGCTGCAGCTGCCCCAGACGAACAACCAACCACTGCGGCTGGGTAACGTGCAAGGCGCCGCAGGCTGGAACCTGGACGGCGACCTCGCGGAACTGATCCTCTACAACGCCCCCCTGAACCAGGCCCAACGCATCATCGTCAGCAATTACCTCTCCGCCAAGTATGTGCTGCCGCATACCACGGGCAACCTCTATGTGCAGGACGATCCCGCGAACGGCGACCACGACCACGATGTGGCCGGTATCGGCCGCGTGGGCTTCACCGCCCAGCACACCGATGCACGGGGCAGCGGCCTGGTGCGCATCTACGGGGCCACCGGCCTCGGCAACAATGAGTTCATGCTCTGGGGCCACCAGGGCGGCGCCATCGGCACCTGGGGCTCCACGGATTTCCCGCCCGGCATGCAGGGACGTTGGTACAGGGTGTGGCGCGTGAGCGAGGTGAACCAGTCGGGCGTGCCCGTCGACGTGGGGGCCGTGACCATGGACTTCGACCTCACGGGCATCGCACCCATCACCACCTCGGACATCCGCCTGCTGGTGGATACCGACAACGATGGCTTCTTCATCGACGAGACCCCGATCGGTCCGCCGGTGGCCGCCGGTGGGAACATCTACCGGTTCACGAACATCACCGCGCTCGCCAATGGGCGCCGGTTCACGCTGGGCACCATCAACTACCAGCAAACACCGCTTCCCGTGGAGCTTCTGGAGTTCGACGCCATCGGCCGGCCACCGCTGGGTGTGGAGCTCACCTGGCGTACCGCCACCGAGCGGAACAACGATCACTTCGTGGTGGAGCGGAGCATGGACCTGGCGGAATGGACGCCGATCGCCACCGTTCCTGGGGCGGGCAGCAGCACGGTCGAGCATGGCTACAACGCCTTCGATCTCGCACCCCGTGAGGGTGTGAACTACTACCGCCTGCAGCAGGTCGACCAGGACGGTAGCTCCACCACATCCGAGGTGCGCGGCGTGGAATGGACCATGGAGGCGCCCTTGACGCTCTTCCCCGTGCCCGCACAGAACGAACTGGTGGTCGTGGGTGAGCGGCTGGACCTGGCCTCGGTCGTGGTGGTCGGACCCACCGGAGCCTCCTTGAAGGTGCCGGTACGGCCGGTGCGCGGAGGGGCTCAACTGAACGTGGATCGGCTACCCGCCGGCCTCTACCTGCTCCGGGTGCAACAGGCCGGTGACGTCCGTGTGGCCCGCTTCATCGTTTCGCGCTAGCGCACGGCATGGCACCCCGATCGCGATCGGGCCGGCCGTTGCGTGTACCTTGTGCCTGCGGCGATCCAATGGCCGCCCAATACCATGAGGAGAACCGCCACCCTTGTCCTGCTTGGACTGGCCGCCTTCAGCGTCCAGGCCCAGCTCACCATCACCGACAGCCTTACGGTGGGAACCATCTCCACGCTGCTGGAGGGCATCGGGGTCACCGTGAGCAACGTGACGGTGAACTGCCCGGAACGCGCCATCGGCCAATTCGCGGGCGCGTCGGAGCTTTCCATCGCGCAAGGCCTGGTGCTCACCACCGGCTCCGCGGACATGGTGGCCGGTCCCGTGGCCAACTTCGCGAACGACAACCTCATGACCCCCGGTGATGCCGACCTGGAGCTATCCCTGGGCGGAGGTGTGCCCAGCTTCGATGCCTGTGTGCTCGAGTTCGATTGCGTGCCCCAAGGCGACACGCTGCTCTTCAACTTCAGCTTCGGCAGCGAGGAGTATCAGGAGTTCGTGGGCAGCTCGTTCAACGACGTGTTCGCCATCTACCTCAGCGGGCCCGGCTTCAACCCGCCGGTGAACGTGGCGGCCATACCCGGCGGCACCGTGGTGTCCATCAACAACGTGAACGACAACACCAACAGCGGCTACTACCACAACAACGAGACCGTGCCGGGCCAGTACGTGGCCTACGACGGCTTCACCACCAACCTCACCGTGTTCGCCGTGGTGCAGCCCGGGCTCACCTACCACTTCAAGGTGGCCATCGCCGACGTGGCGGACATGGCCTTCGACAGCGGTGTGTTCCTGGAGGCCTTCAGCTTCCGCAGCCCTGTGTTCACCACCGGGATCGGCGGCGGCGCCAGCGATCGCTTCAAGCTCGTGGCCCATGGTGACGAGCTGGTGCTGAGCGGCCCTGAGTCGCTGAAGGCGGGCCAGCCCGTGGTCGTGTTCGACATGGGTGGTGCCATCGTGCTGCAAGGGGTCACGGCCGGTCCGCGCTCCGCCTTCCCCATCGGTGGGCTGAAGCAGGGGCTGTACGTGGTGCAGCTGCCGGGCAGCGGGCTCGCGCCCCAGCGCTTCGTGCGCGAGTAGGCCGGTGCGGGCGCCTCGGCGCCGCCCCGTACTTTCGCGGCCGCAGTGCATGTGCTGACAAGGAGCTTGTTCCTTGTGCCTTGTCACTTGCTACGTGAAGCTTGATGAAGCCTTCCATCCCCAAGGGCACCCGCGACTTCGGTCCGCAGGAGATGCTGCGCCGCAAGTACATCTTCAACACCATCGAGCGGGTCTTCCAGAAGTACGGTTTCCAGCCGCTGGAGACACCGGCCATGGAGAACCTCGAAACCCTCACCGGCAAGTACGGCGATGAGGGGGACCGGCTGATCTTCAAGGTGCTGAAGCGCGGGGCCGAGCTGGAGCGCGCCATCGCAGATCAGAGCAAGGGCTTTGCGGACGAAGCGCTGCGCTACGACCTCACCGTGCCCTTCGCCCGCTACGTGGTGATGAACCAGCACGCGCTGGCCTTCCCCTTCAAGCGTTACCAGATCCAGCCCGTGTGGCGCGCGGACCGTCCGCAGAAGGGCCGCTACCGCGAGTTCTACCAGTGCGATGCGGACATGATCGGCAGCAACAGCCTGCTGAACGAGGTGGAACTGGTGATGCTGCTGGACGAGGCGTTCACCGAGCTCGGCTTGCAGGTGACGATCAAGCTGAACAACCGCAAGGTCCTCAGCGGCATCGCCGAGGTGAGCGGCCAGCCGGACAAGGTGGTGGACATCGTCACCGCCATCGACAAGCTCGACAAGATCGGCCGCGAGAAGGTGGAGGAGGAGATGCGGGCGAAGGGCGTGAGCGATGCGGCCATCGTGGGCATCGCGCCGCTGTTCGAGCTGAAGGGGACCTGGAAAGAGCAGCGTCCGCAGCTGGAGCGGTGGCTGGCCGCAAGCGCGGTCGCGCAGGAGGGCTTGAAGGAGCTTTCGTTCGTGTTCGACACGGTGGGCGCCTTGAAGAGCGCATCGCTGGAGTTCGACCCCACGTTGGCCCGCGGCCTCGACTATTACACAGGCGCCATCTTCGAAGTGAAGGCCAACGAAGGCACCTTGCAGAGCAGCATCTCCGGCGGCGGGCGCTACGACGACCTCACCGGCGTGTTCGGGCTGAAGGGCATGAGCGGCGTGGGCATCAGCTTCGGCGCCGACCGCATCTACGACGTGCTGCTGGAGACGAACAAGTTCCCCGCGGAGCTGGGTGGCAGCACGAAGCTGCTCTTCGCCAACTTCGGTGATGCGGAGGCCCTGCACTGCCTGAAGCTCCTTCGCCAGGCACGCGATGCGGGCATCGCCGCCGAGCTGTACCCGGACAAGGCCAAGATGGCGAAGCAGTTCAAGTACGCCGACGACAAGGGCATCCCCTACGTGGCCATCCTCGGTGAGAACGAGCTGAAGCAAGGCATCATCACCGTGAAGGACATGAAGAGCGGCGAGCAGAAGGCCGTGCGGCAGGAGGAGCTCGTCGGGCTGTTCGGGAACGCGGACGCAACGGCCAGGTGATGAAGGTGTCACGATCCGGACCTTCGTACCACTGCACATGGTGCCATCCAATGCTCCGCACCCTCATCGCGGCGTTGTTGGTCGGGTTCCTCTCGCCCGGTTGCGATGGTCCGAAGCCCTCGCAGGCCATTGATACGGAGGGGCCTGCGCCCCCGGAGCAAGTACCGGCCGTAGAGGACTCCTTACCCTCCGAAGCCGTCGAGGAGGAGCAGAGCGAGTACGAGCACGTTGTTGGCGCGCTGGAGACCTACCGCTACTGGGCGGGCCAGGACCCGGATGAGGGCATGCAGGTGTTGAACGGGGAGTACTGGGCCTCGGCGCATTGGACGAAGGAGTACAGCCTGTACATGGAATTGAAGTTCCCGCGCGCCAAGGACTTCGTGATGGGCCGCAACTTCAAGCGCCTGGAGCAGTGGGTGGAGATGACCGGAGCCCCGGACTGGTTCACACCTCCCAAGCACTTCGAGGTCTGGGAAGGGTCGTTGGGTTCCCGCTATTACCTCGACCCGAAGAAGGGCCACCTCTACATGTTCGAGCGGCAATTCTGAGCCAGCCCGTGGAGCAGCCCGAACAATGAACGAAAAGCAGACCATGAGAAGCCAACGCACCACCCCCGGCATGCACGTCATCGGCACCGTCGGCATCAAGCTCGACGAGTTCGACGTGATCGTATCCGAGCGCCGACCGATCGCCCTGGCCAAGGACGCGGTGGCGGCCGTGAAGCGCAGCCACGCCTACCTCACCGAGCGCCTGAAGAAGAGCGACGCGCCGATCTACGGTGTGAACACCGGCTTCGGTTCGCTGTACGATAGGTCCATCGCGAAGAAGGACCTTGCGCAGCTGCAGAAGAACCTGGTGATGAGCCATGCGTGCGGCAGCGGCGAGCCCGTGCCGGCCGAGATCGTGCGGGCCATGCTGGTGCTGAAGGTCCAGAACATGGCCTTCGGGCACAGCGCCGTGGCGCTCTCCACCGTTCAGCGCTTCATCGACATGCACAACGCCGACGTGCTGCCCTTGGTGTATGAGCGCGGTTCGCTCGGCGCCAGCGGCGACCTGGCACCGCTCGCACACCTGAGCCTGCCGCTGCTGGGCTTGGGCGAGGTGGTGTGGAAGGGACAGCGCATGCCTTCGGCGAAGGCCCTGAAGGCGCTGGGCTGGAAGCCGCTGGAGCTTGGCCCCAAGGAAGGCCTCGCGCTGCTCAACGGCACGCAGTTCATGAACAGCTACGCATCGCTTCTGGCGTTGAAGGCCGCACGCCTCGCCGACCTGGCCGACATCATCGCGGGCCTGAGTCTCGATGCGTACGACGGACGGATCGAGCCTTTCCATCCCTCGGTGCATGCGGTGCGTCCGCATCCAGGCCAGGCCGCCGTTGCGGCGCGCATGCGTGACCTTCTCGCGGGCAGCCAGCTCATTGCGCGGAAGAAGGCGCACGTGCAGGACCCGTACTCCTTCCGCTGCATCCCGCAGGTGCACGGTGCCAGCCGTGACGCCATCGCCTACGTGGAGCGTGTGGTGGAGCGCGAGCTGGAGGCCGTCACGGACAACCCCACCGTGTTCGATGACGAGGACCTGGTGATCAGCGCGGGCAACTTCCACGGCCAGCCGCTGGCCCTGGCGCTCGACTTCCTGGCCATCGCCGTGGCCGAGCTCGGCAGCATCAGCGAACGGCGCACCTACAAGCTCATCGGCGGTCAGCGCGGCCTGCCGGCCTACCTCGTGGCGGACCCCGGCATCAACAGCGGCTTCATGATCCCGCAGTACACCGCCGCCTCGCTCGTGAGCGCCAACAAGCAGCGGTGCATGCCCAACAGCGTGGACACCATCGACAGCAGCAACGGCCAGGAGGACCATGTGAGCATGGGCGCCGCCGCGGCCATCAAGACCTGGCAGGTGGTGCACGACGTGGAGCGCATCCTGGCCATCGAGCTGTTCACCGCCGCGCAGGCCCTGGAGTTCCGTCGCCCCGCGAAGAGCTCCGGCCGGCTGGAGTCGTTGGTGGCCGCCTTCCGCGAGCGGGTGCCCTTCGTGAGGAAGGATGTCGTGATGCACGATCAGCTGGAGGCCGCGCTCGACTTCGTGCGGTCGCTGCCGGTGGAGTGAAGGCCCGCTAGGCCTTCAGGAAGCGCACGGTCCGAATGCCTGTGGATGTCCGGATGCGCAGCACGTTGGCTCCCGGTGCGGCAGCGCTCACATCCACCGCCCATTCACCCTGTTGCCGCACGACCGGGCCCAGCGCTACTGTACGACCCAGAGCGTCGATCAGGTCGACCGCGATGGGGGCCTCCGACAGCTCGATCCACAACACCTCGTTCGCGGGGTTCGGGTGGGCCTTCAACGGACGTGCGTGCTCTTCGATGCCCACCGTGGAGATCACCTCCACCAGATCGAAGTAGGTGCCGGAACCGTCGTTCCCACTGTACTCCCCGCCGAACAAGGCGATCGCGGCCGTGTCGCCGGCTTGCAGGGTCATCATCGCGTCCTGCACCTGCTCCGTCCAGAAGGTGGCCGCTCCGCTCCACGACACGGCGCAACCCTGCCAGCCATTGTGCACGATCCCCAGGCATACCGTGGAGCTCTGTGTGTTGAAGTCCTTGCTCCACCACCAGCTCGCGCGCAGGGGCATGCCGCTGGTCACCCAGGGTAGCTCCTGGTACACGTAGTTGTTGTCGGGGACGCTGCTGCACACCGTGGTGGTGGCCGCTTTCAGCTTCAGGCTCTGTGCACCGCCGTTGGGCGGAAGGCTCAAGCTGTAACCGGAAGGCTGCACGCAGATGCTGGGGATCCAGCCGGAGAGGTCGAAGTTGCCGCCGCTTTCAAAGCTTCCGTTGTTGACCTGGGCGGATGCCGTGAGCGCGAATGTGGCGGTGAACGCAAGAAGGATGGTGCGGTGCATGGTGATGGTCGGGCCGGGAAATTAGAAGGGGATCACCACCCCGTCATCGGGGCGCCACCGATCTTCACACCGCCATGGACGTGTATCTGATCCCCGGCCTGGGCGCCGACCACCGCCTGTTCAGCCGGTTGGAGCTGCCGGGTCACCGCGTGGTGGCCTTCGACTGGCCGGAGATGCCGGAGGGCAGCACGCTGCGCGACTTCGCGGCGGTGCTCGCCGCGTCGGTGGACAAGCAACGGCCGCACGCCCTCGTGGGCGTGAGCATGGGGGGCATGGTGGCGCAGGAGATGGCGGCCCTCACGCACCCGGCCAAGGTCATCATCATGTCCAGCTGGAAGGGTCCGCAGGAGATGCCCCGGCCCATCCGGGCGCTGCGCGGAACGCATCCCGAGCGCATCCTCTCCCGCGCCTTCATCAACCGCTCCAAGCCTCTCCTGCACTGGCAGATGGGCACCACCACCCCCGGGGCGAAGGCGCTGTTCGATGTGCTGCTGGACGTGCACACGCCCAAGCAGCTCAGGGTGCAGATCGATGCGGCGCTGAACTGGAATGGACCTGCGGCGCCGGTGAAAGGTCTCGTGCACATCCACGGCGACACCGATCACCTGATGCCGCTGGCCACCATCAAGGGCGCCCATGCCGTGCCGGGCGGCGGACATTTCATGGTGTTCACGCACGCTGCGGAGGTGGGGGCCTTGGTGAAACAGGCCTTGCAGGACTGAGGCGGCGCACGATCTTCGCGCCACCATGGAGGACCTGTTCACCGTCGGAGCCCTGATCAGCCTGCTCACCCTGGCCATCCTGGAGGTGGTGCTCGGCATCGACAACGTCATCTTCGTCAGCATCATCCTGGGCCGCATGCCGGCGGAGCAACGTCTGAAAGGGCGCCGCCTGTGGATGATCGGTGGCATCCTGCTCCGGTCGGTGCTGCTGCTGGGCATCGGCTGGCTGGTGCACAACGGCGAGCGTCCGCTCTTCAGCGTGCTGGGCTACCCCTTCAACCTGCGCAACTGCATCATGTTCTTCGGTGGCCTTTTCCTGCTCTACAAGGCGGTGAAGGAGATCCACCACAAGCTGGAGGGTGGCGACGAGCTGCCCGGCTCCACGCCGAAGACCGCCTCCTTCGGGGCGATGATGGCGCAGATCCTGCTGGTGGATGCCGTGTTCTCGTTCGACAGCATCGTCACCGCCATCGGGCTGGCGCAGCACGTGGAGGTGATGATCGCCGCGGTGATCGTGGCCATGATCGTGATGTTCTTCTTCGCCAGCGGCATCAGCGGCTTCATCGAGAAGCACCCGGCCTTGAAGATGCTGGCGCTCTCCTTCCTGGTGATGGTGGGCTTCATGCTCTTCTTCGAGGGCCTGCACCCCGTGCACCACAGCGAGATCCCCAAGGGCTACGCGTATGTGGCCATGGCCTTCAGCTTCGGCGTGGAACTGCTGAACATGCGGTACCGCAAGAAGGTGGTGAAGCTGAACAAGTAGGCCGCGAAGGCGCTCATTCGAGCTGGCCGCCGAACACGAAGCGCACGATGTTCGCGCCCATCTGCAGGGCCTTGGTGCGCTTCTCCGGGCTGTCGTTGTGCACGTCCGGGTCCTCCCAGCCATCGCCCAGGTCGCACTCGAGGTCGTAGAAGCACACGAGGCGCCCCTCCCAGAACAGCCCGAAGCCCTGCGGGGCCTTGTTGTCGTGCTCGTGGATCTTCGGCAGCCCGTTGGGGAAGTCGAATTGCTGGTGGTAGATGGGATGACCGAAGGGCAGCTCCACGAGCTCAAGCTCGGGGAACACGCGCTTCAGCATCGGCCGGATGAAGGGGTCCATGCCGTAGTTGTCGCTGATGTGCAGGAAGCCGCCGCCGATCAGGTAGTTCCGCAGGTTCTCCGCTTCCTGCGCGTTGAAGACCACGTTGCCGTGGCCGGTCATGTGCACAAGCGGGTAGGTGAAGAGGTCGGGGCTGCCCACCTCCACCGTGGGCACCTCGGTGCTGATGGCCATGCCGAGCTGCTCGTTGCAGTACTTCACCAGGTTGGGCACCGAGGTGGGGTTGGCGTACCAATCCCCGCCGCCGTTGTACTTCAGCACCGCCAGCTGGTAAGTGCCCTGGGTGAAGGCGGTGAGGTGGGACAGGAGCACGGTGACGAGGAGCAGGCTCCGCTGGAGGATGCGCATGGTGCAAAGGTATCAGCGCTGCTGTGCGAGGTCCATCCAGGCGCACGCGGCCAGGGCGGCGGTCTCGGTGCGCAGCCGCGCGGTGCCCAGGCTCACGGGCGCGGTGCCGGCGGTCAATAGCAGCGCGGCCTCTTCCGGGGTGAAGTCCCCCTCCGGTCCGATCAACACGAGCGCATCCACCGCAGGCTTGTATACCGCCATGAGCGAGGGGCGTTCGCCTTCGCACCAGCCGAAGAAACGCTGGGCGGGAAGCTCCGACCGCATCAGCGCCGAAAGCTCGGTGGGCGCGTCGAGCACCGGCAGCCAGGCGCGCTGGCTCTGTTTCATGGCGCTCACCGCCACACGTTGAAGCCGGTCGGTCCGGAGCCGGGTGCGTTCGGTGCGCTCGGTCATCAACGGGGTGATGCGGTCGATGCCGAGCTCCACCGCTTTCTCCAGGAACCACTCGAAGCGGTCGATCTGCTTGGTGGGGGCCACGGCGAGGTGGATGCGGGCGGTTCGCTCGGCCTCGATGAAGCGCCGCTCCAGCACATGCGCGGTGCAGCCCTTCTTGTCGGCGCCCACCACCTCGGCCTCCGCCACGGTGCCGCGCCCGTCCACCAGCACCACGCGCTCACCGGCCTTGATCCGCAGCACGTGCATTGCGTGGTGCGCCTCCTCCTCGGGGAGCGCCACGGCGTTGTGCGCGAGGTCAGGGACCAGGAAGCGGTGCATGTCCGAAAGATGGTGAAAGTGAAACGCTGGAACGGTCTGGCTCCCTCGGGTGGGCCAGGACTTAACTTTTTCCACAGCTGGAACGTCGAGGCTCGTGATCCCAGCCGGACATGCACGATGGGTTCGAGGGCCGGGATCCGTGTTCGGCGGGTGGTCCAGCGCGGTAGCGGGCCCGTTCGGCTGGCAAGGCCATCCTGGGGCGACCGGGGCTGCCATCATCATGGTGTTGAACGGACCGAAGCGATCGCGGAACTTGCAAGGGAAGAGAACCCATGCGTGCGATCATCGTCCCCCTATGCCTTGGCTTGACTAGCGCAGTGCCCGCGCAATCGCTCACCCCGGAGGTCGTTTCCACCGCGGGGGCGTCGAACACGTCACTTCCTGGATCATTGGATTGGACGGTGGGTGAGACCATGACCGTGACCCTCACGGCCTCGCCGGTCATGCTCACGCAGGGCTTTCAGCAGGCTGAACCGGTGCGGCTGCGGATACGCCTGAGCGTGCTGCTCGACGGGGCCTATGATCCAGGTGCCGGACTCATGCGCGACGACCTCCGTTCGGGCTCGTTACCGGTGACCTACCCGTTGGTGCCCGTCGCGCAGCCGTATTCCGATGCGCCTTGGTCGTATGCCGGACAGGAGACCGTGGCATCCGGCGTGCTCGCGGTCGCCGGAAGCGATGCGGTGGTGGATTGGGTACTGGTGGAGCTCCGCTCCCCGATGCTGCCCGGTGTGGTGGTCGCGCAGCGGGCCGCGCTGTTGCAGCGGGATGGTGATGTGGTGGAAGTGGACGGGGTTTCGCCCGTAGGCTTCGATGGGCTCCCGTCCGGGGCCTATCATGTGGCCGTGCGCCACCGGAACCACTTGGGCGTGATGACCGCATCCACCCTGATACTGGGCCCGATCGCCACCTCCGTCGATTTCACCACGGCGAGCACGGCGACCTACGGCACGAACGCCCGCCGGACGGTCGGTGGCGTGAGCCCGGTGCAGGTATTGTGGATGGGCAATGCCCGTCCGGATGACCGGCTGAAATACACGGGCACCGCCAATGACCGCGACCCCATCCTGGTGCGTGTGGGCGGCTCGGTGCCCACCAACACCGTGGTCGGCTATTACCTCGAGGATAACACACTTGATGGCCGCGTGAAGTACACCGGCACCGGCAATGACCGCGACCCCATCCTGCAGGCGCTCCCCGGCGGTGTCACCTCCACCCGCTCCGAACAGCTTCCCACCCCTTGACCCATCCCGCATCCAACGTCATGCGCACCCTCTACCGTTCCTTCTTGGCCGTTCTGCTGCTGCTCGCGGTCCATCAGGCCGCCCGCTCGCAGGCCCCTGATTCGTTCAATTACCAGGCGGTGGCACGTGATGCCGGTGGCGACCCGCTCGTCTCCCAGTCCGTTTCAGTGCTGTTCCAATTGCACCAGGGCACTGCGGCAGGGCCGGTGGTGTTCGCCGAAACGCATAGCACCTCCACCAGCGCCCAAGGCCTGATCAACCTGCAGGTGGGCACAGGCACGCCCCAGGTCGGATCGATGTCCGCCGTGAACTGGGCGTCGGGCCCCTATTTCATGGAGGTGGGCCTCGATGCCACCGGAGGCAGCGCCCACGTGAGCATGGGCACGCAGCAACTGCTCAGCGTGCCTTACGCCCTCTTCGCCCAACGCACGCCATGCTTCAGCACCTCGCTGCTCGGCGACACCCTCTACACCGGCAACGGCTGCTTCGTGATCATCCCGGGTGTGAGCGCGGCCAACGGGGGCTGCCTGGACCTCGATAACGATGGTTTCTATGATCGTCCGGGTTGTGGACCGGTCGATTGCAACGACACGATGGCAGCCGTCTTTCCGGGTGCGATGGAGCTCTGCGGCGATGGCTTGGACAACAACTGCGACGGCGCCATCGATGACCTGACGGACCCCATGGCCTTCGCACCATGGTTCGCCGACACCGATGGCGATGGATTCGGAGACAACGCCAGCAGTGTGCTGGCCTGTGCGCAGCCCCCCGGCTTTGTCGCGGACAACCACGACTGCAACGATGCCGACCCGATGGTGTATCCCGGGAATGGTTGCTCGGTGCTGTGCGGTCAAGCGGATGCGGATTGGATCGCGCAACATCAGGTGGCCTATGTGCAGGCCATGGGCGATGCCTTCCTGAACTGCTTCATGAACAACATGGGCAATGATGAGACGTGCATTTCGAACGAGCTGGCCCAGCTCACCGGCGTGTCGTTCGATTGCAACACGTGCGGCTACCAACTGTCCCAGTGTTTCCTGGCGCCCTGTCTGGGCAGCTGTCAGGGCGGACTTACGGATGCCTGTCTGCAATGCATCACGCAATCGGGTTGCTTGGGCCAGTTCGCCGATTGCGTGGCGTTCATCGACGTGGACAATGATGGATGGGCGGCCGGAAGCGATTGCAACGACAACGACCCATCGGTATGGCCCGCTGGCCCCGAGATCTGCGGCGATGGCGTGGACAATAACTGCAACGGCCAGGTGGACGAGAACACGCCCACGTGGTACGTCGATGCCGATGCGGACGGCTATGGGGATCCGGCCACCGGTGTGCAAGCCTGCACGGGCCCGATGGGTACGGTGAGCAATGGCGGCGACTGCGACGACCAGGACCCGAACCTCAACCCGGGCGCCCCGGAGCTGTGCAACGGCACGGATGACAACTGCGACGGAGCGATCGACAATGACCCGGTCGATGGGCCCGTGTGGTATCCGGACGCGGATGGCGATGGATCCGGCGATGACAACGGTGCCGTGTTCGCCTGCACCCAACCAGCGGGTTACGTGGCACAAGGCGGTGACTGCAGCGACTTCGATCCGAGCATCTTCCCCGGCGCCATGGAGGTTTGCGATGGGCAGGACAACGATTGTGATGGCCAGGTGGACGAGGACTTCGACCTCCTCAGCGATCCGAACAATTGTGGATGGTGCGGGAACGCCTGCACCATGCCGAACGCGGTCGGCATCTGTGTGATGGGGATGTGCAGTTTCACGTGTCTGCCTGCCGGAACGCCCTGCAGCGATGGTGATCCGTGCACGTCCGGGGATGTCACCGATGGTGCCTGCGGGTGCTTCGGAACACCGGTGCAGAACGGTGGTTCGTGCGATGACGGCGACCCGTGCACCACGGGCGATGTGTGTTCGGGCGGCGTCTGCAGCGGTAACCCGGTCGGGGTGGATGCGGACCTTGACGGCTTCACCGATTGCGGCGGGGACTGCAACGACCAGAACCCCCAGGTGTACCCGGGCGCGTTCGAGCTCTGCGATGGAGTGGACAATGATTGCGATGGGCTGGTGGACGAGGACTGCCCGGTGGGCATGCCCTGCGATGGTCCGGATGCCGACCAGTGCGCGAACGGGGTCTTCGTCTGCGGTCCCATGGGCGAGTGCATCTGCAATGAGATGGGTGCCGGGAACGCCGAGACATGCGGGGATGGCATGGACAACGACTGCGACGGCATGGTGGATGAAGGCTGCGGCTTCTTCGACCTTGACCAGGACGGATCCCTGGATGATGTGGATTGTAACGACCAGGACCCCGGGACCTTCCCCGGTGCTCCGGAGCAGTGCGACGGACAGGACAACGACTGTGACGGGCAGATCGACGAGGGCGGTGTGTGCTCCACCGTTGATCAGGATGGGGATGGCTTCGCGGCGAACATGGATTGCGACGACCTCAACCCCATGGTGAACCCGGGTGCGATCGAACAGTGCGATGGCATCGACAACGATTGCGATGGCATGGTCGATGAGGGATGCGCATGTCCTCCTGCCGGCACACCCTGCGACGATGGCAACCCGTGCACCGCAGGCGAAGTGCAGGACGGGGCGTGCAACTGCATCAGCGGCATGTTCCTCCCTTCAGGTGCCGCCGCCGGCCCGCAGATCGCCGGGGATTGCCAGACCCTGGTGTGCGATGGCATGGGTGGTGTCACGTCCCAGGCGGACAATGCCGACGTGCCCTTGGACGGGAACGATTGCACCCTCGATGTGTGCGTGGCCGGGATGCCCGCCAATCAACCGTCGCCGGCCGGCACGTCCTGCATGGGCGGCACCTGCGACGGCATGGGCACTTGCGTGCAGACCTGCACGGACAATGATCTGGACGGTTCCACCACCTGCGCCGGCGATTGCGACGATAGCGACCCGATGATCAACCCGGGCGCCACCGAGGTCTGTAGCAACGGCATCGATGATGATTGCGACGGGCAGGTCGATGAGGGCTGTCCGTAGATCACCGCGCGCAGCGCACGGTCGAACAGCCCTGGGCCTGCCCTCAGGGCTGTTCCGCTTTCCGGAAGTCGAGCTTCCAGAAGTGGAAGTCCGGGCTGTGCAGGTCGACCTTGAAGCCGGTGACCTTGTGGTCCGCGTCGAAGCTGAACGTGATGTAGCCGGGTTCCAGGAAGGGATCGGCGTGCTGCCACTGGAAGGTGTCGAAGTGCCAGTGCGCGAGCGTGCCCGTGAAGAGCTCGGGCGCCGGCTTGAACTGCAGGATGAGCGCACCGTCCTTCTCGGTGATCACCGCGTCGCCGTAGATCTTGTCGGTGTAGGTGCCGGTGTATCCTGAGGCCGGGAGCGAAGGCTTGGTCTTCATCACCCGCGCGGCCCTGCGGTCCGCCACGCGCTTCGCGTCCTCCTCCTTGTTGGCCTTCACGCGGGGCAGCATCGTCGCCACGGGGTCGGCCTTGCCCTCGCCCAGGTAGAGGTCGAGGATCTTGCTCGTGGCCGCGAACACGGAGTAGGTCTCGCCGTTGCCGAGCGCGATCACCGCCAGGTCCTTGTCGGGCACCACCGCGTGGTTGAGGATGAAGCCGGGCATGCCGCCGCTGTGGGTGATCACCTTCGCGTTGTTGTTGCTCTCTATGAACCAGCCCAGGCCGGCGCCCTCACGCCGTCCGCCCATGGCCAGGTGCGTGCTGGTGATGGTGTTGAAGCTCGCCTTGCTGAGGAAGGGCTTGTCGCCCACCTTGCCCTCGTTGGCCCACATGGCGTCCCACTTGGCCATGTCGGTCACGGTGCTCAGCACGCCGCAGGCTCCGTCCGCACCGTGCAGGTCCTGGTAGGGCATGCTCGATTGCGGGGCCGCAGGGTCCTGGCCTTTGCGCACGTGCGGCAGCGCCACATCGGTCATGCCCTTCAGGTCGGCCACGTCCACGCGGCTGCGTTCCATCCCCAGCGGTTGGAAGATGCGGGTGGTGATGAAGCGCTCCCAGGTCATGCCGCTCACAGCCTCGATCACCTGGGCGGCGGCCACGAACATGAGGTTGCTGTACCCGAACTCGTCGCGGAAGGGGTAGGTGAAGGGCTCGTTGGCGTGGCGCGAGAGGATCTCCTTCTGGTCCATGTGCGTGCCGTACCAGAGCAGGTCACCGTCGAAGGTGATCCAGCCGCTGCGGTGGCAGAGGAGGTCCTTCACCAGCATGTGCTCGGTGACGTAGTCGTCCGGCGTACCGAACCAGGGCAGGTGCTTGCGCACGGGGTCGTCGAAGCTCAGCTTGCCCTCGTCCACCAGCAGGCCGATGGCGCAGGCGGTGAAGGCCTTGCTGATGCTGGCGCAGTAGAAGACCGAGTTGGGCGTCACCGGGTCGGCCTTGGCCAGATCGAGCTTGCCGTAGCCCTTGCTCCACACGAGCTGCCCGTCCTTCACGATGCCCACGGCCAGGCCGGGCTGGTCGAACTGCTGGACGGCGTTGGCGAGGTAGGCGTCGAGCGCGTTGAGGTCGACGTTCTGGGCGTGCAGGCCAAGGGCGGCCGGCAGCAGCAGGGAAAGAAGGCGGTGGCGCATGGTGCGTGGCAAGGACCGCCAAGGTAGCGCGCCGTGCACGTTGCCGTCGCCGTTCGGGGCTCAACGGCGCGGCTGGGTGCCGCCCGCGCCACCGCGCCGGTCACCGCCCTGCTCGCGCATGCGCTTCAGCAGTTCCTTGTTGAAGTCGCGTTCGGCCTGGTACAGCTTCACCGTGCGCACGGCGCCGATGTTCTTCTTGAACTCCGTGCTGTACTTGCGGCGCGTGTCGAGCTCCTTCTGCCGGGTGGCCAGCTCCTTGTCGATGAGCTGTGTGGCCTCGGCCTCGGTGAGCTCCTGGCCTTCCTTCTTCAGGTTGCGGTGGAAATCGCGCATCTCCTTGCGCGTGCCCTCCAGCTCCTTGTCGTACTGGTTGTAGATGGGCCAGAACTTCTGCGCCTCCTCGGCGGTGAAGCCCATCTTCTGGGTGATGTAGGCGGCCTTCTGCGCCTTGATCTCCTCGAGCTTGTCCTCGGGGATGGGCGGCGGACCATCGTCCTGGCCAACAACAAGAAGACCGGACAGCAGCAGCAGGGTGCTCAGGAGCAGACGGGGGATCAGGCGCTTCATAGCTCTGCGATCAGTTCGGAGGGGTCGGTGCTTTCGTTCTCGAGCCACACCGCGAGCTCTTCGTCGTTCAGGTCAAGGCTTGTGGCCGGAAGCACGTTGAGGGTGGCATGCTCCTCGGCCAGCTCGGTGAAGGCCTCGGGGGCGTCCAGCAGTTCAAGTTCGTCAATGCCGGCCTCGGGGATCTCCACCGCCACCTGCGGAACGGGTGCATCCTCCGCATGCAACAGCCACCAGGCACCGGCCACGGCCGCGGTCAAGGGAAGCGCGAGGGCCAGCCGTTTCGCCCACACCGGCAGCCAGGGCGAGGCCGGGGGCTTGGTCACCTGCGCCTGTACCTGGTGCGGGAAGCGCTCGAAGAACCCTTCCGGCACCACGAAGGGGTCCGCCTTTGGCAGGGAGGCCAGCGTGGGGGCCAGCCGCTTCAGATCGTCGGTGTCGTGCTCGTTTCTCATCGGACTTCGCATCTAGGACGTTCCAGGGCTCATTTGGTTTGATCGGTGCCGCGGGTCAGCTGTTCCTCGATCTTCTTCACGGCGATGTGGTAGCTGGCCTTCAGGGCGCCCACGCTGGTGCCGGTGATGCGGCTCATCTCCTCGTACTTCATCTCGTCGAAGTACTTCATGGTGAAGACGGCGCGCTGCTTGGTGGGCAGGGTCATCACCGCCTGCTGCAGCCTCCGCTGGATGGCGTCGCCGGTGAAGTGCTCGCTGCGGTCGAGCGTGGTGGTGAGCCGTTCGATCACGGTGTCCTCGCTCACGAAGAGCCCGCGCCGCATCCGTTTCAGGTGGCTGATGCTCTCGTTGTGGGCGATGCGGTACAGCCAGCTGAAGAGCTGGGCGTCCTCGCGGAAGCGGTCGAGCCCGTTCCAGGCCTTGATGAAGACGTTCTGCAGCACGTCCTGCGCCTCGTCGTGGTCGGTGACCATGCGGCGCACGAAGGCGTACAGCCGCTGCTGGTACTGCCGCACGATGAGGTTGAAGGCGTAGTGCCGGGTGTCCTCCTTGCGGAAGAGGGCGAGCAGCTCGGCATCGGACATCGTGCTCATGCCCGGTGCGGTCCGATGGCGTTCGGCGTTCCGGTGCTCGACCGCGGAACGGTCACTTGCGCTTCAGGGCCCGCTGTGCGGCGGCCACGATGTCCGGCACGTCGAGCCCGTACTTCTTCAGCAGCTGGTCGGGCGTGCCGCTCTCCCCGAAGGAGTCGTTCACGGCCACCAGTTCCAGCGGGGAGGGCCTGTGCAGGGCCAGCAGCTGGGCGATGCTGTCGCCCAGGCCCCCGAACCGGTTGTGTTCCTCGCAGCTTACCGCGCATCCCGTCTTGCCGACCGAAGCTAGGACCGCCTCGTTGTCGAGGGGTTTAATGGTGTGCACGTTGATCACCTCGGCCTTCACGCCGGCCTTGGCCAGTTCCTCCGCGGCCTGGAGCGCGCGCCACACCAGGTGCCCGCAGGCGAAGAGGGTCACATCGGAACCTTCCACGAGCACCTGGGCCTTGCCGATCTCGAAGGGCAGGTCGGCAGGGATGAACACCGGCCATTTCGGGCGGCCGAAGCGCAGGTACACCGGCCCGTCATGCCCGGCGATGGCGATGGTGGCCTGTCGGGTCTGGTTGAAGTCCGCGGGGACCACCACGGTCATGCCGGGCAGCATCTTCATGAGGCCGATGTCCTCGAGGATCTGGTGCGTGGCACCGTCCTCGCCGAGGGTGAGGCCCGCGTGGCTGGCGCAGATCTTCACGTTCTTGCCGGCGTAGGCGATGCTCTGGCGGATCTGGTCGTACACCCGCCCGGTGCTGAAGTTGGCGAAGGTGCCGGTGAAGGGGATCTTGCCGCCGATGGTGAGGCCTGCGGCCACGCCCATCATGTTGGCCTCGGCGATCCCCATCTGGAAGAAGCGCTCGGGAAAGGCCTTCGCGAAGGCGTCCATCTTCAGCGATCCCGTGAGGTCGGCGCACAGGGCCACCACGTCGGGGTTGCGCTTGCCGAGCTCCAGCAGGCCGGCGCCGAAGCCGCTGCGGGTGTCCTTCTGGTCGAGGATGGGGTACTGGGCCATGGGTTCAAAGGTTGACCGTGGTGCTCTGACCGCCGGTGATGGTGAAGTCCTTTTCGATGGAGTAGATGGTCTGCCGCGCGTTCTCACTGCGGTACACCACCTTGTACGTTCCGGGCAGCAGGCGGAACTGGTGCCGCGAGGCGGTGGGGTCGAGGTCCACCACCCACTTCAGCTCCTGCCCGTCCTTCTGGAGGATGGCGCCGGGACCGGGCGCCGTGGGCACGATATTGATCACGCCGGGCTGCGGCACGCCGATGGTGGTCACCGCGCTCTGCTTCACGTCCACATCGGGGATCACCAGGCGTGGCAGGGTGAGCACCTCCAGGTCGTAGCGGCCCACGCGGTAGCGCTCGGTGGTGTTGAGGTCCTGCACGTGCAGGGTGGCGTCCACGCCGTCCTTGCGGATGATCACGGGGATGCCGCGCTCCGAGCCGAGGCCGCCCTCGGTGCGCAGCTCCAGGTCGCCCTGGCCGCAGTCGAGGGTGATGATGTTGTGCTCGCCGGCCTTCACCGTCACGTTCTCCCGCACGCTGGGCGGAATGGTGTGCGCCACCACGCGGTAGGTGTGCAGCGGGTCGATGGTGAGGGTATCGGGCTCGCCCCGCTGGTTCATGGTGTGCACGAAGGTGTAGCGCTGCTGGCCGGTGCGCTGGTCGTAGAAGGTGACGGGCACATTGGTCTCCCGCGGCCTTCCGTTCACGTCGAGCAGGTGCAGCGTGGTGGTGGTGTTGTTCAGCGCCTGGCTGATCACGATGCGCAGCACCTGGTCGAACATGGCCGGTGTGCCGGCGTCGTAGTAGTTGCCCACGCAGGTAAGGCTGAACTTGGCGTTCTCCTCCAGGCCGATGCCGATCACGAAGGGCTTCAGGATGATGCCCTTGGCCTGCAGGGCACGGCTCACGGCGCAGGGGTCCTCGTCGCAGGCTTCAATGCCGTCGGTGATCAGGATGATGATGTTGCGGCAATCCTTGCACACCGGAAAGTCGTCGGCGGAGCGCAGCAGTGAACGCGCGATGGGCGTGGTGCCCAGGCATTGCACCGTGCGCATGCGCTCGCGGATGGCGGGGATGCTGTTCGGGCCGAAGGGCACTTCGAGCTTCGTATCGTCGCAGTCCTGCTTGCCGGGCTCGATGCGCGTCTGGTGGCCGTAGAGGCGCAGGGCGATCTCCAGGTCGGGCTGGCCTTCCACCTCCTGGAGCGCGCGGAGCAGCACCTCGCGTGCCGCGTTGATCTTCGGTTGGTTGTCCCAGAACGCGTTCATGCTGTTGCTCGCGTCCATCACGAACAACAGGCGGGTGAGCTGCTTCTTCGGGGCGGACTTGGTCTGGGCTTGCGCGCAGGGGGACGCGGTGAGCAGGACGAAGAGGAGCAGGAGCGGGCGCAGGGCAGGCATGATGGCACCGCGGAGCAAATGCGGTACCACGGCGGTCGGGGGGGAGGGCGGTGCTGTTGCGGGCACGGTGGGGAAGGCTCAGTAATCCCCCAACGTTTCGGGCAGCTGGGCCAGTGCGCGGGCGGTCTGCTCATCGTTCGGCGCCACGCCATGCCACTCGTGCGAGCCCATCATGAAGTCGACGCCCTGGCCCATCTCGGTGCGCATGAGCACCACGATCGGCCGGCCCTTGCCGGTGCGCGCCTTCGCCTCGTGCAGCGTGCCGAGCAGTTCGGCCATGTCGTTGCCGTTGCACGTGAGCACGTCCCAGCCGAAGGCACGCCATTTCGCGGGCAGGTCGCCCAAGGGCATCACCTCGTCCACGTCACCGTCGATCTGGCGTCCGTTCCAATCCACGGTGGCGATCAGGTTGTCCACCTTGTGGCGCGGGGCGCTCATGGCCGCTTCCCAGATCTGGCCCTCCTGCAGTTCGCCATCGCCGTGCAGGGTGAACACCAGGTGCGGGTCGCCGTTGAGCTTCTTCGCCAGGGCCGCGCCCACGCCCACGCTCAGGCCCTGGCCCAGGGAGCCGCTGGCCATGCGCACACCGGGCAATCCCTCGTGCGTGGTGGGGTGCCCCTGCAGGCGCGTGTTCAACTTGCGGAAGGTGGCCAGCTCCTTCACGGGGAAGTAGCCGCTCCGGGCGAGCACACTGTACCACACCGGGCTGATGTGGCCATTGCTGAGGAAGAAGAGGTCCTGGCCACGGCCGTCCATGTCCCATTGCGCGGGATCGTGCCGCAGGATGTTCCAATACATCGCCACCATGAACTCGGTGCAGCCCAGGGAGCCGCCGGGGTGCCCGCTCTGGCAGCCGTGCACCATGCGGATGATGTCGCGGCGCACCTGGGAACAGATGCGCTCGAGTTCGTCGGTCGGTACGCTGGAAGCTGCGGCCGGCGCGGGTTTCGTCATGGTGGGCAAGAGCTGCGGGGTAGGCCGCGAAATTACCCGGGGGGCCTCCGCAGGGCCGGACCGTGTGGATAACTTTTCATAAGTGCGTGCCGCTACCGTGGCGCCATCGCGGCCGCTATTTTCCCGCCATGAGCAGGATGCCCATCGACCGCCTGAAGCGACCCTTCGAGCAGTTCATGCACCAGCAGAGCGCCGGGGGTGTGCTGCTCGGACTGGCCTCGCTCGTGGCCCTGGTGTGGGCCAACTCGCCCTGGCATCACGCCTACCACCACCTGTGGGAGCTGCCGCTCGGCATCGACATCGCCGGGCACCGGCTCGAACGCTCCTTGCACCACTGGATCAACGACGGCCTCATGGCCCTGTTCTTCTTCGTGGTGGGGCTTGAGCTGAAGCGCGAGGTGGTGGGCGGCGAGCTTCGCGATGTGCGGAAGGCGATGCTGCCCGTGATGGCCGGCTTCGGAGGCATGCTCGCACCGGCGTTGATCTTCCTGCTGTTCAACGGGCCACGCACGGGGTTCTCCCAGGGCTGGGGCATTCCCATGGCCACCGACATCGCCTTCGCGTTGGGCCTGATGGCGCTGCTCGGCGACCGGGTGCCCACGGCCCTCAAGATCTTCCTCACCACCGTGGCCATCGCGGACGACCTGGGCAGCGTGCTGGTGATCGCCTTCTTCTACACCGAGCAGATCGGGTGGGCCTACCTCGGCATCGGCGGGGGCGCGCTCGCGATGCTTGCCACCGCCAACGTGCTCGGCGTGCGTTCGCCCCTGTTCTACGCGGTGGTGGGCGGTGGCCTCATGTGGACGGCCTTTCTGCTGAGCGGCGTGCATGCCACGCTCGCGGGGGTGCTCACCGCCCTCACCATCCCGGCGCGCACGCGCTTGAACGAACAGGAGTTCCTCCATCGGCTCGGCACGCTCAGCGACCGGTTCGCCCGTCAGGACCCGAACGGCCTGCCCACCCTCACGGACGAGCAGTTGCACACCATCGCTGGGATCCGCAGCGCCGCGGCCTGGGCCGAAACACCGGTGCAGCGGTTGGAGCACGCCCTGCACCCCTGGGTGGCCTTCCTCATCCTGCCCCTCTTCGCGCTGGCCAACGCCGGGGTGGAGCTGCCCGCCGATGTCCTCGGTGCCATGCAAGGGTCCGTCTTCCTCGGTGTGCTCATGGGCCTTGTGGTGGGCAAGCCCTTGGGCATCCTGCTCACCTGCTGGATCATGTTGCGCGCGGGGCTGGCGAAGCTGAGCGGTGGGATCCGCTGGGGGCATCTCGTGGGCATGTCCATCCTGGCGGGTGTGGGCTTCACGATGTCGCTGTTCATCAACGACCTGGCCTTCCAGGATGGTGCGGCCGTGCAGCAGGCCAAGCTGGCCATCGTGCTCGCCTCGGCGATCGCGGGCGGTGGTGGCTACCTGTGGCTGCGCGCCCGTGCGGACCGCGCACCGGCGAAGAGCGGTGGCGACAGCAACGAAACGAAGAAGGCGAAGGGCACCACGCCCCACTGACGGGCGAGCACGTTCTCCGTGAGGCAGCACACCGCGAAGAACACCAGGTAGGCCGCCAGGCGTGCGTCCTTCACCTGCAAGGCCGCGCGGAACGGCAGACCGAAGAGCGCCACGAAGAGCACGAGGCCCACGATGCCGAAGGAAAGCCACCAGTGCAGGGGCTGGCAATGCGTGCTGTAGCTGCGGTCGAGGTAGCGCGGGTCGTTGAATTGCGTGTAGCAGGCGTCGAGCGCGGGCTGCACGGACGATTGCCCGATCCCGAACACCCAGGACGATACGAGCAGTTCCTTGGTGCAGGTGGCGATCACGAAGCGTTCGTTCACGGAGTTCACTTCCGTGGTGGGCACATCCAGCGGTGTGCGCACCACTTCCAACAACCGCTCGCGTGCCGTGGGCAGCACCAAGGCCGTGAGGATCACGAGCGCCACCGCGGCTGCGACGCCGCGTAGGGCCGGCCTCGTGGGAAGGTGCATCATCATCAGCACCAGGGCGGCCAGCAGGAAGGCGATCAGGGGCGTGCGTGACCCCAGCATCGCACCGGCCACGAACAGCGTGGCGCCAACGCAAGCGCGCAACAGGCGCGACCGCTCGTCGCGGAGAACCCGGTGCAGCATGAAGAGCGCACCGGCCAGGAGGAAGTACGCCGCGAACGGCGGGTGCAGGTCCGTAACGGCGGTGAAGGCCGCCCGATAACGGTGCTCGAACGGGGACGCACCGGCGATGTCCATGCCCGCGATCCGGAGGTTGGCGTAGGCGGCGAGCACCACTCCGGAGAGGGCGAACACGTCCGTTACACGGTCGCGCAGGCCGTCGTCCACCGGCGGGCGCAGCACGAACACCACGAACGGGGCGATGATCAGCATGCCGCTGCGTTCCACGATGTGCCAGCCGGCCAACGGGTCGTCCGCGCGCACCAGGTCGAGCACCATCACCAGGAAGGGTGAAGCGAGCAGCAGGAAGGTGCGCAGGTCGGGGCCACGCCCGTGCTTGGCGAACAGCGTGTAAAGCAGGGCGGCGAGGGACCACAGGACGATCACGGGGACCACCGGGCGCATGCCGAGCAGGGGCATGCAGCCCAAGGCGAGCGTGGCGGCCGTGAACAGGACCTTGAGGTACCTAGTGGTGCCCATGGTGCCGGGCCAGTTCCTCGTCCACGATGGCCTTGACCCGGGCGCGGAAGGACGGCGCGAAGCAATGCGCGACCCGCTCGCGGATGGCCTCGTGGGAGAGGGTGACACCGTTCAGCTCGAAGCGTTCCACTGCACCGGCGATGGTGGCGGCATCGGGCGCGTCGAAGAAGATGCCGGCCTCGGGTTCGGCAACGGTCTCGAGGTAGCCGCCCTTGCGGAGCGCGATCACCGGGGTGCCGCAGGCCTGCGCCTCGAGCGGGGTCAGCCCCAGGTCCTCGTCGGCGGCCACGATCAGGGCCTTGGCCGAGCGCATCAGGCGCACCAGCTCGGCGCGCGTGGCGTGCCCGATCAGGGTGATGTTGGGCTGCACCAGCGTGTGCAGGTGTTCCGATTCCGGACCGTCGCCGCACACGATCAACCGCTTGTCGGGCATGAGCGCGAAGGCGCGCATGATCTCGTGCGTCTTCTTGTAAGGCACCAGGCGCGAGGCCACGAGGTAGTGCGTGCGCGGCGCGGTGCCCAGGGCGAACACGTCCCCGTCCACGGGCGGGAGCACCACATCGGCATCCCGGCCATAGATGCGGTGCACGCGGTCGGCCACGTTGCGGCTGTTGGCGATGAACCGGTCCACGAAGGCCGAGTTCGCATGGTCCCAGCGGCGCAACCGGTCGAGCACGGTGCGCACCAACGAGGCCTTGAGGCCGGTGAGGTTGTGGTCCTCGATGTAACTGGCCTCGTGCACCCACGCGTACCGCATCGGGGTGTGGATGTAGCACACGTGCACCTGATGGTGCTTCTTCCGCACGCCTTTCGCCACGGCATACGACGAGGAGATGATGAGGTCGTAGGCCGAGAGGTCGAAGGATTCGATCGCCTTCGGGAAGAAGGGAAGGTAGTTGCGGTAGTGCTTGCGGGTACCGGGCAGACGTTGGATGAAGCTGGTGCGCGCGTGCTTGCCGTGCAGCACCTCGGCCCGGTCCTCGTCGCTCAGCATGTCCACCAGCGAGAACACGTCGGCCTCCGGGTAGATGTTCAGCAGTTCGCTCGTCACCTTCTCGGCGCCGCCGCTCACCAGCAACCAGTCGTGCACGATGGCCACACGCATGCTCAGTCGATGCTGTTCATGATGGCGAGAAGCGCTTCGCGCGTGCGCTCCCTGGTGAACCGTTCCACGATGGCCGCCATACGCGGGTCATGCACCGGACGATCGGGTGGTATCCGGTCCAGCGCGCCTGCAAGATCGCCCGATCCGGCGAATGCACAGGCATGCACCGCATCACCGAAGAGCTCGCGTACCACCGGGATCGGGCGCGCGACCACCGGGCAGCCGCGCTGCAGCGCCTCCAGGATCGGCAGGCCGAAGCCCTCGTAGCGCGAGGGGTGCAGCAGCGCGAACGCATGATCGTACAGCCAGGCGAGCTGGGCGTCGCTCGCATCGGGCAGCCAGGTCACGCGGTCGTCCACGGGAGCGTCGGTGCGTTTGAACGGGCGCCGCTGCCTGCCCACCACCACGGCGTGGGCGGTCGGTCGGGCCTCCTTCAGCAGGGCCAGGGCGGCACCCACCTCCTTCCGCGGGTCGTCCGCGCCCACGAGCAGCACGAAGCCTTCCGGTACCGGCACAGGCTCGGCGCGGCGGAAGGGACGCGGATCGGCGAAAGGGGGCACCACCGCCACACGGTCGGCGCCGAGCCCGAACGTGGCCTTGAGCTCGGTGCGCATGGTGCCGCTCACCGTGATCACGCCGGAACATCGGCGCACCAGGCGGGGCAGCAGGAAGCCGTACCACCGCGCGAAGCGTGGATCGAACAGCTCCGGGTGATGGAGGAAGGCCAGGTCGTGCACCACCACGAGCTGGCGGCGCACCCGCAGCGGTCCGGTGTTCGCCGGGGAGAGAAGGATGTCGTCCGGGCCCACGCACCGGGGAAGCACCAGTTGCTCCCAGGCGTGCCCGTGCATCCGGCCGCGCCGTTCAACGGTGAGGCTTGCGGGTATGCCGCGGTCCTCCGGTGCATCGGCCGGCAACACCACGCGCACCGGGCGGGGCCCATCGGCGAGGAGATCCAGCAGCATGCGGGCGTACCGCTCCACCCCGCCCACGGGGCGGGTGAGGCATCGTCCGTTGAACACGATCGCCATGCGCGACGGGCAAGTTAGCCGGCCGTAGCGCCTGTGCCGTTTAACTTGCGCGGGCCATGAGCAAGGCATCAGCGGGCCACACCGCACAGGAGCTGCGGATCCGGGGTCGCCACCTGCCGATGCTCGTCACCGTGGCCTGGAAGAACGTACGCCTGCGGTACAAGGGCTCCCTGTTCGGCTTCCTGTGGACGCTCTTCAACCCCCTGCTCTTCCTGCTCATCTTCCTGTTCATCTTCAGCCGGGCCTTCGCGCAGGTCGAGAACTACCCGGTGTTCGCGCTCACCGGCCTGGTGTTCTGGTCCTTCTTCGCCACCACCAGCGGGCACATCCTGGGCGCGCTGGTGGAGAACGCCCACGTGCTGCGGTCCCTGGCCGTGCCGCCCCTCGTGTTCCCGCTGGCCCAGTTGCTCGCCGGACTGGTGAACCTGGCGCTCTCCATGCTTCCGTTCGCGCTCATCCTGCTGTGGCTGGGCTGGCAACCCACCTGGGCCGCGGTGCTGGTGCTGCCGGTGATCGCCTTGTACGCCGCCTTCGTGTTCGGCGTGTCGCTGGCCCTGTGCGCGCTCAACGTGTACTTCCGCGACATCGGCCTGTTGTGGTCGGCGCTGCTGCCCGCCATCTTCTACCTCACGCCGGTGGCCTATCCGCCGGACCTGGTGCCCGCCGACCTGCGGTGGGTGGCCGCGCTCAACCCCCTGTACCACTTCATCGGCCTGGTGCGTGAGGTGCTCTACCTCGGCCACGTGCCCGCCATCGGACTGTGGGTGCCGGCGGTCGGTCTCACCCTCATCGGCCTGCTCGGGGGGCTCGCCGTGTTCAACCTGCTGCGCCGTGGCTTCATCGCGAACTACTGAGGGGGACGTGGCCATCGCGCTGCACGGCGTGGCGGTGGACCTGTTGGTGCAGCGGCATGGCTTCCTGTCCATCAAGGAGTACCTGGTGTCGCTCGGCTCGAAGCGCCTGCTGGAAAGGCGGCGCGTGCTGCACGATGTGCACCTGGAGATCGCGCCCGGCGAGTGCTTCGGCATCGTCGGTCGGAACGGATCGGGCAAGAGCACGCTGTTGCGCACCATCGCCGGGATCATCACGCCTGCCGCGGGCTCGGTGATGGTGCGCGGACGTGTCGCACCGATGCTGGCCCTGGGCGTGGGCCTTGAGCCGGAGCTCACCGGCTGGGAGAACATCGAGCTGTGCGCCGCGCTGCTGGGCCTGGACCGCAAGGACGTGGCGCACGCACGCGCCTACACGCGCGCTTTCGCCGGTCTCAGCGAGGCCGACCTGGGCATGGCGGTGAAGCGCTACTCCACCGGAATGGCCGCCCGCCTGGGCTTCTCCATCGCCACGGCCAACGATCCCGATGTGCTCCTGGTGGACGAGGTGCTCGCGGTGGGCGACGCGGCCTTCCAGCAGCAGTGCTACGCGCGCATCGCCGAAATGAAGCGCGGGGGCTGCACCATCGTGCTCGTGTCCCATTCCCTCGGTGAGGTGCAGCGGATCTGCGACCGCGCCGCTTGCGTGGAGGCCGGAACCGTGGTGAAGGTGGGCGACCCCCACACCGTGGGCGTGCACTACCATGCCCTGCTCGGTATTCCCACATGACCATGAGGGCTGAAGCGGCGACCAGGCCCCAAGGGCTGACCGACGTGGGTGTGGTGATCCCCTGCCGCAACGACGGGGCCTTCCTCGAAGAGGCCTTGGGCAGCCTGGCCGATGCGCGCGCGGCCGGGTGCGCGGTGGTCGTGGTGAACGACGGCAGCGACGAGCCCGCGACCCTGGCGAAGCTCCAGGAACTGCGGCAGCGGGGGACGCAGGTGATCGACAGACCCCACGGCGGGCTGGCCGCGGCGCGCAACACCGGGTGGCGTTCGACACCGGCGCGGTACATCCTCTTCCTGGACGCCGACAACGCCATGCTGCCTGGTGCGGTGGGCCTGTTGCAGGAGGCGCTGGACCGCGATCCGGAGGCCGCGGTGGCCTACGGCGACGTGGAGGAGTTCGGCGATCGCCAGGGCCTCGTACGGCAGCGGGTGGGCCGGCTCGCCGACCTGCTCGTGGGCAACCGGCTCGATGCCTGCGCGCTGGTGCGCCGCTCGGTGCTGGAGCGCACCGGCGGGTTCGACGAGGCCATGCGCGATGGCTACGAGGATTGGGAGCTCTGGATCCGCATCATGGCCGATGACCTTCACTTCGTCGGTGTGGGTGTTCCCACCTTCCGCTATCGGGTCCGGCCGGGTTCCCTGGTCTCGAAGGCGAACGACCCGCGGGTCCGCACCGCCATCGTGCAGCATGTGGCACGCAAGCATGCGGCCCTCTACACCGCGCACATGGAGCAGGTGGTGGTCGCCCTGCACGCGATCCAGGCGCACGACAAGGGTCTGCTGCGTTCGTCGCAGGCGATGGTGGAGGCCCTGCACGCCGAGGTGGGCAGGCTGACGGCCAAGGCTGATGCGTACGCCAAAGCACTGCAGGACCTTGAGGACCGGTCACGCAGCGCTGAACTCGCGCTGGAGGCCTTGAGGGCGCAGGCCGAGCGTGACCACGACCTGCTGCTCACCGAGGCCCGGAGGTTGGAAGGCGAGGTCTCCAAGGCGATGGACGCGCTCGCCGTGCAACGCGAGCACTCCCGGG
This sequence comes from Flavobacteriales bacterium, assembly GCA_044226515.1. Classification (GTDB taxonomy): domain Bacteria; phylum Bacteroidota; class Bacteroidia; order Flavobacteriales_F; family PHOS-HE28; genus PHOS-HE28. The sequence continues at coordinate 26,302 of JBGAGX010000018.1, read as the reverse complement.
CGCTGCAGGCCCTGCTCACCCAGTACGAGGAGCGCATCCGCACCATGGAGTCCAGCAAGCTGTGGCGGCTGCGCAAGCAGTACCACCGCATGTGGGCGTTGCTGCGCACCTCCAGTGACACCCCGCGCCGCGGCATGCGCTGGCTCAAGCGGATCACCTTCCTGGTATCGGGGAAAGGGCGCACGATCCTGCGGAAGTTCTTCGCGAAGGTCTTCAAGGCCCTGTACCTGTGGACCGAGGTGCGCCCGGTGCGCATCGTGGTGGGCGATGAGGGCCAGCGCGCCGACCTCTTCGCGGTGCCGGGCGATCCCTACCACCAGTTCATGGCGCGCCACTTCGCACGCGAGGCTGACCTGCGCGAGCAGCGCGCCGATGCGCTGCACTTCGCCCACCGGCCGCTGGTGAGCGTGGTGATGCCGGTGTACGCACCGCCGCTCGCCTTTCTCGAGCAGGCCATCCGCAGCGTGCAGCAGCAGTCCTATGCCCATTGGGAGCTCTGCATCGCCGATGACCGTTCGCCGGACCCGGCGGTGCGCAAGCTGCTCGATCGCCTGGTCAGGGAGGACCCGCGGATCAAGGTGGTGCACCGCGCGGAGAACGGGCACATCAGCAAGGCCAGCAACAGCGCGCTGGAGCTCGCCACCGGCGAGTTCGTGGCGCTCATGGACCACGATGACCTGCTCGCACCCGACGCGCTGTTCCACGTGGTGAAGCGCCTGCAGGTGCAGCGCGACATCGACATCCTGTACACCGATGAGGACAAGGTCGATGAGCAGGGCCGGCACAGCGAGCCGCACTTCAAGCCGCAGTGGTGCCCCGATCACCTGCTCTCCCGCAACTACTTCGGGCACCTGGTGGTGGTGCGGCGTTCGCTCATCGAGGCGGTGGGCGGCTTCCGCACCGGTTTCGAGGGCAGCCAGGACCACGACCTGCTGCTGCGCCTCACGGAGCGCACGGACCGCATCGTGCGGATCCCGCGCGTGCTCTACCACTGGCGCATCCATGCCGGGAGCGCGGCACAAGGCGAGGACGTGAAGCCCTACGCCTACGAGGCGGCGCGCAAGGCCATCGGCGAGGCGCTGGCACGGCGCGGTGAGCCCGGCGAGGTCTCCTTCCTCGATGGCTACCGCGGCTACGGCATCCGGTTCACCGCGCCGCTGAAGGGGCGTGTGAGCATCATCATCCCCACGAAGGACAAGGCCGATGTGCTGCGCACCTGCCTCACCAGCCTCTTCACCCTCACCGACCACCCCGACTTCGAGGTGCTCGTGGTGAGCAACAACAGCCGGGAGAAGGCCCTCTTCGACCTGCTCGCGGAGATGAAGGCGGCGCACCCGGGCCGCTTCGACCGGGTCGCGCACGACATCCCGTTCAACTTCTCCGCGCTCATGAACGAGGGCCTGCGCCGCACCACCGGGGAGCACGTGCTCTTCCTCAACAACGACACGGAGGTGCTCCATGCCGATTGGCTGCGCATCCTGCACGGGTGGAGCCAACGGCCTTCCATCGGCGCGGTGGGCGTGAAGTTGCTGTACCACAACGACACCATCCAGCATGCCGGTGTGGTGATCGGCCTGGGTGGGGTGGCGGGCCACGTGTTCGTGCACGAGCACCGCAAGGGGCCGGGCTACTTCAACTACGTGAACACCGTGAACAACTACAGCGCGGTGACGGCGGCCTGCATGATGGTGGAGCGGCGCAAGCTGGAGCGCATCAACGGCTGGGAGGAGGCCTTCACGGTGGAGTACAACGACGTGGACCTCTGCCTGCGCCTGCGCGAGGCGGGCTACAACAATGTTTACGTGCCCGATGTGGAGCTGTACCACTACGAGTCGCTCACGCGCGGCCATCCGCACCTCACCAAGGAGAGCTACGAGCGCCACCTGCGCGAGGTGGCGCTGTTCAAGGAGCGCTGGGCCGGCTACATCGAGGATGATCCGTGCTACGACCCCAACCTCAGCCGGGGCCACCACGACTGGCGCTTCGCGCTCTGATCAGATGTCGTCGCGGAGCTTGTCCTCCAGCAGGTCGCGGATGAAGACCTCGAGGATCTCCTGCACCACGATGTCGGGCTTCTCCTTCTCCACGATGTCGGGGATGAAGATGGGCGTCCACACGTACACGCTGCGGCTGCAGTGCTCGCTGAGGTAGGGGATGAGGTACACCGCGAACGAATCGCGGAACATCAGCAGCTTCGGCGCGTTGGGGTCGGGGCCCTGCTTGAACACCGGGCGGTACTTGAAGAAGGCGGAGGCGGGCAGGGGCTCCTCGGGCAGCGACCGCGCGCGGTCGGGCGCGTAGGGCACCATCATCGGGGTCACCCGCGTGAACACGTCGTTCAGGGCCATCTGCATGGCCAGGTCGCCCTGGTCGTTGGTGTCCAGCTGCACCACGTAGTCGCCGGGCTCGCAAGGCGATCCGAGCTCGGGATGGTCCTTCAGCATGGTGGCCATCAGCTCGCGGTAGCCGAGGAAGGCGCCCCAGGGGTTCCAGTGGATGTCGGTGGTGTAGTAGGTGTCGCGCACCTTGCGGCCCTCGCGCAGCGCCTGGCGCATGTCGATCACCGGGATGGCGGTGTGCGCCCGCAGGTGGTCGATGAGCTGGTCCAGGCCGCCCCGCTCATGCACGCGGTCGATGTTGTCGGGAAGCTTGTCGGGATACACCGTGGCGGTGAGCGGCGGGAAGGTGAGGTAGTACGAGATGCCCTGCTCGGCGAGCCACTTGCGCCGGCGCTCCAGGCGCTCGCCGATCCAATGAAGTTCCTGCTCGGTGAACACGGGCAGGCCCCTGTACTGGTCCACCGCGCCCGGCCGGATCAGGAACAGGAAGCCGTCCTTGCCGAACACAAGGTTGTCCGGCATGGGTGAATCGCGCAGCACGAAGCTGTGGAAGAGGGCGTTGAGCCGGAAGAGCGACTTGCGGAAGCCGAAGTGGTCGCTGTAGAACTTGGTGTAGCGCGGCGCGAAGGTGGTGAGCGAGTGCAGCTTCAGCAGCGGCTTGTCGGCCATGGGGCGCTTCTCCGTATCGGCGAGCCTGGGCTCGATGGGCATCACCTCCGCGAGCAGGGGGAGCGAGATCATGGCCACGAAGAGCACGGTGAGCACCAGCTCCGAAGGTCGCGCCGGAGCGGACGTGGTGTCGGTGCGCGGTGCCGCATGGAGCACCGTGAAGAAGGCGAACACCGCGGCCAGCAGGGCGATGGTGAGCGGCAGGGGGCCGTTGCCCGAACGCTCCCACAGCTCCTTCACCTCGCTCCGAAGGTCGGCATCGCAGAACAGGAAGGGGTCGTTGCCGTTGAAGACGAGCACCAGGTCGTCGCCGCGCATGGCGTACCGTTCCACCTGTTCGTTCGCGCGGAACAGGTCGAACACGGCCTTGGCATCGCGCACCGAGCTCTCGTCGTTGCACCGCAACCACATCCTGCGGATCACCAGCGAGTCCTGCGCGTTGCCCGGGTCGAAGCGCAGGTGGCTGAAGAGCGTGTCCTGCGGCATCTTGAAGCTGAGCAGCTGCGGCAGGGGCGAGGCCTTCACCGCCTGGTTCACGTAGTTGCCCTCCTTGAACGCGCCCGGCCGGTCGGCATAGAAGACCTGGAAGTTGTCCGGCTTGGTGGCGATGAGCTCGAACTCCACGCGCAGGGCACGGTCCTCGAAGCTGATGTTGTTCACCAGTCCGTACGTGAGGACGGCGGTCACCGCGGCGATCGGCACGGCCTGGCGCACGCGCGGGCGCGAGGAGCGTGGAAGCACCGTGCGCTGCGCAGCATCCGTGTGTGCCGACCGGGTGCGCAGAAGCGATCGCGCGGCGAGGAACACGAGCAGACCGATCACCAGCGCGAGCAGGAAGGGGCGCAGCTCGGGACGTTCCGGGTCCATCACCCCGGCGGTGAGCGGCTGCAGGTCGTGCGTGCTCGCGAGGTAGGGGTCGTTGCCGGTCATATGCAGGGGCAGCACGCGCTGCGCGGAATCCGGCGCCAGGTCCTTCAGGTCGTTCACGGCGCCGAAGTGCTCCGGAATGCCGAAGGCATCGAGCCGGGTCTGGCGGTAGGGCCCGCGCAGCACCAGCGCTTCCAGTTCCATGTCCACCGCCACGTCCGCCGGGTCGATCCGCAGGCCGTGCACTTGGACCAGCTCCGGAGGCAGGTCCACGGTGATGCATTGCACCTCCGGTGATGGATGCACCTCCACCTGCTTGCTGTGGCCATCGTCATAGCCCTGTCCCCGCGGGTCCCAGAACACGGTGAGCGGTGCGGTGTGGGTGGTGCGCAGGTACAGGTCCACATGCAGGCCGGGTCCTTGGGCGGTGCCGCGCAGGCCGTACCACGCCGCGGCGAAGGCCGCCACCGCGAGGAGCACCGCCCACCAGATCCGTGCGTGGCCCTGCCTCATCAGAACCGGAAGTAGATGAAGGGGCTGAAGGTGGTGCTCGAGATCTGCATGGAAACGAGAAGGAGCAGCATGCCGATGCCGGCCACCTCAAGGCCGCCGCGCAACCCGCCGGGAAGAAGCGGGCCGCCTTGGGGGATGCGCAGCCACCGGCCGATGCGGGCATGCACATCCAGCGCGCCCAGCACGGCCAGCACCAAGGCGAGCAGGGTGGTGTGGGAGAGGTAGAGCGATGCGTGGTGCAGCACGGGGTCGCCCTTCACCCCGCCGAACAGGGCGAGCACGTAATGCCAGGCCGCGGTGAGGTCGGTGAGCCGGAAGAAGACCCAGGCCAGCAGCACCATCACCAGGGTGTAGGCCGTGGCGGCGGCGGCCGGCAGGCGTTGCAGCACGCGGCCCAGGCCCACGCGCTCGACCACCAGGAGCGCGCCGTGGATCAGCCCCCATACCACGAAGTTCCAGCTGGCGCCGTGCCACAGCCCGGTGAGCAGGAACACGATGAAGAGGTTGACGTAGGTGCGGGCCGGCGATACGCGGTTGCCCCCGAGCGGGATGTAGAGGTAGTCGCGGAACCACGTGCTGAGGCTGATGTGCCAGCGCTGCCAGAACTCGCGCACCGAGCGCGCGATGTACGGGCGGCGGAAGTTCTCCATGAACTCGAAGCCGAACAGGCGCCCGAGGCCGATGGCCATGTCGCTGTACCCGCTGAAGTCGAAGTAGATCTGCATGGCGTAGGCCACCAGCCCGAGCCAGGCCACCGAGGGCGGCAGCGTGTCCGCGTCCTGGCCGAAGACGGCGTCGGCGATGCGGGCCACCTGGTCGGCGATCAGCACCTTCTTGGCCAGGCCGATCACGAAGCGCCTGATCCCGCTGGCGAAGCGGGGAAGGTCCTGGATGCGCCGCTCGATCTGGTCGGCCACGTCCTGGTAGCGCACGATGGGACCGGCGATGAGCTGGGGGAAGAGGCTGATGTAGAGGGCCACGGCTCCGGGTGAACGCTGCACGCGGGCCTCCCCGCGGTACACATCGATCACGTAGCTGAGCCCCTGGAAGATGAAGAAGGACACACCGATGGGCAGGTGCACCGGGGCCAATTGAAGCGGGGCGAGCCCGGCCGCCGCGAGGGGCACGTTGACGGAATCGACCAGGAAGTTGGCGTACTTGAACCAGGCGAGGGCGCCGAGGTTGAGCACCACGGCCAGCACGAGCCAGGGACGCCGTTCGACCCCGGCCCCGAGCGCGAGGCCGCACAGGTAGTTCACCAATACCGTGGCCAGCATCAACAACACGTACACCCCCTCCCCCCAGGCGTAGAACAACAGGCTGGCCGCGAGCAGCACCGCGTTCCGGGCCTGCAGCCGGTGCGTGAGCCGCGTGAGGAGGAGCACCACCGGCAGGAAGAAGAAGAGGAAGACCGGTGAGCTGAAGACCATGGAGGAAGGCGCCGGAGCGCGCAGGCCGACGAAAATAGGCGGGCTCTCCACACCGCCCGGTGGGATCCTCAATGTTAGATCCATGTTAAGTTCCGGTGAACCTGATGTATCTTGGGGGCGTAGAACGGGAAAAAGCAGCCCATGCGCACGCTCCTCATCCTCCTGCTGCTGACGCTTTCCACCGCGGCCATGGCCCAACGGGGCGCGGTGGCGGAGCACGGTCCCGATGGCCGCCTGCGGAGCACGCGGTACGTGAAGGACGGGCGGGAGTACGTGTTCAACTACCACCCGAACGGTCGCCTGGCCAGCACCTGCGAGTTCGTGGGTGGGCGCCGCGACGGACTTTGGAAGGTCTACGATGAACAGGGCGACCTGGTGGTGCGCGCCTGCTTCGACCAGGGCCGCCGCTGTGGCACCTGGGAGTTCTTCAGCCAGACCGGCGCCCTGCGCGGGCGGCTCACCTATGCCGATGGGGCGCTTGCCGGGGGCGAGTCCTTCGATGCCTCCGGCGCCCTGCTCGAGGCCCGTGCCTACTGAGGGCAGGTGAGCGTTCTCATCGTTCTGCGGTCCTCACGGGTCTACATTCGTGCCATGCGGACGTTCTCGGTGAAGGTGCTGGTAGCGCTGCTGTTGGCGGTCACCGCTGGCTGCAAGCATGGGAAATGCGGGGACGGCGGGACCAGTTCGGCCGGCCGCGACAGCCACAACGCGGGAGCCAATTGCATGAGCTGCCACCACATGGACGGGGAGGGCGAGGTGTGCTGGAACATCGGCGGCACGATCCATGACCACGCCGGCACCCAGCCCATGACCGGCATGCAGGTGCGCTTCTTCACCCAGCCACTGGGCAAGGGAACATTGCAGTTCTCCCTGGAGAGCGACCGGACCGGCAACATCTACACCTCACAGGACGTGGCCTTTGGCAACGGGCTCTTCCCTGCGGTGATCAACGCGAACGGCGACACGGCCTTCATGAGCGAACGCATCGTGGACGGGGCCTGCAACCGGTGCCATGGCCAGAGCACGGAGGTGATCAAGCTGCCGTGATCAGCTTTCCATGAAGTCCTTGAAGCCACGATAGCGGAGCGCTTTGACAACCAGGACAACGAATCCGATGGCTTCTAACGGCGACCCGAAAACAATGAACACTGAGGCAAGGGGCCAATGTTGGATCTTGAACAGGCCGCCAAGTAGAAAGAGTCCCTTGCCGACAGCCCAGATGATCAACGCGTGCTTCGCCTTCATCCCTTCTTGAACAGGTTCCCCGGCTTCTCGAAGGCCTTGAACTCGATGGCGTGGCCGTCGGGGTCCTCGATGAAGAAGCTCATCTGCTCGCCCACCTGGCCCTTCATCACCACATGGGGTTCGATGAAGAAGGTGACGCCGATCTTCCTGCACTTGTCGCGCAGCTTCTTCCAGTCGTCCATGCCCAGCACGATGCCCCAATGGTCGCTGGGGATGTTGCTCTTGGGGTTGTAGATGCGCGCGGTCTTGATGAGCTTGGGCACCTCCTGGATGGTGAGCTGGTGGCCGAAGAAGTCGTAATCCACCCAGTGCTCGGCACTGCGCCCCTCGGGGCAGCCGAGCAGGCCGCCGTAGAAGGCCTTGATGCGTTTGAGGTCGGTGGTGGCGAAGGCGATGTGGAACTTCCCCTGCAGCATGGTGGGTTGGCCGGCGCTGGTGCGGAGGCGCAGGCCTGAAAGTAGAAGCGCGCGCTGCGGGCCCGGCGCGGGGAGGCCCGGAAAGATGAACGCCGGCCGGTTGATCACCGACCGGCGTCCGGTCCTTTCAGGGTCTGCTGATGGTCACTCGTCGTCCTCCTCATCGTCACCGCCGGCATCCTCGTCGCCGTCCTCATCCTCGTCCTCGTCGCCACCATCATCCTCGTCGGTGTCCTCCTCTTCCTCCTCCTCGCCGCCTTCGGCGCCTTCCAGGTCGGCGCCATCACCGGCCTCGATGTCCTCGCCGCCGCCGCTGTTGTCCTCCTGCTCCAGGAACTGGTCGATCTCCTCGCGGCTCTCGGGGTTGATCTTGATCAGGTAGATGGCGTCGGCCGTGCGCAGCTCGATCACCCGCAGGCTGTCGCCCTTGGCGGTGGCGATGGTGCGGATGTGCGAGTTGTCGATGCCGTCAGGGTATTGTTCCTGCAGCTTTTCGCGCAGCTCGTCGGTGAGCGTGTTGAAGGAGCGTATCAGACGTTGCATGCGTGGCGGACGGGCTTACATGTCGAGGATGTACGCGAACATAAGCGGCGCCACGATCGTGGCATCGCTCTCGATGATGAATTTCGGCGTGTCGATGTCGAGCTTGCCCCAGGTGATCTTCTCGTTGGGCACCGCACCGCTGTAGCTGCCGTAGCTGGTGGTGCTGTCGCTGATCTGGCAGAAGTAGCTCCAGAAGGGGATGCCGTCCATCTGCAGGTCCTGGTGCATCATGGGCACCACGCAGATGGGGAAGTCGCCGGCGATGCCGCCACCGATCTGGAAGAAACCGATGCCCTTGCCGGCGCAGTTGTTCTTGTACCAGTCGGCCAGGAACATCATGTACTCGATGCCGGTCTTCATGATGGCCGGGGTGCAGTCGCCCACCAGGCAGTGCGCGGCGAAGATGTTGCCCAAGGTGCTGTCCTCCCAGCCGGGCACCACGATGGGGAGGTTGCGCTCGGCGGCGGCCACCATCCAGCTGTCCTTCGGGTCGATCTGGTAGTACTGCTTCAGCACGCCCGAGTTGATCATCTCGTAGAAGTACTGGTGCGGGAAACGGCGGTTGCCGCTGGCCTGGTCGCTCTTCCACAGGTCGGTCACGTGCTTCTCCAGGCGGCGGAAGGCCTCGTGCTCGGGGATGCAGGTGTCGGTCACCCGGTTCATGCCGCGGTCCAGCAGCGAGCGCTCCTGCTCGGGGGTGAGGTCGCGGTAGTTGGGCACGCGCTCATAGTGGTCGTGCGCCACCAGGTTCATCACGTCCTCCTCGAGGTTGGCGCCGGTGCAGCTGATGATGTCCACCTGGCCCTGGCGGATCATCTCCGCGAGGATCTTGCCGAGCTCGCCGGTGCTCATGGCGCCCGCGAGGGTCACCATCATCTTTCCTCCGGCGGCCTTGTGGACCTTGTAGGCCTTGGCGGCGTCCATGAGCGCGGCTGCATTGAAATGCAGGTAGTGGCGCTCCATGAAGGCCGAAACGGGACGTGCGTTGCTCATGGGGTGGAAAACCGGGCCGAATATAGACCCCGGATGGATCATGCAAGTCCGGCGGGGCGAAGGGGGTGGTGGTCGGCGGTCTATTCGGCCCCGACGCTCACCTGTGTGTCCTCGGTGTCCTCCTTCTTGGCGCCCTTGAGCTCGGTGGTCGCGTCGATGCCGCCGAGCACCTCCAGGTTGATGCCGTCGCTGAGGCCGGTCCTGATCCAGGTGCGCTTCCAGCCCTCGCCGTTCCTCACCTGCACGAAGGCGCTGTCGCCGGCCTTGTTGAACTCCACGATGCTCTCGGGCACGGTGAGCACGCTGTCGCGCTTCTCGAGCACGATGTCGGCGTTGGCGCTGTACCCGCTGCGGAGGCGCTGGCCCTCCTTGAGCTTCACGGCGGCGCGGATCTCGAACTGCACGGCCCCGTTCTCCTCCACGCCCTTGGGGGCGATGTACTCCAGTTCGGCGTCCCACTTGGCGTTGTCGATGGCGCCCACGGTGAGCACCACGGGCATGCCCAGCTTCACCTTGCCCACCTCGCTCTCGTCCACCTTGCCCTGGAAGATGAGGTCGCCCATGTCGGCCACGCTGGCGATGGTGGTGCCCTCGTTGAAGTTGTTGCGCTCGATCACGCTGTTGCCCTCCTTCACGGGCACATCGAGCACCATGCCGGCGATGGTGCTGCGCACGATGGTGTTGCCCGCGCTGCTGCGGCTGATGCCATCGCGCACCACCTGGAGCGCCTCCTGGGCGGCCCCGAGCTCCTGCCTGGCGTTGCGGAGGGACACATCGTAGCCCTGCATCTCCGTGGCGCTGATCACGCCCTTGTCCGCCAGCGGCTTGTTGCGGTCGAAGGTGAGCTGGGCGTTCTGCACACCGATCTCGGCGGCACGCACACGGTTCTCGGCGTTGCTGAGGCTCAGCATGTCGGGCACGATCTTGATCTTGGCCAGCGGCTGGTCCTTTTTCACCATGTCCCCTGCGGAAACGTAGAGCTCGGCGATGATGCCGCTCACCACGGGCTTGATGAGGATCTCCTTGCGCGGCACGATCTTGCCGTTGGCCACGGTCTTCTTCACCACGTTGTTCTTCTTCGCCTTCTCGGTGGCGAAGACATCGGGCTTGCTGGCGTTCTTCTGGTAGAGGAAGTAGAGCGTCCAGATGAACAACGCGCCGAGGGCGACGAGCAGGAGGTACTTGAGGATGCGTTTCATGGTGTGCGGTGGGGTCGTGTCCGGTGGAAGGGTCATTCGGCCCGGAGGGCGTCAACGGCTTTGATGGAGAGGGCGCGGCGTGCGGGGATGAGCCCGGCCAGGAGGCCGGCACCGATGAGCACGGCGAAGGCCACAAGGGCCACGAAGAGGTCCACGCCGGGGTCCTTGAAGAACTCGGCCTCACCGGCCACGCTGCGCACGGCTTCGAGCACGCCCACGCCGGCGAGCAGACCGAAATAGCCGGCGATGAAGGTGAGGGTGAGGGCCTCCTGCACGATCTGGCCGGTGATGGTGCGCGGGGTGGCGCCCAGGCTGCGGCGGATGCCGATCTCCTTGGTGCGCTCCTGGATGCTCACGAGCATGATGTTGCCGATGCCGATGGCGCCGGCGAGCAGGGTGCAGATGCCCACGAACCAGCTGAGGCCGCTGATGCCGATGAACAGGCCGTTCATGTTGTTGTAGAACTCCTGCATGTTCCAGCTGCCGAACGCGCCGTCGTCGGTGGGGTCCACCTTGTGCTTGCGGGCCATCAGCTCGCGGATCTGCTTCTCCACCCCGGCCACGTCCACCCCGGGCTTGGCGATGATGGTGAACCAGTGCACCTCGTTGAGGCTGTTGAAGGCCTTCTGGAAGGTGGTGAAGGGCACGTAGATCTTGGCGTCGGGGTTGTCGCCCATCTCGGCGCTGCTCTTCCGTTTGCTCACGCCCACCACCTGGAAATACACCCCGTTGATCTTGATGTGCTTGCCGATGGGGTCCTCGGGCTTGAAGAGCTGGTCCACCACGTCCTGCCCGATCACGGCCACCTTGCGCTCCTCGGCCAGGTCGCTGTGGTCGAGGAAGCGGCCCTGCGGCAGGCGGATGGCCTCCACCTGGATCACCTCGGGCTCGCTGCCGTAGATGCTGAAGGCGCCCACCTTGGTGCCGTAGCTCACGTTGTTGCCGCCCTGCCAGCCGCCGAGCTGCAGCTGGGGCGAGCACAGCTCAAGGCCGGCGACGTTGCTGCGGATGATGCCGATGTCCTCGTTGTCGAAGTTGAAGCTGCGTCCCTTCTGGAAGCCGGCGTAGGGCTTGGTGGTGGGCATCGTCCACAGGAAGGCGCTGTTGGTGGCGAAGCCCTCGAAGCCGCCCAGCACGGCGTGCTTCAGGCCGTTGCCCATGCCCAGCATCACCACGAGCATGAAGATGCCCCAGCCCACACCGAACATGGTGAGGAAGCTGCGGAGCTTGTTGCGGCTCAGCACGTTCCAGATCTCGCTCCAGCGGTCGGCGTCGAACATGGTCATTCGGTCCTGAGCGCCTCGATGGGACGGATCGCGGCGGCCCGCCGCGCGGGGATGAAGCCGGCCAGCGCACCGGCCAGGATGAGGGCGAAGAGGGCCCAGAGGGCCACGTTCAGCTGGATCGTGGGGTCGCGGAAGAACTCACTGCCGGGCACCACGCTGGCGATGCCCTCCATGAGGAAGATGCCGAGCACCAGGCCCATCCAGCCGGCCAGGCCGGTCACGAAGACCGATTCGAGCAGGATCTGGCCCGTGACGTTGGCGGGCGTCGCGCCGAGGGCCTTGCGGATGCCGATCTCCTTGGTGCGCTCGTTCACCACGATGAGCATGATGTTGCTCACGCCCACGATGCCGGCGATGAGCGAGCCGATGCCCACGAACCAGAGGAAGGCGGTGATGCCGTTGAAGACGTTGCTCACCGTGCCCACGTTCTCCACGTTGTTGTTCACCCAGAGCGCGCGCTCGTCGGTGGGGTCGAAGTCGTGGCGGCGGGCCAGGGTGTGGATGGCGCGCTGCTCGGCCTGCTTGGCCCCGGCGATGCTGGCGTCGGCGAAGCTGAACATGATGTCGTCCACCGAGCGCTTGGCGTTGAAGACCTTCTGCGCGGCGCTCAGCGGGATGAAGACCGGACTGCGCTGGCCGCGCTCCATGCCGCCCGTTTCGAACGCGTAGAGCCCCACCACCTCGAACGGGATCCCGTTCACGTTGATCCACTTGTGCAGCGGCTCCTCCTCCTTGAAGAGCTCGTCCACCACGTCCTGTGCGATCACGATCACCTTGCGGTCCTGCACCTGGTCCACCTCGTTGATGAAGCGGCCCTTGAGGATGGTCTGGTGCTGCAGGTACTGGTACTGGGGCTCGATCCCGCGGATGCCGAAGCTGCCGCTGTTCTTCCCGTATTGGAGCTTGCTCTGGCCGCGCCACACGCTGTACTGCCCGCTGATATGCTGGATGCCGGGGATGGCGTTGCGCAGGGCCTCGATGTCGGCCTCCTCCAGCACGATCTGCCGGTTGGGCGGCAGGCCCTTCCAGGGCTTGCTGGTCTCGTTGCCCCAGATGCGGATGCTGTTGGTGGCGGTGTTGCGGAAGTTGTAGCTGAAGCCGTTGCGCAGCCCGGCGCCGGCGCCCAGGAGGATGATGAGCATGAAGATGCCCCAGAACACGGCGAAGCCGGTGAGCACCGCACGCAGCTTGTTCTTGCCGATGCTCTGGAACACCTCGCCCCACTTCTCCCTATCGAACATGGGCCGGGGTGTCTTTGCGGCAGTGGCGCAGGGTCGCCGAAGCGGTCGGAAGGTGTCCTCCTCCGGTCGGCCGGCCGGCGCGCCGGTCGTGCGTCATCGCATCCTTGTGGATCGCACTAGTGGACATCGCCGGCGGGTTTGGTGCCCATGCGCACGCCGTCCATGCCGGCCCCGAGCGACCGTGGGTCCAGGTGGGCGTTCTCGATCACCCCGTCGCGCAGGTAGATCACCCGCTGGGTGGTGGCGGCCACGTCGTGCTCGTGGGTCACGATCACCACGGTGAGGCCGAGGTCGCGGTTCACACGGTCGAGCAGCTCCATCACCTCGCGGCTGGTGGTGCTGTCGAGCGCGCCGGTGGGCTCGTCGGCCAGGATGATCTTGGGGTTGCTGATCAAGGCGCGGGCGATGGCCACGCGCTGCTTCTGGCCGCCGCTCAGTTCATTGGGCAGGTGGTGCGCCCAGTCCTTCAGCCCCACGTTCTCCAGCATGGCGAGGGCCAGTTCGTTGCGCTTGCGGCGGGCCACGCCCTGGTAGTAGAGCGGCAGGGCCACGTTCTCCAGCGCGTTCTTGAAGCCGATCAGGTTGAAGCTCTGGAAGACGAAACCGATGTACTTGCTGCGCAGCAGCGCGTTCTCCGTCTCGCTCTGGCCCTTGATGAGCATGTCGTCCAGCCGGTACTCCCCGCTGTCGTAGTTGTCCAGGATGCCGATGATGTTCAGCAGGGTGCTCTTGCCCGAGCCCGAACTGCCCATGATGCTCACGAGCTCGCCCTTGCCGATGTCGAGGTCGATGCCCTTCAGCACTTGCAGCACGTTGGCACCGGTCCGGTACGACTTGCGGACGCTCCTGAGCGTGATCATGGGCCTCGAAAGTACCGGGCCGTGGCCCTCGCCCGGGGGCGCTTACACGAACGGTGAGGACGGGGGAGGAGCGGCGCCGCGGATCAGGCCCGCCTGAACACCAGGTCCATCAAGGGGCGCCGCACCTGGATCTCGTGCAGCACGCCATCGCGGTACACGTACCGGTTGGTGTGGCCGTTGGGGAAGGTGAGCGTGTAGGTCCCGGGCGCCGTGAGCACCAGCGGGCAATCGCGCAGCACGCTCTCCACGAAGATCACCGGCTGGCCCACGGGTTCCTGGAAGTAGAGCCGCGAAGTGGTCCATTGCGTGCTGCGCTGGCAGCTGAACGCCGCGTCGGGATGCACGAAGCAGGCGTCCGCACCATGCACCATGCTGCTCGAGTCGCGGAGGGCATCGTTCACGCGCAGGCTCGTGTGGCAGGAGGTCAGCTGTCCGTTGGCGTATTCCGTGCGCAGGGCGGTGCGGATCACCTGCTTCCACACCACGTTCACCTCGCAATGGCTCACCATGGCGAAGAGCTCGCCGTTGGGCAGGGCCTGGCGGGAGGCGATCACGTGCCCGATCACCGCGTCCGCCTTCAGCACCTGGAAGCGGGTGATCTGGGCCCCGGCATGCAGGGCGCACAGCGGGAAGAGAACGGCCAGGGCCAGCGCGGGTAACGGGGGCGGAAGGCGGAGGAAGGCCATGTCGTGGGGCCCCGGATGGCGGGACAACCGTCCCAAGATAGGAGGGCGAAGCGGTGCGATGGGCCCATCCCTTGGACAATGCAGGTCCTTATCCCGGTCATCCCGGGGATCACACCAGGTCCCATACGGTGTGTTTCCGCGTGGGCAGCAGGGCAAGCACCACGGCGGCGGGAAGGTTCACGAAGGGCACGGCCGTCAACAGCCCCAGCGCATGCAGGTGGCCGGCGTCGCGCAGGCGGTGCACGCTGTTCCATACCAGTCCGGCGAAGAAGGCGAGGGTGCCCAGGCAGACGGCGAACGGCATTTCGCCGCGGAGCCAGGGGTTCACCAGCACGAAGGGGTTGACCCATGCCAGGGCCACCGGGACCGGGTCCGTGGCGGGCGCGAGAACGAGCGAGAGCAGGTCCACGGCGGCCTTGCCCACGGCGAGCAGGGCGATGTTCCGTTGGTAGGGGAGGCGGCCGGTGCGGCCGTCGCAGTGCATCAGTTGCTTGAAGGTCTTCATGGTGTTGCGTGTTGTGCCCGGTACGGTCCACTGTCGGTGCCCGGGGCGGTTCAGGAGTTCACAGGTTCCGGTGCAGGGGTGGGACCGGTCCGTTCGCAGAGCGCATCAAGCGCGGTGTCGAGCCCGGGATGCGTGAACCGGAATCCCAGGGCCAGCGCCCGGGTGGGCACCACCCTTCTGCTCTTGGCCACCAGCTCCACCTCGGTGCGCATGAGCCAGGCACCGATCGGCAGCATCCAGCCGGCGATGGGCAGGTGCAGCAGGGGCTTCAGCCGTTCGCGCAGCATCCGCATCAGCTCGCGCTCGGGCAGGGGTGCGGGCGCTGCGAGGTTGATGAGGCCTTCGACCTGCGGCGTGTCGATGACCCATTGGAAGAAGGCGGCCACATCGGCCTCGTGCACCCAGCTCACGTACTGGGTGCCGGGCCCGTGGTGCCCGCCCAGGCCCAGGCGCACGAGCTGCCTGAACCGGGGGAAGGCGCCGCCGAGCGGACTGAAGACCATGGCGCAGCGCACGGCCACCTGCCTTACACCCGCCCGCTGGTGCGCGAAGAAGGCCTTCTCCCAGGCCAGCACCACCTGCGGGCTGAAGTCGGTGCCCGGCTCGCCCGTGTCCTCGTCCATCGCACGGTCCTCGGCGTGGCGGTACACCGTGGCGCTGCTCAGGTTGATCCACAGGGACGGGGGCGTGGTGCAGCGCGCGATGGCCAGCCCCAGCGCGTGCGTGGCGTCCACCCGGCTGTTGAGGATGGCGGCCTTGTTGCGCGCGTTGTAGCGGCAGTCCACGCTGCGGCCGGCCAGGTTCACCACCACGTCGGTGCGCGCGAGACGCTCGGCCCATGCACCAACGTTGCGGCCGTCCCAGGGCAGGAAGGTGACACCGCGGGCGCTGTGGCGCTGCGGATGCCGGGTGAGGACGATCACGTCCCAGCCCTGGCCGAGGAAGTGCTGCTGCAGGATGCGGCCCATGGTGCCGGTGCCGCCTGCGAGAAGGATGGTGCGCGTGCTCATGGTGGCGATGGGGATGGAGCGTTCAGTAGGTCGCTTCAACCGTCACGGGGGCCACCGGCGGCAGCGGCCGGTTCTCCCGGCTCTTGCGGCGGCCGCGGAAGAAGAGGTACAGGTTCAGGAAGAGCATCACGCCGAGGTAGATGGCGAAGCCGCCCACCTTGTCGGCGAGCACCTCCACCAGCTCCTGGTTGGTCTCCAGCCCGCGGCGGATCTCGAGGATCTTCAAGGCGAAGCCCATGTTCAGCAGGTAGAAGCCCACCTCGAACAGGCGGTTCGTGCTGTCGGCGATGTCGGCCTTGCCGCGGAAGATGTCGAGCATGAACACACGGGCGTTGCGGAAGAGGGTGCGCGCCACATAGAGGGTGAGGCCCAGTGCGAGCGGCAGGTAGATGAAGTAGGCGAGGACGGTCTTGTCGGTCATGGCTGTGGGAATTGTGTTCGTTGTTGGGGCGCGGGGTCTCGGGCCCTTATCCGGCTCCAGATGAGGAGCACGGCGATGTTCTGGTAGTGGAGCCAGGCGAGCAGGAACAGGATGGTGGCGATGCGCCGGGTGAACACCGCGAGCATGGCGGGCAGGTCCGCCACAGGCTCCCACGCGCCGATCACCACGGCGAGGTAGCCGGCGTTCACCATGTAGCAACCCACGAGGAGCACGTTGTTCACGGCGTCCACGAAGGCGCTGTCCCGGTCGAAGATGCGCAGCATCCACACCCGGCCATGGCGGTGGCTCACCTGCGCGGTCCACACGGCGATGGCCAGCATCGCCGGGAAGAAGAGCGCGTAGCTGAGCAGGTTGAGGTTCATGGTCTATGTTGTTGAAGTTTCAGGAAAAAATGAAACATGTGGACATGGAAAAAGGGTCATCGGAGCAGGGTCGAAGCGGCCTTGAGGAACCACTGCACATCGCTGCGGGTGCTGCGTTCGAGCACGGCGTCGATGCGGCTGGTGAGGTCGTGCAGGTCGGTGGCCATCTGGCGGAAGGCCTTGCTGTCCGTGCCGGTGCCCTCGGTGCGCTTCAGATCGCCCAGCAGCTTCACCATGGGCTCCAGTTCGCGCTTCTTCCGCTCGCGGGTGATGTGCGTGGCGATCTTCCACACGTCCTTCTCGGCCTGGAAGAACTCGCGTCGTTCACCGGTCTTCAGCACGCGGTCCACCAGGTGCCAGTCGATCAGGGCGCGCAGGTTCATGTTGGCGTTGCCCCGGCTGATGTCCAGTTGCTCCATCACGTCCTCGGTGCTCAACGGCTCCGGACTGATGAGCAGCAGGGCGTGCACCTGGGCCATGCTGCGGTTGATGCCCCATTGGCTCCCGAAGGCACCCCAAGCCTGGATGAACTTGTCCTTGGCCTCGTGCAGTTCCATGGTGCTCCGCGTGATCGGTGGTTCAAACGTAGATCAGCAAGTCTAAAGTTTCAAATACTATTGAAAATATGTGATGAAAGGTTCGCCACGGCTCTTGGGGCCTGGTCCAGCGGCACGGGTATCGCGCGCGAGGGAAAGCCCTACCTTTGCAGGCCTTTTTCCGCCCCCTGCCCATGACCGAGCTCCGCAACATCGCCATCATCGCCCACGTCGACCACGGCAAGACCACGCTGGTGGACCGCATCCTGCACCAGTGCCAGCTGTTCCGCGACAACCAGACCAGCGGTGAGCTGATCCTGGACAACAACGACCTGGAGCGGGAGCGCGGCATCACCATCTTGAGCAAGAACGTCAGCGTGCGGTACAAGGGCATCAAGATCAACGTGATCGACACCCCGGGCCACAGCGACTTCGGCGGCGAGGTGGAGCGCGTGCTCAACATGGCCGACGGCGTGCTGCTGCTGGTGGACGCCTTCGAGGGCGCCATGCCGCAGACGCGCTTCGTGCTGGGCAAGGCCATCCAGCTCGGCCTCAAGCCCATCGTGGTGATCAACAAGGTGGACAAGCCCAACTGCACGCCCGAGGAGGTGCACGAGCAGGTGTTCGACCTCATGTTCGCGCTCGACGCCAACGAGGAGCAGCTCGACTTCCCCGTGGTGTACGGAAGCAGCAAGCAGGGCTGGATGGGACCCGATTGGAGGACCCCCACCGAGGATGTGAGCTACCTGCTCGACGTGATCCTGGAGAAGATCCCCGCCCCCAAGCGCGTGGACGGCACGCTGCAGATGCGCATCACCAGCCTCGACTACAGCAGCTTCCAGGGCCGCATCGCCGTGGGCCGCGTGAGCCGCGGCAGCATCAAGGCCGGCCAGAACGTGAACCTGGTGAAGAACGACGGCAAGCTCATGAAGGGCAAGGTGGCCGAGCTCATGGTCTTCGAGGGCCTGGGCAAGGAGAAGGTGAAGGACCGTGAGCTTTACAGCGGCGAGATCTGCGCCGTGATGGGCCTGGAGGGCTTCGACATCGGGGACACCATCGCCGACTTCGAGAACCCCGAGGGCCTCACGCCCATCAAGGTGGACGAGCCCACCATGAGCATGCTCTTCACCATCAACACCTCGCCGTTCTTCGGCAGGGAGGGTGAGTTCGTGACGAGCCGCCACCTGCGCGACCGCCTGTACAAGGAGATCGAGAAGAACCTGGCGATGAAGATCGAGGAGACGGGATCGCCGGACAAGCTGCTGGTGTACGGCCGCGGCATCCTGCACCTGGGCATCCTGGTGGAGACCATGCGCCGCGAGGGCTACGAGTTCCAGCTCGGCCAGCCGCAGGTGATCATGAAGGAGATCGACGGGGTGAAATGCGAGCCCATTGAGCACCTCACCGTCCAGGTCCCCGAGCCCTTCAGCAGCAAGGTGATCGACCTGGTGTCGCGCCGCAAGGGCGAGCTCATGAGCGTGGAGCTCAAGGGCGACCGCGTCAACATCGAGTTCAACATCCCCGCGCGCGGCATCATCGGCCTGCGCAACCCCCTGCTCACCGCCACGGAGGGCGAGGCCATCATCGCGCACCGCTTCAAGGGTTACGAGCCCTGGAAGGGCGAGTTCGCCGGAAGCCGGCCGGGCTGCATCGTGAGCGGTGAAACGGGCACGGCCATCGCCTACGCCATCGACAAGCTGCAGGACCGCGGGAAGTTCTTCATCGATCCCAGTGAGGAGGTGTACGCGGGCCAGGTGATCGGCGAAAGCCCCAAGCCCGACGAGGAGCTGGTGGTGAACGTGATCCGCGTGAAGAAGCTCACCAACATGCGCGCCAGCGGCAGCGACGACAAGGTGAACATCGCCCCCGCGGTGAAGTTCAGCCTGGAGGAGTGCATGGAGTACATCGAGAACGACGAGTATCTCGAGGTGACGCCCAAGAGCCTGCGCATCCGCAAGATCCTGCTCGACGAGAACGAGCGGAAGAAGGCGGCGAAGCGGGTGGTGGAGGCCTGATCGCACCCCGCGATCGAACCTCCCGCGCCCCGGTGTGTACCGGTGGTTGAACATGGCCCTGCCACGGCAGGTCCTCAACCCCACACACCATGAAAAGGACCTTCTTCTTCGCGATGGCCGTGGCTGCGGCCGGCTGCACCATGCTGGTGCTGCAATCGTTCAACGACCGCTCCGCGCACCGGGGCCACCTGTACTGCCCGGTGCCCAGCGATAACGTCGACGACCACAAGGGCTGCGTGTTCCGCACCGTTTTCGAGGGCGAGGGGCTGGACACCAGCTTCATCCTGCGCACGCCCGACCAGGTGTTCCGCTCCGAGGAGCGCGGCCTGGAGTGGCTGGTGCAGGCGCAGGCGGCCGACGGAGGCTTCGGCGCTGGCACCCACGCCCGGCAGGACGTGATGGACCCGCACGCCGTGCAGAGCGATCCCGCCACCACCGCCATGGTGGGCATGGCCCTGCTGCGCATGGGCCATACGCCCGACAAGGGGAAGTACAGCAACGTGCTCAACCGGCTCACCGACAACCTGCTCATCACCGTGGAGCAGGCGGACAATGCGGCCACCAACATCACGCAGCTGCGCGGCACGCAGATCCAGGTGAAGCTGGGCCAGAACATCGACGTGGCCCTCACCGCGCAGTTCCTCAGCAACCTCATGGGGCGCATGCCGTGCGCGCACCCGAAGCACGACCGCTGGCTCAATGCCCTCAACAAGTGCGTGGCCATCATCCAGCGGGCGCAGAACGCCGATGGCAGCGTGCGTGGCGATGGCTGGGCCGGTGTGCTGCAGAGCTCCTTCGCGGCCAGTGCGCTCGAGTCGGCGAAGTTCCAGGGCGCCACGGTGGACGACGAGTCGCTGAAGAAGGCCCAGGACTACCAGAAGGCCAATTTCAACGTGAACAGTGGTTCGGCCGTCACCGAGCGCGCCGCGGGCATCACGCTCTACGCCGTGAGCGGCAGTACGCGCAACAGTGCCAAGGAGGCCCGCGAGGCGAAGGACGTGCTCGAGAAGGCGAAGCAGGAGGGCAAGGTGGCCCAGAGCGCGCCGGTCTCCGTGGACGCCTTGGAGGACGCTGGCTACACGCGTACCGAGGCCGAGCGGCTCAACACCGCCTACCAGGTATACAACACCGCCAAGGTGCAGGCCCAGGCGGACAACGTGATCAGCGGCTTCGGCAACAACGGCGGCGAGGAGTTCCTCAGTTTCCTGCAGACCGGCGAGTCCCTGGTGATCGGCAAGGACAACGGCTGGCGCGACTGGTATGCGCAGACCAGTGGACGCCTCGTGAACATCCAGAACAACGATGGCAGCTGGAACGGCCACCATTGCATCACCAGCCCCGTGTTCTGCACCGCCACCTCGCTGCTCATCCTCAGCGTGAACAACGACATCGAGCAGCTGCTGGCGCAAGGAGCGGTGAAGTACCGTTGAGCGGCCTTGTCGGGCGGGCCACCGATCGGATGAGCGGTGACCGATGGGTGGGGAGGGTCCGGACCTTTGCGTCCGGATCCTCTCTTTCCGTCGAGGCATGATCATCCTGCTCACCCTGCTCACGCTCATCGTGGCCGTCGCGCTCGCGCTCGTGCTGTACTTCCGCCTTTCGCCACGCATCGGTGGTGACCCTGCCGGGGAGCGCCTCGCGCGCATCCAGGCCCAGCCCAACTTCAAGGACGGCACGCTCCACAACCTGGAGCCCACCGACATGAACATGCCGGCCACCACCATGCTCAAGGTGATGTGGACCATGTTGCGCGGGGCCGATGGACGGGAGCCGGCACGGGCCCTCCCCGTGGAGCCCTTCGACCGCGAGGCCTGGGAGCGCATCCCCGACGATGAGGTGGGCATCGCGTGGTTCGGGCATTCCTGTGTGCTGCTGAAGATCGACGGCCTCACCTTCCTCACCGACCCCGTGTTCGGCGAGCGGGCCAGCACCTTCACCTTCGCGGGCCCCAAGCGGTTCGCGTACACCGAGCACATGCGCGTGAGCATGCTTCCGCTCATTGATGTCGTGCTGCTCTCGCACGACCACTACGATCACCTCTGCTACGAGACCATCCACGACCTCATCGTGCTGCGCATGAGCGGTGCGGCCCATGACCGTCCGAAGCGGAAGCTGCGCTTCATCGCGGCCCTCGGCGTCGGTGCCCACCTGGAGAAGTGGGGCGTGGACCCGGCTCGGATCACTGAACTGGCGTGGTGGGAGGAGGCGCAGGTCGGTCCGGTGAAGGTGACGCTCACGCCCACGCGCCACTTCACGGGCCGCAGCCTCACCAACCGCTTCAGCACCCTGTGGGGCGCCTTCGTGCTGCAGGGCACCACCAAGCGGTTGTACTTCGGCGCGGATAGCGGCTACTCCGCCAGCTTCAAGGAAGTGGGGTCGCGCTTCGGTCCCTTCGACCTGGCCCTGCTGGAGTGCGGCGCCTACAGTGAATTCTGGCCGCAGATCCACATGTTCCCGGAGGAGACCGCCCAGGCCGCGCTGGACCTGAAGGCCCGCGTGCTCATGCCCATCCACTGGGGCAAGTTCGCGCTGGGTCTTCATCCGTGGAAGGAGTCGATCGAGCGGATCACGCGCGTGCCTGAGGGTTCGCGTCCGTCGCTGCTCACCCCGCGCATCGGCCGCATCGTCACCGGCATCGACCCGGCGCGCAGCGAGCGGTGGTGGGAGCCCCTGGCCTAGGCTACTTCGCCATCACCCCGCGGATCACGCGGTCCACCTGCCGCACGCGGGTGTTGAACCGGTGCGCCACGTTGAAGCGCAGGTTGCCCACGGTCCATTGGAACGCGTTCGACTCGCCGAGCGAATGCATGATGCCCTCCGCATTGAAGGTCACCGCCACGCAGTTCCACCGGCTGTTGTAGCCGACCGCCGAGCGCAGCTGCGCATGGTAGCCGGGGTTGAGGCGGCCGCGGGTGCCGCTGCCATCGGCGGGCGTGGGCTTGGTGCTGTAGTAGCTGCCGCCCAGGCCGAACGCGCCGGAGAGCGTGAGGAACCAGTGCCCGTCCACCACCACGGTGTGCGCGTAGCCGGCCATCACGCCCATGTCCACGAAGTCCGCGTCGGTGAAGTCGAGCGCGGGGTTGAAGCCGGGCGCGAGCACGGAGGGCATGAGCGAGGAGTCGCCCTGTGCCGTGTAGAAGGTCATGTACGCACCGGCCAGGAAGGATCCGGCACTGCGGCGTTGCCAGGCGTCCTGGTTGAAGGCCGCGCGGTAGCTGAAGCGTTCGTTGTTGAAGATGTACAGGGTGCTGATGCCGGCGTTGGCCTGGTGCACGTCCTCGCGGAAGGGCCTGGTGTAGCGGCTCGCCCAGTTCAGCTCCGCCGGCGTGCGGCCGTCCACGTAATAGCCCCGGTAGGCCTGGAAGAACAGGTTGGTGGCGAAGTGCCGGCTGAAGTAGTTCAGCTGGGCGTCGAGGTAGTCGGTCTCCCCCTTGTCCGGCACATCGCGGTTCAGGAAGCCGAAGCCGAACCCGATGTTGAGCGTGAAGGCGCGGTAGCTGGCGCCGATGCCCAGGTTCACCCGGTTGTTGGGCCGGTACAGCAGCTGCTGGCCCGTCTCGCGGTCGATCAGGCGGAACGCGTTCGTCTTGGTGCTGAGGAACACGCGCGCGGTGATGATGTGCGTGTAGTCGAGCACATAGGTGGTGTCGTAACCCGGGTCGGATCGGTGGGTCACCCGCGTGCTGTCCTGCGCGTGCGCACCCATCGCGCACAGGAGGGCGAGGTGGAGCGGAAGGCGCGCCGGGTACATGGGCCGCGAAGGTAGACCCGCCTGTGGCCGGGCATCCTGAGGAATGTCGATCGGCGCAGGCCGTGCCGCACTACTTTATAGAGCGCCGATCGACGCCTTCCCTGTCGATCGTGGACCGATGTACCTCAACTGCCACAGCTGGTTCAGTTTCAAGCACGGCGTGATGAAGCCCGACGCGCTCCTGGAGGAGGCCGCGAAGGCCGGTGTGCGCACGCTCGCCCTCACCGACATCCATTGCTCGGCCGGCATCCCCGACCTGGTGCGCGATGCGCCGCGCTTCAACGTGCGGCCGGTCGCAGGCATCGAGTTCCGCCAGGGGGCGCGGCCGCTCTACATCGGCCTTGCCCGCAACAACGCGGGCTTCCAGCGGTTGAACGAGCTGCTGAGCCCGCACCTGCTCGATGGCGTGCCCTTGCCCGAGCGGGCGCCCGAGCTCGAGGAGGCGTTCTTCATCCTGCCCTTCGCCACCGCGCCGCGGCAGCTGCGCCCCAACGAACGCGTCGGCATCCGCCCGGGCGACCTCACGCGGCTGCCCTTCAGCCCGTGGATGCGCTGGCCGCAGGACCTGGTGGCGCTGCTGCCCGTCACCTTCCGCCACCAGCGCGACCACAACGTGCACCGCCTGCTGCGCACCGTGGCGCGCAACACCGTGCTCAGCATGCTCCCGCCGGAGGAGCTCGCATCGCCCGACGAGGTGTTCCGCAGCGAGGCCGAGGTGCGCCGCATCTACCGGGACCACCCCTGGTTGCTGGACAATGCGGAGCGCCTGCTGGAGCAGTGCACCATCGCCTTCGACGGCAGCGACAAGACCCGCACGGCCTTCACCGGCGATGCGCGTGCCGACCGGGAGAAGCTGCACCGCGACACGCGCGAAGGCCTGCGTTACCGCTTTCCCGAGGTGACCCCGAAGGTGCTCGCGCGCATGCACCACGAGCTCGAGGTGATCGAGCGCATGGGCTTCATCAGCTACTTCCTCATCAACCAGGACATCGTCAACTACGCGCGCCACCGCGGCTTCTTCCATGTGGGGCGCGGCAGCGGGGCGAACAGCCTGGTGGCCTACTGCCTGCGCATCACCGACGTGGACCCCATGGAGCTCGACCTGTATTTCGAGCGCTTCATCAACCCCGCGCGCAAGAAACCGCCCGATTTCGACATCGACTTCAGCTGGAAGGACCGCGACGAGATCTACCGGTATGTGTTCGGGAAGTACAACGGCGCGGACGCAGCGAACATCCATGCCGCGCAGATCGCCACCTACACCACCTTCCAATGGCGGGGCGCGGTGCGCGAGCTGGGCAAGGCGATGGGGCTGCCGCCGGCCGAGATCGACGCGCTCTCCGAAGGCGATGCGGGCTACTTCTCCCGCGGCCGGCCCAGCGCGCAGGCGAAGGGTGGCGACCTCGACCGTGTGGCGCGTGCGGTGGTGAACTACGGCCGGCACCTGCTGGGCATGCCGCACCACCTGGGCATCCATGCGGGGGGCATCGTCATCACCGAGCGGCCGGTGACGCATTTCTCCGCGCTCTTCCGCCCGCCCAAGGGCTTCCCCGTCACGCAGATCAGCATGCTCGAGTGCGAGGATATGGGCCTTCACAAGTTCGACCTGCTGAGCCAGCGCGGGCTGGGGCACATCCGCGATGCGGTGGAGCTGGTGAACGGAGCGCCTGTCCACGAGCCAACGCGCGACAGTGCCTACGCGCAAGTGCTGTCGATCGCGCATGAAGGGCCGCGCGAGGGCACTGTTGCCCGGGCCATCGACATCCACGACATACCGCGCTTCAAGCAGGACCCGGCGATCAAGGAGCTGCTGCGCAAGGGCGACACCATCGGCTGCTTCTACGTGGAGAGCCCCGCCATGCGCATGCTGTTGAAGAAGCTGCAGGTCGAGGACTACCTGGGGTTGGTGGCGGCGAGCAGCATCATCAGGCCGGGTGTGGCCGAGAGCGGCATGATGCGCGAGTACCTGCTGCGCCACCACGACCCCGAGCGGCGCAAGCAGGCCCCGAAGCGCCTGCTGGAGATCATGCCCGAGACCTACGGCGTGATGGTGTACCAGGAGGACGTGATCAAGGTGGTGCACCTGTACGGCGGGCTCGACCTGGAGGAGTCGGACATCGTGCGGCGCGGCATGAACATCCGCTACCGCGACCGGCCGGAGTTCAAGGTGGTGGAGCGGAAGTTCTTCGACAATTGCAGGGCCTTCGGCTATCCGCCCGGCGAGGCGGAGGAGGTGTGGCGCCAGATCCAGAGCTTCGCCAGCTTCAGCTTCGCCAAGGGCCACAGCGCCAGCTACGCGGTGGAGAGCTACCAGAGCCTCTACCTCAAGGCGCACCACCCGCTGGAGTTCCTGGTGGGCGTGGCCAACAACTTCGGCGGCTTCTACCACACCGAGTTCTACCTCCACGAGGCGAAGCGGGCCGGCGCGGTGATCGAGGCGCCGTGCATCAATACAAGCGAGGAGCTGTGCTCATTGCACGCCGCTGGCCATGCGCCAGGGGATGCTGGACGCTCGGCGGCCCGGCCGGCCCCCCGCATCTTCCTCGGCCTCGCCAACATCAAGGGCCTCGAGGCCGAGGCGGTGCAGTTGGTGCTGCACGAACGCCGCCGCAACGGACCCTATGCCGATCTGCAGGACCTGCTGGCGCGTGTGCCGCTGCCGGTGGAGCAGGTGCGCATCCTCATCCGCGTGGGTGCGCTGCGCTTCACCGGCCGGACCAAGCCCGCCCTGCTCTGGGACCTCACGCTGCTGCACCGGCCCGAGCAGGTCAGGGCCGATGGCGACCTCTTCCACACCCGCGTGGAGGAGCCGCGGCTGCCGCAGCTGCACCACCACGCGCTCGCCGACGCCTACGACGAGCTCGACCTGCTGGGATTCCCGCTGTGCGACCCCTTCTCCCTGGTGGAGCCGGTGGAGGAGGAGGAGGGTGCGCCGTGGATCCTGCAACGCGACATGACCAGCTATATCGGCAGGCGGGTGCGGATGCTCGGTTACCTCATCCACGTGAAGGCCACCGACACGCACCACGGCCAGCGCATGAGCTTCGGTTCCTTCATCGATACCGCCGGCGACTTCTGGGACAGCACGCAGTTCCCCGATGTGGCCGCGCGCCATGCCTTCCAGGGGCGCGGGGTGTACAGCATCACCGGTGTGGTGGAGGAGGAGTTCGGGCACTGCGCCCTGCGCACCCAGTGGATGCGCAAGCTTCCGTGGCGGCCCGATCCGCGCTACGGGGACAAGTGAGCGGATCCGCCCCTCATTTCACCTCCACCTTCTTCCGGTTGTCCTCGGGCATGCGGTCGAAGAAGAGGTGGTCGGGGTCGATCACCACGGCGAGCGGTTTCTCCTTCACGGTGAAGGAGAGCGCGTTGAGGCCGCCCTGCAGCTTCACGC
>JBGAGX010000053.1:0-8573 GCA_044226515.1 Flavobacteriales bacterium | reverse complement strand
CGGCCATGAAGCACCACCACGACTTCACCGACCCGGCGAAGGCCACGGGCAGCGAAGCGGAGATCATGACCGCGTTCCGCACGGTGCGCGACGAGATCAAGGGGTATTGCAGGGACTTCATCGCGCAGCTGAAATGAACGCGCAGCTCGGCCTCCGCCCCAACTGGAGGCAGTTCACCCTCCTGGTGGTGCTCAACGCCTTCGTGGGCGCGATGGTGGGCATCGAACGCACGGTGCTGCCCCTGCTGGCCGAGCACGACTTCGGCATCGCCTCGCACGCCGCGGCGCTCAGCTTCATCATGGCCTTCGGTGTGAGCAAGGCGCTGGCGAACTACTCCACAGGCAGGCTGGCGGGCCGCTATGGCCGCAAGGCGCTGCTCATCACCGGCTGGTCGCTCGCCCTGCCTGCGCTGCGGGTGATCCGCGTGCTGGAACAGCTCAAGAGCGCTCAGCGCTTGCCGCAGATGATCCGCGTGGACAACGGGCCGGAGTTCATCAGCCACAAGCTGGACGAGTGGTGCCGCCGGCACAAGATCACTCTTACCTACATCCAGCCCGGCAAACCCACCCAGAACGCCTACATCGAGCGCTTTAACGGCACCATGCGCCGCGAGCTGCTCAACGCTTACGTCTTCCGTACCTTGGATGAGGTCCGCGAGAAGACATCGGAGTGGATGATCGACTAAAATCACAACAGGCCTCACAAAGCACTCGGCTATCGGTCGCCAGTGCCTCAACAACCCTGATCCACATGACCCTGGAACCTCCAGTTATGATCGGCCCGAAAACAGGGGAAGCTTACACATCCACTGAACCATGAGGAACTCGTTAGTGCTCATAATGATCTGGCTTATTGCTTCGGCGAAAGCACAATCAGGATTCGAAAGAATTTATGCAGGCGGAGGCTCTGCGAGTGTCATTGAATTAGGTAGCCATAATTTACTTTGCGGTATTCACGGTAGTTCAAGCGCACCGGGTATGTCTCTATTGGATCCTTATGGAAATGTTCTGCAAACGAATGTGTACGCTCAATTACCTTTTCTCCTCCCAACTGATTTCAAAAATGGGGATTCTGGTGATATTTATTTTGTTTCAGGTTATACTAACGGAGTTTGCAATTCAGCCACTCGCATATTTCCGGTAGTGGGTAAAATGGATACGGCTGGTAATGTGTTGGCATTAGCTCATTTTGAACTGAACGGAGCCTGCAAGTCTTTGGCGTTTGACATGGAGGTATCTCAGAATGCTGACATCATTACGTGGGCAGGGTCATGGCAATACGACTTCTTTGCTCTTCGGGTCGATTCGAGCCTTTCGCATGTTTGGTCTAAACATTTCAATCGCAATGGTCATTTCCAGTTCATAAAAGAACTTCCCAGTGGCGATCTCTTGGCGGGGTTCAATATGGACACGGCCGGCGCAGCAGTGGCGAGGTTGGATGCCAACGGTAATTTTCTCTGGTGTAAGTCCTACATGCGCCCTACCGGATCAGTGAACGCCTGCGTAGTTGAATCAGACAGTTCATTCGTTATCCAAGGTATAACGGAAAGCTCCGACCAGACGATGTTCATGATGAAATTGAACGGGACGGGTGATGTGCTTTGGTGCCGTGGATATTCCAGCGGATATCCTTGGAATAGTGACTATCCATTGCGCCTGATAGGAACCAGTGACAACAACTACGCACTCATCGCCATCAATGGGGGAAGACCGATGCTGATGAAGGTTGACATGAACGGCGATACGCTTTGGAGCCGTTCCTATGGGATACCCGGGTACGGCTATGAAACAGGGGATCTGTTGGAGAGCATGAGTGGTGGCTTCCTGTTCAGTGGGATCATCATTGGTGACCTTCCCGATATGAACACAGGACTGCCGTTTATCTATAAAACCGACTCGCTCGGCTTTCTTCCATGCACTCCCACTGTTCCCCTTTCGATCACCATCTCAAATCTCTTCCCGAACGATAGCAGCTTCACGCTTACCTCGATCGATGGCGCAACTGAATTTCCGGGAAACGTAAGCAGTGTAGCTTTTGGCGCAATTACGGACTATAATGGTTGCACGATCACCGCAACGCCAAGCCCGCTCTTTTCTAACCGGGAGAAACCCCGCATCCGCCCCAACCCCACGCCCGGCCGCTTCACCGTGCAGTTCGCCGATCCGCTGGTGGCCGAGAGCTACTACAGCGTGTACGACACCATGGGGCGGTTGCTGTACCAGCGGCCGTGGCCCAAGGGTATGGCCAGCGAGGAGGTCGATCTGGGGCGTTTCGGCAGTGGTACGTACATCCTGAAGCTCACCACGCCCGAGGGGGTGTGTACGGAGCGGGTTGTGGTGGAATGAGCGTGCACCGTGCGCAGGCCGCGCAGATCCTGCGCGACAGGGGCTTCGGCCGCACGGGGTGGTTGTGCGGAGGGATGACGGCGATGGCCTGATCAGCGTTCACTCGGGGTCGCTCCACCGCGCACGGGGACCCTTGCTGTTGAGCTCCACCGGTCCGGCGTACCACAGGATGGCGAGGGCGGCGACGAAGAACACGGCCACGAAAGCCACCACGTAGGCGGGGTCGAGGTGGTGCCAGCCGGGCAGCACGGGCACCATGATGAAGGCGCAGTTGCTGAGGATCTGCATGCCGGTCCGGCGTACCACAGGATGGCGAGGGCGGCGACGAAGAACACGGCCACGAAAGCCACCACGTAGGCGGGGTCGAGGTGGTGCCAGCCGGGCAGCACGGGCACCATGATGAAGGCGCAGTTGCTGAGGATCTGCATGATCAGCAGCACCAGGCCGCTGTGCGTTTCGTTGTAGGCCCAGCTCAGCAGCACCGTAAGGCTGAGCATGCTGAAGAGGAACACGGGCCAGGGGATGCCGTCGGGCACGCCTTCGCCCAGCAGCAGCATGGGCAGGTACCACAGGCCCCAGCACAGCCCCACGATGAGGCTGGTGCGCCAGGCGGAATGGCGTTCGTTGAGGCGGGTGACGGCGAACTTCATCCAGGCGGTCTCCTCCACGATGGCGATGCCCACGATGAAGGGCATGTTGCGGAGGAGGCCCGGCAGGAAGCCCGGAGCGATGGTGCCCGGCCAGGCGCGCACGGCGAAGAAGGCGAGCACGGCCATGCCGATGTAGGTGACGATGAACTTCCAGGTGAAGGCGAGCGCGTACCACCTCACCGGCACGCGCCAGTGCAGGAAGGCCCCGAACAGGCGACGCAGGCCATTTCGCCCCTCCAGCAGCCACGTGAGGCCCACCGAGAACACCAGCGGACCGAAGACGCGGAAGCGGAACACCATGTGCGCGTCCGGGTGATCGTGCAGCTCGGTGCCGGCCGGCATCAACGCGTAGGCCAGCAGCACGATGGTGAGCTGGAAGCCGAGGGTGAGCGCGATGAAGACGGTGACGGGCGCCTTCGCGACCGTCCTCCGCAGCACCGCTCCGACCGGAGCTCCGGCCGGGGCCTCCAACGGCATGCGTGGTACGTGTCCGGTGTTCGGCATAAGGACCGGTTGATACGCGAAAGGACCGCCGGGGTTGTGATGGAGTGCCGAAGCGTTCGCAGCCGGGTGCGCGATCCGTGCCCACCTCGTACATTCGGTAGGGCCAACACACACGACCATGAACAAGAACGTACTCCTCGCCGCTGCCGTCGGCGGCATCACGGCCTTCCTGCTGGGCTGGCTGATCTTCGGCGTGCTGTTGATGGACTACATGAACAGCCACATGGTGTCGTATCCCGGGTTGATGAAGAGCGAGAGCGAGATGGACCTGGGCCTGCTGTTCGTGAGCAACCTCGTCCTGGCCGCGCTCCTGGCCTGGTCGTTCGACCGCATGGGCGTGAAGGGCCTGATGGCGGGTGTGCGCACCGGTGCGGTGATGGGCCTTCTGTTCTACCTGAGCGTGGACCTCTCCTTCCTGGCCATGATGAACCTGTTCAGCGAGCCCATGGCCGCGGTGGTGGACGTGCTCTCCAACGCGCTGTGGGTGACCGGCGTGGGCGCCGCGGTGGGCATGGTCCTGGGCCGCACGGCGCGCGCCTGACCCCGACGGTCGCGCCCGACCTTGCACGACCGGTGCGCGAGCGGTTACTTGTGCGCGCCCTCCCTGACGCCGTTCCCGACCGTGGCCCTCACCGCCGCCGACATCGCCTGGCACATGCGGCTCCATGCCGCAGGCCTTCGCCATGCGTGGATCACGCCCAACGCGTTGCTCTATGCCTGGGAGAGCGACCTGCTCACGGTAACGCCCGATGGGCAGGTGTGCGAGATCGAGATCAAGGTGAGCCGGAACGACCTGCGGAACGACCTGCTGAAGCCCAAGCACAGCCAGGGCATGCTGCTGAACGGGGCCTTCCTGAAGAAGGCGAACGGCAGGGCCCTCACCGCCGGGGAAGCCCATGAGGATGCGCGCCGCGCCGCCGGGGAGGTGCGCTGCCGCCGGCCGAACTACTTCTGCTTCGCCATGCCGTGCGCGGTGTACCGCACCGAACCCCGGATCCAGCTGCCGCGCTACGCCGGGGTGTACACGGTGGACGAGGAAGGGCGCGTGTTCGAGGAGCGGCGCCCCATCCAGCTCCACACCGAGCGCATGGCCCCGGACGACCTGCTGATGCTGGCGCGCAAGATGCACGACCGGTATTGGGACCAGGTGCGCCGGTCACGCGAGGCCCACGGTGGCGGGGAAAGCGACTAGTGGCCGGCCCGCACGAGGAGCGGAAGCCCCGCCGCGCGGGCGATGACCTCGGCGGTGGCCCGTCCCTCCCCCGTGATGGGCCACACGAACAGGGCCTTCACCGGATGGTCGTGCCGGATGCGCTGGATCGCGTGCAGCGTGATGCGCCGGGCGATGCCCTGGCGCCGGTGCTCCGCCAGGGTCATGGCGCTGCACAGGTACACGGCGTCGTACCGCGCGCCGAGCGGCGTGCGGGCAAAGAGCTCCCGCTCGGTGATGCGGCCCGCGAGGAAGTCGTCCATCAGGGCCTGCGTGGTGGGGATCAGCAACACCCAGCAAACAGGGCCCTCGTCATCCGCCTGTTCGGCCACGGCGGCGGGATGCAGCGCGCGCAGGTGCTCCAGCACGGCCGGGTCCACGTCCAGCTGATCGGGATCGGTGCGGCTGGCGAAGACCTCATCGGCCAACTGCAGCATGCGGTCGAGGTTGGTCATCGCCGGGGGTGGTCCGGGTACCCAGGCGCTGCGGTGGCCGGCGCCGGACGCATGATCATTCGAAGCTGAGCGCCGCGGAGAGGTCGTCCATCAACTGGGCGCACACGGCCGGGTACCCCATGCCGCTGGGCAGGGCGAGCATGTCCACGTTGCTGCAGAGCACGTCCATGTGGATCTCCAGGTGCGGGATCATGGTGCCACCGGCGCTGACCGTGGTGGAGAGCGGGAGAACCAGGGCCCGGCGGGCGTCGTCGGTGGCGCAGTGGTAGGTGAACTCCGGGTCGGCGCCGTCCACCACCCCGTCCCCATCATCGTCCACGCGCCCTTCCAACAGCAGGAACACATAGCCCTGCGCGGGGTTCCAGTTCCAGTGCATGGTGGCGTCGTTCAGCGGCGCTTCGGCCAACGTGGGGTCCTTGTGGTTCGACACGCTGTCGATGCCCACGGTGAGCGCGAGGGAATCGAAGCTGCCGGGGGACACCGTGCCCACCAGCCAGTTCCCCTCGCCCACCTCCGCATCGGCCAGGAAGTAGGTGCTGTCCCACCGGGCCACGGCGCTGCCACCGCTGAACAGGACCGGCTGCCCCAGGAAGAACTTCACGGTCCTGAACTTGATCGCGTGCCCGTTGCCGTCGGTGTAGAACGTGTTCATGTCCAGGTCGGCCGCACCCCAATGGAACCCATAGCCCAGCTTGAAGGTGCCGGTGGTGGGCGCGGGCGTGGGCGCCATGGGCTCCTCGTCCTTCTTGCAGCCGGTGAGGGCGACGGTGAAGAGGGTCAGGGCGATGAGGATCCTGACGGTCCTGATGTTCCGCATGAGGAGAAGCTTGCTTCCTTGGGTGGGACCAAAAATACCGTGCATCGCCCCCGCCTTGGGTGATACCGCTCACGTTCGGTACACCGACCTGTGAATGCTTGCCCACGGACCGGGACCGATGCCGATGCGACCGAGGTCGAACTTTGCGTGATCGGTGGTGCCCCCCTTCACCCGAACTTCGTGCATGGGCACACCGCTCGACCTCCTGAACGGCCTGGTGGGCAGCAACACCCCGGGCATCGCTTACGTGCACTTCGATCCGCAGCGCGTGCGACTGGAGCACTACGCCGGTAGCATGGACGTGGCCACCGGGCGTGCGGTGGAGGCGACCACCAGCTTCCACGGGTTCTCGGTGACGAAGACCCTCACGGCGCTGGCGGTGATGCAACAGGTTCAGGACAGAGCGTTGGACCTGGACGCGCCGGTGCGGGAGCTTCTGCCGTCCATGCCGTACGACGGTCCGATCACAGTGCGGCATCTGCTCGGGCATACCGCCGGGCTGCCCAACCCGCTTCCGCTCCGCTGGGTGCACGACCCGCACGATGGGCCCTCCTTCGATCGGGACCGCTTCTTCGCCGGGGTCTTCCGCCGCAACCCCCGCACGCGTCATGCACCGGGCGAGCGCTTCGCCTACAGCAACCTCGGCTACGTGCTGTTGGGACAGTTGCTGGAGCGGATCACCGGCACCCGCTACGAAGCGCTCATCCAACAACGCGTGCTCGCACCGGCCGGCATCACTCCGCACGACCTCACCTTCTCCTACCCCACCGACGGGCGGCATGCCACCGGTCACCTGCGCACCCCCAGCCTCACCGCGCTTCTGCTGCCGTTGCTGGTGGACACCGGGAAGCTGCTGGGGAAGCGCACCGGTCGTTGGCGCGCCTTCCGCCCCTTCCTGCTGAACGGTACGCCTTACGGCGGAAGTCTCGGTACGGCCACCGGGTACAGGCTGTACCTGCAGGCCCTGCTCCACGATGGGCTCCTGCTCACGCCTGCCCTGCGTGACATCCTGTTCACGGGAACGCGCACCACCGCAGGCGGACTTACCGGCATGGCCCTGGGCTGGTGGACCGGCAACTTGAACGGCCTTCGCTACGTGGCGCACGCAGGAGGCGGCGGCGGTTATTACGCCGAACTGCGCCTGTACCCCGACCAAGGGCTTGGCAGTGTGGTGCTCCTGAACCGCACCGGGCTGAAGGACGAGCGCCTCCTGGACCGGTTGGATGCCCGTGTGATCGGCGCTTAGCCCGCCGGCCGCTTTCATGTGGCGTTCATTTCATGGAACGTCACGCCGCTCCATCCATCCCGCTTCCCGTCCTGTCCGGACGCGCATCGCGGCAGCCTGTTCGTCCCACACCTTGTCCGCATGAACGGGACCATCCCGCTACGGCCCGATGCGGCCGACATCGAAGCGGTGTACTTCCGGAACGGCTATTTCGACCCGTGGCGCAGCACCGGCACGGAGTGGGCGCGGCGCGTGATGCTCGGTGGCCTGGTCGCCTCGGTCGTTGTGCTGGTGGCGGGTGCGCTCTTGCGGGGGCCGCTGGTGGTGCTCCTGATCGTGGCCCTGCTCGTTGCCGGCGTTCCGCTGGGCGTGTTCTGGCGCTCGTCCCGTATGCTTCGGCGATCGAAGGAGCGCATCCGTCGCTTCGCGCACGACGTGGCGGCCGCCGGTCCCGCCGAACTGCGGCTCACCGAGAAGGGTTTCTCCCTCACGCACGGCCAGCGCTCGAAGGAGGTACCCTGGAGCGCCGTGCGCTCGGGCTCCTGCGCACCCGATGTGGTCTTCCTCCATGCCGACACCTGTTACCTCTTCCCACGGGCGAGCATGCCTCCGGAGGCCTTCGAGCCCCTGGTGAGGCATGTGCGGCGCCACGTGCCCGTGATCGACCTCCTGCCATAGGGACCGCGGCCTGTACCTTCGTCCGCCCCGATGAAGCCCCGCGAGATCGCCGCCCTGCTGCGCATGGAGGTGCTCCTGGACCTGCGCCAGAAGCACGCCTGGGGCGGCATGCTGCTGTACGTGGTGAGCGCCGTGTACGTGTGCTTCCTGGCCGTGAAAGGCGGATTGGGCACCGCCACCTGGAACGCCCTCTTCTGGATCATCCTGCTCTTCGCCGCCTTCAACGCGTTGGCCCGCAGCTTCCAGCGCGAGGACGCCGGCCGCCAGCTCTACTTGTACACCCTGGCCGACCCGCGCAGCGTGGTGCTGGCGCGCACGCTGTACAACGCCGTCACCATGACGCTGTTGAGCCTGCTGAGCCTGCTCTTCTTCGCCCTGTTCGTGGGCAGCGAGGCCATGACCGAGGCCGATCTGCCGCAGTTCCTGGGGGCGGTGGTGCTGGGCGGCATCGGCTTCGCCACCGTGCTCACGCTCATCAGCGCCATCGCCGCGCGGGCGGGAAACGGGCTCGGCCTGATGGCCATCCTCGGCTTCCCCATCGTGCTGCCCATGCTCATCGCCGTGATGCGCGCCAGCAAGCTGGCCCTCGACGGCGTGGCCTTCAGTGTGAACGGCAAGTACTTCCTGGGGCTGGCCCTGCTGGACCTCATCACCGTGGTCCTGGCCTGGATGCTGTTCCCGTACATTTG